>NZ_JHYO01000010.1 GCF_000688235.1 Terasakiella pusilla DSM 6293 | reverse complement strand
TTGTCGTGAATGAAACTGAAATCAATATGCGCATCAATTTTGCGCAAAAGATGGTTGGACGGAACCAGACTATCCAGACTGACCATCTCAAGTTCCGTTTGTTGAGGACCGCGTTTTTTAAGCATTCCTCATTGAATCACAAAGGCCTCGCCAAGGCGAGACCTTTGTCAGCAATCTGAGGCATGTTCGTTTAGAAATGAACATGCCTTTTTTATGGGTGTGTAATGACGTCTCGCTAATCTATGATCCCTTGCCCAAAGCTTTTGACCATGGAACCGACGAGCATATACCAGCCATCAACCAGTACGAAGAAGATGATCTTGAAGGGCAGGGCAATGATGACCGGCGGCAACATCATCATCCCCATGGACATCAGGACAGAAGCCACGATCATATCGATGACCAGAAACGGGATGAACAGCAGGAAGCCGATCTCGAAGGCCTTACGCAGCTCGCTGATGATAAAGGCGGGGATCAGGGCTTTAAGCGGCACATTATCCGGATTGACGTGAGGCTCTTCCTGCGCGATGCCGAGAAAAAGGTCGAGGTCTTTATCGCGGACATGCTGCATCATAAAACGCTGAAAGGGCTGTACCGTGCGCTCAAAAGCGGCGATTTCTTCCAAATCACCATCCATATAGGGTTTGAGGCCTTGATCATAGGCTTGTTCAAACGTGGGCATCATGATGAAGAAGGTTAGAAACAACGCCAGGGACACCAGGACCTGGTTGGGTGGGGCTTGTTGTGTCCCAAGGGCGGTCCTCAGGAAGCTGAAGACGATGATCAAGCGCGTAAAGGATGTCACCATGATGAGGATGGAGGGTGCGAGAGATAGCACGGTCGTCAGGGCGATCAACTGGATGATGCGCGAAGTCGTGCTTTCTGGCCCACCTACGTTCGGATCGCCAAAGTCCAGCGTAAAACTTTGAGCGAGAACGTCGGAGTTACACAGCGCAAGGATCAGAAACGCTAGCCCGGAGATAAATCCGCCGGAAAGAGAGAGCTTGAGGATTTGCTTAGTGGTCATACTTGGGCAGCCTCTGTCGGTTCTTTGCTGTCGTCTTGTTCCCGTGCATTTTCCAAAAGGTGAGAGGAAAAGCTTGCTTCTGGCGGGATGATATTTTGCTCCACAACCAGATCTGTCGTGCCGCCGATGACAATCAGATGTTCTTTGTCATCGCGTTTGACCAGCACAAGGCGACGCTTATTGTCGATGGGCATAATCTCGGAAATGCTTAATCGGCGTTTTGTGCTGCGTGGGCCGTTGCGATAGCCAAGACCATAACGTTTTGCCATAAAAGCCAGAATACCGATCATGGCGATCACAAATGCGAGCGCAAAAACAAACCTGAGATAATCTGCAATTTCCATTCTGGGGTCCTAGTCTTCCTGTTCGTCGTCGCGCACTTCTTGTGCAAAAAGCGGGTTTGCCTGTGTTTGGGTCGAGTAAAAATGCTCGCTGAGCGCATCATGCTGCAAATCGAGATCTTTTTCCAGTCGTTCTATGGATTTAAACAGATTTTCCAAGTCACCAAGGACATCGCGGGCCTGTGGTCTGGGGGCCTGTTTGATCTTTTGACAGACTTGCTCCAGCCGGGCATGCAGCGGCGTGATGTCAACCAGGGTGCTTTGGTGGATTAAGCGCTGGGCGGTTTCTACGAAATCGGCAAGCTTGGCAATTTCCTCGCGGATCTCATCTTGGACAGGAGATGATGTCATGGGGTGTCTTCCTCCTCGTCGGTATTCTTATCGGAAAATGCGGGCTCTTTGGGTTTGAGTGGAACATCCACGCCGGGCATGTCTTCGCCATTGGCACGGTAGACATAGGCCAATATCTCGGCAACGGCGGCAAAAGCCTCGACGGGAATTTCTTCGCCCACATCCAGTAGGCCGAGGACTTGGGCAAGGTCTGCATCTTCTCGCACCCGCACGCCCTGTTCAAAGGCGATTTGTAAAATCTGTTCCGCAATGGCGCCACGACCGGAGGCCAGAATCTCCGGTGCTGTGTCTTCTATCCCTGCATAAGACAGGGCGACCGCGATTTGATCGGGGTCGTTGGGTTTGCGCATCTTGGGTATGTCGTTGCTCAAAGCATCATTCCGTCTGGCTGGCTCATCTTTATCTGACAGTATAGAAAACCAGCTCTTTAAAGTTTATTAATCCCGTTGAACCATATAAAACACTTACACAAACCTTTACCATTTGTTAAGATAATGATTACATAGTACATACGTATCATTGGGCGAAGTATTACTGTGTACTGAATTTTTGTTCTTGGGAGGTCGAGGGCATAAGTCAGTTTAGGAGTTCAAAATGGACTTAGGTAAAATGTCTCTGTTCGCAACGTTGAAAAAGCGAATGGATTACATTAGCAACAGGCAGGAAGTGTTGGCGGAAAATATCGCGAACGCGGACACGCCAAAATATCAGGCCCGTGACTTAAAGCCGTTCAACTTCAGAGAGTTGATGCGCGCTCAAGCCATGCATGTGAAGCCGGTTGGCACCGACCCGAAACATATCGGGACGCAGCCTGCGCGTATGCGTGAATATGCGGGGACGAACCCCAAGCCTTATGAATCGACCATCGACGGCAACCAGGTGGTGCTGGAAGAACAGATGACCAAGATGACTGAGTCTCAAGTGGACCATCAACTGACGACAGAGCTTTATAAAAAGAACATGTCTTTGTTCCGAATCGCGCTGGGTAAGCGCTAGAAGTTAGGAAGGTTGAGGTAACAAGATGGACGATCTCTTCAAAAGTATGCGAATTTCGACGGCGGGCATGAAAGTGCAGGGCGCGCGGTTACGGGTGATTTCTGAAAACGTCGCCAACGCGGACTCATTGCCGACCAAACCGGGGGAAATGCCTTATCGTCGCAAAAAAATCCTGTTTAAAAATGAACTGGATCGCGAGATGGACTACAACCTTGTGAAAGTTCATAAGGTCAAGGAAGATAGTACGAAGAATTTTAGGCGGGTGTTTGATCCCGCGCATCCGGCAGCAGATGAAAATGGCTATGTATTGCGCCCCAACGTCAACTCGTTGATCGAGATGACGGATATGAAAGAGGCGCAACGTTCTTACGAAGCCAATGTAAACACGATTAAAGCCAGCAAAAAAATGCTGGAACAGACCATCGGCATTTTGCGTTAAAGTGGTAGGGGATTAAAGAATGGCTGACAATATGATGGCATCAGCGGCTGCGGCTTACGCAAAATCGGCCGCGGAGATGACCAAGCTGCCGACTTTAAGCGGTACGCAGGCACCACAAGAGCAGGAATTTTCCGATTTGCTGAAAGCAGCGGTGCAGGAAGCAGCGGATATCGGCTATAAAAGTGAGCGTATGACTTTGGCGGCAGCCGCAGGGTCTGCGGATGTGAACGAGGTGATTACAGCCGTTGCGGAAGCGGAAGTGACCTTGCAAGCGGTCACGACGGTCCGTGATAAAGTCATTCAGGCTTATCAAGAAATTATCAAGATGCCGATTTAAGGCGGTATCGTATAATGAATGATGTTGGCGTAATTGAAATTGGACGCGAGGCTTTCTGGGTCATCCTCGTGATTGGTGGACCTGTCTTGATGGCCGGGTTGCTGATCGGTTTGCTTATCGCGCTCTTTCAGGCCTTGACCTCCATTCAGGAAATGACGTTAGTGTTTGTGCCGAAAATCATCGTGATTTTTGTGGCACTGGTCGTGATGATGCCGTTTATGATCCATCATATGGTGGACTTCGGTGAGTCTATTTTCGACAAAATAATCGCCATAAATTAGGGACGCGCCGATGCTCAGCGACGTTCTGGCTTTTAACATTTTCCATTTTGGTTTGATCATGGCGCGCATGAGTGGTGCGCTTTTTGTCATGCCGGGGTTTAGCGCAACTTTTGTGTCTACGCGTATCCGCCTGCTGTTTGCCTTGATGCTGTCGTTCATTATGGTGCCGGTGGTTTCTGACAATTTCCCCCCTTTCCCTATCCATCCGCTAGAATTGCTGATGTTGATCGGCGGCGAAATCCTGATCGGTTTTTTCTTTGGCATGTTGATGGCGGTGATGCTCAGCGCCATGACCACGCTGGGCACGATTGTTGCTTTCGTCGCGGCTTTGTCCAACGCCTTTTCTTTTGATGCGGTATCGCAATCTCAGGGGTCGATCATTTCGACGTTTTTTGTGAATTTGGCGTTGGTGACGATCTTTGTGACGGATCTGCATCATTTGATGTTGGGGGCGGTTGTGGATAGTTACACGCTGTTTACCCCTGGGCAAATGCCGCCGATTGGCGACTTTGCCGAATTTTTTACCCAGACGGTTGCCGGATCGTTTAAGATCGGCGTGCAGCTGGCGGCACCGTTTTTTTTATTGTCGTTTGGCTTTCAGTTGGCAATGGGCTTGATCAGTCGATTGAACCCGCAATTTCAGATCTACTTTGTCGCCATGCCTGCGCAGATTATGATTACCTTGTTGATGCTTATGTTTACCATATCCGGTATTGTCATGGTATTCTTGGAATATTATCAACAAAATCTCATCCGCTTTATGGAACCGTAAGGGGCGAGTATGGCTGAAGGCGACGACGACGCGTCAAAAACAGAAGAACCGACCGACAAAAAACTTCAGAAAGCAAAAGAAGAAGGCCAGGTTTCGCAATCGCAGGAAATTAAAAGCTGGGCGAGCTTTTTCTCTGCGGCGGTTTTTGTCGTGTTTCTTGGGCCGATCTTTGCCGAAAGCCTGTTGGCGCCGATTACATTTTTTATTTCGGAGGGGTATCAAATCTCGGTTGATCCCCATAATTTAGAGGTTTTGTTTTCGCGACTGCTGGCAGATATGGGCTTGCGGGTCTTGCCTTTGTTGTTTGTGTTTATGGTGACGGCTGTATTTGCGGGTGTGATCCAGACAGGGTTGATTTGGGCCCCTAAAAAAATTCAGCCGAAACTGGAAAATATTTCCTTTAAGAAGGGGATAAAAAAGGTTATCTCCACCAAGTCGGTCATGGAATTGGTGAAGACAGTTTTTAAGATGACCTTGGTCGGCGCCGTCGCTTTTGGTGTGATCATCCCTGTTTTCTATGACATGGAAGTCCTGCCGGCTTATGACGTTTTCCATATCATGGAATTGATGTATGACATTGCGGTCATCATGCTGGTCGGGGTGACCGCCCTGATGACATTGATCGCAGCGTTGGACTATTCCTATCAGAAGTACAGTTTCACAAAGCAAATGCGCATGACCAAGCAAGAAGTCAAAGACGAACATAAGCAAGCTGAAGGGGACCCGCTGGTCAAAGCCAAAATTCGTCAGTTGCGGATGGAACGCGCGCGCCAACGCATGATGGCGGCGGTCCCCAGTGCGGATGTGATTGTTACCAACCCGACGCACTATGCCTGTGCCTTATCCTATAAGCAGGATATGATGAGTGCGCCGAAATTGGTTGCTAAGGGGATGGACAATCTTGCCCTTCGTATCCGTGAGCTGGCAGATGAAAATGATGTCCCGATTTTCGAAAACCCACCTTTGGCCCGTGCCCTCTATGCCTCCGTCGAGATCGATCAGGAAATTCCGTCAGAACATTATGCCGCTGTGGCGGAAGTGATCGGCTATGTGATGCGTCTGAAGGGGCACCTGAATTAATGTCGCTTCGCCCTCAGTTGATCCGCCTTGCAAAACAAATTAAAAGACACGCCCGCCAACCCATCCTGTGGGGACTGGTGACGTGGTTGTCCTTGTTGTTGGCGGCGGCAAACCATTTTCTGATCGGCTTTCATGATCTTTGGAGCTATGGCTTTTTAGGGATGGGCATGGTCGGGCTGATGTTGTTGGGCTGGACAATCGGATCATCGGGCAATGCCGGGGCATTTGGTGATTTGTTGCGACAAGCCATTGATGTCTTGCCGGAAGCACGTTTGATTTTGGCCCGCGACGGGACCACTGTTTATGCCAATCCCGGCTTTCAACGCCTGATGCCCCATGCACCGGGAAAGGCCGAGATCAGCGGTATCCTCGATCTTTTGGATGGACCGGATGCGGTCGCGGAATTCAAACGCCTGCGTGCCAATGCAGCCGTCGGGGTGGGCGATCATGCGGAAGTTGCGATTAAACTGAGCGATGGTACGCGTGAATGGCGGCGTTTATCGGTTGTACCTTTACGAAAACCCCGTGGTTTCAGTTTGTGGTTGGTGCGCGATATCAGCGCCCGGCGGGAAATGGAACAGGCGCAGCGCAAAGAGTTTCGCCAGACCTTTGATTTTGTCGACAACCTGCCGGTCGGTTTTTTCAGCTCCGATCAGAATGGGCGCTTTCGTTTTGTGAACCAGACCCTTGGGGACTGGCTGGGTGTCTCCCCGGAAATGGCGCGGGCAACGGGCATGGGCTTGTCTGACTTTGTCCTTGAAATGAACGACGGGGCGGAAGGGGTGATGAGCCTGCGTGGGGCGGATGGCAAGTCTTTTGACGTGTTTGTACGACAAACAGAATTATATGACATACATGGTCGGTTTGTTCATAACCGCTGCATTGTCTTGCGCGATGGGATTGAACAAGGCGAGATAACGCCGCGACGCGTGCAGACGGCTCCGCATAAAGCGACGTTGGGCTATGATCCGCGGGTGCGCTGGTTGTTTAAGGAAGCACCGATCGGCATTGCGGTGCTCGATCTGGATTTGAAGGTGAATGACTGTAACCGCGCCTTCCTTAAAATGCTGGGTCGCCATCAGGAAGCGATTGTTGGGCGTGCCTTGTTCGATCAGATCAAGGCGGAAAATCACGAAGATGCATCACGTCAGTTGGGTAAAGTTGCGATGGGGGCGATTGCGGCGGTGCGTTTTGACGTGCAGATGGCAACCTCACGCGGGCGGGTGCTGACGGTATCGGTTTTCGCCGGACATATGGAAGATGAGACAGGTCAGATCAGTGGCCTTGTGCTGCACTTTATCGATGCAACAGAACAGCGCGATCTGGAATTGCAATTCACCCAAGCTCAGAAGATGCAAGCCATCGGTCAGCTTGCGGGGGGGGTCGCGCATGATTTTAACAACGTGTTGACGGCGTTGACGGGGTTCTGCGAAATTTTGTTGGAACGTCACCCCAAGGGCGATCCCGACCATCAGGAACTGCAACAGATTTATCAAAGCGGTAACCGCGCAACCGATCTTGTGCGCCAGCTTTTGGCATTCTCGCGTAAACAGACGTTACGCCCGAAAATCGTCGATATCTCCGAAGTGATTTCCGATCTGTCGTCCATGCTCAATCGCTCTTTGGGGGAAACCGTCCAGTTGCGGATTGAACATGGACGCGATCTCAAACAAATCCGCGTGGATACGGGACAGTTGGAACAGGTCGTCGTGAACCTTGCGGTGAACGCAGGTCATGCCATGAACGGCGAAGGTGAAGTCATCATCCGCACCGCAAATGCCGATGTGCTGGAACCGATCGAGCAAGCCCATGATACCATGCCGCCTGGACGTTATGTGTCGGTTGAAGTCTCCGATACCGGCTGTGGCATCCCGCCGGAAAACCTGACCAAAATCTTCGAGCCGTTCTTTACCACCAAGGATGTGGATAAGGGGACTGGATTGGGCTTGTCCACGGTCTATGGCATCGTACGTCAGACAGACGGCTATATTTTTGTGGATAGTGTCATCAATAAAGGCACGACCTTTAGCATCTATTTCCCGGCTGTCGAGGATGATGCGGTGCCCAAGAAGATTGAGAAAAAGCAACCTGACCTGTTTGACCATGCGGATTTGACCGGAACGGCCACAATCTTGCTGGTGGAAGATGAAGACCCGGTCCGTCTGTTTGGCGCGCGTGCCCTGAGTGCCAAGGGCTACAATGTTCTTGAAGCTTCAAGTGGGGATATGGCGTGGGAAATCGTTCAAAAACAGGGGGATAAGATCAACCTGATCATCACCGATGTGGTGATGCCGGGCATGAAGGGGCCGGATATGGTGGAACTGGTGCGCGCCCGTCTGCCGGATATCAAGGTGATCTTTATGTCAGGTTATGCCGAAGACGTGATCCCGGAAGGGATTGAAAATGATCCGACAATCCATTTCCTGCCCAAGCCATTTAAGCTTAAAGACCTAGCCTTTAAAGTGAAGGACGTTTTAGGGGATGTGTAAGTCTTTATGATGGGCTGGGTTGACGTGGCGCAAGGGTAGACTATCTACGTGTTCATGAAATGTTCTTATTGAGGGGGCTTTATGAACACATCTATTTTACCATTTCCACAGTTGTTGACACCGCCGATCAAACGGGCGGCCTATTCTGATCGGACCGGCTGGTTGATGGCACTGCTGTCAAAACTCGCTTACATTCCATTTGAAAATCCAAGTCGTGATTTGAAAGAGAGGGATTTATGCGACTTGCAGACTCAGTTGGCCCAATTGCATTTTCAACTGATCAAGACGTTTTCCATTCATGTGCCTTGGGGGACGGACACGCAGGCTTTCCTTGCAAAGATCGACCAAGAAGGACGCGAGCCTTTTATTGTGCTCTCCTTTCGCGGGACAGAAGGCCGAAAGATTGAGGATCTCAAAACCGATCTGAATGCAAAGGCGATGGTGTTGGGTCGATTGGGTGGTCCGGGGCATAATCGGGTTATCCCGATTGATCAATGGAATGTGAGTGCAGACGAACAAACTTGGCCATTGGTCAAGGTCCATCCCGGATTTTGGCAGGCCTTTGAGGCAGTGAGACCTGACATCGAGGCGACCTTATCTCAATCAGCCTTGAAAGACTTGCCCTTATATATTACGGGACATAGTCTTGGCGGGGCGATTGCGATTGTGGCCACCTATGTGCTGGCAAGTGACCGGATCGCCGCTTGTTATACCTTCGGGGCGCCGCGTGTGGGCAATATGGAATTCGGACAATCCATCAAAGTGCCGATTTATCGTTTTATCAATGCCAATGATATTGTGCCGCACCTGTTACCGGGAATGGCGCTGGATGTGGTTGCGCGGATGTTTGGTCTTTTCAGGTTTGTGCCGATTGCAGGTCGCGTCATCCGTTTGCTGAACTCTTATCGGGAATACCGTCATTTTGGCGACTTGCGGTATTTCAGTGGGGCAGTTGAACTCCCCCGTGAGGACGGTCGGCCATCTTACAAAGGGTTGTCATTGTACGCAAATCCGCCACAGCTTCAGCGGTGGTGCTGGTCCTTGCGCCGCCTGTTGCGTCGTGGTCCGACGGCTATGTTTTACGATCACAAGATTGATCAATATATCAATAAATTAGCCTGTTGGGCGTACGCCCGCATGGAAGTTAAGGGAGAATTAAGCTGATAGAATTTTAGCTCCTGATTAAGATAAGCGTCTTTCAGGTGGTAGCGATTTAGAAAGGTGTAATTCTCGCTTGTACCTTGCTGATTTTACGGAGTTCTGTGTAATATTTTTCTCAAGATTTCGTGACAATCTTTGCAAAATTTCTTATATGGTTAAGTTAAGCTTATAAACTTACAAAAGAGAATTTCTGATGAAGAAACTGTTTACTGGTGCTTTGACGGGCTTGACCCTGTTGGCTTCCTCTTCGCTGGCAATGGCGGAATCGACTATTCGTGTGACGTTGCAATTGCCGGAAACTCATTCCCTCGGCCAAAACTGGACGGCCTTCAAAAAGATTGTTGAAGAAAAGTCCAAGGGGGAGCTGCAAATTCAGCTGTTCCCGTCTGCACAGCTCTACAAGGACAAACAGGTTCCTGAAGCCGTGGGCAGTGGCGCGATTGAAGCGGGTTCCGTGTTCTTGGGTCGATTTGCCGGTTCTGTGCCGGAAGTTGAATTTTTGAACCTGCCGTTCTTGCTGGATAGCGAAGAAAAACTGCGTGCGGCAACGGCGTCCGGTTCTGAAATGCGTAAACTGGTTGATGAGCGTATTCTGGAAGAAACCGGGGCGAAAGTCCTGTGGTGGCAGGCCTATGGTCGTAACATCTATCTGTCGAACGAATTTGCCCTGCGTAGCCCGGCTGATTTTGAAGGCAAAAAAGTCCGTACCTACGGTAAAATCCTCGGCTGGACAGTAGAAGCGCTGGGCGGTGCCCCGACGTTGATGTCCGGTTCCAAACAGTTTTTGGCCTATCAGCAAGGTGCGGTTGATGTCGGTATGACAGGGGCATCCGGTGTTAAAAGCCGTAAGCTCTATGAAGTTATGGATCATATGACAACCAGCTTCGACTTCCCGATCGAGTTTGTGGCGGTCATCAACAACGACTTTTTCAACAGCCTGTCTGCGGAAAATCAGCAGATCATTCTGGATGCAGCAAAAGTTGTTGAACTGGACTTGCGGAACAAAATCTTCAAGGAAGAAGCTGAACTGGTGGAATTTGCACAGGATAAAATGACTGTGATTGAACTGAGCGAAGAAGAACGCGCCAAGTTCAAGGAAGCCACACAAGCTGTAACGGATCGCTTCATCAAAGAAGTCGGCCCGAAAGCAAAAGCGATTGTGGATGCGGTCAACGCCCTTTAAGTTCCTTTGCTTACAATGAAAAGCAGGCAAGTCGGTTTTCGGATCGGCTTGCCTGTGTTTTATAAGAAGACTTCCCCCCAATTTTTGAGAACAGGACTTTGATATGCACATGGTCGCAAGACTGGTGGACGGCATTTCCACATACACAGGAAAACTGTGCGCCTGGTCGATGTTTGCTGTTGGCTTTTTTATCGCTTATGAAGTTGTGATGCGCTATTTCTTTACCGCCCCGACGGTTTGGGTGGATGAGATTAGCCGTATTTTGCTGGTCTGGACGACGTTTCTGGGCGCAGGATATCTGATCAAGAATCATGGTATGGTGACGATTGAGGTTCTGTTTAAAGAGCCGGATACACTGGCACGTAAACTGGCAGAAACGCTGGCGATTGCGATGTTGTTGGTGTTTGGCTTAACGGCGGCTTATTTTGGCTATCAACTGTGGCTGAAAAGTACGCTCGCCGGTCATACGACAGATACCTATCTGGCCGTTCCCAAAGCAATTACCCATGCTTCTATTTGGGTTGGTTGTTTGTTGATGTCCTTGCAGGGGCTGGTCGAGTTATGGCGGGTTTGGACAGTCGGTCCCTTTAATCACGAATTTGAAGAAGGAGGGGCAGACTGATGGAAGTTGCTTTCATTCTGACGGCACTGTTGTGTCTGTTACTGTTTCGCACCCCCGTTGCGCTTGCTGTTGGGGCGCTGGGCGTGATCCTGTTATTCCTCAAAGGCTTTCCGCTTGTGGCGATCCCGCAGCGTTTGTTTGGCGCGATTGATAGCTTCGAGCTGTTGGCGGTGCCCATGTTCCTGTTGATGTCTAACGTGTTGTTGAAAGCGGGTGTCGGGCGTGACTTGTATGCGGCGGTACAAAGCTGGGTCGGTCATTGGCCCGGTGGTTTGGGCGTCGCAACGATTGTGAGCTGCACGTTCTTTTCTGCGATTTGCGGGTCTTCCGTTGCAACGGCCGCGACCATCGGGACAGTTGCGATCCCGGAAATGCGCGAGCGGGGTTATCAAAACTCGTTTGTCTACGGCCTTTTGGCGGCGGGTGGCACGCTCGGGATTTTGATCCCGCCTTCCATTCCGTTGATTATTTACGGGATTGTGTCAGAGACATCGATTTCCACGCTGTTTTTAGCAGGCGTCGGGCCGGGTTTGTTGCTGGCAGGGATTTTCATCGTTTATGCGATGATCTATTCCAAATGGAAAGGCGGCTACACACCGTGCGAAAAAGCATCGATGTCCGAACGTATGAGCGCGACCTTGCGCGCTTTGCCGACCATCTTTTTGGCGGTGGTTATCGTTGGGTCTATTTATGCCGGTATTGCCACACCGTCTGAAAGTGCCGGTCTGGGCTTTGTCGTTGCGTTGCTGATGACCGTGGTGATGAAGCGTATGACCCGCGAAAAACTGTTCGAAGCGGTTGAAGATTCCTTTAAAACAACCGTGATGATCCTGTTGATTATCGCAGGGGCCAAAGTGTTCTCCTATGCGATTACGCTTTACATGGTTCCGCAGAATATCAGCCAGTTCCTGACCGCGAATATCACGGATCAGAACCTGTTTGTTCTGGCGGTGGCGCTGGTCTTGATTCTGATGGGCTTCTTCCTTGAAGCGCTGAGCATGTTGTTGATCATGGTGCCTGTCCTGTTGACGGCTGTTTTGTCCATGAACATTGATCCGGTCTGGTTTGGTATTTTCTTTGTTGTCTTGATTGAGACGGCTTTAATTACACCACCTGTGGGGTTGAACCTGTTTGTGATTCAGGCCGTGGGGAAAGCCAAGATTGAAGAAGTTGTCAAAGGCGCTTGGCCGTTTGCGGTGATGATGGTCTGTGTGGCAGCGTTGATCTGGTTTGTGCAAGGGATTGTGACGTTTATTCCCTATAGCTGACCGTCTGTTACTCTCACAAAGAAACGGCGCTTTTTCCGATGGGAGAAAGCGCCGTTTTTGTTAGTCATCTGTGCCGCCATCCGGTGCGGTGTCATACTGGAGAATATCACCGGGGGTACAGGCAAGGGCTTCGCAGAGTTTATCAAGTGTTGAAAAACGAACGGCCTTGGCCTTTTGGTTTTTCAGGATGGAGAGATTGGCTTCGGTGATGCCAATCTGCTGGGCGAGGTCTTTTAATCGGACCTGACGCTTTGCCATCATCACATCAAGGTTGATACGAATTGTCATGAATTGGCCCTTCTAAATGGTGTGACTATGTTCTTGCGAGATTTCATAGCCTTCTTTCATTACCCATGAAATGACGAGGACGACAACACCAAGAAAGAGGGTCATGATATCGACACCTGTGAAGGTGAGCTGCAGGACACGTTCCCCCGGCGGGTTGTTAAAGGACAGGATCACACTGAGCACGCCTGTATAGATGAAATTGCCAACGACCCAGTAAAAAATGCTCCGCGCGAGCTTGGTATAAAGGAGGGCATTTTCAAAATTGAAAATCTCTTGCTGTTCGTAGTTTTTGAACAGGCGAACCAATAAAACCAAGGCGTAAAGGAGAATGGCAGAAAGGCCGAGGCTGGCAAGCAGCGCCAACAAGCGCGTTTCAAGGGTCAAGGGGGCTTGGGTCAGTGCACTGATATCCATATCAAGGTCAATAAGCTGGGTGAAATTAAGGATATCAGTGGACGTATTGAGAGTGAGCCAATAATAGCAAACAAAGACGGGCAGCAGAATGATGACAGTTTGCAGCGCCTTACGAACCAATCGGCTGGTTTTCTGAATTTTGGTCATGGGGGTATTCCTGTGACAGTTAGTGTGTGCACAAGATGTCTAAAATAAGATTGTTAGTCAATATAAAATTATTGTTTATCGATATTTTTATATTCTTTAATGATAATTTTATTTTCCCGCCAGCTTCAAAAGACTTTCAAGTGGGCCGTGTGTAAACCGCTTTGCCCAGACGTAGGAAAAAGCGGTCGCGCCGATGCAGAAGATCAGGGCCGCCCTTGCCGTTTCCCCCGCTGTTTGTCCATCCAGCATTTGGAGGGCTTCGAGAATACCCATGCCGACAAGGATATGGGCGAAATATAGGGTCAGGGTTTGACGTCCCGCCGGTGCAAAGAGGGGGAGAATACCGAGCTTTTTAACGTGTGCTGCACTGCGCAGGCACAGACCAAGCAGGAAACAGGCAAAGCCACTCCCTGCCAGAATATAAAGGGGCAGGGGCGGAATAGGCTTGGTCGTCACCAATGTGGCAAGGTCAGCATCGATGGGCATTAACAGGGGCGTCAGCCAGAGGCTCAGCCCTTCGATCAGAACCATAAGGCTCAAGCCCCCCGCGATCAGTCGGTGTTGCGTAGAGCGGGTGTGGAGGCGAAGACGGCTTAAAATGATGCCGAAAAAGACAAAACTCACCCACGGAAAGACCGGATGCCATCCATTGAAAAACAGGTTGCGCACGAACCCGTCAAAGGTCCAGAAGTCTGGGTAGCTATAGGTCTTCCAGTCCCATCCAAGATCATAGTCTAAAAGAAAGATCATAGCGAGGAAGAGGATGTTGACCAACAGGATGACGAGGAAAAGCCAACGGGTGCGCAAGGGTAGGAAAAAGGCGGCAAGTAAAAAGTAGACGGCGTAATAATGTATGATATCTGCGTCAAAGACCAACATGTTCAGGCAACCGAGCATGAAGAGAAGCAGAGCGCGCTTTCCTATCCCATAAACAGTGCGTTTATAACTTTGAACCCGCGAGAGACCCAAGCCGATCCCTGCAAGGATAACGAATGTGGCTGCGGCACGTCCTTCAAGGGCGGTGATAAAGCTGCTGATGATCGTGTCATCTGTATCAGCCCCCATCGCGATCTTAAAATTAACAAAGACCATTCCCACAAAAGCGAGATAGCGCGCAAGATCAAGGCCATCAAGTTGAGGACGCACACTATCGGTGGCTGCCATCGGGTCGTTCCTTTCTCATTTTCCGACTTCAAAATAAGGCGCTGAGGTGGAAAAAGCTAGTCGTGTGCAAGGAGAAGATTGGAATGTATTTTGTTTATTTTATTTAAAATTGTATAAAAATACTTTTACAACCTTAAATGAGAAGCCTCATAGTCGCTTGAGAAAGCAATTTAAGAGGGATTTAGATATGATTTCACACCATTTTTCTTGTTCTTGCTGTAATCCGATGTGGAAATATTTTCTGCTGTAAAACTCAGGGCCTTGCCTGACAGGAGGTGTCTGCGTTAGCGAGACTGCGGATATCCCCTCATGGGCATATTGGTCTAGCTTTAAATGGATACGTAAAGTCCATTCCCCGAGTCTTCAACAAGAACCATGAAATCGATATATAAAGAGACTATTTGATTTGCTTCATTAGACCCCCAGAAGGCGGGGTACGCACCGTCACCAAATCCGGAGGTTGTTATAAGGCAGTCATTAGTCTTTGTCATAGATAGCAGCTGCGGTTTATCTGTGAAGCACCATTCATTGAACAACTTTTCTTTATCTATTCGTGAAAGACTTAATAGGCCATCGACATCAACTATTGCAAGGTTGCCTGCATCAACGCCATATACTCCATTGCCTTGAGCAGTATTGGCTGCATACCATTTAACAGGTGTGTCGGTTTCACTAAGACGCACTCGAACACCAGCTATTCTGCCGAAAGCCGTAACGGTTTCTACAGTATATTCACCAGAGTTTATTTTTCTATTCAGGGGGGCGAAATCATAGATATCATAGCCGAAATCTAAGATCCCAATAACACCTGACGTAAGATTAATCTTTCCTATTACTTCCAGGTTTACAGTACTTTGCCCAAGGCTTGGGAGATCAACATACCTATCACCCTGAAATAAAACATTTTCATTCAAATTGAGGTTGTCCTCACCTTGAATAAGGGGACTATCAATGCTACTTGCCTCTAGTATCTCATTGTGCTTATTCAAACCGATGACCGAGGATTTTGGCGGGTGACACAAAGTATAAATTTTTGAGATTAACCAGTTACCATTTGTGCAGTACTGCAACTCAAAAACATGGTAGGTGTAGGATTTCAGGGTAAAGTCATATTTCTCTGTAAACACTTGGGCGTTATTATCTTGGATGTCGCACTCTTTAATCTTCTCATAGCGGGGGTGGTAGTCAGGTTCTGAGCTAAACGAATTTCTTGAATCTGAGCTACTACCACTGACAAAATGAGCATCATCAACTTGGGAGATCAGTTTACCCCAGTACTCAAAAATTATTTCCTTCCCCATCTTTTTCCGAGCAATAGACCAATGCTCATACCAATGAGAAATAAATGCGTTAACTCTTTTTTCAGGGGTGTTGGCTACGGTGTCGTAGTCTTGTGCTTTTTTAAAGAATTTGGTTATCCATTTCATAGGGGGCCTAGTCTTTAAAGAGTTAGTGAAGGGACAAAACTATGTAGAATGCTGTACTTTGAAGCAAGTGGCAATGTGTCCATTATTTCTACTTTTGGAAAGTTTTTGATCCAAACTTCTACAGATCACCATTCACATGATGATCCTCTTCTGAATTTTCGAACTGCTGGGAAAACCAAGATTTTTCACGCCGTTCCCAATTGTATCAAACTGACTTGAAAAGGCAAATAGCCTGTAAATTCCATTTAGGTGTGCTAGCTACACAATACTGGGAATACTCATGTGTTTGACTCGGGTATATCCGATTCGTTGAAAACATAGTGAGAACATATGAAAAATAAGTATTTAAAAACAATGCGTTCACAAATGTTCTTGCTAACGAGAACATTTCATGTACTTTTAAATCCATTGCAACGGTCCAGTTACTTGTGGAATAAGGGAGCATTGATATGTCTCAATCGGCACTAAAGCTTGTGGATAAGGATACCATGGATAAGAACAAAGCATTAGAAGCAGCAGTCGCGCAGATCGAACGCTCGTTCGGTAAGGGCTCCATTATGAAACTGGGTCAACGTGAGAGTGCTGTGGACTCGGAAGTGATTTCCACTGGCTCACTGGGTCTGGATATCGGTTTGGGGATCGGCGGTGTGCCGCGGGGCCGTATTGTTGAAGTTTACGGGCCGGAAAGTTCTGGTAAAACCACATTGGCGTTGCATATTGTTGCGGAAGCACAAAAAAGCGGCGGTACCTGTGCCTTTGTTGATGCGGAACATGCGCTTGACCCGGTTTATGCCCAAAAGCTGGGTGTTAACGTGGACGAGCTGCTGATTTCCCAGCCGGATGCGGGGGAGCAAGCCCTTGAAATTACGGACACGTTGGTACGTAGTGGCGCGGTTGATGTATTGATTATCGATAGTGTGGCCGCGTTGGTCCCGCGGGCAGAGCTGGAAGGCGAGATGGGTGATACCCACGTTGGTCTGCAAGCGCGTTTGATGAGCCAAGCGCTGCGTAAGTTGACCTCGTCTGTCTCTCGTTCCAAGACGCTGGTGATCTTCATTAACCAGATCCGTATGAAAATCGGCGTGATGTTTGGCAACCCGGAAACCACAACAGGTGGTAACGCGTTGAAGTTCTATTCGTCTATCCGGATGGAAATCCGCCGCATCGGTCAGATCAAGGATCGTGATGAAGTGGTTGGGAACCAGACCCGTGTGAAGGTTGTTAAAAACAAAATGGCACCTCCGTTCCGCACCATTGAATTTGATATCATGTACGGCGAAGGGATTTCCAAGATGGGCGAAATTCTGGATCTCGGTGTGAAGGCCGGTATCGTTGAAAAGTCCGGTTCGTGGTTCTCTTATAACTCTACACGGGTTGGTCAGGGGCGTGAAAATGCCAAGCAGTTCCTGCGTGAAAACGAAGAGCTGACGAAAGAGATTGAAATGCAGATTCGCCAGAATGCGGGCCTGATTTCCAATGCCATGACCACAAGTGCTGTCGATGACGAAGCTGATGACAGCTAAAACATGATCCTATCCGTGTTTGGATAAAATAAAATCGTCCTTCACAACGGGTGTGGAGGGCGATTTTCTATGTTTGGTTTTTCCCTTCTCGGTTTTATTTGAAAGGCTAGACATAACCCATCATGCAGGTTACAACCAATCCTCTTGAATTCATGATAACTAGTTAAAGTGAAGACCCATGCAAAGTGCGAACGACATTCGGAAAACGTTCCTGGAATATTTTGGTAAAAATGGTCACGAGATTGTAGACTCATCGCCCTTGGTGCCGAGAAACGACCCGACCTTGATGTTTACCAACGCCGGGATGGTGCAGTTTAAAAACGTCTTTACCGGTATAGAACATCGTGACTATACCCGTGCGACCACATCTCAAAAATGTGTGCGCGCAGGCGGTAAGCACAACGATCTGGAAAACGTCGGTTTTACCGCGCGTCACCACACGTTCTTTGAAATGCTGGGGAACTTCTCTTTTGGTGATTACTTTAAAGAAGACGCCATTGAACTTGCATGGAACTTGATCACCAAAGAATTTGGTTTGCCGAAAGACAAGCTGTTGGTCACGGTCTTCCATGAAGATGATGAAGCGTTTGACCTGTGGAAGAAGATCGCGGGGCTGAAGGATGAGAAGATCATCCGTATTCCGACCGCTGATAACTTCTGGTCCATGGGCGATACAGGGCCATGTGGTCCGTGTTCTGAAATCTTTTTCGATCACGGCGATCACATCTGGGGTGGTCCTCCCGGTAGCCCGGAAGAAGATGGCGATCGCTTTATCGAGATCTGGAACCTGGTTTTCATGCAGTACGAACAAACGGCCGATGAGCGTTTAAACCTGCCGAAACCATCCATCGATACCGGCATGGGGCTGGAACGTATCGCGGCAGTTCTGCAAGGCACGCACGACAACTATAATGTTGATCTATTGCGCAAGCTGATTGAAGCATCTGCGGATAAGTCATCAACTGATCCAGATGGGGACTTCAATACGTCTCACCGTGTAATCGCTGACCACCTGCGTTCCAGTGCGTTCTTGCTGGCAGATGGTGTGTTGCCGTCCAACGAAGGGCGCGGCTATGTGCTGCGTCGTATCATGCGCCGCGCGATGCGTCATGCGCATATTATCGGCACGCAAGATCCGATGCTTTATAAACTGGTCCCGACCTTGACGGGTCTGATGGGGCAAGCCTTCCCTGAGCTGGTCCGCGCCGAAGCCTTGATCACAGAAACGCTGGAGCTGGAAGAAGCCCGCTTTAAAAAGCTGCTGGATCGCGGCCTAAACCTGCTGGATGCGGAAACGCAAGACTTGGCGGAAGGTGATGAGCTGGCGGGTGATGTTGCGTTTAAGCTTTATGATACATATGGTTTCCCGGTCGATTTGACACAAGATGCGTTGAAAGCAAAAGGCATCAATGTCGATATGGCTGGCTTTGAATCCTCCATGGAGAAACAACGTCAGGAAGCGCGTAAAAACTGGTCTGGCTCCGGCGGGACAGCCGATGAAGCCGTCTGGTTTGACCTGAAGGAAAAGGTCGGCGGCACAGACTTCCTTGGTTATGATACAGAAACCGCTGAAGGTCAGATTGTTGCGATCGTGATGGATGGTAAGCCGGTTGATCGCGCGCAGCCGGGCAGCGACGTCACGTTGCTTTTGAACCAAACACCGTTCTACGCAGAAAGTGGTGGTCAGGTTGGCGATCGTGGTGTCCTGAAAGTTGGTGACATTGCGGAAGTGGATGTGACTGATACGCAAAAACGTATTCATTCCCTGTACCTGCATATTGGTAAGGTCAAAGGTGGCGTGATTTCGGTTGGCGATGTGGTACATGCCACGGTTGATCACGAGCGTCGTTCCGCCGTGCGCTCCAACCACTCCGCCACGCACTTGCTGCATAAAGCTTTGCAGCAGGAACTGGGCGACCATGTGACGCAAAAAGGCTCTTTGGTGGATCAGGAACGTTTCCGTTTCGATATCGCGCATAATAAAGCCTTGAGTGCACAGGAAATTGCCGCGATTGAAGCGAAGGTGAACAACCAAATTCGCACCAATACAGAGGTTACAACCCGTCTGATGACACCGGAAGAAGCGGTGGAACAAGGCGCAATGGCCCTGTTTGGGGAGAAATATGGCGATGAAGTCCGTGTTGTTGCCATGGGCGATGAAGCGGGTAAAAACTTCTCCGTCGAACTTTGTGGCGGCACGCACGTGAAACGCACCGGTGATATCGGTCTGTTTAAGGTCGTGAACGAAGGCGCGGTTGCAGCGGGCGTTCGCCGTATCGAAGCCCTGACAGGCTCTGCCGCTGTTGCGTATCTTGCGGAACAAGAAGCGCGTTTGAATGAAACCGCTGACCTGCTGCGCGCAACACCTGCAAATGTGACCACACGTGTCGCAGCCTTGCTGGATGAACGTAAAGCTATGGAACGCGAGATCGCAGACTTGCGCAAAAAACTGGCGACCGGTGGCGGTGCTGCCAGCAATGATGTGAAAGACGTGGGCGGCATTAAATATATGGGTAAAGTTCTCGACGGTATTCCGGGGAAAGAGCTTAAGTCCATGGTTGATGAGATGAAAAACCAGATCGGCTCCGGCGTCTGTGCGGCCGTTGCGGTCAATGACGGCAAAGCGTCCTTGGTTGTTGGCGTAACCGACGATCTGACCGATAGCCAAAGCGCTGTTGAGTTGGTCCGCGTTGGCTCTGCCGCCGTGGGTGGCAAAGGCGGGGGCGGACGTGCGGATATGGCACAAGCTGGTGGCCCTGATGGCTCCAAAGCGCAAGAAGCGTTGGATGCGATTGAAGCTGCACTCGCAGGGTAAGGGGATCTGCTATGGCGTTTTTGATTTCAGGACTTCTTTTGTGGATCGTCGCCCATATGGTGCCGGTTGTCGCCCCTGACTTTAGAAACGCGATGGTGCAAAAACTGGGGGAGTGGCCTTATAAAGGGGTCTTCTCCCTCATTCTCTTCGGCTCTGTCGGTCTGATGGTTGTGGGCTGGCGCTCCATTGAAAGCGTCACGCCGCTTTATGATTTTTATGATCTGGCGGCCTTTCCGGCGTTGATCATTGTGTTGATCGGTTTTGTGCTGATCGCAGCATCTATTTTACCCAGCAATTTCCGTCGTTTGATCCGGCATCCACAACTGACCGGCTTTTCCCTTTGGGCCTTTGCGCATTTGCTGTTGAACGGGGATTTGCGCACCACGGTTTTGTTTGGGGGGCTGCTGGCTTGGTCCTTGGCAACCATGGCGCTGTTAAACAAAAGAGACGGCACCTTTGCGCCGCCTGCAAAGGTTTTGCCCCACAAAGGGGTTATGGTTGCCGCGCTTGGGTTTGTTTTGTTTATTGGGGCAGTGTTGGGCCACGAATATCTGTCAGGCGTCAACCTCAACCCACATTCCTAACCCTAGATTAGCCGGCCCGCTTTCCTTTTAGGATAAGCCCGCTTGCCTCTGTAATGAGGATCGGGGTGTTTGCTTTTGCGTCTTCTTGCAGGTCCACGCGCCAGACCGTGTCACCGATTTTAACTTTACCGACTTTATTGATGCTGTCTTGCTGAAGAAGATAGGTCTGCCCGACGAAATTGGTTGATCGTTCATTCAGGGTCGGGTGGTCGCTGGTGTCTGCCTTGCGCCCGACATAGCTCCGCGCGATAACCGCCGTCACAATGGACAGAACGGCAAAGCCTATTAATTGATATTCAAGGGCAAGGTCGGGCAGGACAAGGACGAGAAAGCCGATGAGGATTGCCGACAGGCCCATCCACAAAAAGATGACCCCCGGCAATAGCATTTCAAGCATGGCGAAAATCAAAGCGCCGACAAACCAGTGCCAGTGGGTAAAGGTAAGGAGAACGTCCATGTGTTAAACTCTCTTATTTTGTCGACGGGATTTGAGAGCTGCGCGCTTTTGCACTGTCATTGGAACCATTGATTCCTTTAAACAATTCCGCAATACCACCAATGGACCCGATAATGCTGGAGGCTTCCATCGGCATCAGAATGGTTTTGCTGTTGCGGGCACTACCGATTTCTTTCATGGCTTCGACATATTTTTGGGCGACGAAATAGTTCACCGCATTCAGGTCGCCGTGTGCAATGGCTTCCGAGACAACCGTTGTTGCTTTGGCTTCGGCATCTGCGGCACGCTCACGGGCTTCGGCGTCACGGAAAGCGGCTTCCTTTTTACCTTCAGCTTCAAGGATCGCGCTTTGTTTTTGACCTTCGGCGCGCAAAATAGCGGCCTGCTTTTCACCTTCGGCGGTCAGGATCTCTGCGCGTTTTAGGCGTTCTGCTTTCATTTGGCGGGCCATGGCTTCGACAAGGTCAATCGGTGGCGTGATGTCCTTAATTTCGATCCGTGTGATCTTAACGCCCCACGGGGTTGTCGCGTCATCAACAACACTTAACAGTCGAGCGTTGATCTGGTCGCGTTGGGAGAGAAGTTCATCAAGGGCAAGGGACCCCATGACCGTTCTGATGTTTGTCATGGTCAGGTTTAAAATCGCGCGATCCAGATCGTTTACTTCATAAGCGGCGTTGGCGGCATCCAGCACTTGAAAGAAGACGACACCGTCAGCAGTCACCATGGCGTTATCGGAGGTAATCACCTCTTGTGACGGCACATCGACCACTTGTTCCATCATGTTTAGGCGCGCGCCGATCATATCAATGAACGGAACAATAATATGTAAACCGGGTTTGAGGGTCCGTGTGTATCTGCCAAATCGTTCCACGGTGTAATGTCTGCCTTGGGGCACTGTTTTGACGCCGAGGAAGATGGTGAGTATGCATAAGGCCAGCAATACTATTGAGAAAATGGCGAATCCGGAAATCCCGTCCATAATTTTGTTCCTGCTTAAGTTGTTCTAATAGGTAACAAGATGGTCCTTTTTCTTGTGAAAGTATAGTGAAGTTTAAGTTTACTTAAAAAACTGCCCCGGTGTGACCCCAAGGGCTTTTTTAAACATGGCGCTAAAGGCGCTTTGGGAGGAATAGCCAAGGTCTTGGGCGATGTGTGCGACAGGCTGATTGGCAGCAAGTCGACTAAGTGCCTCCAACAAGCGGGCCTGTTGGCGCCACTGGCCAAATGTCATATCGGTTTGTTTTTTGAAATTGCGTGCAAGGGTGCGGGTTGTGGTGCCCAGGCGGTCTGCCCAGTCTTCCAATGTGCTGTCATCTGCAGGATCGGTTTTTAAATGTTCAGCGATGTGTTGAATGGGGCCGGTCTCCGGCACGGGTAGGTGAAGGGATGACGAGGGGGCGGCTTTCAACTGATCCAGCAGCACACGTACCAGTCGACCTTGGGCACCTTCCACATCAAACAAGGCAGGATAGGTTACAGCTTCGGCGATCAATTCGCGCAGTAAAGGGCTGACGGACATCACCTGACAGTGATCCGGCAATCCCTGTAAAGCATGGGGGGCCACATACATATTGCGCAGGTGACGGTATGAACGACCTTGATGGAATGGACAACATGGGGCGGGATCCAGACTGCGCGCTGCGGCGGGATCACCCAGATAGAGCCTTGCGCCATGGCTTGCATGATCCCGCTTGAGGCATAAAGCAATTGTCCCCACGCGTGGGAATGAGGGTTGGCTTCTGTCCCGGCATGGCGCACACCTTCGCGGATGGTGAGGTCGCGGGGGATATCTTCAAGCCGCGTGATCTCGGCACCCGTTTCGTCATGGAACGGGACAAAGTTGGAAACGAGTGTCCCTTTTGCGTTATTATTTGTCATATAAGTGTATATACGACATTTTGGAACAGGGATAAAGTGATCTTACATTCTTTATTATTTTTAAGAGTAAGCACATGTTTTCCCTTTCTCGTATTCAAAGGCCGGAAATACTCCTGTTTGTGATGGCGGCGGCGATGCCGTTGGCATTTGGGGTCTGGCAGGCTTTGTTGAACAATTTCGCCATTGAACGTGCGGCCTTTGGCGGTGTTGAAATCGGTATCCTCCAATCCTTGCGTGAAATACCGGGCTTTATGGCCTTTAGTGTTGTCTTTGTGCTGTTGATGATGCGTGAACAGACCTTGGCGATCCTGTCTCTTGTGATCTTGGGTCTTGGCACGGCGATCACGGGCTATTTTCCCTCCGTCGTTGGGTTGTATGCGACCACCGTTTTGATGTCCCTTGGCTTTCATTATTATGAAACGGTCAACCAGTCTTTGCAGTTGCAGTGGTTTGATAAAGAACATGCCGCCCATAATATGGGGCGTATGATCGCCATTGGCTCCTTTACCTCGTTGATTGCATTTGGCATCGTCTGGCTGTTGTTGGATATCGGTAAGATCGATATGGAAATTGTCTATATCCTTGGGGGTGGGGCGACCATGGTGATTGCCGTCTTCTGTTGGATTGCATTTCCCAAGTTCCCGCAAAAGGTGGAGCAGCATAAAACCATCATCTTGCGTAAACGCTATTGGCTCTATTATACGCTGACGTTTATGAGTGGGGCACGCCGTCAAATCTTTGTGGTTTTCGCAGGCTTCCTGATGGTGGAAAAGTTTGGCTTTGATGCGGCGGCTATTTCGGTCATGTTTTTGGCAAATGGTGTCCTCAATATGTTTTGTGCACCTTTGATCGGGAAAATGATCGGTAAGTGGGGGGAACGCCGTTCCCTGACGCTGGAATATATCGGATTGATCCTCGTTTTTGCCGCCTACGCTTTTGTGGATAACCCATGGATTGCGGTTGGTCTTTATATTCTGGATCACCTGTTTTTCTCCATGGCGATCGCGATGAAAACTTATTTCCAGAAAATTGCGGACCCGAAAGACATGGCCCCGACGGCAGGTGTGTCCTTTACCATCAACCATATCGCGGCGGTGGTTTTGCCTGCGGCTTATGGGGTGCTTTGGATTATCTCACCATCTGCGGTGTTTTTGACCGGTGCCGGTCTGGCCTTTGTCTCGCTGGTCTTGTCGCAGTTTATCCCGATGGATCCGCAAGAAGGCAATGAAGTCTGCTGGAAATCGCCCCGCGCTGTACCCGTCGCCGCAGAGTGAGTTGTGCTCAAGGCTGCGGAATAACTTGATTAGGAACGATTTGCGACTTACCTTTGTTGCAAATCGTTCAATCAATTGAGTTTTGTTTCTATGAGTTTTAAAGGTACTGACAACTATGTCGCAACCGACGACCTGCGTGTCGCGGTAAATGCAGCCATCAATCTGGAACGCCCTTTGCTGGTAAAGGGCGAGCCCGGCACCGGAAAAACGGTGTTGGCACACGAAATTTCCAAGGCGTTAAATGCGCCTTTGATTGAATGGCACGTCAAATCCACCACAAAGGCCCAACAGGGGCTTTATGAATATGACGCGGTTTCACGTCTTCGCGATTCTCAATTGGGGGATGAGCGGGTTCATGATATCGCAAACTATATTGTGCGCGGTAAAGTCTGGGAAGCGTTTGATAGTGACGTCCGTCCCGTCCTGTTGATTGACGAAATTGACAAAGCGGATATCGAATTCCCCAACGATTTGTTGCTGGAACTGGATCGCATGCAGTTTCACGTCTATGAAACCAAAGAGACGATCAAGGCGCGCAATCGCCCGATCATCGTGATTACGTCCAACAATGAAAAAGAACTGCCGGATGCGTTCCTGCGTCGCTGTTTCTTCCATTACATCAGCTTCCCCGATAAGGAAACCATGGCGGAGATCGTCGAGGTGCATTACCCCGGCTTGCAAAAGCGACTGGTGAGTGAAGCACTCAATGCTTTTTATGATTTGCGCGATGTGCCGGGTTTGAAAAAGAAACCGTCTACATCGGAGCTTCTGGACTGGATCAAACTGTTGATGGTGGAAGATATCCCCGCCGAAGCCTTGCGCAGCACGGACGTTAAAAAATCCATCCCACCGTTGCATGGGGCGTTGTTGAAAAACGAACAGGATATCCATCTGTTTGAGCGTCTGGCCTTTATGGCCCGCAGAAACGGAGCATAAATCGTGTTTCAGGAACTGTTGAAAGATTTTGCCTATCGCGACGAGGCCTTGGCCCTGATTAATTTCCTGCATGTGTGGGTGTGGGAACATGTGCTTGTGATAGATAATCTACAACAGGCCCTGATCGTGATCGGGATTTTTGTCGTGGGGCGTATTCTCAAGTCCCGTATGATCCGTGTCATTGCCCAGTTTCATCTGCCAGAACATGCCCATAAGTATGAACGTTCCATCAAACATATGCTGGCCCCATTGGTCTTTCCGATGTTTGTGGCGACATTTGTGCTGTTTTCGCTCTATCTCCTTCGATCGATGGGGGGAAATGTTCAGCTGTTGAATCTTGCGGTCAGCTTGCTCTTTGCCTGGATTGTCATCCGTTTTGCCTCCACCTTTATTAAGGATGACGGCTGGTCGCGGGTGGTCAGTGTGATGGCGTGGACTGTGGCAGCCCTCAACATTGTCGGTCTGCTGGATGAGACGACGGCCTTTTTAGATAGCTTGTCTTTCAGCTTTGGGAAAATGACATTTTCCATGCTGGGGGTCTTTAAGGGTGCGGTTGCGGTTGCGGTCCTGTTTTGGCTGTTTACCATGTTGGAAGCGGGTGCACGGCGCAAAATTGACGGGCTGCATAACCTGACACCATCGGCCAAAGTTCTCCTGAAAAAGTTTCTGCGCTTTGGCCTGATTATCGTTGGGGTGTTGATCGCGCTGGATACCATGGGCATCGATCTGACGGCCTTGGCGGTGTTCTCCGGTGCTATTGGTATCGGCCTCGGCTTTGGTTTGCAGAAGGTTGCCTCCAACCTTGTCAGCGGGGTGATCCTGTTGATGGACCGATCGGTCAAGCCGGGGGATGTGATTGCCTTGGGGAATACCTATGGGCGGATTGACAAACTCAGTGGGCGCTATGTCTCGGTGATAACCCGCGATGGGACGGAACATCTGATCCCGAACGAGGAACTGATTACCCAGCGGGTGGAAAACTGGTCGTTTAGTGATACCAACGTGCGCCAACGTGCGCTTGTCGGGATTGACTATTCGGCAGATGTTAAGCTTGCCATGCGTCTGTGCGAAGAAGTGGCGGATGAGCTGCCCCGGATCGTGAAAACACCGGCCCCGCGGTGTTTGTTGCGCGAATTTGCGGATAGTTCGGTCAATATCGAGCTGCGTTTCTGGGTGAGTGATCCTGAAAATGGGTTGGGCAGCATCCGCAGTGAAGTCCTGTTGAAAATCTGGGATAAATTTCACGAACATGGCGTCGCCTTCCCGTATCCGCAACGTGACCTCCACTTTAAAGGGGTGTTGCCGATCCGGATGGAAAAAGGCGGTGAGGAGGATATGGACTAATGTTCCTCAATCTGTTTTTTGAATTGAAAGAAGCTAAGGTTCCGGTATCGCTGAAAGAATATCTGTTGCTGATGGAAGCAATGGATAAGGGCGTGGCGGAATATTCCCTGACCGATTTTTATTATCTCGCGCGTTCTGCCTTGATTAAGGATGAACGCCATCTCGATAAGTTTGATCGGGTGTTTGGACATGTCTTTAAAGGGCTGGAAGCGCCGGAAGGCGAAGCCCATGATATCCCCGAAGAATGGCTGCGCAAATTGGCAGAAAAGCTCTTAAGCGAGGAAGAAAAGGCGCAGATTGAAAGCCTTGGCGGTTGGGACAAACTGATGGAGACGTTGAAAAAACGTCTGGAAGAACAGAAAGAACGTCACCAAGGCGGCAATAAATGGATCGGCACCGCTGGCACGTCGCCGTTTGGCGCCTATGGCTATAACCCGGAAGGGGTGCGGATCGGCCAACATGAATCGCGTCATCGCCGTGCGGTAAAAGTCTGGGACAAGCGCGAGTTTAAAAATCTGGATGATAATGTCGAGTTAGGGACCCGTAACATCAAGGTGGCCCTGCGCCGCTTGCGTAAATTTGCCCGTTCGGGGGCGCAGACCCTGCTTGATATGGATGACACCATTAAATCGACAGCCCATAAGGGCTTTCTGGATATCAAGATGGTCGCGGAGCGTCATAACGCGGTTAAAGTCCTGTTGTTCTTTGATGTGGGCGGGTCTATGGATGACCATATCAAGGTCTGTGAAGAGATGTTTTCTGCCTGTCGGACCGAGTTTAAGCATCTGGAATATTTCTACTTCCACAACTGTATCTATGAAGGGGTGTGGAAGGATAACCAGCGGCGCTACAATGAAACGATTTCGGTCTGGGATGTGCTGCACACCTATCCCAGCGACTATAAAGTGATCTTTGTCGGAGATGCGTCCATGAGCCCGTATGAGATCAGTTATCCCGGCGGGTCGGTGGAACATTGGAACGAAGAGTCCGGTGCCACCTGGATGCAGCGCGTACTGGATGTCTATCCGCATGCGGTCTGGATCAATCCGGTGCGCAAAGACTGGTGGCGTCACACCATGTCGATCCAGATGATGGAGCAATTGATGGGCGGGCGCATGTATGGGCTGACCCTTGACGGGATCGACCAAGCGATCCAAGAGCTGAATAAATAGGTAAAAAAAACGCCCCACCAAATTGGTTGGGGCGTTTTTTTATCAGTCGGTTTAGCGCTTTTTCTTTTTGTTTTCGTAAGGGTTATCCCCTTTTCGCAACATAACGCGCAAGGGCACACCATCAATGCCGAAATCTTCGCGGATCCCGTTGGCGAGATAGCGCAGATAAGAGTCTGGCAGCTCCCCCGGTTTATTGGCAAAAATGACAAAGGTTGGTGGACGTGTTTTCGCTTGTGTCATGTAACGCAGGCGCAGACGACGACCTTGGGCCAAGGGCGGCGGGTGCATCTCTGTCATCTGTTCCAGCCAACGGTTGAGTTGACCGGTCGGGATGCGGGCGTTCCACTTTTCATAAATGTCAAAGATTACCGGGAACAGTTTGTCTGTGCCACGGCCCGTTTTTGCCGATAGGGTCACAACCGGAATACCACGCACTTGTGACATGGATTTTTCCATACGGTCGGCCAGTTTTTGCAGGGCGTCTTGGCGGTCCTGAACATCGTCCCATTTATTGGCAATGATCACAAGCGCCCGGCCTTCGTCGATGGTTTCTTTTGCGATGACCAGGTCCTGCTTTTCCAACATGACGTTGGAATCAAGGACCAAACAGACGATTTGCGCAAACTTCACCGCCCGGCGGGAGTCCGCCGCTGAAAGGGTTTCGACTTTTTCGTTCACCTTGGTACGGCGACGCATACCAGCAGTGTCGATCAGCTTGATGCGACGCCCATCAACTTCATAGTCAAGGGCGATGGAATCGCGCGTGATGCCCGCTTCTGGTCCCGTCAGCAGACGTTCTTTACCCAAAAGGCGGTTGATCAGTGTGGACTTGCCAACGTTTGGACGCCCAACAATCGCGACTTGTAAGGGCAGGTTAGAGAAATCCTGTTCTTCAACCTCGTTGCCGTCCTCGTCGATGATAGTGCGCGTGATCACTTGGGACAGAAGCTTTTCTTCTTCCACAAGCTGGGCGTTGTCTTCCATCCATTTATCATAAAGGGGTTGTAGCCCTTCATAGATGTTGACCATACCTTCGCCATGTTCTGCCGAAAACGGATGCGGATCCCCAAGGCCAAGGCCATAAGATTCATAGAGCCCGTTTTCACCGGCTTTGCCTTCGCATTTGTTGGCGAGCAACACGACAGGCAAGTCCTGTTCGCGCAGCCAATCTGCAAAGTGGCTATCCAGTGGTGTCACGCCTGCGCGCGCATCAATCATAAACAGGGCAACGTCGGCTTCTTCAAGCGCCAGTTCGGTCTGTTCACGCATGCGTGCTTCAAGGGAGTCGTCGAAGGCTTCTTCGAGACCTGCGGTGTCAATTACCTTGAATTCAAGGTCCGCAATCCGGCCTTGACCTTCGCGGCGATCACGGGTGACACCAGGGGTGTCGTCCACAATTGCCAGCTTTTTGCCGACCAAACGGTTAAAGAGTGTGGATTTCCCCACATTGGGGCGGCCCACGATTGCCACAGTAAACGGCATAACTTTTATATCCTGTTACAGTATACCCTGTCTAACGACAGTGCTTAACGGTATGCGACTAAATCCGCATCATCCGAAAGGAAGTACAGCGTCCGGTTGGCAGCCAGCGGCGGCACAATGATGCGGTCCGGCATTTCGACAAGGCCCATAATCTCCCCGTTATAGGGGTTGACGGAATAGGCCTGTTCGTTGCTGCCCGCAACAATTAGACGATCTGACACCAAAATCGGAGTGCTCCAAGTCAGGTTGCCTTTGCGTTCTTCGGGATCTTCATAACGCGGCAGAGCTGTCACCCAATGGATGCGACCATCGTTACGGTTCACACAGACCAATTCAGCGTCCGGTGTGACGATAAACAGATAGTCGCCCGCAATCCACGGGGTTTCCTGACTGGATAATTCTTGGGACCAATACCGCTGTCCGGTCGTCAAGTCAATCGAAACAAACGATCCGGAGTTGGAAATTGCATAAACACGCCCGCGATCAATGATCGGACGCCCCCGAATGGCGGTCAGGGCAGACACGGCATCGGTGCGGCGCGCCCCTGTCAGGTTGTCGGCCCAGACCTGGTTGCCGTTTTCAACTTTAAGGGCGACCACATCACCGGAAGAAAAGGCGGCAACGACAACGCCACTATCCACGGCAGGGCTGGCCCCGCCAAGGATGCTTGCTGTTTCGGAAATACCTTTGTAGTCCCAGAGCTTGTCGCCATTACGACCGTCATAGGCAACGAGTTCGTTGTTGAGTGTAATGGCAAAAACGCGGTTGCCGCGTGCCGTCGGGGCAGCGCGCATCGGTGCATCGGTTTTGGAGACCCAGATGGTTTGACCTGTATTGGCATCAATACCAAACAACAGGGCAAAACCGGTTGCCACAAACAAACGGCCGTTTTCATAGGCTAGCCCGCCGCTGATGTGACCGTCGTCTTCACCTTCCGGTGTGAGTTCCAGTTCCCACAGGCGTTTTCCTGTGTCGGCGTTAAAGGCGGAAACGAGGTTTTCAGAATCGATGGTAAAGATTTTACCGTCAGCCACGATGGGTTGCGCAACGATCCGTTCGCTATCGCCGGATCCATCACCAACACTGGTGGACCAGAGTTTGGAGAGATTTTCGCCCACTTCGATATGGTGCATCGCGTGATTTGCAAAGCCGCCTGTCTGCGGCCACTCGCTGTTGGGCGAGGGCGGTGGCAACAGGATTTTGGTGTCGGCCACTTCCGGTGCAGGCGTTAAAGAACGCTCATGCAATAACACGGAGATACGCTCACCGGGAAGGGGCGGTGCATCTTTTTCACCAAGCCATGTGTCGCAGGCACTTAAGGAAGCTACAGCCACTCCGACCATACATAAACGTCGCAACATCTTTGGGGTCTCCATGTTATTCATGATCTCTTCGTTCGTTTGTTACTGACTTAGATTAGCCCGCATAGGCTTGGGCATATTCACGCGCGCGTTGACGCACACCTGCCGGCACGCTCGCATCTTCGCTCAGGGACTTCATGATTTCAGCCGCTTTTGCTGTGTCGCCAGCTTTGGCATGGGCATAAGCTGTAATTTCATTGGCGCTGTGACGCCACGCGTTTGCCCCGCCGATCAGCGGTTTCAAGCGATTGATGATCTCGTTGGCTTCCATGCTGTCCAGACCATTCAAAGCGCCCAAAACAAGCGCAAGGTCGCGGAAGTCTTGATTAACTTCCCCATTTTCAGCAATTTTAAAATAGGCTTGGGCGGCGTCGGCGTTTTTACCTTGTTGTACCAGCAAGCTTGCTTCCTGCATCAATGCAAGGGTTTTGTAGCCGCCGTCAGTTTCCCCAGCCAGTGCCTGAAACTCTTTGGCAGCGCCATCGAATTGGTCCTGACGGGCAAGCTCGAGCGCCTGAGCATATTTGTCACCCAGTTCTGTACGGGTGCTCAGGTCATAGGATTTCCACCCTTCATAGGCACCTACACCAATGATAACGGCGATGATGGCACCAATAAGTGTGGAGCCGTATTTTTTCCAAAGCAGGGTTGCTTTGTCTTGACGCAGCTCGTCGTCAATTTCCTGAAACAGATTGCTTACGCTCGGATCTTCTTCTTTAGCCACGGCTTAAATCCTAATTTAATTCAAAAAAGTTGCGATAACATAGCTTTTCAGGCGCGCCATTGCAAACGCGCTTTCATACCTGTTGACTGATTCGACACTTTTTTATGACGAAAAGATGGACAAGTTGCTAAATTGATGAAAATTCATGAAAAGGCGGCTTATGAAAATCATTCTCTATTGTGTTGCGGTGGCGCTGGCGGTTGTCACCGCGATTGGCTATGTGGTCGGCAAGGGCTGGGAAGAAGAAGCCCGCGTCGGGCAAATCCAGTTGTCCAAAAGCCAGTTGGTTGCCCTCTGGTCTGAACAGGCAAAAGCCGGTGATCCTGAGGCGCAGTATCAGTTGGGTCGGTATTATGACCGCGACCGGGTGGATTATTTAACCGCGCAGAAATGGTATCGGGTTGCCGCGACCAGAGGCAACCATGCCGGTGCCCAATATAAGCTGGGGCAATTGTATCTGAACGGACGCGGGGTGGAAAATAACCTGCCGAATGCGATGATGTGGTTTCGCAAAGCAGCAGAGGGCGGGGATGCGCGCGGGCAATATTTTCTAGGCGTTTCCCAGCGCGATGGCTGGGAGAGAAAACCGGATTTTATCGAGGCCTATAAGTGGTTTCTACTCGCTAACCGTGACCCTGAACTGGTGCTTGGGGAAGAAGCAAGATTCGATCCCCAAAAAGCCCTTTTAGAGCTGGATGCGGTGATGAGTGAATTTGATCGTGCCGAAGCACAAAAACGTGCCGACAAATGGCAGCCTAGGTGATATGTTGCGCCACCATTTGACTGCGACTGTTTAATAAGGGGATTACGCATGGGGCTTTACACGTTGGCAGGACCTTTCCTGCGCTTGATGTCACCGGAAAAAGCACATGGTCTGGCGATCACGGCCTTAAAATCCGGCCTGATGCCCAAAAAGGACGCGCTGGTTGACCCTATGCTGTCCCAAGACCTGTGGGGAATGACCTTTGTAAACCCCGTTGGGTTGGCAGCCGGATTCGATAAAAATGGCGAAGTCCCGGACGCGATCCTTGATCAAGGCTTCGGTTTTACTGAAGTGGGCTCCGTCACCCCCAAGGCACAACCGGGGAATCCGCAACCTCGCCTGTTTCGGTTAAGTGAAGATGGCGCGGTGATCAACCGCATGGGCTTTAACAACGAAGGGATGGACGCTGTCGAAGCGCGCCTGAAAGCCCGCCCGCGCCGGGGGATCGTCGGGGCCAATTTGGGTAAAAACAAAACGCAGGAAGATGCGGTCGCTGATTATGTCGCGGGTACGAAAACGTTCGCCCCGATCAGTGATTATCTGGTGGTCAACGTCTCCTCGCCCAACACACCGGGTTTGCGGGCGTTGCAAAGTAAAGACCAACTGGCTGCGCTTTTGCGCGAGGTGCTGGCAACCCGTGATGCGGTGGTGGCCAAAGGTAAAGCACCACTGTTGTTGAAAGTTGCACCGGACCTGACAGATGAGGATAAAGCCGATATCGTTGCTGTCGCGCTGGAAACCGGCATTGATGGCATGATCGTTTCCAACACGACGATTGAGCGCCCTGCCAGCCTGCAAAGTGCCCATAAAGGCGAAGGCGGCGGCTTAAGCGGCCAGCCGTTGTTTGAGCCCTCAACCCAAGTGCTGCGTGAGATTGCGAAACAGATTGACGGTAAAATCCCGTTGATCGGCGTCGGTGGTATTTCTAATGCGGATCAGGCCTATGCCAAAATCCGTGCGGGGGCAACATTGGTGCAGTTATATTCCGCCCTTGTTTATGGCGGGCTGGAACTGGTGGGCGAGATCAATCGCGGGCTTTGTGAGCATTTAAAGCGCGATGGCTTTGATCATATTTCAAAAGCAATCGGCGCAGACCTTTAAGGCTGCGCCGACTAAACTTTTATCATGTGTGAGGTGCTGTTGATTTATGCAGCGCCAACACGGCCCATGGCGAGGAACTTTTCGCGACGACGGGCTTTCAAGACACCGCCATCGTGGGTGAGTTGTTCGCGAATGGATTGATCCAGAACCTTGCGCACAGACTGGAAGGTCTGTTCGTGGTTACGGTGTGCGCCGCCTAGTGGTTCTGCAATCACGTTATCGATGACGCCCAAACGGTGCAGGTCTTGCGCGGTGATGTTAAGCGCATCCGCGGCAGATTCCGTATAATCGTTGGAGCGCCACAGGATAGAGGCACAGCCTTCCGGGGAAATAACGGAATATACGGAATGTTCCAGCATGTAGATGTCATTGGCACAGGCAATGGCAATCGCACCACCGGAGCCACCTTCACCAATCACGATGGAGGTGAACGGGACTTTGACGTTCAAACATTTTTCGATGGAACGCGCGATGGCTTCAGACTGACCGCGTTCTTCCGCATCGGCACCGGGGAAGGCACCCATGGTGTCAATAAAAGTGACGATCGGCAGGTGGAATCGTTCCGCCATATCCATCAGGCGCTGGGCTTTACGATAGCCTTCAGGGCGGGCCATGCCGAAGTTGTGTTTGACACGTGAGGTGGTGGTGTTGCCTTTTTCATGACCGATCACAACAACGCTGTGACCCTCAAAACGACCCAGGCCCCCCATAACCGCGCAATCTTCAGCGTACAGACGATCACCGGCAAGCGGGGTGAAGTCTTCGATCAGGTTTTCGATATAGTCTTTGGTGTGCGGGCGCTCTGGGTGGCGCGCGACCAAAGTTTTTTGCCAAGGGGTCAGTTTGCTATAAGTATTTTGCAGCAGGCGCTCGACTTTATTTTGTAAGCGACCGATTTCATCTGCAATATTGATTTCCTCACCGGATGCGCTGACGTGACGCAATTCTTTGATTTTGCCTTCAAGTTCGGCAATCGGTTTTTCGAAATCGAGATAGGTATTCATGAAAACCCCAATGTAAATCAGCTGGTTTTGTTTTTATCAACGGTTGCTAAAAAGCCGCCAGCGTCTTTTTGCGCCAGCGGCCTTTTAATTGCAAGCTTTTTTCGAAAGCGGTTGCGGCCTAAGAGGTCGCCTTGGGCGCGCCCGCCTTGTCTTTCTGATCCATAATGTCTTCAGGATAATCCATGACAAGACCATAGTTTGGATCTTCGATAACGTTGATTTCGACCAGACTTCCGGATTTTTCCAGAAGCTTGGTGCAGTCTGCACTGAGATGGCGCAGGTGCAGTTCTTTACCGGCTTTGATGTAGCGTTCAGCCATGCTGTCAATGGCCTCCAGACCGGAATGGTCCCAAACACGCGAGTCGGCAAAGTCGATCACCACATCATCCGGGTCATTTTTGGGATCGAACAGTTCTTTGAAGCTTGCGATGGACCCAAAGAACAGCGGGCCATGCAGGTGATAGACCTTTGATCCGTTTGGCAGCGTTTTGGTCGTTACATCAATGCGTTTAGCCGCTTTCCAGGCAAAGGCAAGGGCGGAGACAATGACACCCACGACAACAGCGATGGCAAGATCGCTGATGACGGTCACGCCGGAGACCAGAATAAGGACAAAGGCATCGGTGCGCGGGATCTTGTGCAGAATGCGAAATGAACTCCATTCAAATGTGCCGACAACCACCATGAACATGACGCCGACCAGTGCAGCAAGCGGGATTTGTTCAATCAAGGGCGAGGCAAACATGATGAAGGACAGCAGGAACAAGGCCGCAGAAATACCGGACAGACGCCCACGACCGCCGGAGTTCACGTTGATCATGGATTGACCGATCATCGCACAGCCGCCCATGCCACCAAAGAAACCGGTGACCACGTTGGCCGTACCTTGTGCCATACATTCTTTAGACGCGCGGCCATGAGTCTCTGTGAGTTCTGCAACCAGTGTCAGGGTCAAGAGGGATTCAATGAGGCCGATCGCAGCCAAAATGACGGCGTAGGGGAGGATGATCCATAAGGTTTCCAACGTTAGCGGAACCGCTGGGATGTGGAATTCCGGCAGACCACCTGCGATGTTGGCCATATCGCCAACAGTGCGGGTATCAAGACCAAGGTAAATGACCGCAACAGAGATCACAACAATCGCTGCCAGCGGGGCAGGGATGATGGAGGTAAATTTGGGCAAATATTTGATGATCGCCATAGTCAGGGCCACAAGGCCCAGCATGAGATACAGCGGCTCACCCGTCATCCATTGCAGGTTCCCCGTGGTGTCTTCGATCTTGAACTGACCCAACTGGGCAAGGAAGATCACGATCGCAAGGCCATTTACGAACCCCAGCATAACAGGGTAGGGGACGAGGCGAATAAATTTACCTAAATGTAAAGCGCCTGCGACAACCTGTATGATCCCCATCAAAACGACGGTGGCAAACAGATATTCAACACCATGCTGGGCAACCAAGGACACCATGACCACAGCCAAGGCACCTGTTGCGCCACTGATCATACCGGGGCGACCGCCCAGACAGGCTGTGATTAAACCAACCATAAAGGCGGCGTAAAGACCAACCAACGGATGAACGCCGGCAACGAAGGCAAAGGCCACGGCTTCAGGGACAAGGGCGAGTGCAACGGTCAAACCGGATAAAATATCGATACGTGCGTTCGCAGATGCCTTGGAGACAAGCTGAAACATAAAGGAAAACCTCGGAATATAAATGGATTGTGCAGTGCAATAACTGCCTTTTGCCTATACATAACAGGTATTGCTGTACCCCGCAAATTATAATTAGGGGGCGTTTAACAGCGGTTTACCAATCTAAACCGTATGTATCTTTTATCCATTTAAAGCGCGGATCTGTCCTGACCTGTTTCATCAGGTCATTCATTTTTTGCGCAGACGGGGTAAAGCCCTTGCGCACGATCGTTGTAAAATTGTAGCGCTGATCATAACTGTTGGAGGTTAGAAACTTGGCCCGTGCGGTGAAGTGCTTTTGAAAATATTTTAACAGATAGGTTTCGGTGACGATTCCAATGTCCACACGCTTTTCTTCAACCAACTTGATGATGTGATCTGGCGAGTTGGTGAGGGTAATGTTAAAGCGTTTGTGCAAGGCTTTGGGGTCGGTCTCAAAGTTGGTGAAACGATAGTGATATCCGCGGATTGCCGCAATGGACCGTTTCTCAATGTCAGTGAAGTAGCTCTGATTTTTTGAGGGATCTTTGAGAGTGATAAAAACTTCGCCGCCTGTTAGATAGACGGGAGTTGACTCGACTTTCTCGCGGTCCCAGCCCCAGACGACATGGTCAAAAAAGGACATATCAAACCGGCCTTCGTGAAACATGGCGTGGCGGCGCAAAGGGCTTGCCGGGACGGGCTGGAAGAGATAGTCGCTCTGGATGGTATTGAGGGCATTGATCACATCAATGCCCAATCCGTGCACTTCGCCGTTTTCGTGGACGTCATAAAAAGGGGGGAAGTGGGTTACACTGACACGCACGATCTCTGATGCCGTGGCAGGAAAACTAGCCACGAACATATTTACAACCAGCATGCAGACAAGTTGCGTGAGGTGTGAATGCAGAGTAGGACGTTTGTTAATCATCAGCGAACCTGATCTTTCATCATTATTCGCTGATGTTAAACACAAAATTTTATGTGTGCAATTAGATTTTATTAACTTATGCGGCGATAATGTTGTTTAAGTTCAACTCAGGATTTGGCCCAACACTCTTGTTGCGCCCTGATTTTTTGGCTTCATACATGCGATGATCGGCCTTTTCCACCATCTCAATCCAATCTTCGCAACCATCTGTTTGAAGCTCGGAAGCGCCAATGCTGATTGTAACGGGTTTACCGTCAGGACGTTTGCCCAGTGTCAAATCGGACAGACGTTTCAGGATGGGAAGGATGTTGTCGACATCGGTGTTGGGCAGCAGGATAACAAATTCTTCCCCGCCCCAACGGATGAGTTGGTCACTGCGGCGCAGGCATTTTTGTAAACCTTTGGCCACTTGTTTCAAGACGATGTCGCCTTGTTCGTGACCAAATTCATCATTCACGGATTTAAACTTGTCCACATCCATAAACAACAAGCTCATAGGCGCATCTGTGCGAGACGCGATGCGGAACTGCAGATCAAGATATTCTTCCCCCGAACGACGGGTAAAGGCCCCTGTCAGCAAATCTTTGGAGGCTTGATTAATCAGGGAGATCATATAATGAAGCTGGCTCATCCCTGAAAAGATCGAGACCCCAAGCACCACGACCATCAGCCATGTGCTATTAATGAATTCCTGTAGATCGATATCACGTTGTTGCGCAGCGCCCAAAATCACAACGACGGTAACGGCCAAGCCTGTGAGCAAAACTTCCAATGCCGTCAGCGGAAAGACGCTCAGGCCTGCGACAACAATAAAGGGCAGCAGGGCATAGGCGCCGATCACGGCGGTGCCGAGGGCATCTGTTTCGATATTGATGAGGAAGGGCTGTGAAATCAGGTAGAACACAGGCGGAATCGCCATCATGCCCCCCAGAAGAAGGTAGGCATGGTTGAGTGTCTTACAGTTTTGATGCATCAGGTAGAGCCCGAAAAAGACAATCGCCGATACCGTGCGCAGCATGGCAAGGATCGCCCAGGTCGGCCAGGAAAAGGCAAAAAAGTCAACCACGATCCACAAAGGGATCATGATGGCAAATAAAAGCGAGAGCAAACCAACACGGCTGGCGATGATTTTCGCACGATGGCGTCGAATGTGCGCCGAGTGTGCGAACGGCAGCAGCAGTTCCATATATTCGGGAATAATGCGAAGCTGGGATTTGATACTTTTTAGAGCGCTCATGTGTCTCTCGTATAATGCCATTTGAAAATCCTGTGAATAGCCAGCCAAACATACACTCATTTAGCTGAGGTGAATTTACACACTATTTTTATGGATATCAACCGTAGACTGCACAAAAAAGGCCCAAAGCCTTACAGCTTTGAGCCTTTCTAAACTAGAGCGTTTCTGCGGCTTAGAGGCCGTAGGCCTGTGCCAGTTCAGGGTCTTTTTCAGCGACCTGTTTTGCAAGGTCAACAATCACCTTTGCTTGCTTCCAAGTTGCATCGTCCTGCATCTTGCCGTCAATCATCACCGCACCCGTCCCATCAGGCATCGCTTCAAGGATACGGATGGCAAATTTGGCTTCGTCCACATCCGGGGAGAAGACTTTTTTGGCGATGTCGATCTGTTTCGGGTGCAAAGACCATGCGCCAACACACCCAAGCAGGAAGGCATTGCGGAACTGTGCTTCACACGCCGCATCGTCGGAGAAATCACCGAACGGGCCGTAAAACGCCTTGATACCATTGCTTTGGCAGGCATCAACCATCTTGGCAACCGTGAAGTGCCACAGGTCTTGCTGGAAGTGTGTACGTGGTGCGCCTTCTTCCTTCGCATCTGCCAAGACGCCGTAGAACGGGTGACCGCCGCCAACGCGGGTGGTCTTCATGCCACGTGAGGCAGCAAGGTCAGCCGGGCCGAGGCTCATGCCGTGCATACGCGGGCTGGCGGCTGCGATTTCGGAGATTTGCTCCACCCCAAGGGCGGTTTCCAGAATTGCGTGGATCATGATCGGCTTTTTGACGCCGTGTTTGGCTTCGAGTTGGGCCAGCAATTGATCTACATAGTGAATGTCCCAAGGGCCTTCTACCTTCGGCAGCATCAAAACGTCCAGCTTGTCACCGGCTGCGGCAACGATCTCTTGCACATCGTCCAAAAACCAAGGGGAGTTGAGGCAATTAACGCGCGTCCACAAAGAGGTGTTGCCAAAATCAACAGATTTCGCAACTTCGATGAAACCGGCGCGGGCCTCTTCCTTGCAATCTGCCGGAATGGCATCTTCAAGGTTACCGAGGATCACATCAACCTGTTTGACCATGTCTGGCACTTTGGCACGCATCTTTTCCATGTGCGGCGGGAAAAAGTGGATCATACGTTCCAGTTTGACCGGAACTTCACGGTAGGGTTGAGGCGCGCCGATGGCGAGCGGTTCAAAAAACTTCTTGGCTGGTTTCGTCATAATATGCTGTTTCCAATATATTTTTTAAGGTGAGGTCTTATGCTGACCTTCGAATCTCAAGGGATTGTGCATTGCGAGATTGCCCTGCACAAGTCTTTTCTGGCTTTAAGAGTAAAATATTGGTTGCAAACGTAACTACTTATCGTCTTCGGGGTTAAACAAAGCCGCGAGGGGATGTTTGTTCAACACAAGTTGCTTTTCCCGATCCCCGATCATATGGGTATAGATGGTTGTTGTTGAGATATCGGCATGTCCCAGCATCTGTTGCAGGGTGCGCAGATCAATGTCGTGATCCAGCAAATGACTGGCAAAGGAATGCCGGATCACATGAGCAGAGACTTTTTTGGTGATCCCGGCCTTGAGGGCGAGGGCGCGGAGTTCGCTATCAAAGGTATGACGGTTGACATGCCCTTCGCGGGAACGTTTGGAGGGGAAAAGCCAAGGGCTTTCCTGCCCCTTCTTTAAGAAGGTGTGGCGCTGGGGCTGGTAGGTGTTGACGGCCTCAATCGCGGTTTTGGTCAACGGCACCATGCGTTCTTTGTTCCCCTTACCGGTGACAATCAACATGCCGGATTGGCGGGTGAAGGCGGATTGAGGCAGGGTAATCAGTTCGGAAACCCGCAGGCCGCAGGCGTAGAGAATTTCCAGCATGGCACTCAGGCGGAGGTCTTTCGGGCCGCTGTCTGTTTTTGCTTCTTCCAGCAGGCGGGTAATTTCTTCTTCCGTTAGGTATTTGGGGAGGCTGCGCCCCAGCTTGGGACTGTCCAGACTGGCTGCCGGGTCATCAGTGCGGATACGTTCCCCATACAGAAATTTGAAGAATTGTTTAAGGGCGGAGAGACGGCGCGCGCTGGTACGCGGCGCATATCCGCCATCCAGCAGGCTTTTGATATAGCCGCGCAGGTGCTCGGAATTCGCTGTTTCCAGTCGTGACTGTTTGCGTGTGAGATAATCTTCGAGGTTTTCCAGATCGCGGCGATAGTTTTCAATCGTGTTGGGGGCCGCGCCTCTCTCCACCGTCATCATTTGCAAAAACGAGGTGATGTGGCGAGAGGATCGGGAAGGAGAGGTCGGCTTTTTTGCCATGATGCCCTCTCCTTTCCCTAAAGACCTGCCTGCAAGGCCGTTTCAACCGCAACGGCCCGCGCATCGCGTTCCAGTCCGACGGCGCGTAAGGCTTTTAAGCTATCGCTGAGGAAGGTGGGGTCAAGGTCGCTGGCTTTGTGATGGTTGATGGCGTTTAAAAACATCAATACTGTTTCCCCCAACTGACCTTCGTCTGCGGCTTCTTTCATTTTAATCGCCAATCCCGGTTTTGGCGTGATGGCATCTGGCAGGGTTGGCCCGTTGATGAGGCTGACCCAGAGCATATCGGGGACAGGCAGGCCCATACCGTCCACAAGGGCAAAGACTTTGGCGCCAAGCAGATAGCTTTCCGGTTGTTCCGGTTGTGCCTGCCACCAGCTTTTCAGGGTTTGAGAAACCGCATCGTTGGAGACGTCAAATCCGGCAAGCACCGCCAGCGGACGCACCGCGTTCCAGTTTTGGGCGGCGTCGTTGTCTGTAAAGGCGGCGTTGCGCAGCATCAGGTACCATTCTTTTGCCGTTTCCCAGTCCCCTGTCGCCAGCAGAGCGCGAATGGCGGTCGGGGCAAACCAGAGCATATCAATGCTGCGGTTCATTTTGCTGAGGAGAGGCTGATACAGGCGTGAAATGCTGTTGAACTGATTGTCCGGACGCGCCAAGTCAAGCGCCATGTTAATGGTTTCAGCTTGAATAACCGCCAATTGTCCTTCGGTTGTTGTAACCTGATACAGCAAGGCTTGTGCCTTAAACGGGGGCATGTTTTCCGCACTGGCGATCGGGTTGCCGAGCTCGTCCTTGCTAAAGGATTGTTTTTTATAAACCTCTGCTAAGAAATCCGTGCTGGCCAGATTGAGGGCGAGGGTTTTTTGCGTGGCTTCCACATCGCCGGATTGAGTGAGAAAACGCAGGAAGTTAGGGTCTTCGATCTGGCGAACCTGATCGGATAAAGTTGCTTTTGTCGCCGCAATCAACGCAATGTCGAGCGCTTTTGGCGCAGGCAGGTCATCAACCTTTGCTTTGTCGCCAGTGTGTAGCGCATCCATCAGGCTATAATAAACCGGATCTTTGTCGCCCATTTCTTTCAGTAAAGACAGGGACAGCATCGCCTGATCGCCTTGTTTAGCGAGCATACGGCAGAAGGCCAGCGTCTTCACCCAGAACGGATTGTCCCCATTCTGGATATTCTGGGCAGCAAGGGCACAGGCTTTGGAAGTTTGACCCGCCAGCAAGAGCACGCGGGCTTCCAGCATCTTGAGATCATCGGTCTGGTCATTTTGCGGTGCCGAATCGATGAGGGAAAGCACATCTTCCAACTGGCCCATCTGGGCGAGCTTTTCCGCGCGCAGGCTGAGCAAGGACTTTGGTCCCGCTGGCCCTTTGGGAGGCGTTGCGGTACTTAACAGCAAGCGGCGTTGCAGGATGCGCAAGTAAGGTGCTGAGGGGCGTGCGGGTAAACGCGCGATCAGACGTTCTGCAAACGGACGGCTGATACCGGACCACATATCACTGGGAAAGGCATGGCTGCCGCTTAAAACACCTGTGGCCTCTGCGCTGACATCGCCCAGCGTCTGGACGTTAATCCCGCCGGAAATGGTTTTGACCGGAACTGGCGTGACACTTGGCACAACGCGGTCTTCGGTGGGGACCGTCAGGTTACGCGGCGAGAGATCACGCGGGGCGTTGTCTTGTGCCAGCACCAATGTGGGGAGGCAGGCGACAACCGATGCACAGAGCATTGTTTTAAACGACATACCCATGCGCTTACCGTGGGAAACGGTCGTCAGGAATGGTTTTCTCGACCGGTGCGGTCGGGGCCGGAATATCCCAGGTCGCGAGAAAAACGCCAGCACCAGCTAGCACGAGAAGGATAAGAACTAATAAAAATTTTGAAAGAGCCTTCATGGCAAATGTTTCGACTTCTATTTATTGGAAGAGACGGGCGGTAGTCTAGCGGCGTGGCGCCAGACTTTCAACGATTGCGACAGATTATACTTACGAAAATCTGAATTCTTAATTAAAGTAGGATAAATTTTATTAACAAGATTCTGTTCGAAACGATAAAAAGTGAAAAAAACCAAACTGAAACTCCGCCTCCCCAAAGGACAATCCCTTGTGCTTGTCGGCTTGATGGGGGCGGGGAAAACCTGCATTGGCCGGCAGGTCGCCCAGAAATTTGATATCCCCTTTGTTGATGCGGACCGCGAGATTGAAGAGGCAGCGGGCTGTTGCGTGGCTGATATCTTTGAATTATACGGAGAATCCGCCTTTCGGGACGGGGAGCGCCGGGTGATCAAACGTCTGCTGGAAGGTGAGCCGTGCATCCTGGCGACAGGCGGCGGGGCCTTTATGAATGCAGAAACCCGCGGCCTGATTGAAGAAACCGGCACAAGCCTGTGGCTAAAAGCGAATGTGGACGTTTTGATTAAACGCACAAGCGGGCGCAAACATCGCCCCCTTTTAAATCAGGGGGACCCGGCAAAGACCTTGCGCAAACTGGTGGATGAACGATATCCCGTCTACGCCCAAGCCGATATCATTGTGGAAACCCGTGACGAGCCGCTGGATGCGACCGTTAGACGTGTGATCAAAGCCCTAAAGGACTGAGTATATAAATGACACTTGAACAAAACACCCTTCATGTTGACCTCGGTGAGCGCAGCTATGACATCTTGGCTGGAGCCGGTTTATTGGCTGAAGCGGGCAAGCACATCAAACCGTTGCTAAACAACAATCAGGTGGTCATCGTTACCGATGAAAATGTCGCCCCGATTTACCTCCAGCCCCTGCAGTCGGTGTTGGAAGCCGAGGGCGTGACTTGCCATGCGGTAACGTTGAAGGCTGGGGAAGCGACCAAAAGCATCGCGAACTTTGGACAGTTGCTGGAAGATATCCTGGCCTTCGGGATTGAACGGGGCACGACCCTGATCGCCCTTGGCGGCGGTGTGATTGGTGATATTACAGGCTTTGCAGCAGCCAGTCTGTTGCGTGGGATCGATTTCATTCAGGTGCCGACAACGTTGCTGTCGCAAGTTGACAGTTCTGTTGGCGGTAAGACCGGCATCAATGCCAAAGCGGGGAAAAACCTGATCGGGGCCTTCCATCAGCCGCGTCTGGTGCTGATTGATACGGAAACACTGAATAGCCTGCCAAAACGGGAATTACTGGCGGGCTATGCCGAGGTTGTTAAATATGGCCTGATCGGGGATGACGCCTTCTTCACTTGGTTGGAAGAAAAAGGCGCGGACTTGGTCGCTGGTGATCAGGACTTGCGCCGCGAGGCGATTTTAAAAAGCTGTGCGGCAAAAGCCGATGTGGTCGCGCAGGATGAAAAAGAAGGCGGGGTGCGTGCCCTGTTAAACTTGGGTCATACATTTGGTCATGCGCTGGAAAAAGAATGTGGCTATGACGGCGACTTGTTACATGGCGAAGCGGTGTCGATCGGTATGGTGATGGCTCATGAGTTTTGTGCCCGGCAAGGGATTTGCCCGACAGCCGACGCGGATCGTTTAAAAGCGCATTTGACAGCGCTGGAGATGCCGGTGGACCTGCGGGGATTGCCGTGTCAGGACTGGACGGCTGAGTTGTTGATGAAGCATATGATGAAAGACAAAAAGGTCAAAGACGGCAAGGTTACTTTTGTTTTAGTCCGTGCCATTGGGGAGGCGTATCTGGACAGAAATGTGGCAGATACGGATTTGAAAACCTATCTGGATGATTTGCTTGATCGCTCCAGACGTTGATCGGGAAGGTAAATTGAGATGGAATGGATTATTGCAGCAATTTTCATATTGATCCTGTTTTCGGCCTTTTTTTCTGGGTCGGAAACGGCGCTGACGGCGTCTTCGCGCGCGCTCATGCATCAGTTGGAACAAAACGACGGCGATAAACGCGCCGGGATCGTCAATCGTTTGATGGATTCAAAGGAACGTCTGATCGGCGCAATCCTGTTGGGGAACAACCTTGTTAACATCCTTGCGTCGTCACTTGCGACCAGTGTGATGATCACCTATTTCGGTGAAACCGGCGTTGTCTATGCGACTTTGGTGATGACCGTTGTTGTGCTGATTTTCGCAGAAATTCTGCCGAAAACTTTCGCGATTCAGAATGCCAACCGGTTGGCCCTGTCCATTGCACCAGCTATGAAGATTCTGGTGTTTGTGTTGGCCCCTATTACCATGACGACCCAGTTTATCGTCGCAACGACCCTGAAAATTTTTGGCGCAGGCGCGTCTCAAGATGAAGGGCAGTCTGCGGAAGAACTGCGCGGCGCTATCAATTTGCATGATGGCCAAGGCGATGAAGGTGTCAGTCAGGAACGCACCATGCTGCACAGTATCCTTGATCTGGCAGAGGTGGAAGTCAGTGAGATTATGACCCACCGTAAAGGGGTGGTGATGATCGATGTGAACCTGCCAGCGGAAGAGATTGTGGAGCAGGTGCTGGATAGTCCTTTTACCCGCTTGCCCCTGTATCGGGATGACCCGGACAACATTATCGGGGTCATCCATGCCAAAGCCTTGCTGCGTGCCATCCGGAGCCAAAAAGGCGAGCTGGAAGGGCTGGATGTGGTTTCCCTTGCCAGCGAAGCGTGGTTTATCCCGGAAGCAACATCTTTGATGGGGCAGTTGGAAGCGTTTCGTGCGCGCCGCGAACATTTTGCTGTCGTTGTGGACGAATATGGCAGTGTCATGGGGATTGTGACGCTGGAAGATATTCTGGAAGAAATTGTGGGCGATATCGAAGATGAACATGACGATAAGGTCGAAGGGGTAAAATCCCAGCACGATGGGTCGTATGTTGTTGACGGTATTGTGACCTTGCGTGATCTGAACCGCGAATTTGACTGGCGCCTGCCGGATGAAGAAGCCTCGACCATCGCCGGGTTGTTGTTGCATGAAGCAAGGCGTATCCCCGATATCGGGCAGATTTTCCAGTTTTATGGCTTCCGTTTCGAGATTATGGATCGTAAACGCAACCAGATCACATCTATTCGCATTTTCCCGCCCCATGAGGACGGAGAAAGTAAATAAAGGGGGCTTTTTTGCAAAATAGATTTGAAACGTGAAAATTCATAACAACTTATAAGGCATGGAAGTTTTTGCCTCATATGATGTGTGGAACAGCACGGGAGAAGAGTATGCAGAAAAAGTTAGTCCCTCATGTGATTAGTGAGTGCCGGTGTACGACCTGTACACCGGATAAAACCGTTTCTGAAGCGGCGGTTTTGATGACCGAGGAAAATATCGGGGCGTTGATCGTTGTCGAAGATAGCAAGGTTGTCGGGATTGTGACGGAGCGCGACATCATGCGCAAAGTCGTTGGCGGCGGCCTTGATGCCGCACAGACCAAGGTGAGCGACATTATGACGAAAGACCCGGATACGGTCACGGGTGACTGTGTTGCGGCAACGGCCCTCAATATGATGATTGAAAAGGGCTATCGTCATCTGCCGATTTTGACGGATGATGGGAAAGCGTGCGGGATGGTGTCGGTACGTGACCTGTATCGTGTGGTGCAGACCGCCTTGGAAGAGGAGCTGGTTGCCGTGGAAAACTATGTTCACGGTGGGGAAGGCTATGGCGTTGGGGCTTGACGCGTCCTTCTCATAAGATTATTTGTTCGGGGTCAAAACAAAATGACTGCCTGTCAACGGGCAGTCATTTGCTTGTTGCCATTTGTATAAAGAGTGCTGCTGATGCCCTTATCGACCCCTGCCGCCCGCAAGCATGTGCATACCCGCGCTGTTACGTTCACCGGATATGAACGTGAAGATGGTCTGTTTGACATTGAAGGGCATCTGGTTGATACCAAGACCTATTCCTTTCCCAATCAGGACCGCGGCGAAATTAAAGCAGGCGAGCCGATTCACAATATGCGCCTGCGCCTGACGGTCGATGAAGAGATGATCGTGCGTGCGGTCGAAGCGGTGATTGATGATAGCCCGTTTAACCTGTGCTGTACCATCACGCCAGCGTTTAAAGTTCTGGAAGGCATGTTGATTGGCCCGGGTTGGAATCGTCGTGTACGTGAAAAATTGGGCGGTACAAAAGGCTGTACCCATCTGGTCGAGATGTTGGCACCGATTGCGACGGCAACTTATCAGACCTTATATCCGATCTTGAAACAGCGCCGTGAGGCCCAGCCGGAAGACGAGCGAGATAAGCCGTCGATGATTGACGGCTGTCATGTCATGGATAGCAGTGGCCCGTTGATTAAAGAACGCTGGCCTGAATATTATAAAAAGCCTGAACCGGTTTCCTGATTCAGGCTTTCCTTAACCGATGCGAAGAATATGGCAGAGCTTCTGGCTCATCCCATGTTCCGCGCACAGACATTCATCTGTATGCCCCAGATGAAACGGGTTATTTTCAGCGATTGCACGCAGATAACAAACAATAAAAGCCCGAATGGCTGATGTGCGGTTTGAACGCGGTTTGAAGTCATTAATCCAAGTACATAGGGTATGGATGCTGACGGCTTCGCACTCGCAAATATGTTCCAAAGCAGACCACATTTCCGGTTCCAGTCTGAAACTGGTGCGCTGTTCCCCAATGACAACATTGCGGCTGATTAAAGAGTCTGACATACACGAATTCTCTAACGGTGATCTCGGTTTTTCTTTTCTGTTCTTATTTTATGTGATTAGGACTTGAAAAGATTTTCTACCATTAGTCGGGTGTATACAAAAAGTCAATCCACAAAAACGCTGCGTACAATAGTATGTTATGCTGATTTATACTCCTTTAGGGTAAGGGTACGCAAGGAAAGCGCATGGACCCGATCTTTGAGTTCATCTGCCAGAATGTCGTAAACCATACGTTGCCTTTGCACCCTGGAAACACCCTCGAATTTATCTGAAACGATAAGTAAATTGAAGTGACTTTCACCTTGTGGGTTAGCGCCAGCATGTCCGGCATGCATGTAAGATTCGTCCTCAAGGACCAGTTTTTCTGGGGAAAGTTCTTCGTTGATCTTTTTTTTCATGACTTCAGCGACGGACATAGAAAAAACCTTTCTGTGCTAACAGGTTGAATTATATAGAAGTTGGGTTGCTAAGTTGTATTCAACTTAGAGAATGTTTAAGGTAGTACTTGATTAGTTTAGTACAATACTATACTTAGGGAGTATCTCATAAAAATAAAAAGAGGGATCGGATGGCTTGAAAAAGTCGTTACTGGAAGTTGGAGCTACTACCTATGTCGCAAACTGTAAATAAGAAAAAAGCGGATGATGTCGATAAATTTGTCGGCGAGAAAATTCGCGAACGCCGTATTATGTTGGGTCTTACTCAACAGGAACTCGCCCATGGTATCGGTGTGACCTATCAACAGGCACACAAGTACGAGCAAGGCGTGAACCGCGTTTCTGCTGGTCGCCTGTTTGAAATTGCCCGGATGTTAAACACCCCTGTCGAATTCTTTTTTGACGGTATTGGCGGTGAAACACAACGTGAAACCAACCCGCGTGAGCGTATGGGGTTGGAACTGTCACGTCATTTCTCCATGATCCGCAACGAAAAGTACCAAGAGGCGATCTCTAGTCTGGCGCGTGCTTTGGCGGACGAAAAGCAATAAAGTCGGTATAAAAAACGGCGGGCATTGGTCCCGCCGGTTTTTTGCCCCTTTTTCGACCACGTTTGACTTGCTATAAGAAGTGATCGTCCCATATTTTTTGTGGGTGCCTTTCCTTCTTGAGTGAGTTTTTTTGTGTCTACAAAGAGTGATCTTCGTTTCAACAGCCGTTTCTGGGAAGAAACGATAGAAGAAGTCGATCCGGATGCACCGCGGTGTGCATGGCCCGATTGTGAAGATCTGGGGGAGTTTAAGGCCCCCAAGTCACGCGATAGCCTGCGTGAATATCATTATTTTTGCCTTGATCATGTGCGCGAATATAATAAGCGCTGGAATTATTACGAAGGCATGAGCACGGCTGATATCGAACGCGATATGCGTAAAGATTATACATGGGACCGCCCAAGTTGGAATTTTGGTACCTTTAAGCAAACAGCAGGCGCAAATGGTGGCGGTTTTAAAGATGATTTTGGGTTCTTCAAGGAAGATGGCAGCTTTAAGGGTGAGCCGGAAGATGATATGGCCCAATTTGATTGGGAAGAACGTAAAGCCTTCGCCTTATTGGACCTTAAGCCACCCCTTACTCAGACAGAATTAAAGGCAAGATATAAAGTGTTGGTCAAAAAATATCACCCCGATGCCAATGGCGGTGACAAAGACGCAGAAGAACGCTTTAAAATTATTAGCCAAGCCTATACATTACTCAAAAATACAATCATCGACTAAAATCGGAAGAAGAGATTATGAACGAATTTTCAGGCGTGCAAGCCTTCCCATTGGATGGCCCGGACACAATGGTTGACGTCAACTCAACCTTCGGCATTGATGTGGATATGCAGGTGCCCGCTTTCTCCATTCGCAATGAATATGTGCCGGATCTGGATGAAACCTATCGCTTTGATAAAGAAACCACATTGGCCATTCTTGCAGGCTTCGCCCATAATCGCCGCGTGATGATTCAGGGCTATCACGGCACAGGTAAATCTTCTCATATTGAACAGGTCGCCGCCCGCCTGAACTGGCCGTGCGTGCGTATCAACCTTGATAGCCATATCAGCCGGATCGATTTGGTCGGTAAGGATGCGATTGTCCTGAAAGACGGCAAACAGGTGACAGAATTCCGCGAAGGGATTATTCCGTGGGCGCTGCAACATCCGTGTGCGCTGGTGTTTGATGAATATGATGCCGGTCGCCCAGATGTGATGTTTGTCATCCAGCGTATCTTGGAAGTGGAAGGCAAGTTGACCCTGCTGGACCAAAACCGCGTGATCCGTCCGCACCCGCACTTCCGTATGTTTGCGACGGCCAACACCATTGGTCTGGGGGACACAACAGGCCTGTATCACGGCACGCAACAGATCAACCAGGGCCAGATGGACCGTTGGTCCATGGTGCAGACCTTGAACTATCTGGAACATGATCAGGAAGTCGAGATCGTTCTGGCAAAAATGCCGGATTGGAATACAGAAGAAGGCCGCAAAAATGTGGCTGCGATGGTTGAATTGGCAGACCTGACCCGCCAGAGCTTCATCAACGGGGATCTGTCTACGGTCATGTCGCCGCGTACCGTCATTACATGGGCGGAGAATGCGCAAATCTTTGGCAATGATCTGGCCTATGCGTTCCGCGTGACCTTCCTCAACAAATGTGACGAGATGGAACGTCCGGTGGTTGCTGAATTCTATCAGCGTTGTTTTGATGTGGATCTGCCGTTGAGTGCAGCGCGTGTGGCGTTGAGCTAATGCAGGAAGAAATTCGCGATCTGTTAAAACGGGTGACGACGGCGACCGTGCGTTCCTTTTCCGGGGAGCCGGAGCTGGTCGTGAACTATTCACCGGGCGCAGCAACCGTTAATCGCGGGTCTGTGCGTCTGCCGATGCCCTCGCGAGGGAGTATCTCGCAAGGGGATTTGGAAAAGCTGCGCGGGACCGCCGATGCAGCCTCCTTGCGTCTGCGTTTTCATGATGCGGCTTTACACCGTGCCAAAATGCCATCTGATCCAAGCGCACGTGATGTGTTTGAACTGGTCGAGCAGGCAAGGGTAGAGAGCCTCGGCTCGCGCCGCATGAAGGGCGTAGCCCAAAACCTCAATACCCTGCTGGATAACCGTTGTCAGGAAAATGGCTGGGGTAAGGCCTTGAGCCGTGATGACGTGCCGGTTGCCCATGGGCTTGCCCTGCTGGTGCGCGAACGTTTGTCCGGTGGGGACTTGCCGCCGGTTGCCAAAAAAGCCGCAGACCTGTGGCGCCCGTTCGTGGAAGAACATGGCGAAACCGCTCTGAACGACCTTGTAAGTAAGGCGGAGGACCAGAAAGCCTATGGGGAAGCGGTTTATCGCTTCCTCGAAGAGATGGAGCTGATGGACCCGCCGAGTGGTCAGGAAGAAGAAGACGAGCAAAACCAGCAAACCGAAGAAACGGACGGGGATGAAAGCCCGTCTGAGCAGGATCTGGAAAGCGTCGGCGGTGGCGGGGAAATGGACGATGATATGGACATGCCCCCGTCCGAAAAAGATGACACCGCCCCATCTGAAGGTGAAGGTGAGGACGGCGACGAGCAGGAAATGGAAGCGGGCGCGGGCGAAGATAGCCCCGCAGGCCCAAGTCGCCGCCCCAATTGGCTCGATCCCAATGATGCCATCCAGATTGATTATAAAGCCTATACCACCGAGTTTGACGAGGAAATCGCAGCCGCAGACCTTGCTGATGAGGAAGAGTTGGAACGTCTGCGTCGTCAGCTGGATATGCAGCTTGCCAACCTGCAAGGGGTTGTGGCCCGCATCGCCAACCGCCTGCAACGTCGCTTAATGGCCCAACAGCAGCGGTCTTGGGACTTTGATCTGGAAGAAGGCTTGCTGGATGCAGCCCGTCTTGCCCGTATTGTTGCCAACCCGACCCATTCCCTGTCTTATAAGTGGGAGAAGGAAACCGAATTCCGTGACACGGTTGTCTCGTTACTGATCGATAATTCCGGTTCCATGCGCGGGCGACCCATCACGGTTGCGGCGATTAGTGCTGACATTCTGGCACGTACACTGGAACGGTGCGGTGTTAAGGTGGAAGTGCTCGGCTTTACCACAAAAGCGTGGAAGGGCGGCAAGTCTCGTGAAAAATGGATGAGTGAAGGCAAATTGCCTAATCCGGGCCGGCTGAACGATCTGCGCCATGTGGTTTATAAATCAGCGGATGATCCGTGGCGTCGGGCGAAAAACAATATGGGGCTGATGCTCAAAGAAGGTCTGTTGAAGGAAAATATCGACGGAGAATCTTTATTGTGGGCTTATAAGCGCCTGATGTGTCGACCGGAAGATCGCAAAATTCTGATGGTGATCTCTGATGGGGCGCCGGTTGACGATTCTACGCTCTCCACCAATCCGTCCAGTTATCTGGAAGCGCACCTGCGCGAGGTGATCGAATGGATGGAAACCCGCACCCCTGTGCAATTGACCGCCATCGGTATTGGGCATGATGTGACGCGTTATTATCGCAATGCCGTGACCTTGAGTGATCCGGAAGACTTGGGCGGGACCATCCTGCAAAATCTGGCGGATATGTTTGACGCAAATCTGGATAGCCTGCACCTCAGAAGATAGGACGAAATCATGACCCACCGGTTTTTCTGGACGATGGCTGTCGTCCTATTGTGCGCAGTGACTGCGCGGGCCGGTGGGGATGAGGTGAAAATTTATCGCGAGCCTGTCGCGTTCGCGCCTTTTCAAACTGAATATGTAAAGCTGTTATCCGTTGAACAATTGAGTTCAACTGATTCGCGGTTTGGCGGCTTGTCTGGATTGGTTAAAACGCCCGACGGCTATCTGTCTGTCAGTGATCGCGGCGTGCTGTTCACCTTTGAAGGGGAGAGGTTTGATCGGGCGCGGTTGATCCCGCTTAGAGGAGGGAACGGTAAGCTCTTAAAAGGCAAGAGACGCAAAGATTCTGAAAGTCTGGCACTGGCCCCGGATGGCAGTCTCTACATCTCTTTTGAGCGCAATCACCGGGTTGTGCGGTACGCGCGTGATGGTTCTGTCCGTGAAGATATCCTGAGCTTTGGAAAAGAGGAACAGGCGTTGGTCCCTAATCATGGGATCGAGGCCCTAGAGATTCTGCGTGACGGGACGCTTTTGCTGGTGGTGGAAGGGCAGGTGTCTCATCCCTTTACCGCAGTCTGGTTGGTAAAGGACGGACAGTCGAAGCGATTCGATCTTCCCTTAAAGGATGGGTTTAGACCGACTGGCGTGGTGCGCTTGCCACAAACGGATAATTTTGTGTTGCTGGAGCGCTATTATAAGCCTTTGCTCGACGTGAAAGCGCGTTTGTCATACCTAAATGTCAGCGCAGATTCGGTGACGCGCGGTGCCGTTCTGGCAGAGTTTTCATCGCCAACGCCCGTTGATAATTTTGAAGGAATCGCAGCGCATGAGGATACTCAAGGCCGTCTGATTCTTAGCGTCTTGTCCGATGATAACTTTAGCCTGTTTCAACGGACTTTGTTGCTGCGGATTTTGCTCAAATAAAAAAGCCCGCCCTTGAAGAAGGGCAGGCTTTTTACAAAACTGTACGCTTTAAAGTGCTAATTAAGCAGCTTTTTTAGCTTGAGCTTTTTTAACGCGGCTTTTCAAACGACGTGCTTCACGCGGCAGTTTTTCTGCCGGTGTGTCGAGCAAATACGCATCCAGACCACCTTTATGTTCGATGGTGCGAAGTGCGGCAGTGCTGACGCGCAAGCCAACAGATACGCCCAACGCGTCGCTTACCAAAGAAACGTCTTGCAGGTTCGGCAAGAAACGACGACGAGTGCGGTTTTTAGCGTGGCTAACATTGTTGCCAGTTTGAACGCCTTTACCAGTAAGTGAGCAGCGACGTGCCATAATACAAATCCTTAATCTCATAAACACTGAAGGTGGGGCCAGACATAGTCCCGCCCTCAAGAGAGACCCGCCTTTTAAGGAAAAGGTTGCTTTTCGTCAAGGTGAATCTGACTCTTTTGTGAAGAAAGTTCTCTTGTTGGCGCTTTCATACTCTTTAACGCGGTGGAAAGCAAGTGCTAGGACGTGGAAACTCATTTAAAAAAGCAAGCGAGGCAGGCGTTGCCAACTTACAGCAACGCCTGCTGAAGGTTACGCTAATAACTTCTCGACCATGGCGTCCAGTGTCACCTGCCCACGTGCCGCTTCATCTTGGGTGAAATGAATAAAATCGTTGTTGATATTTTCATACATTTCAACCAACAGATCGGCGACATTCGTGGAAATGCCCGCATCGATCAGGGCTTGGACTTGGGCCTCTCGGGGAACGGAGATGGGGGTGATGTCCGCTTTCAAGGCTTTGGAAAAGGCTTGGGCCACGTCTGCGGCACTATATTGGGCAGCGCCTTTTAGTTCGATCACATTTTTTTGTCCGGCGGGTGGGGTGAGTAAAAGGGCGGCGGCTTTTTCACCAATGTCCTGTGTCGCGACCATGTCGATTTTTTTATCGAGGGGAGACAGGAAGCTCGGCAGGATGTGATCATGGATAATCGGATGAAGGACAGCACCCCAGTTTTCCAGAAAATAGCCGGGACGCAGGGCTGTTGTTTTTAACTCTGTTGCGTTAAGGCGTTCTTCCAGATAGGCGAGGGTGCGGATCGGCCCTGTGGTTTGGGTGGGGGCGTGATGGGCACCGACGGAGGACAGATAGACGACATGGGCCAGACCGGCCTCTTGTGCGGCTGTGACAAGATTGTCGGCAATGTCAAAGCGGCTTTGCAGGAAGTCGGTGTGGGTGACGTCCGGCGGCAACATCAGATAGGCGGCCTCTGCTCCGTTTAGGGCGTCTGTCAGGGCGGCTTGGTCAAACAGATCGGCGACGACGACTTCAGCGCCTTTGTCCTGCCACGGCTGGCCTTTTTCTGTGTTGCGCACAAGAACGCGGACTTTTTTACCTGCATCAAGCAAGGTTTGGGCGACGACAGAACCTGTATTGCCGGTGACACCTGTAACAACAAACATGGGGGAACTCCTTTTCAAAAAACTGTGTGTGTTATCTGCAAAGGAGAATAGGCGGAACGATTGCATCAATCTAATGCATGATTTATATAAAATATATGCATGAAGTGAATATTAAAAACCTCGACCTTAATTTGCTGGTCGCCTTGGAAGCGTTGCTGAATGAAAGCAGCGTGACCCGCGCAGCAGAATCTGTGAGCCTGAGCCAGCCTGCCATGAGCCGGGCGCTGGAGCGTTTGCGCCATATGTTAAAAGACCCGTTGCTGGTGCGAGCTGGGCGCGGGATGGTCTTAACGCCAAGGGCGGAAGGCTTGCGTGTCCCTTTGCAAGACGCGTTGGAACGGGTGCGCAGTGTCTTGGCCCCAAATGCGTTTGACCCGGCGACATCGCAGGCACAATTTCGGATCATGGGGGCGGATTATTTTACACAAGTGATGATGCCAAAGGTGTTGGCGCGCCTTTATCAACAGGCGCCAAACATTCAGGTGGATTTGGTGAATATGTCCATGGCTGCCGTCCAGTCCTTAAGGGCCGGAGAGATTGATCTGGGGATCGGGGTGATTGATGACGGACCGGACATGGCGGGTGCCTTTCATCAAAAGCTGTTTGAAGATGATTTTGTGTGTGTGATGTCCAAAGATCATCAACTTGTGGGGCAAGCGCTGTCGTTGGATGAATTTTGCAAAGCCCGCCATGCCATGCTGAGTATCACGGGACGGGGAACAGGCGCGATTGATCGTCGCCTGCAAGAATTGGGACGGACGCGCAAGACAGTGTTGCGCCTGCCGCATTTTCTGGCGATCCCGTCGGTTATTTCCCAAACGGACTTGCTGATCTCCATGCCGCGCAAGCTGGCGGCCACGTTCCCACAGCAAGGAATTCATGTGCAGGAACTGCCCGCGGAATTACGTGGCCCACGCTTTAGCATCTCCCAAATCTGGCACGAACGCTTTCATCATGACCCCGCTAGGAAATGGTTACGCGCGATTGTGAAAGCTGTGAGCAAAGGGGTGTAAGGCCAATTTTACGTCGCTTATATCGGGCGGTTAAAAAGGGGCGAGGTGCGAAAGTCTGTATAGCGGGGCCACCATTGGGTGAGGGATTGTAGTTTTTGTGAAGACATCTGTTGATCGATGGTTGGTCCTTCGGCCCATGATCCATATTCTTCCACCAAGTCTTCTACAGAACGGATTTTCATCTTTTTGGGCAGGCCATACCGTTGGGCAATGGCGCTGATGATGTCGCCGACTTTCACGCCGTCTTGGGACGTGACGTTAAAATGTCCGCTAAGTTCTGGGTGGTCCAGTAGCTCAGCATAAGCCCGCGCGAGGTCGGATCGTTCCACCAAGGGCCATCTGGTTTGATCGCTACCCCAGACCTCAAAATCGTTACCTTGGCGGGCGTTGTTGAGGAATTTTTCAAACACACCCCCGTTTTCATCATAAACCATGGCGGGATGCAGGACGACACAGGACAAATGAGGCGAGGATAAGAGCTTGCGCTGTCCCGCAATCATCCAGTTGAAGGCGGATAGGGGGACGAACGGACTTTCTTCGGTCGCGACTTGATCACCCGTTGCCCCATAGAGCCAGCATCCCCCGGTGTAGAGGAGGCGAAGGGGGCTTTGCCTTTGAGACGCAGCGCTGATGAGAGTGGTGGTCAGGTGCTCGTCAATCTCAGCCATCGTGTCATCAAACGTGTCTGCGACGTGAATGACGGCATCGAAGCTGACGGCATGGTCAGCCCAGCCTTCAGGTGCGCCGAGATCACCGCGTAAAGGCTGGACACCTTCTTGGATGAGCTTTTGGTCCGCAGTTTTTGAACGGCTTAGGCCCGTGACGGCATAACCTCTAGTGACGAGTTCGCGGATAAGGCCCGTACCGATGGTACCTGTACCACCTAGAATAAAAATTTTCATTTACATCTCCATACGTGTTGGAGCTATGGTTCTAAAGCCTTAACTTAAGTTGAGGGCAAGCGAAAAATGGAGAAAATGGTGAAGACGGAATTGACGGTTGGCGATGTGGCGGATTTGACCGGGTTGAGTGTATCTGCTTTGCATTTTTATGAGCGAAAAGGTCTCATTCAGCCAAAGCGTAATCGGGCAAATTATCGTGTTTACCCGCGTAGCACGGTGCGGCGGATTACGATTATTCAAATCGCGCAGAAAGCAGGCATCCCGTTGGGCGAGATTGCACAAGCGTTAGTGGATGTTCCCTTCGATAAGTCCGTGAGTCTGGCAGACTGGTCGCGGGTGTCAAAAAATTGGCAAGAGGCATTGGATCAACGGATAGCGTTGTTGAGCCTGTTGCGCGATGATCTATCAGGCTGCATTGATTGTGGGTGCCTGAGCACCAGCGATTGCCCCATTGTAAAAAAAGAGCGTGCGGGTGCTTAAAGCCCACAAAAAAGCCCGACTGAGTACAGCCGGGCTTTTTCATGTGCGATTGTCCTTAAAACCTTAGCTCGGACGGCGGGCCATGAGGTCTTTTAGGTTGGCGTCAATGTGATCGAGGAACTGATGCGTGGTGCACCATGTTTGTTCCGGCCCGACCAGCAGCGCCAAATCTTTAGTCATGTGACCGCTTTCCACCGTTTCAATACAGACGCGTTCCAGATCCTCTGCGAAACGTTCCACGGCAGGGGTTTCGTCAAACTGACCACGGAATTTCAACGCGCGGGTCCAGGCAAAGATGGAGGCGATCGGGTTGGTGGAGGTTTCTTTACCTTCCTGATGCATACGGTAGTGACGGGTGACGGTGCCGTGTGCGGCCTCTGCCTCAACGGTTTGCCCATCCGGTGTCATCAGAACAGATGTCATGAGACCAAGGGAGCCGAAGCCTTGAGCAACCGTATCGGACTGCACATCGCCATCGTAGTTTTTACAGGCCCAGACAAAACCGCCGGACCATTTCATGGCACAGGCAACCATATCATCGATCAGACGGTGCTGATAAACGATGCCGGCTTTTTCAAACTTCTCTTTAAATTCAGCTTCGAAAATCTCTTCAAAGATATCTTTAAAGCGACCGTCATAAGCTTTCAGGATGGTGTTTTTGGTGGATAGGAAGACGGGCCAACCCAGTTCCAGACCATAGTTCAGACAGGCGCGGGCAAAGCCACGGATGCTTTCATCCACGTTATACATGGACATGGCAACGCCGGCGCTTTCAAATTCATAGACCGTGTGGGTAATGGGATCGCCGCCATCGGCAGGCTCAAACGTCATGGTCAGTTTGCCCGGACCCGGCACTTTCATGTCGGTGGCTTTATACTGATCGCCAAAAGCGTGACGCCCGATCACGATGGGCTGGGTCCAACCCGGCACAAGGCGCGGTACGTTTTTACAGATGATCGGCTGACGGAAAACCGTACCACCGATGATGTTACGCAGCGTCCCGTTCGGTGACTTCCACATTTTTTTGAGGCCGAATTCTTCAACCCGTTGTTCGTCCGGTGTGATGGTCGCGCATTTAACGCCGACGCGGTGTTCCTTGATGGCGTTTGCCGCATCAATGGTGACTTGGTCGTCGGTTGCGTCGCGGTTTTCCATACCGAGGTCGTAATATTTTAAATCAACGTCGCAATAGGGCAGGATCAGCTTGTCTTTGATGAATTGCCAGATGATGCGGGTCATTTCGTCGCCATCGAGTTCAACGATGGGGTTTTTGACCTTGATTTTGCTCATATGTGTTCTCCGAAAAAAGGGGAAATGCAGCAGCGAAGCTTTTTATGTAATTGCCCAAACGATACGCCTGAAAAAATACCTTGGCAAGTAAAGTATTGGTATGACCAAGGCGGCAGTTTTTCTATGTTTTACAAAGGGTTGTGGCAAAAGGAAAGTCACCTTAAATTGGTCTAGTGGTAATACAAATAAATTGGGGCGCGAGAGGGAATGTCAAGACGACGACGCGAGAGAATCGACAGATCGCTTTTCAGCCTTTGGGCGACAGGAAATTACCCTTACGACGGCCCCCTTGAACATTTATATAAAGTCTGATCCTGACCCTAGACGCATGTTTTATAAGCTAGAAATTCGCTATGTTATTGGTAATACCGAAAAAAATAGCAAAGTCAGTTGCGAGTGTGCGGTGCACCGATTACAAATAGGCCAGCAAATTATGTAGTTGCCTCGGGTTAATCGAGGCTTTTGGGAGTTTTGAAACAAATGACTGACATCATTTATACAATCGTTGATGAAGCGCCGGAACTGGCAAGCGGGTCTTTCCTGCCGATTATCCAGAAATACACCAAAGCGGCGGGCATCGAGGTTGGCACAAAAGATATTTCCGTTGCCGCCCGTATCCTTGCTTTGTTTGATCTGCATTCTGACGATTTGGCAGAGCTGGGCGATCTGGTAAAGACGCCGGATGCAAACGTCATTAAACTTCCGAACGTTTCTGCGTCTGTCCCGCAATTGGTTGCGGCGATCAAGGAATTGCAGTCTCATGGGTTCGACATTCCTGATTATGTTGAAAACCCGCAAACAGACGAAGAAAAAGCGGCGCGTGCAAAATACGACACGGTTAAAGGGTCTGCGGTAAACCCGGTTCTGCGTGAAGGCAACTCCGATCGTCGCGCCCCGTTTGCGGTTAAAGAATTCGCGAAGAAAAACCCGCACCGCATGGGCAAATGGACAAAAGACAGCAAAACCCACGTTGCGACAATGGGCGTGAATGATTTCGCGTCTAACGAAAAATCCATCACACTGGATAAAGCCACAACGGGTAAAATCGAATTCGTCGGCAAAGACGGCGCGGTTCAAACCTTGAAAGAAAGCCTGCCGTTGCAAGCGGGTGAAGTGCTGGACGGGACCTTCATGTCCGTTAAAGCGCTGCGCACATTCTTGGCAGAACAAATTGCAGAGACAAAAGAGCAAGGCATCCTGTTCTCGCTCCACATGAAAGCGACCATGATGAAGGTGTCTGACCCGGTGATCTTTGGTCACTGCGTTGAAGTCTTCTTCAAAGACGTGTTTGAAAAGCACGCGGCGACATTTGCGGAGCTGGGCGTGGATGTGAACAACGGCTTTGGCGATGTTGTTTCTAAAATCGAAAAACTGCCGGCTGACAAAAAGGCCGAGATCGAAGCAGACATCGAAGCGTGTCTGGCAGCACAGCCTGACTTGTATATGGTGAACTCCGACAAGGGCATCACCAACCTGCACGTTCCGTCTGACGTGATCATCGATGCGTCTATGCCTGCTGTGATCAAAGCGGGTGGTATCGGCTGGGGACCGGATGGCAAAGCGGCTGACACAAAATGTGTGATCCCGGATAGCTCTTACGCGGGCGTTTACGATGCGGTCATCAACTTCTGTAAAGAAAATGGTGAATTCAACCCAGCAACAATGGGGTCCGTGCCGAACGTTGGTTTGATGGCGCAAAAAGCGGAAGAATACGGCTCTCACCCGCAAACATTCACCGCACCGGCTGACGGTGTGATCCGTATCGTTGATGCGGACGGCAATGTCCTGATCTCCCACGATGTGGAAGCAGGTGACATCTGGCGTGCGTGTATGGCGAAAGACGCACCGATTCAGGATTGGGTGAAACTGGCTGTGTCTCGTGCGCGTGCATCTGGGTCTACAGCTGTCTTCTGGCTGGACGAAAACCGTGCACACGATGCAGAACTGATCAAGAAAGTGAATGCTTATCTGCCGAACCACGATACATCCGGTCTGGATATCAAGATCATGGCACCGGCTGATGCGTGTCGTTTGTCTTGTGAGATGATTGCGCGTGGCGAAGATTGTATCTCTGTGACAGGTAACGTGCTGCGTGACTACAACACAGACCTGTTCCCGATCCTTGAAGTGGGTACATCTGCGAAGATGTTGTCTATCGTGCCGTTGATGAACGGTGGCGGTCTGTTTGAAACAGGCGCTGGCGGTTCTGCACCGAAGCATGTTCAGCAATTGGTTGAAGAAAACCACCTGCGTTGGGATAGCCTGGGCGAGTTCTGCGCGTTGGGTGCCTCCCTTGAGCACCTCGCAACGGTCAAGAACAACCCGAAAGCGGCGATCCTTGGGAAGACACTGGATCAAGCGACAGCGAAACTTCTGGACAAAAACGAGTCCCCAAGCCGTAAAGTGGGTGAGCACGACAACCGTGGGTCACACTTCTGCATCGCGCTGTATTGGGCAGAAGCATTGGCTGCACAGGACGACGATGCGGAGCTGAAGGCCTACTTCGCACCGATTGCAAAAGAGCTGGCAGAAAAAGAAGATCAGATCCGTAAAGAGCTGATCGATTGCCAAGGCGCGCCGGTTGATCTGGGTGGTTACTACCATCAGGATCAGGCAAAACGCGTTGCCGCAATGCGCCCAAGTGCGACATTGAATGCGATCATCGGCTAACGAACTGATCGTTTTTAAGTGACAAAAAGCCCGTCTCTGGTTTGGAGGCGGGCTTTTTGTTGTCTGAGTATTTAATTTAAAATTGTTTTGCCTTCTTCTTTGACCTGTTTTTGTTTTTCTGATATTTCTGTGACCTATACAAAAGAATTAAAATAAAGAGACGTATCTCTGGGCGTTGTTGCGGGAAGCGAGTGTGTACTGGTTATTGGTGCTTTGATTAAAGCGAATAAATAAACAGTAGGGGAGCTGTCTGCGTTGCGGATCGCTAAAAAATTTAAATGAAAGATAACCATAACCTACCGTCCCAAGGTGCGGCGACAGGTCACACGGTCATGGATAAAATTGCGTTTGCTGTCTGTGGACGTATCATCAGTAAGTTCTTTTTTGTCGGTAATGTTGATCTTTGCTTTCTCGACCTTCCCGCGATGCCCGCAGGCAACGGCGAAGGTGAGAAGTTTATTATGCGTTTTCACAGCCGCAATGCGCTGCGCCGCCTGTTCTATAAACCGAGCATGAATATCGGTGAGATTTTCATGGAAGGCGGCTGGACGTTGGACCAAGGTGATCTTGGTCGCTTTATGGGCTTGTTGCTCACCAACGAAGAATTGCTGGAAGAAACCGCCTTTTTTAAAGCGTTTGATGCGGCCTCCAGCTCTATCGGGCATTGGCTGACCGTCAATTCCGTTGAGCGCAGTCACGAAAATGTGCAGCACCATTATGATTTGGGTAATGACCTCTATGAAGCCTTTCTTATAGATTGCCAATCTCTGGTGAAATCTACCTGTATCGGTAATATTTTAATTTTGTAATAGTGATAAACGTCATTTTGTTACGTTTCAATAAGTCATTGACTTTGAATATTTTTTTTGTCAATTTTATATAAAGTTCATTTGTGAATTTGTAAATTTTTGACACTGCATTGCAAAAACGCATGTGCGAGAAATGGAGGGGAAAATGCCCCGCGCGCCTATCGGGTTAAAGATCAAAAAGCGGAGAAAATCGCTTGGGATTACACAATTAAAACTGGCTGAAAAGCTGGGTATTTCTGCGTCTTATCTGAACTTGATTGAGAACAACAAAAGATCAATCGGGGGTAAATTGCTGCAACGCATCTCAAACGAGCTGGGGATGGAGACCGGAGCGTTGGATGGGGAGAGCGATCGTCGCCTGATTCTGGAACTTCACGAACTGACGACCGACGCGCTGTTTGAAAATATCGAGCTGTCACACGAAACGGCAGCGAATCTGGTGGGGCGCCATCCACGTTGGGCGCGCGCGATCCAGACGCTGTATCGTGCCTATTTAAACCAGGCGCAAACCATCAACGCGCTGTCGGATCGCCTCAATTATGCGCCTTATATTGATGATGCGGTGTTTCGTATGCTGACGAACGCGACAGCGATCCGGTCCAGTTCGGAGATTTTGGGCGGCACACAGGAAATGAGTGATCGGGACCGCCAGCGTTTCCATAATATCCTGACGGAGGAAAGCCAGAAGCTGGCGGATGTCGCAGGCGGGCTCAGCACGTTTTTGGATAACGCTAAATTCCAGACCCGGTCTTTAACCCCGGCAGAAGATGTTGATGATTTTGTCATGGACCATGACGGCTATTTTCAGGAACTGGAAGATGCCGCTGCTGACTTTTTAGCTGAAATCGGCTTTCAGGGCAGCGATACGGAAAGTATGTTGCAGGAGGTTTTGGAGCGTAAATTTGACGTGCAGGTGCGTATCGGGGCAGATAACCGCGACGTGATGCGCAGTAGTCATCATCAGTCCGTCTTCAATCAGATTACCCGCACACTGGATGTACCGAACTATGCGTCGTCTCAGGTGCGTCGTTTTGAAATGGCCTGTTTGTTGGTGGAGCTGTCCATGTCGGATGTGATTTCATCGGTTATTGCAAAATCCGATATTTTGATCAGTGCGGCAGCGCAGGAATGGGCAGCGAGTGAACTGATTGATTACCTCGCGCGCGCACTGTTGATGCCCTACGATGAGTTTTTGGACGATGCGGTGCGCGAACGCTATGATGTGGATGTGCTGTCGCGCAAATATACGGTCACTTTTCAAATGGCCGCCAGCCGTCTGGCCAGTTTGCGTAAAAGCGGGTCGGAAGGCATTCCCTTTGGGTTGATGCACACCAATCCGGCGGGACACGTCTTGAAGCGCCGCACCCTTGCCGGCTTGCCGATCCCGCGTTATGGCAATGCCTGTCCGTTGTGGGATATCTATAGCTCTTTTCAAACACCGGGGCGGATTGTGCGTCAGTTGGCCCGCTTTCCCAATAAGGACAAATTTCTGTTTATTGCAAAAGCCGAAGCCCCGGACCAGACAGGCTTTTCTCAGCCACGGGTATTGAAAGCAACCATGTTGGCGTGCGAAGCGGTGCATGCAGACCGGACGGTCTATGCGGACGGGCTGGATTTATCGTCTTTGAAGTCCATGACCAATGTGGGGCTGAACTGTCGCTTATGTAGCTGGACTGATTGCGCACACCGTGAGGAAGACCCGATTTTAACCCAGTAAATTACAGGTTTAATTTCTGCCTGTTCAGATTGTGCGGTTTTGTGGTATTTTCAACCCCTAAAACAGATGAAGAGGGGATCATGAAGACAATTATTGCAGGGTCGCGCACGATTGAAGACAAAGAGGCGCTGGAACATACAATTGCCGCCGCTGGATGGGAGATTACGGAAGTCGTTTCCGGCACCTGTCGCGGTGTTGATGTGATGGGGGAAGAATGGGGGCGTGCCAATGGCGTGCCTGTTCGCCCCTTTCCGGCAGACTGGCTGACCCATGGGCGGACAGCGGGGGAACTGCGCAATCGGGAAATGGCAAATTATGCAGATGGGCTGATTTTATTGTGGGATGGCAAAAGTCCCGGGGCCAGTTGTATGCTGCGCGAAGCCAATAAGGCGGGGATCAAGGTCTATAATCAGATCTACGGTCTGGATATGCAGCAGTTGGAAGAAACCGAGCAGCAGATCATGGCCTATTATCATGCCGGCAAAGGCCGCTTGATCAACGATCATGGTCATTGGCGCTGGGAATATGCCGATGAAGGCGCACCGCGTGTCACACAGGAAGCCGTCGCCGAACTGATCCGGCGCGACATGATGCAGCCGACGATGATTGAGGTCTTGCAGGTTATTGCCTGACAACGAAACCTAAGGAAAAGCCCCCTTCCCATGGCTTGGGAGGGGGCTTTTTTGTTTAGACCAATTTACCGAGATCGGTTTCTTTGGTGACGGCCTTGAGGAACTCATCAAGGGCGGTGTTGAGGCCGACCGCGCGTTCCTGCAAATCGCTGGAGGCGGCGGTGATTTCGTCAGAGGCAGTGGAGGTGGAGTTCGCCCCTTCTGCCACATCGCCGATAATTTCGGCAACGGTGCTGACACCGCGCACACCTTCTTGCACGCTGGCGCTGATCTCGGTGACGGCTGAACGCTGCTGCTCAACCGCATCGGCAATGACCGCACCGGCTTGTTCGACTTCGACAATAATTGTGCTGACTTCGTTAATGGCAGCAACCGCATCGTTGGTGGCGCTTTGCATCGCGTTAATTTGCGAAACGATTTCTTGTGTGGCTTTGGCGGTTTGGTTGGACAGGGATTTTACTTCCCCGGCAACCACGGCAAAGCCTTTGCCCGCTTCGCCCGCGCGCGCCGCTTCGATGGTGGCGTTGAGCGCCAGAAGGTTGGTTTGATCGGCGATGTCATTGATCAGACTGACGACCTGATTAATCCGGTCTGCCGCTTGGGACAGGGTGTGGATGGTCTGGTCCGCCACTTGTGTGCGTTGAACGGCTGTTTGGCTAAGTTCTGCTGAACGGTTCACCTGCGTACTCACTTCGCTGATGGAAGCGGAGAATTCTTCGGTTGCTGCAGCAACACTTTCAACGTTTTGCGCTGAGGTCTGGGCCGCTTCTGCAACGGTGTTTGACTGTACCGACGTGTTTTGTGCAGTGAGAGACATGCTCTCGGCGGAGGCTTGCATCTGGGTGACTGTCGACAGGACGGTCTGGACAACTGAACGAATGTTATGCCCCATTGCCGCGGCATTTTTCTCAAATGTACTTGTCTTGTTGTCCATGGCGGTTAGGCCATTATTGACGATTTCCGCCCGACGGGCGAAAGACCCGACCATCCCTTCCGGCAGGATGGTGCGGAAGAATTCGTCTTTTGCAGCATATTTCAGGGCGGCACCGGCTTCACGGGTAAAGGCTTCAACACGGTCGAGAAGTTTGTTGATGGCTTGTTGCAGATCGCCGATTTCATCGGTGCGATCCAAATTCATGACACGGACGTTGAGGTTGCCTTGTGCAGCTTGTTGTAAGATATGCCCGCTCCGCACCACATCGTGGACGATTTTTTTAACACTGAAAAAGCCCAGAATGCTGACGAGGATAATCAGCGCGACGACGGAGAGGCTGATATAGGTCGCCATTTTGGAAGACATGGCACCAATTGCTTCTTCCGTAGATTTTTCTGCAATGATGGCCCAACGTTGTCCACCGAAGTCCAGCGGTGCATAGGCCGCGAAAACAGAGTTACCGTTATAGTTATCTTGAATAAGTGAGCCGCTTTCGCCGTTCAGGGCTTTGTTCACAGCTTCGGTATCGACTTTGGTTTTCAAGGCTGTTGGTGTGGCTGATAGGCGGCTGTCACTATTCATGAATTTTTGGCTGTTGACGATATAAGACTCGCCTGTTTCTCCCATGCCGGAGCTGACGTTCAGGATTTTATTGATGTTTGCCATCGGGATTTGAAAGACAAGAACGCCATGTTTTTCACCAGCTTCATCAAAGATCGGACTTGCAATGAAGCTCGCGGGTTCATTGGCGCTGGAGGAATATGTCGCAAAGTTTTCAAATGCGATTTGGCCAGCTTTAAAGTTATCTAACACTGCGCGCGTGACGCGCCCCAGTCCTGTATCTTTCCATTCGTCGGCAAGAATATTGTTTGCAAAGTCATCTTCCTTGAAGACGGAATAGACCAGTTTGCCTTCATGATTGATCAGGAAGATATCATAAAAGCCCTTGTGCTGTAGATAAGTTCTGAGCCAGGGGTGATAGTGTGCGTGGGCTTTGGAATAGCTGCTGCCATCTTCTGCGGCATCCAGTTTTTCCTTTTCGCCAACGGGGTGGGGGTTGGTGTTTATATAGAGATCTTTCAGGTCTTGTTCGGGGTTGGAAAAGGCGTCCCAACCTTCTTCGAAAGCGGTCAACCCCTGAATGGTCATGTCGTTGGAGGAAATGCTGTTCAGGTCACTTTCCAGCCCTTCTAGATAGGTTTTGAGCGCTGTTTTACGAGCTTCTTGGATTGCAACGATTTCATGTTTCATTTCATTCGTTAGGCTGGACGTGGCGACGTTGTAGGAAATGAGACCGGTGGCGACAGCACTGATAAAGGCCATCAAAGCCATGAGAAGCGGGAGTTTTTGGGAGATCTTCAAGGACTTAGTCATGGCTGATTTCTCCCATATTGACTTGTAATTCATCGCTGCTCTTTAATTGCTGCAACTTGTACATAAACATGTCGTAGCGCATTTCCTGCTCTTTCATGAGGCGGGTCAGGATGTTGAAAGATTCGACCAGTCCCTGTTTTGTCGTTGCCTGGCTGTCCTCCATCCGTTTGAGGTGGCGGTATAGCGGCGCGATAATTTTGATGGCTTCCGGGTTGGGAACGCGACGGTTTGAGTGGTAACCGATAATCTCGCGGTTTGAATCGAACGTGGGGGTGACGTGCGCAAGAACCCAATAGTAATCATCGTATTTTGTTCGATTGAGAACATAGGCGAAGAGTTCTTCGCCGCTACTTACGGTGTCCCATAAGAGCTTAAAGATGCATCGCGGCATGTGAGAATGGCGAATGACGTTATGGGGTTTGCCAATGACTTCATGTTCTTTGTAGTCGGCAATTTGAAGAAAAATATCGTTGGCATAGGTAATGATGCCTTTTTTATCAGTTTTGCTGACAATAATATCGTCGACGGAAAAGGTTTTTTCTTTACCCGGAATTTTGTAGATATCAGACATGAAAAAATCATCCAGTAATAAACATGTAAGTTTATATTAGATGAAAATCTGCACAGAGCAATTCAAGGAAAATACGTATAAAAAAAGAGGCCGAAGCCTCTTTTTAAATCTAAAGTATAATGAAGATGTCAGGATTTTTTGACAAATTTAGTCAGGATTACAATTTGCTGTCCATTGACGCGACCTTCAATATGTTCTTCATTTGTCGGATCCAGCGAAATATTACGCACGGCTGTGCCGCGCTTTGCTGTAAAGCCTGCGCCTTTGACGTTTAGGTCTTTGATCAGGACAACGGTGTCGCCAGCTTCCAGAACAGCCCCGTTGCTATCGACATGTTTCAGGGCAAGGTCATCTTCTGCACTTGAGGCCGTTGCTTCAGATTGGGCTTTTGCAAGCACGTCATCTTCCAGATAAAGGCTCTCCAAGGCATCTTGCGCCCAGTTTTCGCCTTGGGCGGACAAGCGGGTCAGCAGGCGCCATGCCATGATCTGAATGCCTTCTTCCGGTGTCCACATGCTGTCGTTCAGGCAGCGCCAGTGATGAACGTCCAAGGCTTGATCGGAGTTGATTTGTTCCTGACAGGTGGCGCAGGCTTGCACGCTACAGTCTTCTGCACCGGCGATTTGTAGAGTGGAGACGTTGTTTGTGCTTTCACATAATTGACAGCTGGACATGGAGGTTTCCTTTAATACAAAAAAATTTTGGGGTTTTTAGCAGCAATATTAATCTATGTTAATCTTTTTGATGGATAATCTTTTATTACGCACTATGATCGTGGGGCGCGAACACGCCCTGACTAATGAAAATCATTAAATAAGGACGCTTATGAAAGCGAATGCACTGGTAGGTAAGTTGAGCTTGCTTGTAGATCTCGAAGATGCAGAGGTCGAACTTCTCAATAATTTCTGTCAGGAAAGTGGTTTTTTGCAGAAGGGGCAATCTCTGACCCCGCATGATGATGACAGCGATACCGTAATTTTATTGCTGGAAGGCTGGGCCTGTCGCTACAAAATCCTGTCGGATGGGCGACGCCAGATTACCAGTTTCGTGTTGCCGGGTGATTTATCTGGTGTGCGTGCCTGCTTGTTTGGTGTCTCTGATTATGAAACCGAAGCGTTGACGGATTGTCAGATCGCGCGCATCAATGGGTCGGAAATTGCCAACCTGTTTATTGAACAACCGCGTTTAGCCGCAGCCATTACATGGGGGTCCGCCCGCGAAGAGGCGATGCTGACCGAACGGGTGGTTAGTCTGGGCCGACGAAATGCCAAGGAACGGATCGCGCATCTGTTTTTAGAAATTCATTCCCGCTTGGCCGCCGTCGGTGTGGCGGAGCGCATGGCGTATGAGTTGCCTATTACGCAAGAAATTATTGCGGACTGCCTGGGACTGAGCATCGTCCATGTCAATCGTACACTGCAGGTGATGCGCAAGGATAAGTTGTTAGAGTATCGCAATGGGTATGTTATTTTGCATGACCCAAGACGGCTTAGGAAGTTGTGTTCTTTCGATTCAGAACATCTTGAAGGTGAGCTTCATCCAGAGCTTGCGGATTTGTAGAATTTTATCTTATTGAATTTAAATAATATTTTCTAAAAGTACTTAACCTATGTTAACGCCATTAACATGAGTTAATGTTCGGCTTTGCTGGATGGTTATGGTTCCTCCCGTCTTTAACAGATTGCAGGAGGCAACAATTTTTAGTTTCGAAATTCCGCAGAAGCGGGATGGTCGTTTCGTCTATGATTTGATCAAATCATGTCCCCCTTTGGATGTTAATTCCAAATACGCTTATTTTCTGCTGTGCGATCATTTCGCCAGTTCCAGCATCATCTGCCGCGATACATCTAACGATGATAAAATTATCGGTTTTGTCGGCGGATATCGAAAACCAACCGAGCCGGAAACCCTTTTCGTGTGGCAAATTGCGGTTGATGAAAACTATCGCGGAAGAGGCATCCCCGCGATGATGCTACAGGAAATGTTACAGGTCCAAAACCCTGTCTCCATTCAAGCAATCGAAGCCACCTACACGCCATCGAACAAGGCGTCATTCAAGTTTTTCACAAAGTTCGCTGAAAATCGTCGGGCGTTGACGAAAGTGGAAGAGTATCTGTCCGAAGATGATTTTGGAACAGGTGAACAAGCCCATGAAGCAGAAAAACTCATCAAGATTTTTTTAACGCCGTTGCCATCATCACTGAATGATAAGGAGTAACAAGTTATGCGCATTTTTGAACAAGTTGAATCTCAGGTTCGTGGGTATGTCCGTTCGTTCCCCGCAATTTTCGACAAAGCAGAAGGGGCCTTGTTATTTGATGAGCATGGCAACCGCTACCTCGATTTTTTTGCAGGCGCAGGGACGCTTAACTACGGTCACAACCACCCGCTGATCACTGAAGCGCTGATCGAGTATTTGAAAGACAGCCGCATCGTGCACGGTCTGGATAAGGCGACATCTGCAAAACGTGACTTTTTGCAAACCTTCGTCAACACGATCCTTGAGCCGCGCAACATGGAATATAAAATCCAGTTTACCGGCCCGACAGGGACAAACGCGGTTGAGACAGCCATGAAACTGGCGCGTCTGGTCAAGCAGCGTTCCAACATTATTGCTTTTACCAACGGCTATCATGGCCTGACCATGGGCTCATTGTCCGTAACGGGCAACAGCTTCTATCGCGACGAGTCTTATGGCGTGCGTGCCAATACCGACTTTATGCCGTTTGATGGCTATATGGGCGATGACTTTGATACCATTGAATATCTGCGCAAAGTCCTGTCCGATCAATCCAGCGGGATTGACTTGCCGGCAGCGGTGATCGTTGAGACGATCCAAGGGGAAGGCGGCATCAATGTCGCCAGTGTCGAGTGGCTGCAAAGTCTGGAAAAATTGTGCCGTGATTTTGATATTCTGTTGATTATTGATGACATCCAGATGGGCAACGGGCGCACAGGTCGTTTCTTCAGCTTTGAAGAAGCGGGTATCCGTCCCGACATGATCACTTTGTCCAAGTCGTTGGGCGGTGGTCTGCCGTTCTCGATTTTGCTGATGCGTCCAGAGTTGGACCAGTGGCAGCCGGGCGAACATACAGGCACCTTCCGTGGTAACAACCTTGCATTCGTTGCGGCAGAAAAAGCCCTTAGCCTGTGGGAAGATGATCGTTTGGGCCAGCAGGTCCGTGAGTATGGCGACATCATCGAAAAAGCATTGAACGAGATTGTCGAAGAACATCCAGAGATGGATCTTGAAGTCCGCGGCCGCGGCATGGCCTGGGGTCTTGACTTTAAAGTGCCGGAAATGGGCAGCAAAATCTCTGAGATCGCCTTTGGTAAAAACATGATCATCGAAACAGCAGGTGCAGATTCCAGCATTCTGAAACTGTTGCCGCCGCTGATTATTGATCCTGATCTTCTGGCGGAAGGTCTGGAGATCATCAAGCAGTGCGTGCGCGAATTTAAAGAACAAAACCACACTATTATCTATCAGGAGGCATCATGATTGTCCGTGACATCGAAGACATTAAAGGTACAGAACGCGAAGTAAAAGCCGATACAGGCACATGGACCAGTCGCCGGATGTTGCTGCGTAGTGATGGGATGGGGTTTTCTTTCCATGAAACCATCATTCACGCCGGCACGGAAACCCTGATCTGGTATAAAAACCACCTTGAAGCCGTTTACTGCGTAGGCGGCGAAGGCGAGATTGAAGACCTGACCAACGGTGAAACGCATCAGATCCGTGACGGCATCATGTATGCCCTGAATGGTCATGAAAAACATTACCTACGCGCCAAGAGTGATCTGCGCATGATCTGTGTGTTTACACCGCCTTTGACAGGTAAGGAAGATCATGACGCTGATGGTGTTTACGCTTTGATGGAAGAGTAAACACGGGTCGGGTCTCACGCGGTTGACCTGACATACGGCCAGAGGAAGAAGCCATCGGGTGCATTGACGCCCCGGCTTCTCCTCACGCCGTTTATAAAAATCTGTTCTCCCCATCATAAGACGGGACGGTAATTTTCGTCCCCGGGTGCGTTAAAACAGAAAAAAGAGATATCCAGAATGACACTTCATTCCCTAAATCAACATACGGTCGAAAAGATCGGCGGCACCTCTATGTCAAGAGTCCAGACGGTTTTTGACAATATCCTGATCGGTGATCGCACATCGAAAGACCTTTATAATCGTATTTTTGTTGTCTCTGCCTATGGCGGGATGACAGACAGTTTATTGGAACATAAAAAATCACAGAAACCCGGCGTTTATGCACTTTATTCAGAAAGTGAAAGTGAGTGGTCGTGGGGCGACGCCTTGAGCGATGTTGCAGCCCAGATGCGCGCCATCAACCAAGAGATTTTCGCCGAGTCAGCCGATCGTCAAATGGCCAACCAGTTTATTGTGGACCGTATTGAAGGCACGCGATCCTGTTTGACCGATTTGCAACGTCTGTGTTCTTACGGGCATTTTCAGTTGGAAGAACATCTGGCGACTGTGCGTGAGATGCTGAGCGCGCTGGGTGAAGTCCATAGTGCGTACAACACCGCCCTGTTGCTCAATCGTCGTGGTGTAAACGCGGTGTTTGTCGATCTGTCCGGTTGGCGGGGCACAGAAAATTGTGATCTGAACCAACGTATTGAGATGGCTTTTGACGGCATTGATTTTGCAACCCAGCTTCCCATCGTGACCGGCTATGCCCAAACAGCAGATGGGCTGATGAAGCATTATGGGCGCGGTTATAGCGAAGTGACCTTTTCGCGGATCGCATCCCTGACGGCGGCCAAGGAAGCCATCATCCATAAAGAATTCCACCTGAGCAGTGCGGACCCGAACATGGTCGGGGCGGATCAGGTGCAGGTGATCGGGGAAACCAACTATGACGTGGCTGATCAATTGTCAAACTTGGGGATGGAAGCGATCCATCCGCGCGCGGCAAAAGGATTGCGCGAAATGGGGATCCCGTTGCGGATCGCCAATACGTTTGAACCAAGCCATCCCGGCACTTTGATCCGCGATAACTTCCACCCTGACACCCCGCGTGCGGAGATTATTACGGGCATTTCCCAAGCCTATGAAGTGGAAATTTTCAATCAGGAAATGGTGGGGACCTTTGGTGCAGAAGAACCGGTTCTGGAGATTTTCCGCCGCTTCAAGGTACGTACCGTGACCAAGAGCTTGAATGCCAACACCGTGACACATTATGTGAGCGCGCCGTTAAAGCAGGTCAAACGCTGTGTTGCGGCCCTTGAAAAAATGTTGCCGAAGGATGCAACGGTCAAGACACAGAAAGTGTCGATCGTGTCTGTTATCGGGGCGAACCTGGGCTGTAAAACCTATTTCCCCAAAGCAGTGGATGCCTTGCACCAAAACGATATTGAAATTCTGTTCTGCAATGCGGTTAGCCGGAATGTGGATATGCAATTTGTCTTGCATGAAAAGGATTTTGCTCAAAGCGTCCATGTGCTGCATGAAACGCTGGTGGAAGGCGAAACACAGCAAGCTGTTGCGGCTGCCTGATCCGGCTTTAAAAGAGATGTAACAAAAAGCCCGCCTTCTTCTGAACGGCGGGCTTTTTGTGTGTGGTGGGGTTAAAGCGGCAAGGCTTCTTTTTCCTCGTCATCCATTTCGCTCATGACTTCTTCGGATAGTTCTTCGGCTTCCTGGTTACGTGGATCAAGCGGGCTGACGCTTGGCGTTACCTTCGGCATGTCGAAGACGAAGTCGCTGCGTTCTTCGCTCGGTAGGGCCTCTTTTTGGCTGATACGGTAGGCGGCCAGAGAGATGAGTGGCACGGACATGGAAGAGATAAAGACAAACATGCCGTTTGGGCCGAGTAAACTCATGAAAAAGGCCGAGGCAATTGGCGCAATCAACGCCCCTAAACCGTAGAGCAGCACCATGCTGCCGCAGGCGGGAACAAATTCGTCTTGTTTTAAATAGTCGTTGATATGGCTGGAGGCAAGCGCATAAAGCGGAAAGGCCGAGAGACCTAAGGCGCCAGCAAGATAAGGCATAAAGGCGGCGCTCCCTTCAAAATCAATGATGAAAATAAGAGAGACAATCAACGTGGAGCAGGAGGTGCAGAGGATGATTTTACGTCGATCAATGACATCGGATAATTTCCCCGCAGGCCACAGGGACAACATGCCACCAAGCATCAGGGCAAACATAACGGCGGATGTGTCCGCAGTATCTAACCCGATCCGCACACAATAAACCGCCATCATGGTCCAAAGCACGCCATTGACTAAACCGGATGTTAAAATGCCAAGACAGCCAAGCGGGTGAGTTGTAATCAGCGCCCGATAGGACATGCGTTCATTGGACTGGATTTCCGGGGCAGCAATTCTGCGTCCCAGCGTCAAAGGTACAAGAGAGACAGAAAGGGCCACGGAAACCAGAATAAACAGATCATAACTGGTGACAGGCGTCAAATTGACAAGGATTTGACTGAGGGCAGAGGCACTTAGGATCACGACCATATAAACCGAAAAGACAGCACCGCGATTTTCGTTACTGGTGGAGGCATTGAGCCAGCTTTCCCCCACAAGGATCAAGCCGCCAAAGCACATGCCCGTGATGGTCCGCAACACAAACCACACGGACGGATCAATAAAGACCGCGTGCAAGAGGGTGGCGGCGGAAGAAAGCGAAGCAAAGGCCGCAAACGACCGGATATGCCCGACACTGTTAATGAATGGCGGGATAATAAAGATGCTGATCATGTACCCCAAAAAATAAGAGGACAGGATCAGCCCGGTCGCATACAGGTCGAAATCTTCTAGGTCCGCCCGCATCCCAAGGAGTGTCCCTTGCAGGCCGCCCCCCAGATTAATGAGCCACAGGCTCACCAGCAAGGCAAAGAAAGGAGAGAGAAGTTTTTGCATATCTATCAGCTTATTTTATGAGTTTTTAGCGCCTTTATTTTGGTCCATCATATCTGAAAAAGTTGGCGGCGAAATAACATAGTTTAATTGCCCTTTCTGTGTGGCGATTCTTCGGTGTATTTATTTTGCGAGAGAGAAGAATGTTTCCTTTTAAGTGTCTTTAATTGACTTTCAACATTTTAAAGAAGTTCTTGAGTGTGAAAGATCGCTTTTCGCTCATTTTTTTATATCTAAATGGGCGATAATCGCTCATTCCTGTAAAATATTTAGAAGGTATGGCTTTAAAAGCGCGATTTATTGACTGGCAGAGATATTGCAAATGGTTGACCCGCAAGCAGATGAGAAAAATAAAGTAAGTGAAGGGTTAGTTATGCGTATCAAGGGACGGGGATTTAGCTGGTTTGCGCCCTATCGCAGTGTGGCCTCACGGTATATTATCTTTTCCCTGACGGCCGCGTTGTTGCCGATCGTGGTGTTGTCGGCCCTTTATGATAACTATTTTGTCGGCCTGATTGACAAGGTGACAGACAAGCAAAACTCTGCCCAGATCGTGGCCTATGAAAATACGGTCCGGCACTTTTTTAAAGAACGCGAGATTGAGCTGGGGGATTTAAAAGACCAATTTGACTCGCCGCGTTTTTATGATTTGGACGGCAAATTTGATCTGGTGCCGGAACTGGAAGCTCTGCTGCGGGTCTTGTCTGATACCAAATATATTTATGCCATCCTGTTTTATGGAGATGATGGGCAGGTGGTCCATACCTTCCCCAGCAACAGCCCGCTTGCGCCCTATGAACAGACCTTGAGTGCCACCACCCATGAAGGAATGGAGATTCTAGGCCCGTCACAGTCCGATATTGGCCTGCCAAGCTGGATCGTGATGAAGGACTATTTTGATAAGGCGGAAAGTCAGCGCGGGATTGGTCTTGTGATCCGCTTCTCATCGCTGACCCGCTTTATGGATGACTTTAGTTTACATGGGTTCCGTCAAGCTTATTTGCAGGTGGGCGACGGGCGCTTTTTCGACGCCTCCGGCCTGATGATGGAGAAACGACCGGACGGCATGCTGGAAAATGTCAGCGAACTGTTGCCGGGTTGGAACATGTTTGTGCGCGACGAGTCCGCTAAGGTCACCCCGCCCAGTGAGCAAGTGCGCTATATGCTGTTGTTGACCACCCTGTTTACCGTTTGTGTGATCCTGTTTGTGCATTATAGCATCGGTTATCGCTTGAACGAGCAGGTGCGCAAACTGGTCAAGCGCGTGGAGCGTGTGGCCCAAGGCGATATCAACACCCCGCTGAAAGTGGATGGCAACTGGGAAATTCATCAACTGAGTGTCGCCATTGAAAGTATGCGTTATCAGCTGCAAAAATTTATCCGCACCAATCTGGAGATGGAACGCCAAGCAAGCCTCGGTCAAATGGCCGCCGGGATCGCCCATGAGGTACGCAACCCGTTGACGACCCTGAATACGGCTGTACAAGCGCTGGCAAAGCAGGAAAAAGAGCCGGAAAAGCAAGAGCTGCTGGAAATTATGGGCGATGAGATTTCGCGCACCAATACGGTGATCAAGGGCTTGCTGGACTACGCCCGCCCGCGTGACCCGGAACCGAGCATGATCGCTGTTCGCGCCTTGTTTGAACATACCAAGGTGCTGGCGGATGTGGTCGCTAAAAAATACCATAGTTCCATTGAGCTGTTTATCGAGGAAGATGCGGAAAACATGCTGACCCTGTTTGGTGATACGGTGCATTTAAAGCAGGTGTTGCTGAACCTTGTCCTCAATGGCCTTCAGGCGATGGAGGGGAAAAATAAAGGGGTGCTGAACATCACCGCCAAGCGCGAAGGCGAACATTGCCTGATTGACATTACCGATCAAGGCTGCGGCATCCCCGAACATGCGTTGGTCCGGGTGCTGGAACCGTTCTTTACCACCAAGTCCTATGGCACCGGTCTGGGTCTGTCCATCTGCGCCAGTCTGGTGGAACGCAACCAAGGCACCATGACGTTTAAAAGTGATCCGAATGTCGGCACGACCGTCACCTTGCGTATGCCGATCTTGCGCTGGACCTATCAGGAAAATCAGAAGGAAAAATTGCGTCGTGAGTAAAATTAAAGTTCTTGTGATTGATGATGAAATCAACCTCGTTCACAGCATCAAATTTTCCCTGAAAGCAGAGGGGATGGAAGTCGTCGCCGGCTATAACGGCGAGGAAGGCATCTTTCTGGCGAAGAAAGAGAACCCGGATATCATCTTTCTGGATTTAAAGCTGCCGGACATCACAGGCATGGAAGTGCTGGAACGGCTGCAAAAGGAAAATCTCGGCATTCCGGTCATCATGATTTCCGCCCATGGCGATACGCGCGCAGCGGTGCAGGCGGTCAAGCTGGGGGCGGTTGATTATCTGACCAAACCGTTTGAGCTGGATGAGCTGGTCCTGTTGATCAACCGTAATGTGGAACGGTCCAAACTGGAGCGCGAAGTCGTCTTTCGCCGTCAGAAAGAAACCGTAACCAACGGCATTGTCGGGCAAAGCCAACCGATTAAGGATTTGTGTATGCAAATCGAACAGATTGGCAAAAGCGGGACGCAAAAAGTCTTGATTACCGGACCGTCCGGGACGGGCAAGGCCTTGGTTGCGCGCGGACTGCATAGCGTGCGCAATGGCGGTGCGTCTTTCGTTGAAGTCAACTGCGCTGCCCTGCCGGAACATTTGATGGAAGCAGAACTGTTTGGCGCAGAAAAAGGGGCTTACACCGGGGCGGTTGAAAAGCGCATTGGCTTGGTGGAACTGGCGGAAGGCGGCACCTTGTTTTTAGACGAGATAGGGGAGATGTCGCCAGCCTTGCAAGCCAAGCTTTTGACCTTGCTGGAAAGCGGCACCTTTCGTTCGGTCGGGTCTGCGCGGGAACGTCAGGCCAGTGTGTTTGTGATTGCAGCCACCAACCGTGACCTGTTGCAAGAAGTGGAAAATGGCAACTTTAGGCGGGATTTGTTCTATCGCTTGAACGTCTTGCCGATTTTGGTGCCGGCCTTGAAAGATCGTGCCGGCGATGTGGATTTGCTGCTGGACTATTTTATAGATTTTTATTGTGAGCAGGAGGGGCAGAAGCCGGTTCATCTCTCCAAGGAGATCCGCAACCGCCTGAACGCCTATGACTGGCCCGGCAATGTGCGCGAACTTAAAAACCTGATGGAGCGTTTAACGATCCTGTATCCGGGGCAAGATATCCAACTCAACTATTTACCGCACGAAATCAGCCAAAGTGAAGCGCCTTTTGACACCGGATCAGAGCTGGTGGATAGCGTCGAAGCCTATGAGCGCGATGTGATTGAAAAAGTTCTGCTGGAACATAACGGGCGTAAAGGACTGGCTGCCGAAGCTTTGGGCATTAGCCGTCATGCGCTGAAACGTCGCATGCAACGTCTGAAAATGACCAGCGGACCAAAGGGGGCATCATGAACGTTTTTTTAACTGGGATCCTACTGGCGGCGCTTGTTTGGTCTGCCCCCGCCTTGGCGCGACAGGAATTTGGTGCAAGTAAAGAGGAAGCGGACCTAAACGTCGGCTGTCTTTATCCCCTCAGCGGGTATGGGGTGGATTTTGGGCAGGATAGTGTTGTGGGCATTGAGCTGGCGTTGGAGGATTTGAAAACGGCTTATGGCAATCCGCCTAAAATCCGCGTTCTCGTTGACGATACCAAACTTAAAACATCACGCTCCATCCGCTTGGTGCGTGATTTTGTCCATAAAGATGATGTCAAATATGTGTGCGGGATTGTCAGTTCCGGCATTGCGCTGGAAGTCACAAAGGTGATTGAGGAACTGGGCGTCATCTTTATCGGCACCGACAATGCGTCTTCGCGTCTGACCGGGGCAGCTTTGCAACGCAACTATTTTCGTATGACCAACAATACCGCCCAAACCATGGATGCGGCGGCACAATATATTAAAGACAGTTTCAAAACCATTTTGGACAAACGCCCGTTGCGCGTGGCCTTCATCGGGCCGGATTATGATTACGGTTATCAAAACTGGCGTGATTTTCGCCGCGCCATGAACGAACAGAATGTCCCTTACACAACGGTTGCGGCCTTGTGGCCCAATTTGTTTGAAGTGGACTTCAGCCCCTATATCCGCTCGCTTCAACAGGCAAAACCGGATTTGATCGTCAATGAACAATGGGGCGATGATTTTATCACCTTCTTGCGCCAAGTGCAGGATACGGACTTATTGAGCCATTCGGAACTGGCAAACTTCGGGTCTGGTGGCGATTATGATGTCCTGAAAGAGTTGGGCAATGAAATGCCGCTGGGCTTGATCTTGTCCGCGCGTCATCACGTTAACTGGCCCTTAACGGTCGAAAATAAAAGGTTTGTGGAACGGTTTTATAAACGCGCCGGGCATTATCCGTCCTATGTGGCGCAAGGCGCCTATTCAGGGATTTTGGCGATTGCCTATGCTCATATGCACACACAGCCGCCGCGCGATATCGAGCAGATTAGACAAACACTCAGCACGCTGCGTTTTAAATTGCCGGAAGACCCCAAGGGCTTTTCTTCTTATATGGACCCGAAGACCCATCAAATTCAGCAAGTGATCTCTATTGGACGGACCGTTAAGGATCATCGCTTTCCCCCTGCGACACGTCTGCTGGGACATTGGAAAGACTACGCGCCCTTGATGGAACGTAAATGAGCGCAAAGCGCGCGGCTTGTCCGATAAAGCGGAGCGCAAGGCGATCAAGGGCAGTATTCTAAAAAGGCTTAAATTTAATTTATTGTTTTAATTCAGTGTATTATTAGGTTTTTCACATTCTGGCACGCTCCCTGCTCTTAGAGGCGTGAAGGCACCAGCGAAAAAGGTGTCTCACAAAAATAAGGACAGGGAGAATTTAGAATGATGATGACAAACGCTCTCTGTCTCCATTTCTCAATTGATGTTTGGAGGCATAACTGAATGCTTAAGACAATTTCCAAAATGGCTGTGTATGGTGCTGTTGCGTTTGGCGCATTGACAGCGACAGCTCAGGCGGCTGACGAGTATAAACTCGGTCTTGTAACTTTCTTGTCCGGCGGGGCAGCTGGTCCGTTTGGTGTACCGGCTAAAAACGGCGCAGACCTTTTGGTTGACGCGCTGAACGCAGGTACAGTCCCTGCACCGTACAACAAAGTCGGGATCAACGGTGTTAAGATCAATCCGGTTTATGTGGACGAAGCAGGCGGGGCCACCAAACAGGTGTCTGAATATCGCAACCTCGTTGAGCGCCAAGGCGTAAACGCTGTTGTAGGTTACATTTCTTCAGGTGATTGCTTGGCTGTGCCGGGTGTTGCGGAAGAAATGAAGAAAGTTACTGTTCTGTTTGATTGCGGTACACCGCGCGTCTTTGAAGAAGCTGATTATAAATTTGTGTTCCGTACAGCGGCAACAGCAACGATGGATAACGTCGGCGCAGCCCGTTACATCGCAGAAAAAGTAGGCGGCCTGGCTTCTGTGTCCGGTATCAACCAGAACTACTCTTTCGGTCATGATAGCTGGAACGATTTCACAACGTCCCTTGAGCAAATCAAAAAAGGCGTTGATGTTTCTACAAAACAATTCCCGAAAATTTATGCGGGTCAGTATGGCGCAGAAGTTTCTGCCCTGATGGTAAACCCGGCTGAAGTTGTTCATTCTTCTTTCTGGGGTGGCGATATGGAAGCTTTCTTGCTGCAAGGGGCGGCCCGTGGTCTGTTTGAAGACCAGAAAGTTTTGCTGACGTGTGGTGAAAGCGCGCTTTACAAATTTGCGGACAACTTCCCGGAAGGCGCGATTGTTGGTGCCCGTGGTCCGAACGGTGTCTTCGCACCGAAAAGCGAGCTGAACGACTGGTTTGTGAAAGAATATGAAGCCCGTTACGGCACAAAACCGACGTACCCTGTATACCACATGGTTCAGGCCATCATGGGTCTGAAACTGGCAACAGAAAAAGCAGCCGCAAATGCGGGTGAAATCCCGACAGACGAAGCCGTTGCAGGTGCGTTTGAGTATCTGGAATTTGACAGCCCGGCTGGTAAAATTGCGATGACGAATGGCAATGGTCACCAAGCTGTACAGGAAATGGTCTTCGGTCAGGTTTCCAAAGAAAATGGCGAAGTTGTCATGAAAGACGTTGTACGTTACGCGCCGTCTTGCGTGAACCCGCCGAACGGTGTGAAAGCCGCAGACTGGATTGCAAGCGGCTTCGAAGGCGCTGTTTGTAACTAATCTGTTGAACGGATGTTCAAGACCGGGGTGGCCGCTTTAAGGCCACCCCACCTTTGACTTACTTAGAATATGATATTGGGGTTATTCGATGAACTTGGCTCTTGCGGTTCTCGTGGACGGTGTTGTCTATTCCTCGTGGTTGTTTTTGATCGCGGCTGGATTGACACTGATTTACGGGGTGATGAAAATTCTTAACATGGCACACGGCAGCTTTTATGCCATTGGTGCTTATTCCGGTGCATCCCTGATCGGTGTCTATTTTGCAGGCGGCAACCCGCCTTGGGCCAGTTATCTGTTGTTGGTCGGCGCAGCGCTTGTTGCGGGGCTTATTGTCGGTCTGTTGATTGAACGCGGCTTTCTGCGTTTCATGTACGGTCGTGACGAAGTGGTCATGATCCTTGTCACCTACGGCATTTTGTTGATCCTTGAAGATGCGATCAAACTGTTGTGGGGGGTGGACCCTTATTTTGCCTATCAGCCCTATACCTTGTTGGGACGCACCAAAATCGGTGGCCTGTCCTTTGCGAATTATGACTTTATGCTGATTTGTGTGACCGCGCTTGTGGCGCTGGTCCTGTGGTGGTCGCTCAACCGGACGCGCTCCGGCAAGATCCTGCAGTCTGTTATTCACGACCGAGAAATGGCGGGCGCATTGGGTGTAAACGTTACAAAAATCTTCACCATTACGTTTGTGATCGGTGCCTTCCTTGGGGCGTTTGCCGGTGCGTTGACGGCTCCCGGGATCTCGGTTGTGCCGGGCATCGGGATTGAAGTGATTATCCTTGCCTTCGCGGTTGTCGTGATCGGTGGTCTGGGCAGTGTCGGCGGTGCGTTTGTCGGGGCCTTGATCGTTGGTTTGTCGCGGGCCTTGTCCGTTCACCTTTATCCTGATGGGGAACTGTTCGTGATCTATGGGGTGATGGGGCTTGTCCTGGCGTTCCGTCCACAAGGTCTGTTTGCCATTGCTGGTGCGAGGAAAATTTAAATGCTGTCTAAAAATCAAATTTTTGTTGTTGCTGCGGCGGCGCTCATGATCCTTGCGGGTCTGGTGATGCCGTACTGGTTCAGCTTCCTTGTCACGGTTGCCTTGGCAAAAGGTCTGGTCGTTTTGGGTCTGGTGATCCTGATGCGCGCGGGTCTGGTGTCTTTTGGGCAGGGTCTTTACTATTGCGCGGGCGCTTATGCGGTCGGGGCGTTCAGTGACTATTTCCAGACAGATAACGTGTTGTTGCTGGTGTTGGTGGCGATCGTTTGTGGTCTGGTGATCTCGTCCATTGTCGGGCTGCTGCTGTCACGCTATCGCGATATCTTTTTTGCCATGTTCTCAATGGCGTTTTCCATGATCCTCTACGGGGTGCTGGTGAAAAGTGCCGCCCTTGGCAGTTCAGACGGGTTTAACGTCACGAAACCGAGCTTGTTTGGCTGGGCAGCAGAATTTAACGGCACCAACCTATTGAGCTATTGGGTTGCGATCATTCTGGCGTGCGTTGCTGGTGCGATCATCTGGCGCTATATGCGCTCCCCTATGGGAATGACGGGGGAAGCCATCCGCGAAAACGAAATCCGTGTGGAATATCTCGGCGTTTCTGTTCAAAAGATCATTTATATCAAATATATCATCGCGGCTGTTCTGGCGTCTGTCGGTGGGTCTATCACGGCGATGACCGTGGGGCATATTGACCCGGAGATGGCCTATTGGACCACGTCTGGCGAGTTTGTCTTTATCGCCCTGATGGCAGGGACAGGTCATGTGGCGGCACCTTTGATCGGTGCTGTGATCTTTGAATTGATGCGCACCTTTGCGTTCCAGCTATCGCCTTATACATGGCAGATGATTTTGGGGATCGCCTTGTTGTCGATCATCATCTTCCTGCCGAACGGCCTGTGGTCGCTGACAGATAAATTCAAGAAAGGAGCCAACTGATGACAGCTCTTCTGGAAACCCGTGATCTGGCGAAAAACTTTGGCGCGGTGACGGCTGCGGCGGATATCAATGTACAGATCAATGCGGGCGAAATTGTTGGTGTGATCGGGTCAAACGGTGCGGGTAAAACCACCTTCATTAACATGGTGACGGGCTATTTGAAACCATCTAGCGGTCAGATCCTGTTTGACGGCAAAAGTGTCATCGGGCGCAAACCGCGCGAAGTCATGCGTGATGGGATGTGTCGTTCCTTCCAAGTGGCGCAATTGTTCCCTGAATTGACGGTCATGGAAAACGTGCTGATCGCGCAATCCTTGGCAGAAGGCAAGAACCTGTCGTTCTTTAGCCCCATGCATACACCGGCGCGTGAAGAAAAAGCCCGTGCGATCTTAAAAGAATATGAAATTCTGGAATATGTGGACGAAACGATTGCCACCTTGCCGCAAGGGGTGCGCAAATTGCTGGATATCGCCATGGCGATGTTGAGCAACCCGAAAGTTCTGTTGCTGGACGAACCCACATCCGGTGTGGCGATTGAAGATAAATTCGATCTCATGACCACAGTCATGGCCGCAGTGAAAAAGTCCGGGGCGGCGGTTTTGTTTGTGGAACATGACATGGATGTGATCGCACGCTATTCCACGCGCCTATTGGCATTCTATGACGGGCGTATTCTGGCGGATGGACCGACGGGCGAAGTGATGCGCGACAAAAACGTGCAGACCCTTGTGGTCGGTCATCACCTTGATATGGACGAACTGGAGGGCACGAATAATGCTTGAACTGTCTAATGTATCCACCTCCATTCAGGGCACGGAAATCTTGCGCGACGTCAACCTGAAGGTTGGCAAAGGCGAAATGATCGGCCTGATCGGGCGCAACGGGGCGGGTAAAACCACCCTGAACCGCACGATCATGGGTATTCAACCTGCCAATAAAGGCACGGTCGTCATCGATGGTCAGGATATGACCAAAGCAGGCGCCCACGAACGCGCCAAGCTAAAGGTCGGCTTTATGCCGGAAGATCGACGCTTGATCCCGGCGCTGAGTGTGGAAGAAAATATCCTGCTGCCGGCTTGGGCAAATGATATCAAAGAAGCTGAAGCCCGTTTGGCGTGGATTTACGAGTTGATGCCGGAAGTGGAAGGGTTTGCAGGTCGCAAAGCCTTGCAATTGTCCGGTGGTCAGCAAAAGCTGGTGGCCTTGGCCCGTGCCTTGATGAGTGGCGTGCACATCCTGTTGTTGGATGAACCCTTTGAAGGGGTCGCACCTGCCTTGTCACGCCGTTTGCTGGAAGTCATCAAGACCCTGAAAGATGAAGGTCTGTCCGTGCTGTTGTCTGAATCGGATTATACCCATTCTGCCGATCTGGTGGATAAGGTCTATCTGATTGAGCGCGGTTCCGTGCGACTGGATGAGGCAAGCTGATTTCCCCGTAGATCGTTTGTAAAAAGAAAACCCGCTGGTTCTGGTCGGCGGGTTTTTTTATGCCTTTATTTAGGTCAGCAAAAAGCCCATCGACGGGAGAGACGATGGGCTTTCGCGTATAGGCGGTGTTTAAGAGGGGAGGAACAGGGTTTAAACACCACCCATGCAGAGATATTTCATCTCGACATATTCATCCATGCCGTAGGCCGAGCCTTCACGGCCCAGACCACTTTCCTTGATGCCGCCAAAGGGGGCAACTTCGGTGGAGATAATGCCTTCGTTAATGCCGACCATGCCGCTTTCCAAGGCTTCGGCAACACGCCAGATACGACCGATATCACGGCTGTAGAAATAAGACGCCAAACCAAATTCCGTATCATTGGCAAGGGCAATGGCCTCTTCTTCGGTTTTAAAGCGGTAGATCGGGGCAAGGGGACCAAAAGTTTCTTCTTTGGTGACGATCATGTCAGCGGTGACGTCGGTCAGGATCGTTGGTTCAAAGAAGGTGCCACCCAAGGCATGGGGCTTACCACCTAGCTTGACCTTTGCCCCTTTGGAGACCGCGTCGTCCACATGGCGCTGGACTTTTTCAAGGGCGGCTTGGTTGATCAGCGGGCCTTGCTGATTGTCGCCGTCAAGGCTGGGGCCGACTTTAAAGGTGGCGACTTTGGCAGCTAGCTTTTCAACAAACGCATCATAGACGCTGTCTTGCACCAACAGACGGTTGGCACAGACACAGGTCTGACCCGTGTTGCGGTATTTGGACGCAAGCGCGCCTTCGACTGCCGCATCAAGGTCTGCATCATCAAACAGGATAAAGGGCGCATTGCCGCCCAGTTCCAGACTAACTTTTTTAACTGTATCAGCCGCTTGTTTCATCAACAGCTTGCCAACAGGTGTGGAGCCGGTGAAGCTGACTTTGCGAATGATCGGGCTTTCCATCAAGGTCGTGCCGACTGCGGGGGTATTGGTTTTGGAACAGGTCACGACGTTTAACAAGCCATCGGGCAAACCGGCTTCTTGTGCCAGGACACACATGGCAAGCGCGCTTAAGGGCGTATCTTCTGCGGGTTTAACCACGACCGGACAGCCTGCGGCCAAGGCCGGACCAACTTTACGGGTGATCATGGCGATGGGGAAGTTCCACGGCGTGATGGCAGCGACGACACCGATCGGCTGTTTGACGGTTACAATGCGTTTGTCACGACCGTGGGAGGGGATCACATCCCCGTAGACGCGCTTGGCTTCTTCGGCAAACCATTCCAGAAAGCTTGCGCCATAGGCGACTTCGCCGCGGGCTTCAACAAGGGGTTTGCCTTGTTCGGCACTCATGAGGACCGCGAGGTCTTCTTGGTTGGCAAGCATCAGGTCGAACCAGCGACGCAAGACGGCACCACGTTCTTTGGCAGTGCGGGCTTTCCAGTCATTGAAAGCGGCGTTGGCTTTATCGATGGCGTCCGATGTTTCCGCCGCGCCCATGTCCGGTACAGTCGTGATCAGGCTGCCGTCTGCGGGGTTGGTGATTTCAAGGATACTGCCGTCATTGGCATCGACCCACTGCCCGTTAATAAAGGCTTGGGATTTTAACAGGTCGGGGTTTGACAGAGTAAGGGGCATGGAAAATTCCTTTAAAGGGTAAGCGCGTGAACAACGTCTTTCAACGCAGCGGGCAGGGGGGTCGGTTTGTTGGTCGCACGATCCACATAGACATGGATAAAGTGACCTTGGGCCGCACAGGTGTCCTCGCCTTCATGGAAAAGGCCGATCTCATAAACAACGGAGCTGGAACCCACCTTGGTCACGGCGAGCCCCGCCTCGATCTTTTGGGGGAAGGAAAATGAGGCAAAGTAATTACATTTGGTTCCCACAACCAGACCGATGACGGGACTATTCTGGATATCAAGGGCACCTTGATCGATCAGGTGGCTGTTCACCACCGTATCGAAGTAACTGTAATAGTTGACGTTATTGACATGCCCATAGACATCGTTGTCCATCCAGCGGGTCTGGATGGTGGTGAAATGGGCAAAGTCCTTGCGGCTTTTTGGAATAGGTTTACTCGCCATCAGACACCCCTTAAAAAGCTGCGCGGTAAATGTCGAGGGCGGCTTGCTCATCGACGTCACGCGGGTTGTTGACCAGCAGGCGGGTTTGTTTCATGGCTTCAGATGCCAGTGTTTCAAGCGCGCTTTCTTCAATGTTCATTTCGCGCAAGGTTGTTTGCAGGCCAAGGTCGCACGACAGTTGCGCGGTCTTTTGGATAAACTGATCCACACGATCCTGAAGGTCTGTGACAGTTGCCAGTTCCGGGAAGACGTAAGGGGCAAGCTCGGCATATTCGTTCAGGCAGTTAGGGGCGTTAAACGCCATCACGTGTGGTAGCACAAGCGCGTTGGAGAGGCCGTGGGGGATGTGATAAATGCCGCCCAACGGGTAGGCAAGCGCATGAACCGCTGCGACGGGGGAGTTGGCGAAGGCTTGTCCGGCAAGGGTGGAGCCCAGCAACATATCAGATCGTGCCTGAATGTTTTTCGGGTCCTTCACCACTGTCATGATATTGCCACCCAACAGACGCAGGGCTTCACAACCAAGGACGCGGGAGATTGGGTTGTTGTTGACGGATGTAGAGGTATAAGCCTCAATCGCATGGACCATGGCATCCACGCCTGTTGCTGCTGTGATATGTGCAGGCAGGCCAAGGGTCAGTTCTGCATCCAGCAAGGCAAGGTCAGGCAGCAATGCCGGGGCAACCACGCCCTTTTTCTCACTCTCGCCAACGGTGATGATCGAGATCGGCGTGACTTCCGATCCTGTGCCCGCGGTTGTCGGGACTTGGATCAGGGGCAGGCGTTTGCCGCGCACCATATTGACGCCGTAGATATCATCCAGTTTTTCGCCGCTGCCGACCATCAGGGCGACCAGTTTGGCGACATCCATGGATGAGCCGCCACCAAAACCGATGACCCCGTCGATATCAAGGGCGCGGGCCTTGGCACAGGCATCTTCAACCACATGGGCGGGTGGATCAGCGACCACATCGCTGTAGACTTCAAAGGTGACGCCTGCTTCTTTTAAGTTGTCCAGTGCAGGGTTGATCAAACCCAATTGGATCAGGCCGGGGTCAGTGACCAAAAAGACCTTATCGCCGATCTGATCTTTCACCAACGCGCCCAGACGTTTGCACACGCCCGGTTCACACAGGATGCTTTTGGTGGTGTTGAAGGTAAAGGTACTCATGGATATCTCCCTGCCGATTATTAAAACTTACACGCTCAATAGCAAAGGGGATGCCATTTGATGGATCGATTTAAGGTATTGTTTTAAAATGGTTTTATGTAGGGTAAATACATCAGGCGGAGCTATGAGCGCTCAAAACCCTAAATAAAAAGAGCGATATTCGCTCAAGGCGGGTCTGGTTAGGAGGGCATTCATAAAAAAATCCTTGGACTTTTTTAAGGGCAAGGACGTAAGGTGGCGCGGTATTTGCAATAAAAACAGATAATTATAAACAGGTAGGCGTAAAGAGATTGCAATATGGGTGATCCGTTCCAGTTTTTCTTTCGGCTTAAAAAAGTCGAACACCCCAATATGGAAGGTGAAATACGGCTGAAAGCCGCACGTACGCTGGTAAAGGTCTTTGATGATCTTTACGAAGGAGCGTTTGCGGTTGATACCTCCTGCCGGATCATTTGGATGAACGATAAGTTCAAGGCTTTGATCGGCTGGAATGGGACCGAGCCCTTGGAGGGGCGCGATCTGGCTGAGATTTTACCGCATACAGATATGAAGCGGGTGATCGACAAAGGTCAGCCGGATTTGATCGATATCGTGGATTTGGGAGAACGTCAGATCACCATCTCGCGCATTCCGTTGAGTGATGATAATGACCGGATTGTGGGCGCGATGGGGGTCATTTTGTTTGATCGCCTCAATGCGCTCAAGCCCTTGGTTTCGCGTTTTCAAAACATGCAGAACGATCTGAAGAAGGCGGAGAAAGAACTGGCGGCAACCCGTCAGGCGAAGTACCGTTTTTCTAACTTTGTTGGTAATGCCAAAGCGGTGCAGGAACTGAAACGCCAAGCCAGACGCGCGGCAGAACGTGACGTGCCCGTCTTGTTGCTGGGTGCAACGGGGACAGGTAAAGAGCTGCTGGCCCATGCGATCCATCATAGTTCTGCAAGATCGGACGCGTCCATGGTTCGTATCAACGTCTCTGCGATCCCGGAAGGATTGTTGGAGGCGGAATTGTTCGGCACTGCTTCTGGTGCTTATACAGGGGCGTCTAAAAAAGACCGTCTTGGGAAGTTTCAACTGGCGGATGGCGGCACGTTGTTTTTGGACGAGATCGGGGACATGCCCGCCAGCCTGCAACCCAAGCTGTTACGCGTCTTGCAGGAAGGTGAGCTGGAACCTGTCGGGTCCAACAAGGTGCAGTCCGTTGATGTGCGCGTCATCAGTGCGACCAGTCGAAACCTTGAAGAAATGGTGCAAAATGGTGATTTCCGCGCCGACCTTTATTACCGCCTGAATGTGGTGCCCTTGTTGGTGCCGTCGTTGAAGGAACGTCCGTCAGACCTGCCGGGGTTGTGTGAGGTCTTGTTGGACCATATCGCAGAAGCAACAGGTCAACCAACACCCGCACTCTCCGATGAAGCTATTGAGCTTTTAAAATTGTATGACTGGCCCGGCAATGTGCGTGAATTGCGCAATATACTGGATCAGGCAAGTGCGCGTTTTGATGAAGATGTGCTGGAAGAACGCCATATCATCGAGTTGATCCCTAGTCTTGCCAAGCGTCAGCGCCAAGTGCGCGCTGTGGAAGAGAATGCCGGATTTGACCCGCTGCCAGAAGGCAAGAAGCTGAAAGAAGTGCTGGCAGATATTGAACGTCAGGCATTGATTAAAGCCCTGGCGGAAGAAAATAATGTGAAATCCAGAGCAGCAAAACGATTGGGAATTTCTCGCGCGCAGTTTTATGAAAAACTGACAGCTTTCGGGATACTGTCTGATTAACCGGACAGTGTGTAAACTGTATCTTTTTCGGACACATTTAAAATATTCAATTGAAAACAGTGCCTTAAGGCTGATTTAAAAGGCTTTGTCCGAATAACCGGACAGTTTGGGGTGTGTCCTAAAAGAAGAAAAGCTGTGTTAGATCTTTCGCAATGGCAGTTTTAGGTGCTTTTTAAAATCTGGCACGACATTTGCCTTAGAGAGGTCAGTAACAAAAAATATTTATTTAACAGGGAGCCTACAATGAAGTTGCCACAGTTTGCCGTGGCGCTGGCCTGCGCTATAGGTCTAAGCGTTCAAGCACAAGCCGCTGATCCGATCAAGATCGCACATGTTTACGGGAAGACAGGTCCGTATGAGGCCTACGCCAAACAATCCCATACCGGATTGCTGATGGGGCTGGAGTTTGCCACTGGCGGGACCATGGAAGTGAATGGTCGTAAAATCGAAGTTATTGAAAAAGATACACAGCTGAAACCTGATCTGGGCAAAGCCTTGTTGGCAGAAGCTTATGCTGACGATGAAGTTGATCTGGCAGTTGGCCCGGTGTCTTCTGGTGTGGCTTTGGCGATGCTGCCGGTCGCGCAGGAATATGAAAAACTGTTGCTGGTCGAACCTGCTGTCGCGGACTCGATCACGGGTGAAAAATTCAACCGCTTTATCTTCCGCACCGGGCGTAATTCGTCCCAGGATGCGATTGCAAACGCGGTTGCATTGGGTCAGGAAGGCGTAAAAATCGCCACACTTGCGCAAGATTATGCGTTTGGTCGTGACGGCGTTGCCGCTTTTAAAGAAGCACTGCAAAACACAGGGGCCGATTTGGTCTTTGAAGAATACGCCCCGCGTGACACCAAAGATTTTACCGCTTCTGCACAGCGCCTGTTTGATGCGCTGGACAAGGAAGAAGGCCGTAAAATCATTTTTGTGATCTGGGCTGGTGCCGGTAACCCGATGGGTAAAATCAAAGCCATGAACCCGGAACGTTTTAATGTTGAGCTGGCAACAGGCGGTAATATTCTGGCTGTGATGAAGGCCTTAAAAGTGCTGCCGGGTATGGAAGGCGCGACCTATTACTACCACGACATCCCACAGAATGACGCAAACAAGTGGTTGGTGTCTGAACATTACAAACGTTTTGACAGCCCGCCGGACTTTTTCACAGCAGGTGGTATGACAGCGGGTATGGCAGTTGTTGCTGCTTTGAAAAAGGCAGGTTCCAGCGACACTGAAGACCTGATCACGGCGATGGAAGGTATGGAGTTTGACACGCCGAAAGGTAAAATGATCTTCCGTAAAGAAGACCATCAGGCGCTGCAATCCATGTATCACTTCAAGCTGAAAGTGGATGAGAACGTTGAATGGGCGATCCCGGAACTGGTCCGTGAAATTCCGATCGAAGAAATGAACGTTCCGATCCGTAACTAACACGACCTTCGTGTCACTCCCCAGAGAGGGGGAGGCGTACGACCCATGCGTCTCTCCCTTTCTTCCCTTTTTTCTAACTTCGGAAAAACTCGATGACAGGTCAAGAACATCCCGTCCTGCGCACCGACGGTCTGACCGTGCGGTTTGGCGGTCACGTGGCGGTCAATAACGTCACAGCAGAATTTCATCGCGGTACATTGACTGCGATTGTCGGCCCCAATGGTGCAGGGAAAACAACCTTTTTCAACCTGATCTCTGGTCAGTTAAAAGCCACCGAAGGCCGCGCGTTTCTAAATGAGGAGGATATCACCTCCATGCCGGTTTCTGAACGGACACACAAAGGGTTGGCGCGCGCGTTTCAGCTGACCAACCTGTTTTCAAACCTGACGGTGCGTGAAAACGTGCGACTGGCTGTGCAAAGCCGCGCCGGTATTGGGTTGAACATCTTTATGATGGCGGACCGTCATCGTGAATTGAATGAAAAGGCCGATCATTTTTTGGCCCGCGTCGGGCTTTATGATCAGGCTGAGGTGATCGCCTCCACACTGCCACACGGTGGACAGCGCAAGCTGGAAGTTGCACTGATGCTGGCTTTGGAACATGACGTGTTGATGTTTGACGAACCAACAGCGGGTATGAGTGTGGATGAAGTTCCGGTCATTCTGGACCTGATCCACGAGATCAAGGCCGACAAAAACAAAACCGTCCTGATGGTAGAACATAAAATGGATGTCATCCATTCCTTGGCGGATCGTATTATTGTCCTTCACAATGGGTTTCTGGTTGCCGATGGCGAACCGAAAGAGGTCATGTCCTCCCCGATTGTGCAGGAAGCATATTTAGGGACAGGAGTTGCCGACCATGTCTGATCAACTTTGTCTAAACCTGCAAGGGGTCCATACCCATATCGGGCAATATCACATCCTGCAAGGGGTGGATATGAAAGTACCGCGCGGGGGTGTCACCATGCTGCTGGGCCGAAATGGTGCGGGTAAAACAACCACCATGCGCACAATCATGGGATTGTGGCAGGCGAGCCAAGGCAGCGTGACCTTTAACGGGTCCGATATTACAAAAATGGAAACCCACGATATTTCAAAAAACGGGATTTCCTATGTGCCGGAAGATATGGGCATTTTTTCTGCCCTTAGCGTCAAAGAGAATATGATCTTGGCAGCGCGCACGGGCGAGATGGATGAGGCGCGTCTTGATTGGATTTTCCAATTGTTCCCGGCGATGAAAAAGTTCTGGAACTGGCCTGCGGGCAACCTGTCCGGTGGGCAAAAACAGATGCTTGCCATTTCACGTGCGGTGATTGAACCCAGCAGTCTGTTGCTGGTGGATGAACCGACAAAAGGTCTGGCACCTGCCATCATTGGCGCGTTGACCGAAGCCTTTGTGGAACTGAAACAAACCGACACCACAATCTTGATGGTGGAACAGAACTTCCAGATGGCGAAAACCATCGGGGATACTGTCTGCGTCATGGATGACGGACGGGTTGTTCATAGCGGTAAAATGTCCGATTTAGCAGAAAATGAACAGCTGCAAGAACAGCTGTTAGGCCTGAGCATGGGGGCACACCAATGAGTACGAACGATAAAGGGTTGAGCGCAACGCGCGCCCCGAAACTTTCTCTGCTGTCCGAACGCAATCTGCCTTTATTGGCAACCGCGATTGTGTCCTTGGCAGCCTTGGCCCTGATCGGGCAATTTGATACGTGGGTCACCTTGACCCTTGCGGGTCTTGCCATGGGCATGATGATTTTTGTCATGGCATCGGGTCTGACCTTGGTCTTCGGCCTGATGGATGTCCTGAACTTTGGACATGGGGCCTTTATTTCCCTTGGGGCTTTTGCTGGCATTTCGGTGTTGCTTATGCTGCCAAGTTGGACGGGGGCTGATGTCGCCTTTTTAAATATTGCGGCGATCTTGCTAGCCGTGGTTGCCGCCATGGGGCTGACGGGTGTTGCGGGATACGTCTTTGAACGTGTCATTGTTAAGCCGGTTTACGGCGATCACCTGAAACAGATTTTGATCACCATGGGTGGCCTGATCGTCACCGAACAGTTGATCTACGTGCTGTGGGGACCGGACGAAATCACCATCCTGCGCCCGTTGGCGTTGCAAGGGTCTTTCACCTTTGGCACCATTGCGATTGAAAAATTCCGTCTGCTCGCAGTTGTCTTGGGTCTGATCATCTTTTTTGCCATGCGCTGGACGTTAAACGGCACGCGTTTGGGACTTGTGATCCGCGCAGGTGTTGAAAACCGCGAGATGGTAAGCGCCCTTGGCTATCGCATTTCCATGGTGTTTATTCTGGTGTTTGTTGCAGGCTCTGCACTGGCTGGATTTGGCGGCGTGCTGTGGGGACTTTATGAAGAAGTCGTGACCGCCCATATGGGCATGAACGTGATGATCTTGATCTTTATCGTCGTGATCATCGGTGGTCTGGGCTCTGTTGAAGGGTGCTTTATCGGTGCCTTGATGGTGGGTTTGCTCGCTAACTATACAGGCTACCTTGCGCCGAAAGTGGCGTTGGGGTCGAACATCCTGTTGATGGTTCTCATTTTGATGTGGCGTCCGGAAGGATTGCTGCCGGTCAATAAAAGTCGATAAGGGGGCCTGATTGATGTTTTCTTATATTTTCTCCGGTGATTTTCCACGCTCCAAACTACTGACATTGCTGTTGGTGGTGATTGTGGTCGGTCTGGTGCTGACGCCGTGGTTGTTCCCCGGGTCACGGTCCATGGAAACGGCGATGCGCATTGCGATCTTCATCGTCCTTGTTGCCAGCTATGATTTGTTACTGGGCTATACCGGGATTGTGTCCTTTGCCCATACCATGTTCTTTGGGATCGGGGCCTATGGGGTTGCGATTACGCTCAATGAAATGGGCCGTGGCTATGATGCGATCTTTATCGGCACCGCCTTGGGCTTTGTTGGCTCTGTCTTACTGGCCTTTTTGATCGGCCTGTTTAGCCTGCGGGTAAAAGCGATTTTCTTTGCCATGGTCACTTTGGCGGTTGCCAGTGCCTTTACCTTGCTGGTGTCACAGCTTTATCAGTTTACGGGTGGGGAAGATGGGTTGACCTATTCCATCCCGCGGGAACTGTCACCGGCATTTAAACTGATGAAGGATAAAGTCTTCGGCGTGAGTATTAACGGCAAGCTGGTGCTGTACTACTGCATCCTGTTTGCGTCCTTTGGCTTGTTCCTGTTCATGTTGCGGGTGGTGAATTCACCGTTCGGGCGCGTCTTGCAGGCGATCCGCGAAAACGAATTTCGCGCCGAAGCCATTGGTTATCGCACGGTGATTTACCGCACAGCCACCAACTGTCTTGCCGCCGGTATGGCAGCACTTGCTGGTAGTTTGATGGCGATCTGGCTGAAATATACCGGGCCTGATACCACGCTTAGCCTCAACATCATGGTTGATATCCTGTTGATGGTCGTGATCGGCGGTATGGGCACGCTGTATGGTGCGGTGATTGGATCCACCCTGTTTATCATGGCGCAAAACTATTTGCAGGAATTGATGAAGGTGGCATCTGACCAGTTTAGCGCCATGGGCCTGCCGTTGTTGCCGGACCTGATCCATCCGGATCGCTGGCTGTTGTGGTTTGGTATCCTCTTCATTCTCTCGGTTTATTTCTTCCCGACAGGTATTGTCGGCAGACTTAGAAAGGCAAAGACATGACACATACACCGATCTCTCATTACATCACCTGTCAGGGCCGTGAAGTGCATGTCACGGAATGGGGCAAGGGCAATGCGAAAAAGATGGTCATGTGGCATGGCCTAGCCCGTACCGGACGTGACTTTGATGCGCTGGCACAAGAGCTGGCGGGGGAGTATCACATCATTGCACCTGACACCATCGGGCGCGGTCTGTCCCAATGGGCGTCTGATCCCGATACGCAATATTGCCTCGATTTCTATGGTAAAATTGCCAGTGATCTGTGCGCGCACTTTGGGTTTGAAACCTATAAATGGGTGGGCACGTCCATGGGGGCGGCCTTGGGCATCCGTGTGGCGGCAACAACCATGCGCGCCAACATCACCCATCTGGTCCTCAACGATATGGGGCCGAAGATTGAGCAATCGGCCATTGATCGCATCCTGACCTATGCAGGCAATCCGCCTGTTTATCAAAGTGTCAGCGAGCTGGAACAAGGCTTGCGCACAATCTATAAACCCTATGGCTATCTGACAGATGAACAATGGCGCTTGATGGCGGAAACGTCTGTGCGGCGCAATCCGGACGGTACGGTGACCATGCATTATGATCCTAACATGGTGCGTCAGTTTATCGCGCATCCCAATGATTATGATCAGTGGGACCATTTCAACAGCCTTGAGTGCAAGATGCTGTTGATCCGTGGGGCGGTGACGGATTTATTGTCGGTTGAAACCCGCGATGCCATGTTGGAAAGCAACAAAAATTGCGACCTTTATGAAGTGGAAGGCGTGGGTCATGCCCCGGCGATGAATGTGCCGGATCAGTTTGAGCGCATCATCGGCTTTTTAAACAGCTAAGTCTAAAAACATAAAATAAACAAACATATACGTATCCTGAACAGGGAGGAAACAATGAGCGTTCATAACAGTAAGGTTATGGCGATCGGTGAAGCTATGTCCAAAGTGACGGACGGCGCACGGATCATGATCGGGGAATTTGTCGGTGCGGGTGAACCGTTATGCTGCATCGACTGGTTGCTGGACCGACAGGTCAAAGACTTAACCCTGATCACCAATACGCCGGGGTTTGCCGGGGGTGATTTTGGGAAATCGGAACTATTTGGGGCGGGGTTGGTTAAAGAACTGATCTCCACCCATGTGGGCACAACCCCGGAATCAAGCCTTGCCTACCTTGAAGATCGCATGCTGGTGAAGCAGTATTTCCCTATGGGCACATGGGCGGAAAAAGTGCGCGCAGGCGGTCATGGTCTGGGCGGCGTGCTGGTGCCGGTCGGTGTGGGTATCTTGGATGAAGAAGGCCTGTTTCCCGATTTGGAAGAACCGAAACCCAAAGTCAGCGTCAATGGGCAGGAATTTTTCATCGAAGAGGCACTGACATCAGACGTGTCCATCATTAAAGGCTGGCGCGCAGATGAGTTGGGGAATGTGGAATTCCGCTTTACCAGCCGTCAAAACCAACGCGATATTGCCATGGCAGGGGACTTCACGATTGTTGAGGTCAACGAGATTGTGCCTGTGGGCACCATTGCGCCCGTGGATGTGGGCTGTCCGGGGCCGTTTGTTGATGCGGTGGTACAGGGCCACAGCTTGGAAGAACAGCAGGACATTTATCGTAAACGTTGGGTGAAGGCGGGGAAATTGGTCCCGCCTGCGGCGTAAAGGGGAGAGAAGACAGATGTTAGAATTTAACATTCAGGAAATGAGCGCGCGTGAGATCATCGCCCGCCGTGCCGCACGCGAATTGCGCGATGGGGAAGTCGTTAACCTTGGTCTTGGTATCCCAACGCAAACGGCAAACTATTTGCCCAATGGTGTAAACGTGATTTTTCATACGGAAAATGGTGCGTTTGGGTTTGGTCCGAAGCCGGATCATGATTTGGCAGATAGCGACATGACCAATGCGGGATGTGAGCCGATCACCATGAACCCCGGTGCGTCCATCATGGATTTGACAACGTCGCTTGGGGCCATGCGCAAAGGCTATATCGATGTGACTATTTTGGGTGGGCTGGAAGTGGATACCCAAGGCAACCTTGCCAACTGGGCGGTCAAGCGCAATGGTAAATGGTGGCCCGGTATCGGCGGTGCGATGGATTTGTGTTATGGCACTCAAAAAGTGATTGCCGCCATTAACCATACGGAAAAAAACGGCACGCCCAAGATTAAAGAACGCTGTACCCTGCCGCTGACTGGATCACGTTGCGTGAAAACCATCGTCACGGACAAGGCGGTGTTCGATGTGGTTGAAACCGGATTGATCTTGCGCGAACATGCACCGGATCTAAGCGTTGCGGATATTGAAAATATGACAGACGCAAGCTTTCAGGTTGCCGATGATCTATGTGAAATGGTGCTGTTTTAGGAGACCGTAAAAGATGGCGAAAACAACTTGGTATTTTGACTTTATCTCCCCCTTTGCCTATTTGCAGCTGGAAAGATTGGCAAAAGAAACCGACCTGACCCAGATTAATCTGCGCCCCATCGTGTTTGGCGCATTGTTGCAGCATCTGGGCAATCGCGGTCCGGCAGAAATTACGGAAAAACGCACCTTCACGTATCGTATCGCGCAATGGACAGCGGATGAGGCGGGGATTCCCTTTAAGATGCCACCAGCCCATCCGTTTAACCCGATCAAGTTTCTGCGCTTGGCCATTGCGCTGAACAATGAGCCGGAAAAGGTGCAAGCCATCTTCCGTTTCATCTGGCGTGATGGTGGGGACGTGACCAGTGAGGCAGCTTGGGCGACCTTGTGTGACGAGTTGGCTGTGGAAGATGCAGACGACCTGATCAGCCAGCAAACGGTGAAAGACCAATTGCGTCTGAACACGCAAGAAGCGTGCGAAAAAGGTCTGTTTGGTGTGCCGTCCCTTGTGGTTGGCAAAGATATTTTCTGGGGCAATGATGCAACAGAAATGTATCTGGATTATCAGGCCAACCCCGCTTTGTTTGAAAGTGAGGAATATAGACGCATCAGTGAGTTGCCGATGGCAATCTCGCGGGTTTAATCCCTTTTACAGACCGTGTGATCAAACGAGAAAGCCTCGTCTTCCCAAAACTAGGAAGACGGGGCTTTTTCTGTTTTATCCTTGCCATACAGTCCTTTGAAAAACTGGATGGTATTTTCCAGCAGCAGATAGTTGACCGGGATCATCAACAGGGTGATGAAGGTGGCAAACAGGATGCCAAAGCCAAGGGAGATCGCCATGGGGATCAGGAACTGGGCTTGGGTCGATTGTTCAAACAACAACGGCATCAGACCAATAAAGGTGGTGAGACTGGTCAGCAGAACGGGGCGGAAGCGCGCAGCCCCTGCGGTTAAGACCGCCTCCATCAGGTCATTGGTTTTCTGGCGGCGTTGGTTGATGTAATCTACCAAGACAAGCGAGTCATTCACGACCACGCCCGTCAGTGCCAGCATCCCCATGAGGCTGAGCAGGGTCAGGTTGCTGCCCATGATAAAGTGGCCCATGATCGCCCCGATGATCCCAAAGGGAATGATGCTCATCACGATGATGGGTTGCAGGTAGGATTTAAACGGGATTGCCAGCAAGATGTAGATCGCCATCAAGACTGCCCCAAGCGCCATGCCAAGGGAGCTGAACGAGTCATCTTGTTCGCGCGCTTCCCCCTCCAGAGTGTAGCTGACACCGGGATATTGCAGGACCAGTTCATCCATAAAGCTGCGCAAACTATCATTGAGAACGGTCATATTGGTGTTTTGTTTTTCCACATCTGCCGACACATTGACGGTGCGGAAGCGATTGACCCGCGAGATTTGCGACGGGCCTTTGCCGGATTTTAACACGGCGACGTGTCCCAGCGGGATATTGTTGCCGCTTGGGGTCTTGATCAACAGGCTTTGCAGGTTGGCGATGGATCGGCGTTCATCAAGGGGCAGGCGTACCATGACTTTAATGTCATCTCGTCCGCGCTGGATGCGCTGGGCTTCGCTGCCAAAGTAAGCGTTGCGGATTTGTCCGGCGACATCGGCGCGGGTTAATCCGGCGGCCTTGCCTTGGTCGGTCAGTTCAATGCGCAATTCTTCCTTACCATCAGATAGACTGTCACTAATATCAAATACGGTGGGATAGGTGCGCAAATGTTGTTTGACCTGATCAGCGACCTTCCCCAAAGTTTCCAGCGTATTGCCAGTCAATTGCACATCGATGGGGTCGCCACCGCGCCCCATTTCTGCGCGGTAGGCCATTTCTTCCACCCCGGCAAGGTTACCATTGAGCTTGCGCCATTCGTTGGCAAGCTGGATGGAGGTGACTTTCAGCTCGCGGTGTTCCGGTGGGGTAATTTCGAAGCGGACATGACCCACATGACTGCGCCCCCCGCTGCCTGTGATGGCAAGGCTGTTGAGGACGATGCTTTTCCCTGTCGTCGGTTCAATATATTTTTCGCGTAATTTCTCAACGTTTTTAGAAATGGTCAGGACATGGCGGTTTGTGACCTCAAAGGGGGTGCCGGTGGGCATGGTCACGGTCACGCGCACGGTTTCACTGGGCACACGCGGGAAGAAGGTAAACTTCATCCAGCCCGTATTCACAAGCGCGAGCATAATGACGAAAATGCTAACAAAGCTAAACAGGGTCGCCAGCTTATTATTCAAGGCCCATTTGAGCGCAGGATGATAATATTTAAGGATTGCGCCTTCAAACCCGTCGGCAAATTTTTGCTGATAGCGTTCAAATCGTCCGACTTCGCCTTTTTGGTGACGCAGTTTGATGTGCTTGAGGTGAGACGGCAGGACAAACTTTGACTCGATCAGCGAAAACAGCAGGATCGGGATAATGATGATGGGGATTTGGGTGAAGAGGGTACTGCGTTGCCCATCAATAAAGGCCAACGGCAAAAAGGCAACGGCGGTGGTCAACACGCCAAAGGTTACGGGTTTGGAGACTTCAAGTGTGCCGTTGATGACCGCTTCTTCGCCTGTTTCTTTGGCGGATTTGAGATGGGTATAGATATTTTCCCCCGTCACAATGGCATCATCGACCACAATTCCCAATACCAGAATAAAGGCAAATAGACTGAGCACATTTAGCGAGACATCGAAGAAGGGCATGAATAAAAATGCCCCCATGAAAGAGACCGGAATACCAATAAAGACCCAAAAAGCAATCGCGGGGCGTAAAAACAGGGTTAACAGCGCAAGTACAAGGATACCGCCCTGAATGGCACTGTTGGTCAGGGTCGCGAGACGGTTTTTAATGATGTTGGAATCATCGTCCCAATAGGACAGCTCAAAGCCTTGCGGCAGGCTGGGTTGTTTTTCGTCAATGAAATTACGGATTTTTTCGGCAACCTCAATCGCGTTTTGATCCCCGATCCGGTAGACTTCAATAAGCACGGTGTTTTTACCGTTAAAGCGGGTGCGAACGGGGGTTTCTTCAAATCCGTCGATAATGGTTGCGATATCTTCCAGACGTAGGGTGGATCCGTCGGCATTGGTTTTGATGGGGATGTCGGCAAATTCATCCTTGGTATAAGCCTGCCCGGTGGAACGCAGCAGGATATCTCCGCCATAGGTGCGCAGGTTACCGGACGAGACATCAAGGCTGGTGTTTTTAATGGCGCTGGAAATATCGCTGAGGCTCAGGCCGTATTGGCGCAGGCGATCGCGGGACACTTCGATGGTCATTTCAAAGTCGCGCACCCCATCCAGTTCCATCTGTGTGATACCGGGGATGCGTAACATTTCGTCACGCAAGGCTTGGGCATATTCGCGGGTTTCTTTTTCGCCATAGTCGCTGGACAGGCTAACCGTGATCACTTCGCGGGTGCGTTGCGCCATGGATATGACGGGGCGGTCCGCATCACCGGGGAAGGTGTTGATCGCATCCACCCGACTTTTAACGTCAGCCAACAGGCGTTGCTGGTCGAAATTGGGGGCGACCTCAATCATCACGGTTGAGCTGCCTTCGGATGAGGTGCTGGTAATTTCCTCAATTCCTTCAAGGTCTTGAACGGCTTCTTCGACGCGGATGGTGACGCTTTTTTCCACATCTTCCGGCGTGGCACCGGGCAGGGAAACATTGACCTGTACGATATCACTTTCGAAGGTCGGGAAAATTTCCAGCGGGATATTGGTTTTGAGGCTAAAAAGCCCCGCTGCCAGAATACTGATCATCAGTAAGTTGGCGGCAACGCTGTTGCGGGCAAACCAGGCGATCATTGTGCGGCCCCTTCGGCTTTCGTCGGCTCATCACGTCCGGCGACTTTAACAGGGGTGCCGGAGACCACATTCCCAAGAGGACTAAGAACGATATTTTCGCCTTCTTCCAATCCTTCTGCAATAAGTGCATCTTCATCGTTTTTCCAGAGGGTACGGACGTTGCGCCGTTGCAGGAGCCCGTCCTTTTCAATGTAAACAAAGGTGCCTTGGTAGATCGCGCTATTAGGGATTTTGATCGCATCAGGCAGGGTGCGTCCAATGATACTGGCATTGACATACTGCCCGATCTTGATCAGTGGCGGGGTGAGATCAAAGGGCTTGTCGATTTGGGCCACGCCATACAATTGTTGTGTATCGCTGTCGATGGCGCCCTCGGTTCTGACAAGTATGCCGGACCATTGTTGATCCCCGATCAGGTCGGAATAGAACAGAACCTGTGTCGGGATCGCTGCCGGGGCTTGGCGATTGGCTTCTTGCGGGAGGTTCAATAACGGCAGGTCGCTGTTTTTAATCGGCAGGCGCACTTCCACAAAATCGGTCGCATAGATATCTGCCAAAGAGGTGTTGGCGGAGACCACTTGCCCGATATCGACGTGTTTACCTAAAATACGTCCGCTGAAAGGTGCTTTAATTTCCGTGCGTTCAAGGGCCAGTTTGGCGATGCCGAGCTTGGCTTCTGCCGACAGCATGCTGGCTTTGGCGGCCTGCAATTGCGGGATGCGGAGGACAAGGTCGTTGGGCTTTCCCTTTTTGCCCAGACGTTGCCAGTCGGCCTTGGCTTGGTCAGCGCGTGCGCTTTCTTCCGACAAGGTCTGCTGGGCGAGGATCAGGTCGGCTTCTGCAACCTTGACTTCGGCGCGATAATCACGCGGGTCCACGCGCACCATGATCTCGCCTTTTTCAAAGAAGCCGCCTTCGCGGAAATTCTCGCTGATATAGGTAATCTGACCGGAGACTTGCGAGGTTAGGGAGGTTTGGGTACGTGGGCGCACCGTGCCATAGCTGTCAATGGCAACGGTGTAGGGCTGGCGTTCAATCTTTTGGACTTCAACCAGAATGCGGGCTGCGGTTTTTGGGGGGCTGAACTTGGCTTCGGGCGGGTTATTGAGGATCAACATCACCGTCACAGCGGTGGCGGCGACGATGCCAAGGGGCAGGGCAAATTTTGCAATGGCTTTAACATTCATGGTTTATTGGGCCTCTGAGTGTTGAAAGTCGCCGCCAAGGGCAACATGCAGATTGATCCGGTTGGCAACCAATTCGCTTTTGATTTGAATGAGGGAGTTTTCCGCATCATGCAGGCGCGACTGGGAGTCAAGGACGCTGGTATATTCGATCAGGCCGCGCTGATACTGTTCAAAGGACAGGTCAAGGGCGGTGCGGGCGTTTTGTTCTGCCAGTTGGGTGGCGGCATATTGCTGTTCAAGGCTATCTTCGCGGGTGATGGCATTTTCCACGGCGAGATAGGCATCATAAACATCATTGAGATATTGATATTCTGCTTGGCGTAGTTCAAGTCGGGCGACGTGTTCTTTAGATTTCAGCTCGCCTGCATCAAAAACGGGGGCAGTGATACTACCCAGCAGGGACCAGAGCATCGCGCTGCCGTCAAACAGGTTTTTCGGCAGGTCTGCGGTTTCGTTGAGGGTAGCGCTTAGGTTCAGGGCGGGCAAGCGTTGTTTATGGGCATAAGCCAACGCGGCGTTCTTGGATTGCAGACTGTTCCAACTCGCTGCCAACGAGGGCTTGCGCGAGATGAGGTCCGCAGGCAGCCCGGGGGCGATCTCTTGGGTAAGCATCGGGATTTCCCCGTTGATTTGCAGGATGCCTTTGGGGTAGTCGCCAAGATATCTTTCAAGGGTGCGGCGTGCTTCGGACAGGGCGGCGCGCTGGTTGGCAACGCGGGACAGTTCTGAATCCAGTTCATTGCGCCCCAGATAAACGTCGCGGGCCTCGTTCAGACCTTTTTCATACCCGCTTTCAATGATGGCAAGGTTGTTGCGCGCTGTTTGAACGCGCCTGTCATACAGTTCCAGCAACTGGCGGGTTTCAATGACCTTGAGCCAGGCGGTGGAAACGTCTGCAGCCAATTGCTGACGGGCTTGTTCGAATGTAGCTTTGGCGTAATTTAAATCCTGTGTGGCCTGTTTTGCCTGATCGGACAGTTTGCCCCAGACGTCCAGTTCATAGGTCAGGTCCAATCCTAAAGAACTGGTGTTGGTCGGGTTGGCATCATTGGCACTGTTGGCGCGTTTTTGGCTGAAGGAAAAATCCAGATCGGGGAAGAAGGAACTGTTCGCCTGTTTAAGTTTTTGTTCGGCGATGTCCACATCGAGGGCACGTTTTTTTATCTCAAGATTATTCTGCATCGCGACTTGGACAAGGCGGTTTAGATCGTCGCGCTGGAAGCTTGCAAGCCAGTTGTTGTCAATAGGGGTGACGGCTTTTGTGTCCTGCCAGTTGGCGGGTGCGTCAATGGCTTGGCGATTGAGCAACGTGTCGAGATTACCGACACAGCCACTTAGGGCAAGGCAGCCTGCGATGGTCACTACTTTTTTTAAGTGCATTAAATTCTCTTGAAATTGAAAAACGCCAACTGACACTATATTCGAAAGATTAAATGTTTAGCAGTTATTTGTTGCGCTCTTGTTGCTGTGGGAAGGGGTATTTTGTAACAGATTGTAACAAGAGTGCGCGTTTATAGAGAACTCTAGTCGTGCTTACCGGACAAGGCGTGTATCTTGACGTCATTTGCAGCACAAATCCGCGCAATTTTGTCAGAGACAGGCTCATCCGTCACAAAGGTGGAAATTTGCGAAAGATGGGCAATTCGCACCGGAGCGGACCGTTCAAATTTGATCTTATCTGCGACAAGGATGGTTTGTCTGGCGTTTTCGATAATGGCTTGGGCCACACGCACTTCGCGGTAGTCATAATCAAGCAAGGCGCCATCTTCGTCAATAGCAGACGCACCGATGACCGCATAATCCACCTTAAATTGTTTGATAAAGTCCACCGTGGCTTCCCCGATGATGCCGCCGTCTGTCGGGCGCAGCACGCCGCCTGCGATAATGACTTCGCACGACGGGTTGTTAATCAGGGTATTGGCAACATTGATGTTGTTGGTAATGACCAGCAGGTTTTTGTGATGGACCAGATAATGGGCGACGGCTTCGGTGGTTGTGCCGATATTGATAAAGAGGGAGGCATTGTTGGGGATTTGCTTGGCGCATAGCTCCCCGATGCCGCGTTTTTCGGCTTCCGCAATGCTTTGGCGCTGGGTGTAGCCGACGTTTGTGACGCCCGATGCAATCATGGCCCCGCCATGCACGCGGTTGAGCAACTTGGCTTCGCACAGTTCGTTTAAATCTTTGCGGATGGTTTGCGGGGTGACGTTAAACTGTTCGACCAATTCATCCACACTGACGCGGGCATTTTCCTGCGCGATTTCGAGAATCTGTTGTTGGCGGAACGAGAGTGTCATGGCTTTCCCTTCTGAAAATAACGAAAACATTCTAACGGGATATAAAATGAGACACAAGCGAACATAAAACGAAATTATCTAAAAATAAATATAAGTTATGAGCAATATTTAATTAAGTCTGATGAAATAAGGGGTTGCGGTTGATGGTGCGTTGCGGAAAATCGCTTTCGCATTTGCCGCATTTTTGTTCGCATGTGCGGTAAGTGAAGATAAAACGAAGAATTAGGTTGACCAAACGAAAGTGTAAAGGCACTTTGTCAGTCCAATTCGAATAAAAGAACGGGATCGGACGAATGCTGGAAGATCGTATGTATGATCTATTTGTTATAGGCGGCGGAATTAACGGATGCGGGATCGCGCGTGATGCGGCGGGTCGTGGCCTGAGCGTTTATCTCTGCGAAAAAGATGATCTCGCGCAAGGGACATCGTCTGCCAGCACGAAATTGATCCATGGCGGTTTGCGGTATCTGGAACATTATGAATTTCGTCTGGTGCGTGAGTCGTTGATCGAGCGTGAAGTGTTATTGCGCAATGCCCCTCATATCATCTGGCCCTTGCGCTTCGTCCTGCCTCATAAGAAAGATATGCGTCCTGCTTGGTTGCTGCGCCTTGGCTTGTTTTTATATGACCATCTGGGCGGGCGAAAACTGTTGCCAGCGACGTCGAACGTGGATTTGCGCACCGCAGAGGCTGGCGAGCCTTTGTTGGATATCTATAAAAAAGGCTTTGAATATTCAGATTGCTGGGTGGATGACGCGCGCTTTGTGGTCTTGAATGCGCTGGATGCGCAGCGGTTGGGCGCGAAGATTGAAACGCGCCACAAATGCCTTTCTGCGGTCCGTACCGGCGATCACTGGACATTGCGCGTTGAACATCAAAAAGATGGCACGGTAAAGGAAGTCAAAGCAAAGGCATTGATTAACGCCTCTGGCCCGTGGGTGCAGGATGTGATTGAAGAATGCGGCCTGAAGTTTTCCAACGATGGGATCCGTCTGGTGCGCGGCAGCCATATTGTCGTGCCGAAGCTATACGATCACGACAAATGTTATATTTTCCAGAACGCAGATGGCCGTATTTTCTTCTCCATCCCTTATGAGCAGGACTTTACCCTGATCGGCACCACTGATCAGGATCATAAGGGCGATGTGAACGGTGTTGAAATCTCACAAGAAGAGATTGAATATCTTTGCCATAGCGCCGAACAATATTTGAAAAAGAAAATTACGCCCAAGGATGTGGTTTGGTCTTATTCTGGTGTGCGTCCCCTTTATGATGATGGGGCCAGTGCCGCGCAGGAAGCCACGCGCGATTATGTGCTGAAAGTGCATGGCGATGCGCAAACAGCGCCGGTGCTCAACATTTTTGGCGGCAAGATTACGACCTATCGCAAACTCTCCGAAGCGGTGCTTGAAAAAATGAGACCGTTTTTCCCAAAAATGGGCGGCAGCTGGACCGCAACAACCGTTTTGCCCGGTGGTGATTTTGAAGTCACTGAAGTAAAAGCGAAAATTGCGAAACTTTGTGAAGACTACCGCTATCTGGATACCGCATGGGCGCAAAGATTGTTGCGTTTATACGGGACACGGGCATGGACAATGCTGGCGCAATCAGTCACAAAAGAAGACCTTGGTGAAGATTTCGGGGCAACTTTGAGCGAAACCGAGGTTCGTTTTTTAATAAACGAAGAATGGGCGGCATCTGCCGAAGATATCTTGTGGCGTCGGACCAAGCTTGGCTTGCATATGACGGCACAACAAAAAGAAAATCTGGAAAAAGCGGTTACGCGAATTCTGGAAGAAAAGACCAACGCTGCTTAAAAGCGGTGGAAACAGTGAGGATTAAATGACGTTAACTCTTGATAACGTAGCTAAAGTGGTGGATGGGGATACCCATATTCATCCGGTTACGATGACGTTGGAAAAAGGGTCTTTGAATGTGCTGTTAGGGCCGACCCTGTCTGGTAAAACGTCATTGATGCGATTGATGGCGGGGCTGGACAAGCCAACATCGGGTCGTGTGCTGTGGGATGGCGAAGATGTCACGGGCAGACCGGTGCAAAAACGAAATGTTGCCATGGTGTACCAGCAGTTCATTAACTATCCGGCGATGACAGTTTATGAAAATATCGCATCCCCTTTGCGTATTGAAGGGGTTGATCCCAAAAAAATCGATGAAAAGGTCCGCGAAGCCGCCGCCCTGATGAAGCTGGAACCAATGCTGGATCGCAAACCGCTGGAACTGTCCGGTGGTCAGCAACAGCGTACGGCCTTGGCGCGGGCTTTGGTGAAAGGGGCCGATCTTGTCCTGTTGGATGAGCCGCTGGCGAACCTTGATTATAAATTGCGCGAAGAATTACGCGCTGAAATTCCGCGTATCTTTGCCGAAAGCGGTGCTGTCTTTGTCTATGCGACGACCGAGCCAACTGAAGCTTTGCTGCTGGGCGGCAATGTCTCCTGTATGTGGGAAGGGCGTGTGACCCAGTTTGGGGAAACCTTGTCTGTTTATCGCAACCCGATCGATGCAACAACGGCGCGTGTTTTCTCTGACCCTCCTATGAATTTTGTGCGTATGTCCAAGACAGGTGCGCAGCTGGTCTTTGGGGAAGGTCAGAAAGTACCTGCGACAGGCGCGCTTGCGGATTTGGCGGATGGTCAGATGCTGGCCGGGTTCAGACCGGACCATCTTTGGCTGGATAAACCGGAAGGGGAGGCCGTCTCGTTCCGTGTCGAAGTCGCGGTTTCAGAAATTACGGGGTCGGAAAGCTTTGTCCATGTGGAACATGGCGACGACCGATGGGTTGCGTTGACCCATGGGGTGCGTGAACCGGAACTGGGCTCGCACATTGATCTCTATGTGGATCCGAAAAATCTATATGTCTTTGATGATAAGGAAGACTTGATCGCTGCACCAGAATTTGCAGCGGCATAACAGGGAGGATGAAAAATGGCTGAGATTCATCTCAAAAATCTGGCACATAGCTACTTGCCGCATCCATCCGGCCCGTCGGATTATGCGCTGAAAAAAATTGACCATGTGTGGGAAGACGGCAAGGCTTACGCGTTGCTTGGTCCGTCCGGCTGTGGCAAATCCACATTGTTGAACATTATTTCCGGTCTGTTGACGCCAAGTGAAGGCAGCGTGCTGTTTGATGGCGAAGATGTGACCAACCTACCGACGGAAAAGCGCCATATCGCGCAAGTGTTCCAGTTTCCGGTCGTTTATGACACCATGACGGTTTATGACAATTTGGCCTTTCCGCTGAAAAACCGCGGACATGACGCCAAGACCATTGATCAGCGTGTGCGCGATATCGCTGAAATGCTGGAAATGACGGGGGAGCTGAACAAGAAAGCCCGTGGCTTGACGGCGGATGCGAAACAGAAAATTTCACTGGGCCGTGGCCTCGTGCGTCAAAATGTGTCGGCGATCCTGTTTGATGAGCCGCTGACCGTGATCGATCCGCACCTTAAATGGATGTTGCGCATGCAGTTAAAGGCGCTTCACAAGAAAACGGATCGCACCATGATCTATGTGACCCACGATCAGACAGAGGCGCTGACCTTTGCCGATAAAGTTGTGGTTATGTACGAAGGTGATGTGGTGCAGATGGGCACCCCGCAGGAATTGTTTGAACGCCCCCAACACACCTTTGTCGGCTACTTTATCGGCTCACCGGGCATGAACGTCATTCCCGCCCATGTGGAAGGTAATCAAGCCCACATTGAAGGGACAACGATCCAGTTGAACTATGGCTATAAAGGCATGTCGGGATCGAACGTGGAAATCGGTGTGCGCCCAGAATTTACATCGCTGCATGAAGGTGGCGAGGGGCTGCCGATCACCATTAAACGGGTTGAAGATGTCGGGCGCTATAAGATTGTGCGCGCGGACTTCTTTGGTCGTGAAATTAATATTACCGTGCCGGAAGGCCAGCCGATCAGTGAGCGCGTCAATCGCGTCTCCTTCGATCCGACGCGGGTGAATGTCTATCAAGGTGGCTGGATCGTTGATGGGGAGGCAGCGTAATGGATAAACCCTTTAACAATAAGGCGTGGTTCCTTGTTCTTCCCGTTGTGATCTTGGTTGCGTTTAGTGCGGTCATTCCGTTGATGACGGTGGTGAACTATTCCGTACAGGATACCTTTGGCAACAACGCCTTTTTCTGGGTCGGGACCGAATGGTTTCAGGAAATGATCACATCGGAACGTTTCCACAATTCCCTGATCCGTCAGTTTATGTTTACCGGCATTATTTTGGCGATTGAAATTCCGCTGGGGATTTTCGTTGCGCTGAACATGCCGAAAAAGGGCTGGGGCGTGCCGGTTAGTCTGGTGTTGATGTCCTTACCGCTGTTGGTGCCTTGGAACGTTGTCGGCACCATCTGGCAGGTGTTTGGCCGTGAAGATATCGGCTTGTTGGGCGCGGCGCTCAATGGGATGGGGATCGACTATAACTATACTCAAAATATTTTCGATGCGTGGGCGACCATCATTGCAATGGACGTCTGGCACTGGACCTCACTGGTTGCGTTGTTGTGCTATGCGGGCTTGGCCTCTATCCCTGAAGCCTATTATCAGGCGGCGAAAATTGACGGGGCGAGCCGTTGGGCCACCTTCCGTTACATTGAATTGCCGAAGATGCAGCGCGTTTTGTTGATCGCCTTCCTGCTGCGCTTTATGGACAGCTTTATGATTTATACCGAGCCGTTGGTGGTGACAGGCGGTGGACCGGGGAACTCAACAACCTTGTTGTCTATCGATCTTGTGAAAATGGCAATCGGTCAGTTTGACCTTGGTCCGGCTGCTGCTTTCTCCATCATCTACTTCCTGATTATTTTGCTGATCAGCTGGGCTTTGTACACAATCATGACAAACTACGATAAAGGGGAGTCCAAATAATGAGTGGCGCAACCCTGACCCATAAAAACAATGTCTCCCTGCTGTCACGTTTGGGTATCTCCAAAAGTGGTCTGGTGATGACAGCTTATCTCGTGTTCCTCATGCTGCCCTTATATTGGCTGTTGAACATGAGCCTGAAGACGAATGAAGAAATTCTGTCCACTTTTACCCTGTGGCCCGATAATCTGACATTCCAGAACTATATCACCATCTTTACCGACCCGAGTTGGTATAGCGGGTATATCAACTCCATCACCTATGTGGTGTTGAACACGATCATCTCTATTACGGTTGCCTTGCCTGCGGCCTATGCGTTTTCTCGCTACCGCTTCTTGGGCGATCAGCACTTGTTCTTCTGGTTGCTGACCAACCGTATGGCCCCGCCTGCTGTCTTTGCTTTGCCGTTCTTCCAGCTTTATAGCTCGGTCGGGTTGTTTGACACCCATATCGCGGTTGCCTTGGCGCACTGTCTGTTTAACGTGCCGCTGATGGTGTGGATTTTGGAAGGCTTTATGTCTGGCGTCCCGAAAGAGATTGACGAGACCGCCTATATCGATGGCTACAGCTTCCCGAAATTTTTCGTGAAAATCTTTATGCCGTTGATTGCATCGGGCATCGGGGTGGCTGCGTTCTTCTGCTTCATGTTTTCTTGGGTGGAATTGCTGTTGGCGCGTACCTTGACATCTGTTGATGCAAAACCGATTGCCGCGACCATGACCCGGACGGTCGGGGCTGCCGGGATTGACTGGGGGGTGTTGGCGGCAGCCGGGATCCTGACCATCATTCCGGGGGCGTTGGTGATCTGGTTTGTGCGTAACTATATCGCCAAGGGCTTTGCCCTGGGCCGCGTGTAAGGAGGAGAAACGTTATGGATCTAGATTTAAACTGGATGGCGTGGACCTGGCAAACGGCCGTTTTCTTTCTGACTATTTTAACATTTCTGATCTCTATGACCATTTGGTGTGTGGTGTCACCGCAAGTCCCACGTAAAGGCATCTTGCGTTTTGAAACCACACGCGGGGACAGATTGTTTATTTCCCTTCTCGGCAGCGCTTTTATTTGTCTGGGGTGGCTTGGTTTCATCGGCGGCCCCCTCTGGGGAGCGTTGGGAGTATGTTTCATCTATGCCGGATCAGTGTTTCGCTGGGTTTGATGAAAAAAGTGCAGACTGTGAACGATTAATCACAGAATAAATGTAAAACAGTGGAGGTATATCCTAATGAAAAAAAGACTCGCTTTTAGAGTTGCGACAGCCGCAATTCTGGCAGGCTTGGCATCATCACCGGCATTTGCCGGTATGGATGAAGCCAAAAAATGGGTGGCGGAAGAATTCCAGCCGTCGTCCTTGTCCCAAGATGACCAGCTGAAGGAAATGGATTGGTTTATCAAAGCGGCAGAACCGTACAAAGGCATGGAAATCAACGTTGTGTCCGAAACCATTGCGACACACGAATATGAAGCCAAGACATTGGCAAAAGCCTTTACGGAAATCACAGGCATCAAAATCACCCATGACCTGATCGGTGAAGGTGATGTGGTTGAAAAGCTGCAAACACAAATGCAGTCCGGCAAAAATATTTATGACGCGTACGTCAACGATTCAGATTTGATCGGGACACATTGGCGCTATCAGCAAGTGCGCAACCTGACAGACTGGATGGCGGGTGAAGGTAAAGACGTGACCAACCCGATGTTGGACATTGACGACTTTATCGGCAAATCCTTTACAACTGGCCCGGATGGTAAACTGTATCAGTTGCCGACGCAGCAGTTTGCGAACCTCTATTGGTTCCGTTACGACTGGTTCACAAACCCGGACATTAAAGCGAAATTTAAAGCGAAATATGGCTATGACCTTGGTGTTCCGGTCAACTGGTCTGCTTATGAAGATATCGCTGAGTTCTTTACCAACGATATCAAAGAAATCGACGGTCAAACCGTCTATGGTCACATGGATTACGGTAAGAAAGACCCGTCTTTGGGGTGGCGTTTCACCGATGCGTGGCTGTCCATGGCAGGTGCGGGCGACAAAGGCGAACCGAACGGTCTGCCGGTTGATGAATGGGGCGTTCGTGTAGACGAAAACAGCCGTCCGGTTGGGTCTTCCGTTGAACGTGGCGGCGCGACCAACGGTCCGGCTGCTGTTTATTCCGTCACCAAATATGTGGATTGGTTGAAAAAATATGCACCACCGTCTGCTGCAGGTATGGTGTTCTCTGAAGCGGGGCCGGTACCGGCACAGGGTAACGTTGCTCAGCAAATCTTCTGGTACACAGCTTTCACCGCTGACATGGTGAAAGAAGGTCTGCCGGTTGTAAACGCAGATGGCACACCAAAATGGCGTATGGCCCCGTCCCCGAAGGGTGCGTACTGGGAAGAAGGCCAGAAGCTTGGCTATCAGGACGCTGGGTCTTGGACGCTGATGAAGTCCACCCCGACAGAACGTGCGAAAGCAGCTTGGCTCTATGCACAGTTTGTTGTGTCTAAAACGGTATCCCTGAAGAAGTCCCACGTGGGTCTGACCTTCATCCGTGACACAGACATCAACCATGAGTCCTTCACAAAACGTGCCCCTGAACTGGGTGGTCTGGTTGAATTCTATCGTTCACCGGCACGTGTTCAGTGGTCCCCGACAGGGACAAACATCCCGGATTATCCGAAGATGGCACAACTGTGGTGGCAAAATATCGGTGACGCGTCTTCCGGTCAGAAAACACCGCAAGAAGCAATGGATGCTTTGGCTGAAGCACAGGATAAAGTGTTGTCTCGTCTGGAACGTGCAGGCGTGCAGGGCGATATCGGTCCGAAACTGAACGAGAAAAAATCTCGTGAGTATTGGTTGTCTCAGCCGGGTTCTCCGAAGCCGAAACTGGACAACGAGAAGCCGACACCTGTCACTGTTGACTATGACGAGCTGATCAAATCCTGGCAGAAGTAACCTCTAAGCTTCTGTCACCCGTGGGCGTGGTGGCACATTTCCGGCTCATTTGTGTGCCACCCGTCGCGGATCTAATCTATTTTTAAGTTATTCATTTTTATATAAAATACCTCAATTAATTGAGTTTTAACGTCAGGACACAGGGACATGAAAAAGTATATTCTGGCAATTGACCAAGGCACGACCTCAACGCGGGCAATTGTCTTTGATTCAGATTTGCAGATCGTGTCTGTGTCCCAACAGGATTTTGACCAACATTTCCCAAAATCCGGCTGGGTTGAACATGACCCGGAAGATTTGTTTACAACCACCGTGTCGACGTGCCGCGAGGCCTTGGAAAAAGCAAATCTGACAGCGGACCAGATTGCGAGCGCAGGCATTACCAACCAACGTGAAACCACAGTGTTGTGGGATCGCAAAACAGGTAAGCCCGTCCACAATGCGATTGTCTGGCAGGATCGCCGTGCCGCTGCCATTTGTGCGGAGTTGAAAGCCCAAGGCCATGAAGAAATGGTCATGGAAAAAACCGGCCTGTTGATCGATTCTTACTTCAGCGGCAACAAGGTGCGTTGGGTATTACAGAATGTAGACGGCGTGCGAGAAAAGGCCGAGGCGGGGGAGCTGATGTTCGGCACCGTTGAGACATGGCTGATCTGGCGCTTAACCAATGGCAAAGTTCATGCGACCGATGCAACAAATGCGTCGCGCACCATGATGTACGATATCCGGCGTGGTTGCTGGGACCAAGACCTCTTAACAATGTTGGACGTCCCAGCAACCCTTTTACCGGAAGTCAAAGACAGTTCTGCTGATTACGGGCAAATCGATGCGTCCTATTTTGGCGCATCGATTGCCATAGGCGGGGCCATCGGGGATCAACAAAGCGCGGCTGTCGGTCAGGCCTGCTTTAAACCGGGGATGATGAAGTCCACCTACGGCACGGGCTGTTTTGCCTTGCTCAATACGGGTGAAGAGATCGTGCGATCCAAAAATCGTTTGCTGACAACCGTGGCTTACCAGATCAACGGCAAACCAAGCTATGCGTTGGAAGGCTCCATCTTTATTGCAGGGGCTGTGGTGCAATGGTTGCGCGATGGGCTTAAGATTATTGATGATGCGGCCCAGACCCAAGCCTTGGCAGAACAGGCCGATGACACTCAAGATCTGATCATTGTCCCCGCCTTTACCGGCCTTGGCGCGCCTTATTGGGATGCCCATGCACGCGGGGCGATTTATGGCATCACACGCAACACTGGCCCGGCGGAATTTGCCCGCGTTGCCCTTGAAAGTGTCGGCTATCAGACCCGCGATTTGCTGGAAGCCATGCATGAAGATTGGCAGGACGTCAACGGGCAAGAAACCATCTTGCGCGTAGATGGCGGCATGACGGCGTCCAATTGGGCCATGCAGTTTTTGGCAGATATCATCGGCGCACCCGTGGATCGTCCGACGATCTTGGAGACAACAGCCGTGGGCGCTGCCTATATGGCGGGCCTGCATGCAGGGGTCCTGCCGGAGCCGGAGGAATTTGCGAAACTGTGGGCGCTGGAACATCGCTTCGCCCCACAAATGAGTGAAGACGTCAGGGAAACAAAATACGCGCGTTGGCGTGATTGTATTTCACGGACCTTGTCACAGGCCGAGTGATCCCCTGATCTGACGACCCTTAAATTGAGTGTATGGAGGAATGATGCTGATCTTTCTGAACGCTACCGCTTTGCCTAAAGGAACCCGCGCATGACTAGCCAGCCGCGACCTTTATCCATTGGTCTGGTCGCTCATGATGCCATGAAACAGACGTTGGTCGATTGGGTCAGCCGCAATAAAGAAACATTGTTGGGCTATTGCTTTTTTGCCACCGGCACAACAACTAAAGCCTTACGCATGGCCCATGGCGATTTACATATTACAGCCCTGCAATCCGGCCCGTTGGGCGGGGATCAACAGCTGGGTGCCATGATTTGCGAAGGCAAACTGGATTTGCTTGTGTTCTTTCAAGACCCGATGACGGCGCAGCCCCATGACGTGGACGTCAAAGCCTTGGTGCGTCTAACGACCCTTTATGATGTGCCGCTGGCGTGTAATCCGGCAACGGCGGACTTGCTGATTTCCAGCCCCGATTTTGCCGATCTTGCCCATCGCTCTTTTGACGGGCGGATCGCCAACTGGACCTCGTATCTCAACCGCGAACTGACAGAAACCTGAACAGGAGTATCAACTATGAAGGCATTGGTAATAGGTGGCGCGACCATCGATGTGATTACCTCCATCGACACGGCGGATATTGAATGTATAACGATGAAAAATGCCACAAACTCCTATCTGATGATGGAGCAGGGCAAAAAAGTCGAAGCCACCCGCGTTGAAACCCATATTGGCGGGGGGGCCTGTAACGCAGCCGTTGCCATGGCCCGCATGGGCATGGATGTGCGGAGTGTTTTGAAACTGGGCACGGACGTGGAGGCCGATCGGGTACTCGCCCGTTTGGCGCAGGAAAAGGTCGACACCCGCTATGTGATGAAGACACCGGAAGAACAGACGGGCAAATCCGTTGTCGTGTCTTCCCATGATCGCAACGCCGGAATTTTTGTCCATCGCGGGGCAAATACCAGCCTGAAAGCCAGCGAGATTGAACCGCATATGTTTGACGGGGTCGATCTGGTTTATGTCTCCACACTCAGTTCACAATCCGCGGATGCCTTCCCCAAGATCGTCGAGTTGGCAAAAAAAGCGGGCGCTTATGTGGCGGCTAACCCCGGCATTCGTCAATTGCGCCGCCGCCGCCAACAAGTACTGGAAGCTTTGCAATATGTTGACCTGCTGGCCATCAACCAGGAGGAGGCCGCGGCCCTCGCGGAAGGGCTGTTGGCGGTCCATGATGTGGATGCCTTTATGGACGGTGAGGCACCGGAACTGTTGAAGCATGGTATCGGAGAAAATCGCGCCAAGATGAAACTGTCTGATCTGGTCCATTTTGTCAGCGAGATCGGCTGTGAATATCTGATCGTGACCAATGGCGCGGAAGGGGCCTATCTGGCGAATAAAGATGTGATCCACTTCCGCAAGTCGGTGCCGTGTGTGGTGGAATCAACCATTGGGGCGGGGGATGCGTTTAACGCAACCTTCGTTGCCGCTTTGGTGCAGAAAAAGACCATCTGGACAGCGCTCAGTATGGCGGCGGTCAATGGGGCAGCGGTTGCGGGATCACTGGATACCCAAAGTGGTTTGATGACGATGGAAGCACTTAACAAACGTGTGCTGTCCATGGACAGTTCCAAAGTGCAGTCCTATCAAATGAAAGATTTAAACGCCTAGACGTACAGTTTTGCCTCCCTGTGTGTACGTGTCGTGCGACTGCAGGAAACTAAACCCCTTGGGGGACGGATCTTCCAAGGGGCATTTTTCGGATAGCCGAATTTGTATCACCCAAATGAGCCGGGGTAGTGGGCGACCTTCACCCACTTTTGATCAAATAAGGAGAATAAAATGTCTATACGTGTTGCGATTAACGGCTTTGGCCGCATTGGTCGGTTGTGTTTGCGTGCGTTGATTGAAAGCGGACGCGATGATATTGAAGTTGTCGCGATCAACGATCTGGGTCCGGTCGATAGCAACGCTCATTTGCTCAAGTATGACAGTGTTCATGGCGTGCTGGCATCAGATGTCAGCGCAACTGAAACCGCTATCATCGTCGATGATAAAGCGATCACCTGTACAGCCCTTCGCAATCCGGCAGAACTGCCATGGGCGGAGTTGAATATCGATATTGTCTATGAATGTACCGGCTTGTTTGTCTCTAAAGTCGATGCGTCTGCTCACCTGACGGCCGGGGCTAAAAAGGTTTTGATCTCAGCGCCCGGTAAAGAGGTGGATAACACGGTGGTCTATGGCGTAAATCATGACAGCCTGATAAAAGATCATCTTGTTGTGTCCAACGCGTCTTGTACGACCAACTGTTTGGCCCCGGTCGCAGATGTGCTGCATAAAACGGTGGGGATCAAGAAAGGCTATATGACCACGGTGCATTCTTATACGGGGGATCAAAATACGGTTGATACCTTGCATAAAGATTTGCGCCGTGCGCGTGCGGCGGCAGTTTCCATGATCCCGACATCGACGGGGGCGGCTAAAGCGGTTGGGCTTGTCTTGCCGGCATTGGCGGGTAAACTTGACGGGTCTGCGATCCGGGTGCCGACACCCAATGTGTCCTTGGTGGATTTAACTTTTGAAGCCGAACGCGAAACCACTGTTGCGGAAATTAATGCGGCTGTGAAGCAAGCGGCAACAGGTCGCTTAAACGGGATATTGGGCGCATATGAGGCACCGCTGGTGTCCATTGACTTTAACCATAACGCCAATTCATCTTCGTTTGATATGACGCAGACAACGGTGATGGAGGGGACGTTGGTTCGGGTTTTGTCGTGGTATGACAACGAATGGGGCTTTTCAAACCGCATGCACGATACGGCGGCAGCTATGGCAAAAGCGGGGTTTTAATTCTTGGAAGGGCTGCTTGTAGAAAGGAGCCCTTTTCCTCAATGGTTTAAATAAAAGGATAATACATACACCTGGAGTGTGTAAATAAACAACTAGACAATTTTTGGTTATTTGTGTAGTCTTACAAGTAATAGGGAAGAATCTCTTAAGTTATCCAGAAGGAATAGACTATGACCAGTATTTCAAGAATGCTGGACGCGTCGGTTATGTTTAGGAATAGACAAGCCGATCAGCGTCGCCAGATGAATTCGGCGTCCAATGCCCTTATCGACAGGATTGCCAAAGACGACCCGGATAAAGCGGAAGAGCTGAAAAAAAAGCAGCAACAGACACAAGACCTGCTTGAGCAGCTGAAGTCGCGTCAGTATGACTTTAAGGCCGAGCAAGATAAGATTGCAAGCCGACGTAAGGCAGAGGCTCGCCAGAAGATCGAAGAAATTAAGCAAGAGTTGCAGATGCTGAAGATGTTGGCCTTGTCCAACCCGGAAGCCGCCGCGCGACGTGCCAAGCAATTGGCGCGGGAGCTGAAATCGGCTGTATCGCAATATGCCTCTGCTGGTGGTGGCGCAACGGGCCTCGGCGGAGCACCTGGGGGTGTTTCCGTAGGGGCGCAAGGTGATGGCGGTGCGGGACAAGAGGCATCCGCTGCCTCTGCTGTCGCTGCCGGGGCTGAGACTGCATCCGCAGATGCAGCTGCTGCCAGTGGTGGCGCGTCAGCGGTGAGCGCGCAGGTGAGTACGGCTGTGCCCCAACAGGGTACCGGTGGTGAGGGCCAAACGGGTGCGCAAGGACAAGCAGAAGGAGCGGAAGGCGCGGAAACTGCAAATGCTGAGACAGCAGCAGCAGAGCAGGCGAAAAATTCGTTTAAAGAGGTTGCTGAAAAGAAATTTGAAGAGAGCCAAAAAGCGAATGCTGAACGTAAGCAGGATCAGGAATTTATCGCGGAAGTCCGTAAAGCCATTAACCTGCTTAAGTCTGTTATGGAGACAGCAAAGCGCACTGCCAAATTAATGGGAGGCGACGAAGAAGAAATCAAGGAATTGGACAAGGATATCAGCAAGGAACTCGAGTCAATTGACGGGGACCTGCAATCAATTTCGTCCATGCCTGATGTATCCGGCGTCGCTGCATCCGTGTCGGTTTCCGTATCGGTGAATATTACGGTCTGACCCTGACTAACTATTGGGTAGCATGTGATACAGGCTGGCACCGGTTTCAATTGCAAGGCTTTGAACACCTGTGAAGGCATCTTTCTTTAGCCCACCAAAGGTGAGTGGCGAGTGGCCGTGATCGCCGTCAATGGCGATTTGTGCCAGTGTGCGACCAAAGGCCGTGCCCGGTGCAATGCCGCGCCCGTTGTAGCCCCAGATGGTCAGCCAGTTGGGGTTGGGTTCGGAGATCCGCGGGATGTTGTTGCTTGTCATGGCAATACGCCCATACCATTCGTGGGTAAAAGTCGGGTCTTTGACGATGGGGTAGACCGCCTTTATTTTACGCTTTGCCCAACGTTGATGTGCGCACGATAGGATATGATCCAGCTTGCCAACACTGCCGATGATCAAGCGACCTTCGTCATTTAAACGGAAAGAGGTCAGCACCGATTTCGTATCCCACAGGGAATGTTTTTGGGGCAGAACATAGGTCAGTTGTTCTTGCGTCAAAGGTTCTGTCGCCAGTTGGAAATAATAAAGTGAGCTTGTGTCCGGTGCGATCCAGTCGGTCTGGCGCGCGTTATAGCCACCGGTGACGCTAATGACTTTATCTGCGATGACACTGCCTTTGTCTGTACGTAAGGTCCATTTGCCGTTTTGACTTTGAACGTTTGTGACTTCGCTCTGTTCGTAAAGGTCGGCCCCTTCTTGAAGGGCGGCGCGGGCAAGGCCGTGGGCATAGGCAAGGGGCTGCACTGTGCCTGCGCGCATATCATGTAGGGCGGTATGATATTCGCTTGTGCCTGTCAGGGCTTGGGTTTCGCTTGCGTTTAACAAATCAAGACTGACCCCGAAATCGGCCCATTGTGCCCGGCGCTCTTTCAGGTCTTTTTCTCCTTTGTCATCGGCTGTGCAATGGAGCGTACCGATCTTTTTACTTTCGCATTCAATGTCATATTCATTGATCAGATCATAGACCGTGGCAGGGGCGTCGCTTAGATATTTGATCAAAGCTGTCCCCTGATCCTGACCGATCCGGTCGATAATCTCGTAGGGTTTGAGCCAGAGACCCGCATTCACCAAGCCCACATTTCGCCCGCTTCCCCCATAGCCAAACGTTCGGGCTTCCAGCAGAGTGACCTTTTTACCCTGCTTTGCCAGATGTAAGGCTGCGGATAGACCCGTAAAACCGCCGCCGATAATCGCCACATCACAGGTCACATTTTGTGACAGCGCGGGGCGTTCCAGACGGTTTGGACAGGTATCTTCCCAGAGGTTTTTTTGGACGAAATGTGTCATGGCGAGACTCTATAGCGATTGCAAGGATTGATCCTGCATGGTTGCGTATAAGGCGTGAAGGTCGTTTACAGGTGCGCCCAAAGCTTTTTCGAAGTCAGCTTGGTTGGCATCGTTTAGGCTTTGTTGGTTTTGGCTATTGCCCAGATTGGATTGGAAAATTCCAGCCGCGCTCACAGGCAAGAAGTCTTCATAGGTGATCGGGCTAAAGGTGATGGCCCCCTGCTGGATCAGGCTTTCAAGGGCGGCAGCGTCGCTTTTGTCCACCGGGGCCGTGTTGCCATTGGCGTGTTGGTAATGGCAATAGATCAGGCCTTGGGCGCGCAGCTCGTTCAAGTCATCGGGGAAATCCTGAAAGACCTTGTGGAGTTCAGCAATATAGGCATCAACGTTGGACCCGTCCGCTTTAGGCGTAATGATCGCGCGTGTCTTGTTGAGTAATTCATCATACAGGGCTTGACCTTTTGGGGTCAGGGCCGCGCCGCGTTGTTCAATCTCCCCAAAGCGGGCAGTGTGGGCACCGGCTTGCAATTTGCCATCCGTGGTCTGGAAAAAGACTTCCTCTTCCAAGGCTTTAAAGGCGGTTTGGCGCAGCAGAATCGGCACAGCGCGCTGGGGCGGGCCTTCCACAACCGCTTTGGGGTTGAGGCCGACTTTTGCCATATTGTCCTGTACCGCATCAATATCAAGGGTGCGCGGCGTCAAATGGTTGATGTGCGGGCCTTTAAAGGACACCACATCAGCAATCAAGCGGTGCGCATCGTGCAGGTCTTCATAGACATCGGCGCTGACGTTGGCCTGATCGTTCCATTTAAAGGTTTTGACCAGTTCTTCAATAAACTGATCTTCTTCTTGCTCGGTTAGGCTGCCTGTGGCTTCCTGCTTTTCCAGCAGCTCGACCAGCTTGTCGGAAAAGACATTGCGTTCTGCAAGGATGGTATTTGTTTTGTCACGCAAGTCCGCATCCTCGATCAGCTCCACCCGCAGCAGGGAGGTGAAGATACGGAACGGGCAAAAGGCGATGGCGTCGTTTGAAATGGGGCGAAAGGCGGTGGAATGAACCGGAATACCCGCAACACTTAAATCGTAATATCCCACCGGATACATGCCGAGCACTGCAAACAGGCGGCGCATCATGGAAAGTTCAGACGCTTTACCCAGCCGGATCGCGCCATGACGTTCTTCGCTTAGGGCTTCAAGATCAAGGTTTTGCGCATTGTCAGCAGCGACATCGGCGTTGACTTGTTTAACCAAATCCACGGCTTTTTGATAATCCGGCACTTCCTGACAATACATAACAGACATTTGTCGGGAGAACTTTTGACGCAGCAAATCGGCGGCGCTTGGGCGGGCGTTGGGCATTTTAGACCTTTCAAGTTAGTATTTTCCAGCAAACTACGACAAAAATATACGGATTTAAATCGACTAACTCTCACTCATGTATTACAAAAAATCATGAGTTTAGGATATCTCCCGCATCGAGAATGCGCAGGAGAAAGGTTGTAGGTCAATTAAAATGAACCAACGTCGTTTGTTGCCATCCATCAGTATGTTAAGCGCGTTTGAATCTGCGGCGCGGCTGAAAAGTTTCTCGAAAGCAGCGATTGAACAAAACCTCACCCAAGGGGCGATCAGTCGCCAAATTCGCGCCCTTGAAGACCAGCTGGATATCAAGCTTTTTGACCGTGTAGGCCATCAGGTGCAATTGACCCACAAAGGCGCGCAATATGCCAAAGAGATTGCAGCCGCCCTTGGGATTATTCGCAGTTCCACCTTTGATCTGTTGACCAGCAGTCAGGGGCGGGAGCTTCATTTAGGAGTCTTGCCCACCTTCGGGTCGCGCTGGCTGGTGCCGCGCCTGTCCGGCTTTGTGGAGGAGAATCCGGACGTCAATATCACCTTTAAAAACTACATCACCTATTTTGATATGAACGAAGAAGACGTTGATCTTGCAATACATTATGGTCAGCCGGACTGGCCGAATGCGGAATGCTTTTTTCTGATGGATGAAACCGTGATCCCCGTCTTTTCCCCCGAGTTGCAGGAAAAGTATGGCATTGAAACGCTGGAAGATCTGGTCAAAGCCCCCTTGTTGCATCTGTCCACCCGTAAAGATCACTGGAGCCGTTTTTTCCATTTAAACGGGATCAACGTTTCTGCCTCCCAAGGGATCTTGTTTGAACATTTTTCTTCCATTGCGCGGGCCGCCTCGGCAAGTCTTGGAGTCGCCCTGATCCCGGAGATGTTTGTAGAGAAAGAACTGGCAAGCGGCGCGTTGAATGCCCTGAAGGAAGGGGCGTGTAAAAGTTCATCATCCTATTACATTGTCGTGCCGTCCCAGAAGGTGGATTACCAGCCGGTCGCGTTGTTTAGGGATTGGTTGATCGCCAATGCCCGTTAATATTACCAACTGTAATATTTGTTTGACGGATGATCGTTTGAAATGATCCTCTATGTCGTGTCTTTATGAAGGTAAGAAACCAAACAGGATTTGATCCGCTTTAAAGTAGAAGGAACAAAAATGTCATACACTGAAATCTTTTCAAAAATCGGCCTTGAGGAAAAGGAATACACAAACGGCACGCTGGATGTGTTTACACCGATTGATGGGGCGAAAATTGCCAGCGTTTCTGAACATAGCGAAGCGGACATGCAGGCCATGATCCAGCAGGCGAAAACGGCCTTTAACGCGTGGAAGACCGTGCCGGCCCCCCAACGTGGTGAGTTGGTGCGTCTGTTTGGGGAAGAGCTGCGTGCCTCCAAAGATGACCTAGGTAAGCTGGTGACGCTGGAATGCGGCAAGATTTACACAGAAGGTTTGGGCGAAGTCCAAGAGATGATCGACATTTGTGACTTTGCTGTCGGTCAGTCACGTCAGCTTTACGGCTTGACGATTGCGTCTGAACGCCCCGGTCATTCCATGCGTGAAACATGGCATCCGGTTGGTCCGGTCGGTGTGATCTCCGCCTTTAACTTCCCGGTGGCTGTTTGGGCGTGGAACACAGCGTTGGCACTGGTCTGCGGTAACCCGGTGATCTGGAAACCGTCTGAAAAAACACCGCTGACAGCACTGGCCTGTAAAAAGATTATGGATCGTGCGTTGGCGCGCTTTGGTGCGGCACCAGCAAATCTGGTACAGGTTGCTATCGGTGGTCGCGAGATCGGCGAAGTGATGGTGGATAGCAAAGACGTACCCGTCATCAGCGCCACAGGCTCTACCCGTATGGGCCGTATTGTCGGGCCAAAAGTGGCGCAACGCTTTGGTCGTTCTATCCTTGAGCTGGGCGGCAATAACGCCATGATCGTGACACCGTCTGCGGACCTTGATATGGCCGTTCGTGCCATCTTGTTCTCCGCAGTTGGGACGGCTGGTCAGCGGTGTACGACATTGCGCCGCCTGATCGTCCATAAGGATGTAAAAGACGCGTTGTTGCCGAAGGTGAAGAAGGCGTACGCCAGCGTTTCCATCGGTGATCCTTTGAAGACGGAAAATCTGGTCGGACCGCTGATCGATGAAGACTCTTTTAATGCCATGCAAAACGCCTTGGCCCAAGCCAAAGCAGAAGGTGGCGAGGTCTTTGGTGGGGAGCGCAAAGACACAGGCGCAGCACAGGGCTATTACGTTCAGCCCGCTGTTGTTGAAATGCCAGCACAAACCGCTGTTGTAAAAGACGAGACATTCGCCCCGATCCTGTACGTCGTGACGTATGAAGGTGACGTGGAAGAAGCAATCGCCTTGCAGAACGATGTGCCGCAAGGTTTGTCTTCCTGTATCTTCTCAACAGATGTGCGCGAAACAGAGACGTTCTTGTCCGCTGCGGGGTCTGATTGCGGGATTGCCAATGTCAACATCGGTCCAAGTGGTGCAGAGATCGGCGGCGCCTTTGGTGGTGAGAAAGAAACCGGCGGGGGTCGCGAGTCTGGTTCTGACGCTTGGAAAGGCTATATGCGCCGTCAGACGAATACGATCAACTATTCCCGCGAGTTGCCACTGGCACAGGGCGTGGAATTCAACATTGACTAAACCATAAAAAATATAAAAATTGGTTTTGGTTAGGGGCCGGAGGAAGCGTGATGTTTCCTCCGGTTATTTTTTGCCTATTGGCTGAGCTCTTTTTGACAATCTAGAATAAAGTCGCCGATCCATTTGTGATCTGCTGCCAGGGTCTTGAGCGTGGCGCTTAAATCTTCACCCGCCTGATGGTCATGCAACATGGTCTGGATAATCTTTGGCGTTTTGTCCAGATATCCCATGGTCCAGTTGGGGAAGGCCCGTTCTTCAATGGGCTGTATACTCAATTGTTGGACGTTTTGATGACGCCTGTCGGCTTGGATGATTTCAAAGAGATTAGTTATGGCTTCTTCTGAGCCTTCCAACACTTGGATGAATGTGTTGTCAATCAGCACAAGGACGCCCGTAATACCAAACTCGTCATTATTCTTATGAGCGCTGACGAGAATGCTGTGAATAGCATCGGGGTCAAGCGGCATAGATTGGGAGGTATAGATGAGTTGATGGAGCAAGATGGGGAACCGCCGATAAAGTTATAATGTGTAAACTCACACTTATCACCTTTGAGGGCAGCCGCACAGGGGTATTCAGCGTTCTTGAAGGTTAAATCAGCTTGGTGTCACTGGAGGCCGTGAGAGAGAGGGTAAGCTTTTGTTTTAACCTATTTTTCGAACGGGAGCCATTTTTCAGGCCACTTTCCTTTTTTGGGCAGATTGTTGGTCACGTAGGCGACACCGATTAAAATAGCAATCCCGATCCCGACAGGGGAGAGAACGTATCCATAGCCCAACTGATGAATTTGTTCAGACCCGATCACCGCGATCAAGGCTGTCGCCCCGCCCGGTGGATGGAGGCTGTGGGTCAGTTGCATGGTGCCGATTGCAACCGATACCGCAAGGATCATGGACAGGCTGTTGACGTCCCCGACCAGTTGAAAAGCGCTCACCCCGATGATGGCGCATAGAAAATGCCCGACAATGACGTTGTACGGATGCGCATAGGGGCTTTGTGGACAGGCGAAAAGCAAGACCGCCGATGCCCCGAACGCCCCGATAATCAAAGGCGCGTCTGCTGCAAGGTACGGGATGTTGTTGAGTTGGGACAAGATCAGGATCGCAAGACTGGAACTGATCATGGACCAGTAGACCGACTTCAGCCGCTCAAACCTTCTTTTTTCTGTGAGGGGGAGCGTGGTTGCATCCGCGGATATGGGTTGGTCTTCTGGTGTTTCCACGGCGTGCTCCTCAATCAAACTAAAAGATGAAAAATAAAACTTTAGGACTAATTTTTGGCAGGTCGATCACGAATGTTCAAGTGATTTTTATCGTGGGGAAGAGAAGGGACGGATTGCAGGTTTGTCAGGTCTTGCTATCATGTGCAGATGATGAAGCTGTTTTTCCTGACTTGTTTAACAATGGTGGCTTTTGCCGCAAACTCTTTGCTCAACCGCGCGGCTTTGGCGGGCGGTGAGATTGGTGCTGCTGAATTTGCCGCCCTTCGGCTGGCGTCTGGTGGCGTTATGTTGCTGATTTTGTTAAGCCTTCGCGAAAAAGGGGTACCGCGTCCCGTGGTGGTCAATGTCCCTGCGGCGGTTAGTTTATCGGCTTATATGTTGGGGTTTTCCTTTGCCTATGTGTCACTGGATGCGGGGCTGGGGGCGCTGGTCTTGTTTGGTGGTGTACAGTTGACCATGTTTGCCGGCAGCGTCCTTGGTGGGGAACGGGTAGCTTTGTCAAAATGGCTGGGGATGTTGGTGTCTTTATCTGGACTGGTCCTGTTGTTCTGGCCGTCTGATCAATTGGTGCTGGACTTTTGGGCCTTGGGGCTGATGGGCGTTGCTGCGGTGGGGTGGGGTATATATTCGCTGATTGGACGGGGCGTCACGGACCCCTTGGGCGCAACGGCGTGGAATTTTGTCTATGCCTCACCTATCGCCTTGGTCTGTTTGTTTTTCTTTTCCGGTACAGCGGCGGTAACACCGGAAGGTGTCTTGCTGGCGATTGTGTCCGGTGGGATTACCTCCGGCCTCGGTTATGCGCTGTGGTACAAAATCCTGCCGGAACTGGGTGCGATGATTGGCGCCTTGGCGCAACTGAGTGTCCCCGTGATTGCACTGATTATGGGCGTGATGATCTTGGGGGAAGCCGTCACCCTAAAAAGCCTGATCGCCTGCCTGTTGGTGCTGGGTGGTATTAGTTTGGGTGTGTTGGGTGGTCGGGTTTTTCGGCGGAAATAATAGAAAAAAAACCCCGTAAGACAAACGCTTACGGGGTAATAAGTTTACTCTTGAGGGATAACGAATGGACTGGTGAGAAATAATAGCCGCGTTAACATCGTCAACCGATGCACCAGTCCCGGCTATGAGAAGACTATGCCCTGTTTCACGTCTGGTTGGATGTGATGGGAGTCACAGGGGGGTGATTTTTTTGAAAAAAATAAAAAAAAAGCCATACAGGTGTATGGCTTAGGGGAGTTTCGGGAATGAAAAAGTTCTAGCAGACGGTCGATCACGCTTTTCAATTTGTCCGTTGGGTCGGCGGACGGTGATGCCATGTCTTATCTATGAAGGTAGGATGCCCGAAACGGGATTTAAAGTCTGTGATGTAAATCACAGGTAAAATAAATTAAAAGTAACGTTCTATTTAGTCGCCACGAACATCTTCAACCATTTGGCTGAGTTCGTCGATGTTACGCACAACCAGCCCGTCTTTTTGGCGTTCAACGAAGCCTTTGCGGGCAAGATCGTTCATGACGCGCGCGACAGTTTCACGCGTGGAACTGATGCGAGAGCCAATATCGGCATGGATGGGAATAGGGGAGATGATGGCTTCATCGTCGCCGGTCATGTTATTTCGCGCCTGACGCAAAATTTCCGCATGGACACGGTTTGCTGCACCAAGGGTGGAAAGGTCCATGATCCGTTCGTTGGAGATACGGATGATAAGGGCCATATTTCTCAGTACCCGTTCGGCAACCACCGGATGTCCGGTCAAGAGCGCCATGAAGCGCGATTGCGGCATGGCAGCCAGCAGTGACTTTTGGATCGCCATGACACTGGCAGATCTGGGCAGGCCGTCAATGGCCGCCATTTCGCCAAACTGTTTGCCTTCGGTGAAGTCATCAAGCGTGATTTCTTTGCCGCCGACGGTGTAGATGACAATGCGCACACGTCCATCCACGATGAAAAAGACATCGGTGCTTTCGCCCTGACGGTCAATGATCTGTTCATTGGTATCATACCATTTCCAGCGGCATTGCTTGTTCAGTTGATCTACCACTTCGTCCGGTAGACCATCCAGCAGCATGATGTTTCTTAAGGTGTGTTGTACGCTCACGTGATTATCCCATTGGTCAAAATTTTGTATATTGTGCAAGGAATTAAACCTAAGCGCAATAGTCGATTGAATCGAAAGCGATTCAAATTTGATTCGGTTGCGATTCGATAAAACTGCGGCTGTAGGTGCATTAGAAAAACTTATGGAAAATACCTTGGATCATGCCCCCTTACTTACAGGCTTTCATCCACAATGATTGCGGCTCCGCCCCGACGTTGATCGCCGACGCCATCAAACCGTCCTGTATGAATATTGGATCGCACACTATGCACACCGCCAAAAAACAGGTTTTGTTTATCCCAAATTTTATGGTCGGGGACATGATCCTTCAAGGCCCGTAACGCATCGGCACTGAAGCCCGGCTCCAGATTTAACAATCCGCGTTCATAATGCATGCGTGGGGCGTTTACCGCTTGTTCCAAATTCATGTCAAATTCCAACAGATTGACCAGAACTTGCAAAACAGCGGTCCTGATCCGGTTTGACCCACCAGAGCCAAGCGCGACATTGATGCCGTCATCACGCAACAACAGGGTCGGTGACATCATGGAGCACATGCGCGTATCTTCGGGCCATTGGTTGAAGCCATGCGGGTTGATATCTTCCTCCCCCAACATATTGTTGAGCATGATGCCTGTCTTGCCCAAGATAAAACCGCAGCCTTCACCGTTGGAAAGCGTCATGCTGGCGGCGTTGCCATTGTTGTCAATCGCACTGATATGGGTGGTGCCGCGCAAGGCTTTGGGGCGGTTCATGATTTGGGCGCGATAGGTTTGCAGGTAGGTTTGATCCAACATTTTAAGCTGGGCCTGTTCTGCCCCGTCAATCAAGGCTGCATCAATGCGTGCCATATTGGTCAGGGCCATGATCTGGCTGAGGCGTTCCACGTGGTCTTTTGACCCAAAGGCAAGGTTGCGAAAACCCGCTTGCTTGATGAGTTCAAGGGCGAAGGCAATCAGCAGGCCGCCTGTGGAGGGGGCAGGGTTGGTGTAAAAGTGCGAGCGCCCGTAATCGACCCGCAAAGGTTTGCGTTTTTCCACACGGTAGCTTGCCAGATCATTTGTCGTCAGGTGCCCGCCTTTTTCCAGACAGTCCGTGGCAATCAGGTCAGCGATCTCGCCTTTATAAAATAAATCACTGCCTTCTGCGGCAAGGGCTTGGAAGGTTTGGGCCATGTCGGTGTTTGTCTGCCATTCCCCGTCACGCAGCAGCTTATCACTGAAACGCTGACTTTGATAAAGCCTGCGACTTTCGGGGGAGGCGGTGTAGATTGCTTCGACAATATCAAACAGGGATGCTTGCATGGCGTTGACGCGCAAACCGTCGCGTGCCAGCTCAATCGCCGGGGCCATGATAACATCCATAGGCAGGCTGGCAAGGTCGGCGTAGGCCTCAAACACCCCTTTGATCACCCCCGGTGTGGCAATGGACCCGCGCCCGATGTGAAAATCTTGGGTAACGGTGCCAAAATCTGCGGTAATGGGATAAAATTGGCTGTCTGTGCGGCGCTGTTTTGGGGTCTGGGTGAAAAAATCATAGAGGACCGGATCATGGTCCGCCTGATGAGCGAGGAGAAAACCGCCGCCACCAAGGGAAGAGAGAACAGGTTCACTCACGCAGGAAGCGCAGGCCGCGGCGAGGATGGCATCAAAGGCATTGCCGCCTTCTTCAAACATACGTGCGCCGGCACGGGCAGTTTCTGTATGCCCTGCGGCGATGGCTCCGGTTGTTTTCCCCATACTCCCCTACCTAATGTTTTATCGTGGTGCTGCTGCTCTTTTTAACCGATCATTGATGGCAAGACCAAGACCTTCTTTTGGAATGGGGGACACGGCCATGGTTTGATAGCCGTCCTGATCCAGCTCGCGCATCATGGCAAACAGGTTAGCTGCAGCTTCTTCAAGATCACCTGTGGGGCTGAGGTTGAGGCTGGCCCCTTCACAGTCCCCAAAGCCCAACAGGATTTCCCCGTCTTTGCGCGTGCTGGCATTAAGGCGCATGGGCAGGGTCGGGGCGTAATGGCTGGTCAGCATCCCCGGTGATTTGGGCGCATCGGGCGCATCGTCGGGATAGATCAGTGGTCCGGCGACAGCCTCTAACTGTTCAATCGAGACTCCACCGGGGCGCAGGAAGCCCGCACGGTCCCCGCAGGCATCCACCACGGTCGATTCAAGGCCCACTGCACAAGGACCGCCATCAAGGATCATATCAACTTTACCCGGTAAAGACTGGGCAACATGGCTGGCTTGGGTGGGTGATATTTGACCGGATTTATTGGCACTGGGGGCGGCAATTGGCGTGTTGGCAGCGCGTAGCAATTGGGTGGCGATGGGGTGGTTGGGCATACGGATTGCCACCGTATCCAGCCCCGCACTGACCAATAAAGACAGCTTAACCCCCGCTTTGCGCGGCAGGACCAAGGTGAGCGCACCGGGCCAAAACGCCGCGGCAAGTTTTTCTGCAAGCGGTGTGAACTCCACCAAAGATCGCGCCGTTTCCAGATCAGGGACATGGACGATCAGCGGATTAAAGGATGGACGTTCTTTCGCTGCAAAAATGGAGGCCACCGCTTCTTCGGAGGTGGCATCGGCACCAAGGCCGTAAACTGTTTCTGTCGGGAAGGCGACAAGACCGCCACGCGTCAGCACATCGCCGGCTTGGGCAATGGTGTCGTTTGTTGCGGGATATATGGATGCGTCTTTGCTCATAACCGCTTTTCAATATCGTGAAATGCGAAAAAAGAAAAGACAATATGTCGCGTGCGTCTTTGTTATATCCCGAACTCTTCAATCTGACCTTTGGCTTTAACACCTTCTGTTGCGTAATAAAACCCGTTGGCAAAGGGCATACCCTCCACAAGGTCATCGAGTTTTTCTGTTGCGCTTTGTGGTTCGGCGATCCCATCAAGGACGGAGCGATAGAGGTTGGCGACCTCCACCATATCGGTGTCTTGCGGGGAAAGGCGGAAGTGGCGTATCCCCATGGATTGCATGTCTGCCAATTCCCCGATCAGGTTTGCACAGGTATAAGACAGGGTTTGCAGGCCATTGACCGCCAGAAATGGATCGCCATCCAAGGTATCCAGATCCATGCCGTCGGTATGTTTTTCACAGACATATTTACAGGAGTCTTTGGCCAGACCATAAGAGCGCGCATGATAGCATCGCGCAGAAATCGCAAGCGGTTGACGCCCGAAAATCTGCACTTCCAGATCGGCCTTGGCATCTTTAGCAAGGGCGGCAAGGGATTTGCGTGACAGTTCGCCCGCAAGAGAGATATGGGTTGCGCCCTGATCTTCAAAGACTTTACGTGTACCTTCGTTGTAGATATTGACGAAAGGACCGATGGCGTGGGGTTTGCCGATCAGTTGGGCACAGGCCGACAGGTCGTTTGCCTCTACCATCACATCGTCCATGGTGCATAGATCGCGCACCAGGTCGACTTCGCGTTTGGTCAGCACCAAGGCAAGGCTGGAGAAAATCACCCGCTTGCCCGCTGCGGTTAGCCGTTCGGCGACTTCCGGCAGGTGGGGCGCGAAAAACGGTTGGCGTTTGGAACAGACGACTTCACCGAGAAAGACGGTATGAACAGGCGCTTCATCGGCGATGCGGAAGTAGAAGTCTTTCAGTTTTTCTGGTGACCAGTTGAACAGGACAGGACCGAGAGTGAGATGTGTCGTCATGATTATTGCCACCTTTTATTATAGGCACCGGTTGTTTCGCGTTGACCTTCGGTTATGGTTTCAAGCCCCAAGGGCGGGACGGGTTCGCCGCGTGCGGCTGCATCTGCGGCCTTGCGAAAGGCTGCGACCACTTGGGCGATATAGGCTTTGCCGCGCTGGCGTCCCTCAATTTTCAAGGCTGTGACGCCTGCGTCCATAAGGTCGGGCAGGAATTCAGCCGCATTTAGGCTGGTTGGGTCTTCAAACAGGTAAGACGGTTTATCTTGCGTGACAAAGCGCCCTTTACAGAGGGTGGGGTACCCTGCGGCTTCAGACTGTCTAAACTGGTTGATGGTGAACTCCCCCAGTTTAGAAACCAGCTTGTTGCCCTTATCTTCATAGCGCACATGACTGGCGGGAGAACACACACCGTTCATGTTCGGGGATTGTCCGGTCGCGTAGGAGGAAAGGGAGCATCTGCCTTCCGCCATCACACACAGGCCGCCAAAGACGAAGACTTCGGTTTCCACATTGATCTGGGCGTTTAGTTTGGCAATTTCCGGCACGGTCAACACGCGCGGCAGGACGACACGTTTAATGTCAAAGCGATCCTGATAATAGGCAATCGCATCCGGGTTGGAGGCGGAGGCCTGAACGGACAGGTGGCGGCGTGTGTCGGGACGGTGTTTGCTGGCAAAATCCAACAGGCCCACATCCGCCATAATCAGCGCATGGGCACCAAGGTCGGCGGCATCCAAGACAGCTTGGTGCCAAGGCTCGGGATTGCCTGCTTCGGGGTAGGTGTTGAGTGCAACAAGCACGTGTGCCTCATGACGTTTGGCATAGTTGATCCCTTCGCCCATTTCCTCGCGGGAGAAATTGAGGCCGGGGAAGTTGCGGGCGTTGGTGGCATCGCGAAAGCCGCAATAGATGGTATCCGCCCCCGCATCGACCGCCGCGCGCAAGGCGGCAGGGGTGCCGGCGGGGCAGACGAGTTCTAACTTTTCGGTTCTCATGCTGATTTTCCACTTCGGCGGCGCAGTTGTTTTTTAAGGGCGGTGATCGTGTCTTCCATTTCTGCAAGGCTAGCGGCCTGTGCGTCACATTTGCGTTGCAAAGGCGCAAGGGTGGCTTTGGACAGGGTGTTTAAATCTTTGCTGAAACGATTGAAGAGTCGTCCCGCCAGTTGGGCCGCGCCATCCACGGGGCGCGCCAGTGGACCAAAGATGTGCAGCAAATCGGTATGGACATTAATGTCGGCCCCATCGACCGCATTGCGCAAGCCCAGTACAGCTTCGGTATCGCCTTCCACAACAAGATCGCGCGAAAAAAATAAAGCGTCCCCGTCGATGCGACCTTCTAACAGTTCGATCAATAATAATAAGGGGCCGCGAATACTGGCCTGTATATTTTGGGTGCGTTCATCCTCTTGCTTGTCCAACAAGGTCAGGGACGGGGCCGTTGGTCGGGTATCCATGATGAAGCTAAACGGCAGATCAATCGGGTCGATTAAAAAACGCGGGGAGCCAAGTGGGATCAGGCGGTCAAATACGTCTGGATGCTGTTGATGCATCTGGGCAATGGCTTTATTGAAGAGTGGCTGGATCAGCCCGTAAGGAAGCGGGCGTATCGCCATCCCGGCAAGAAGGACGGGTGACAGCGGCGCAACGGGGCCTTTCAGGGAATGAGACATGGACGACCTCACACAAGATTGGGAAGAGTGAGCCAGTCATAGCCTATTTAAAAAGGGGAAAAATTGACCTGAGGCAAGTGCACCGGAAAAATGAGGGGCGGTCCCAACGAAGAAGGGCCGGAAAAACGGTTCCGACCCTTGCTTTCTCTGTCTGCCTTTTTGCGAAAAACCGTGCGCGCTTACGACCTTCGCGGCAGTCGCCGTACAGGAAATACGGCGGCTATATCGTGGCCCCTGACTTGGCGGGGTCACTACAAAGAACTTTATCTCTGTAACATAGGTATACTGCCAAAAAATGAGTTTTTCAGCAAGTCTTGAACTTTAAAAAATCGTACCTAGCAAGGGCTGGTTTAGTCCTGGCCCTTGGCGATGAAAAAGCCGTTTTTAAAGCCGTCTTTGGCGTAGCGGAAATCTTCGCCTTCGGGCGTTTTGACCGTTCCGCCAGCCCCTAAAACAACCGCATGTCCGGCAGCGGTATCCCATTCCATCGTCGGGCCAAAACGCGGATATAGATCGGCAACCCCTTCTGCCACCTGACAGAACTTGATGCTGGAGCCTGCGGAGACTTCATGGGCAACCGTAAAGTCTTTCAGATACTCATCCACTTCTGGTGTTTTGTGAGATCGGCTGACGACAGCGGTAATCCCTGCCTGTGGCGCGGGTCGCACGCTTAGTTTTTTGACGCTGCCATCGGCTTCACGCACAAACGCGCCGTGTTCCAGTGATCCCCAGAACATACGATCAAGCGCTGGGGCGTGGACGACACCAAAGATCGGGCGGCGGTCTTCATCAATCAGGGCGATGTTGACGGTAAATTCATCCTGCTTTTTGATAAACTGTTTGGTGCCATCGACCGGATCGACCAGCCAGAAGGCAGTGCCTTCCACATTTGGGATGTGGCCCGCGCTAAAGGCTTCTTCAGCGACGATGGGCAGGTCGGGCGCGATTTCTTTTAAAATCGGCGTGATGATGGCTTCGGCTTTGCCGTCAGCCTCTGTGACGGGGGACTCGTCGTTTTTTGAATAGATTTCAAAGTCGGTGCGATAAATTTCCATGGTGGCATCGCCTGCGATACGGGCAATATCCAACAGGCGGTCGATGGCGGCTTGGTCCAATGTAAACGTCACGAAAAAGCTCCGGTGCTTGCGGGTAAAATAGTTGGGCTGTCTTGCCATAGTTTTAGCGAAGCGTCCAGTTTAACTGAGGACAGCGCCTCAATCTCGCGTTATTCTGTTCGGTATAAAAAAACGTGATGGGATAAAAAAGGACGCAGGGAATGAACTTCAAGCAGCTGGAAACATTTGTTTGGGTGGCGACGTTAGGCAGTTTTCGCAAAGCCGCGAAAAAACTTTATACCAGTCAGCCCGCGGTTTCTTCGCGTATTATCGCGTTGGAAGAATCGTTGGGCGTTGAGCTGTTTACTCGCCATGCCGGAAAGTTTGAACTGACGACAAAAGGCGTTGAACTGCTGCCCTATGCCCAAAAAATGCTGGTGATGGCGGATAATTTTAAAGCCAAAGCCTGTGAGGCCGAATCTTTATCCGGCATCCTGCGACTGGGTGTGTCGGAAACGATTGTCCATACTTGGTTGTCCGATTTTTTGCAGCAAGTGCACAAAAATTTTCCACATGTTGATATTGAATTGACCGTCGATGTCACCGCCAATATGCGAAATGAACTGATCAACCGATCCCTTGATCTGGCTTTTTTGATGGGACCGATTTCAGAATTCAGTATCCAGAATATAAATTTGTGTTCCTACCCGCTGGTCTGGGTTTGTAGTCATGAATTGGACCTGCCGCAAGGGGTGGTGCCGATCAGTAAAATCCTGTCAAAAACGGTAATGACCTATGCGCGAAATACCCGACCTTTCTCCGAAGTTCAGGCTTTAACAAAGGAGGAGGATGTTGATATTGCAAGGCTTTTTCCATCCACTTCTTTGGCGGCCTGTAAACGCATGGCGCTGGATGGATTGGGTGTCGGGATGTTGCCGTGGGAGCTGGTGGCAGAAGAAATCGAGTCAGGCCAATTGCGCGAAATCGAGAGTACATGGCAGGCTTCAGACCTTGTTTTTACCGCCTCTTATCCGCGAGAACCTTTCAACCCCCTAGCGGAAAAAATCGCTGAACTTGCCGCTATGGTTTCCCATGTTTACAAGGATAGGTGATAAAATTTAGTTATCAGTTATTCTAAAAAAATCCAGTTCGCTTTTATTGGATCGCTGTGTAATGGTTTTGAAACATTCGAAACGTTTTTTATCTCATAGCGTACATTTGGAAGTGAACAGGTCATGGGACTTAGAGAAAAATTACAAAAAGCAACGCCTAAAGACGTACGTCAGGCTATTCGTTCTGGTGAGTTTACCAGCGATACTGCCGGTTTAGGTGGCGGATATCTGCAAGGCAATCTGGCGATTATGCCAGCTGAGTATGCAACCGATTTTTTACGTTTTTGTCAGCGCAACCCCAAGCCCTGTCCGCTGGTGGGTGTGTCTGAAACGGGCGATCCGTTTTTGCCGACATTGGGTGATGATATCGATATCCGCACCGATGTTCCCCAGTACAAGATTTTTAAAAAGGGCGAGTTGATCGAGCAAGTGACAGATATTCGTGATCACTGGCGTGATGATCTGGTGACCTTTGTGCTGGGGTGTTCTTTTTCCTTTGAAGATGCTTTGATGGCAGAAGGGATTGAGGTGCGTCATATCACACAGTGCAAGACTGTTCCCATGTTCCGCACCAATATCCAGACGGTCAAGGCCGGACCTTTCCATGGGGAAGTCGTGGTGTCCATGCGATCCATGTCCGTGTCCGATGCGATCCGTGCCATTGAAATTACAAGTCGCTTCCAACAGGCCCACGGGGCGCCGATCCATTTTGGGGATCCGGCAGCCATCGGGATCAAGGATGTGAATAAACCGGATTTCGGCGATCCGACAGAAATTAAAGACGGGGAAGTTCCGGTCTTTTGGGCCTGCGGTGTGACACCGCAAGTGGCCATTACCAATGCTAAACCTTCACTTTGTATCACGCATGCCCCGGGTCACATGTTGATCTCGGACATTCGTGGTGCAGATCAAGGCCGCATAACAATCTGACGAAACTAAATATTTTATCATTTGGGAGTAATGTAAATGTTTAAAACAGTGAAGACTTTGGGCGTTGCTGCCTCATTGGTTGCTGGGCTGGCCGTAGGTGCCGGTGCGGTGAAAGCCGATGAGGCTCCAGTCAAGATGAGTGTCATCGGGACCTGGAATAGCATGACCAACTATAACGACCGTGAAGCCCCGTTTTGGCGCGGCATTTCTAAAGACACCGAAGGCAAAGTGATTGCGACAATCGGGTCTTATTCTGAATTCGGTCTTAAAGGCTTTGAAGTCATGCGCATGCTGAAATCCGGTGTGTTTGACTATGCGTATGGTCTGCCGGGTTATGTTGCGTCTGAAAACGCTGTCTTCGAAGGCGCTGATCTGTCTTCTGTTGCACAGGATATCGGCACAGAGCGCAAAGTTGCGGAAGCTTATTTCCCGACGTTGGAAGGGGCGTTTGAAAAGTACTTCAACGCTAAACTGCTTCAGCTCTACCCGTTCCCGAGCCAGATTTTGTACTGTAAAGACGAAATCTCCGGTATTCAGGACCTTAAAGGCAAGAAAATCCGCGTCTATGCAACATCCTTGGGTGACTTTGTAGAAGGCGTTGGCGGGACGTCCGTGACGGTCTCCTTCGGGGAAGTTATTCCGGCGCTGGAAAAAGGCGTTGTTGATTGTGCGATCACAGGCACCATGTCTGCTTATACAGCCAAATGGTATCAGGCTGCGAAATACGTTTACTCCCTACGTGTGGGCTGGGGTCTGGCCTTCGGTGCGATGAACATGGACAAATGGAACTCCCTGTCTGAAACACAACAGGCTGACATGAAAGCCCGTTTGGACAAACTGACAGACTCTATGTGGGAAGCGACAGCACAGGAAGACGACGTTGCGATCAAATGTCTGACTGGCAAAGAATGCCCGATCGGTGCGGACGCGCCGTTGGGTGGCATGACGTTGGTTGAGCCGAGCGCGGCTGACCTTAAAGTCCGTGACCAAGTTGCCAACGACGTGGTTCTGGCCCGTTGGGCAGAGCGTTGCGGCAAAGATTGTGCGGACAACTGGAACGAAACAGTCGGTAAAGTCCTCAACATGAATGCTGTGGCGAAGTAAGTCATAGTTTCTCTATTGTGCAGGTTCGGGCGATATTTTAAGTCCCGAACCTGTGCAGATAGAGACCTGATAGGCCAAAAAGCAGAGAAAAGATCATGATGAAGCCCTTAAATCTATTTATTCATATCATTGTACAAGTGGGGGGCTGGGCGATGTTGGCATCCGCCTGTCTGGTCACTTATGATGTCATCACACGTAAACTTTTAAACATTTCCATCGCTGGGGCGGACGAAATATCCGGCTATGTATTTGCCATTTCCACTGCTTGTGCCTATTCCTATGCCTTGCTGACGCGGGCAAATATCCGCATTGATTTTATTTATAACAGGTTCCCTATTCGGGTGCGGCGCATTCTGGATGTGGTGAGCATTTTCTTCACCACTGGCCTGTTCGCCGTTATTTGTTACTTTGCCTATAATCTAGTGTCTGATGCGATCATTTATCAAAGTCGCTCCATCACACCGTTGCAGACTCCGCTTGCGATCCCGCAAACGATCTGGTTTGCCGCCCTTTGTTTTGCCCTGTTGACCGCCTTGACCTTGTTGATCCTGTCCTTCGCCGCTTTATTAAAAGGCAAGGATGACCGCGTAAACGAACTGGTCGGTATCCCGTCTTTGGATGAGGAAATTCAGGCAGAACTCCATGGCGGTGAAGACACGGCCCATTCTCAAGCACATCTCGTTGAAAAGGACTAAACGATGTTACCGGTTACAATCATTGTTCTTCTTGTCCTGATCGGGATCAGTGTTCCCGTTGCGGCGGCCCTTGGCTGGTTGGGTCTTATCCTTGGTCACTTTTTCACCATGATGCCGATCCACCGTGCGATCGGGGATATTGTGTGGACCAACTCTATCGAATTTTTGCTGGTGGCGATCCCCATGTTTGTCATGTTGGGGGAAATCCTGCTGCGATCCGGCATCACCACCCGTATGTATGATGCGATGGCAAAATGGCTGTCGTGGTTGCCCGGCGGCTTGATGCACTCCAACATCGGGGCGTGTGCTTTGTTTGCCGCGACGTCCGGGTCCAGTGTGGCGACCGCTGCAACCATCGGGACCGTGGCAGAACCGGAAATGCACAAGCGTAAATATAACGAACCGCTGTTTTTGGGCACCATTGCCGCCGGTGGGACGCTGGGGATTTTGATCCCGCCGTCCATTAACCTGATTGTCTTTGGGCTGTTGACGAATACCTCTGTCTCCGAACTTTATCTGGCGGGGTTTGTGCCCGGTCTGTTGATGGCGGGGCTGTTTATGGCAACCGTGGTGATTGCCTGTATCCTGAAGCCTGAATGGGGTGGGGAACGGGTGCCTTATAACCTGTCAGAACGTCTGGCAAGTCTGGTTCATCTGTTGCCGCCGATCTTTATCTTCCTCGTGGTTGTGGGGTCCATCTATGCAGGGTGGGCAACCCCGACCGAAGCGGCTTCGCTGGGTGTGGTTGCATCCTTGTTGTTGGCGGCGGTGCATCGAAGCCTGTCTTGGCAGATGATGCGCGAAGTATTCCGCGGCACCATGCGCACAACGGCGATCATTATGTTGATCATTATCGCGGCTGTGTTCCTGAATTTTGTGCTGACCGCCATTGGTCTGACTGCACAATTGACAGACTTTATCACATCGCTTGGCCTGTCGCCGCTTGGGACTTTGATGCTGATCGTGGTGTTTTATGTCATCCTTGGCTGTTTTATGGAGACGTTCTCCATGTTGATTACGACTGCGACCATCGTGACGCCGATTGTTGTCAGCATGGGTTATGATCCGGTTTGGTTTGGTATTCTGTTGATGGTGTTGCTGGAAACGGCCTTGATCACACCCCCGATCGGGATCAACCTGTTTGTGGTGCAATCCATTCGTTCCCAAGGGGTGTTGAAAGATGTTATGGTCGGTGCCTTGCCGTTCGTCTTTACAATGTTTGCGATGGTGGCCTTGCTGATTGCGTTCCCGGATTTGGCGCTTTGGTTACCGAGCCTGTTTTATTAACGAGCCCGTAAACAGTAACTACAGTTTTGTAAGGTTTAGATCATGGACTTTCGTGTCTTGATGATGGGTGATGCTGCCTTCACCATTGAATATACTGACTTGAAAGGGACAGTTGGGGCAAAGCAGGTCCGCGCCCTTCGATCCAAGGTACAGGCAGAGATTGGGACGGGCGAGATTGCAGGGGTGGTGGATATGATCTCCACCTCCCGATCCCTGACCGTTTGTTTGACCCCTGCCTATGCCGGTTTTGAAACCGTGCGCCAACAGGTCTGTGACCTTGCGGGGACGGCGGCGGATGACGCCAGCCAGCAGGGGCGTACATGGACCTTGCCCGTTTGTTATGAAGGGGAGTTAGCCCCCGATTTGACAGAGGTAGCGGAACGCGCGGGCCTTACTGCGCAAGAGGTTATTAATATTCATAGTGGCACGGCCTACAGTATTTTGATGATCGGCTTTTTGCCCGGTTTCCCTTTTATGGCGGAGATTGATCCGCGTTTACGTTTCCCACGCCGTGAAAGCCCCCGTACCCGTGTACCGGCCGGATCGGTTGCGATCGCCAATGACCAAACCGCGATTTACCCTTGGGAAAGTCCGGGGGGCTGGCACCTTTTGGGGCGCTGTCCGGTGGCGTTGTTCGATGCGGATCAGGCGGTGCCAAGCTTGTTGCAAGCCGGAGAAACCGTGTGTTTTGAACCTGTCAGCCGTGCAGATTTCGACCGGATTGAACAGGACTTGAAACAAGGCAATCTATTGCCCGACAGCTTTTTGAAAGGGGGCGAATAAAATGACGCAGTCTTTAAAAATTCTGTCTCCTGGCATGTTGGCGTCTATTCAGGATCAGGGGCGTATCGGGTATAATCGGTATGGTGTGCCGCGCAGTGGGGCCGTTGATCCGGTGTTGCTACGACTGGGCAATGCCTTGGTTGGCAATGATCCTTATGAAGCTGCAATTGAATTTCGGTTTATGGGACCAAGCGTCACCGCCGAAGGCGGGCCGGTTCGTGTCGCCTTGGCCTGTCACAGTGGCGGGGAACTGCTGGATTTTGCCACGCAGGAAAAACATCCTGTCACCCCGTTTCAAACCATCACCTTGAATGAGGGTGATATCTTAAAAGTCTTCCCGATTGACCAAGGGGCGACGGGGTATTTATGCGTTGAAAGCGGTCTGGCGTTAACGCCTGTTTTGGGCAGTTGTTCTACATATGCACGCGCAGGATTGGGCGGGCATAACGGGTTGCCGTTACAAAGCGGCGATAGCCTGCCCGTGCGTGCGCCGGCGGTTTATTCGGATAGTGAAAAGATTATCGCAGAACCGATCGCCCTTGAAGATGGCCCGATCCATGTGATTCAAGGGCCGCAGGATGATCATTTTTCCGAGGCCGACTTTTTAATGTTCGTCGGGACACCGTTTAAAGTCAGCTCTGACGTGGACCGTATGGGCATCCGTTTAGAAGGTCGCAAAATCGAAGCGCTGCCGGAAAAAGGCTATGATCTGATTTCGGACGGGCTGGTGTGTGGGGCCATTCAGGTGCCGGGCAGTGGTCAGCCGATCATTTTGGCTGCGGATTGTCAGTCGGTCGGGGGCTATCCCAAGATCGCCAGCATTATTTCCTGTGATCTTTATTGTCTGGGGCAAATGGTGCCGGGCAAAGAAGTGAGCTTTAAGGCGGTGGATTTACAAACGGCACAATCGCTCTATCTTCAAAAGGAAGCGGAGATCGAAAAGGCGATTGCCTCCATCCGTAATTATTTTGACGAAGGGGCCGTCGATCTGTTGGCCCTTTATGAAAACAATCTGGTCGGCGGTGTCGTCGATGCACAAAACCCCGGACATTTTCCCGGTCATCTGGAGGATATGTGATGAGCAAACTGATCAACCTGAACGCCGATATGGGCGAAAGCTTTGGGGCTTACACCATCGGGAATGATCCGGCGATGCTGGATGTGGTCGGGGCCGCGAATGTGGCTTGTGGCTATCACGCTGGTGATCCGCTGGTGATGGGCACAACGGTTGAACTTGCCAAACAGAATAATGTCAGCATTGGCGCGCATCCGGGTTTTCCCGACCTGCAAGGGTTTGGGCGGCGTAAGATGGTTGTGGCCCATCCCGAGCTGGAAGCTATGATCATCTATCAGGTCGGCGCATTGCAGGCGATTGCCAACTCCAAGGGCGCAAGCCTGACCCACGTAAAACCTCATGGCACCTTAAACACCATGGCCTGCGTGGATATGGAGATGTCGCGCGCGATTGCGCGTGCGGTCAAGGCAATTGCCGATGATATGATCTTGTTGGCCCCTGCCGGGTCATGCCTGTTTAAAGCGGGGCTTGAAGCGGGCCTTCCCACTGCCAGTGAAGTGTTTGCCGATCGCACCTATGATGCTCACGGCAATTTGACCCCACGGGGGGAGCCGGGGGCGGTGATCCATGACCCGGAACAAAGCGCGGATCAGATCCTCTCCTTCCTTGAAGCAGGTAAAATCCTGACTCCGAACGGCGACGGGATTGAGGCGCCAATCCATAGTATTTGTGTCCATGGGGATAGTGCCAACGCCCTTGCTATCGCCCATCGGGTGAAAGACAGATTAGCGGATGCAGGCTATCAGCTTGCTGATTTGCCAAGTGTGATGGCAGCGGGGTAAAGCAAAATAAAAACGGATGTCCTACCTAAAAGGACATCCCAGATCTCTGACAAACCCCGTCAATTTTGGCGGGGTTTGTTATTTTCTATAAGGTTGTGTTTTTTTGTTCTGTTGGACATTTCTTTAAGCAGGTTGCTCCACTGCTTCATTTTCAGGCATATGTGGGCGTTCCAGTGGGTAAATATCGCCATAAAAACCTGAGACGGGCTAAGATGAGGGCGATTTTCTTGATGTTTTGGGCGGTGGCTGCCATCAAGCATTGCTCTTTCACTTTAGTCAGGCCTCTCAGACGGGCATAGCGGTGCCCATGTAGTTGTTTGGCATCAGCAAAACTGCGTTCCACAGTTTCCTTGCGCCGTTTGTAAATCGCTTTT
>NZ_JHYO01000009.1 GCF_000688235.1 Terasakiella pusilla DSM 6293 | reverse complement strand
AAGGCACAATTCTTTTGGCCGATAAAGCCTACGACAGCGATGCTATTCGGCAATTGGCTGAAAATAAAAAAGCATGGGCAAATATCCCACCTAAAAGCAATCGACGAAAGTCTTTTGCCTTTAGCAAATTCCTTTACCGCTACAGAAACTTGGTTGAGCGCTTCTTCAACAAACTCAAGCAATTCAGAGGCATTGCCACACGTTATGATAAGAACCCTGAGAATTTCCTCGCTGCTGTTAAACTGGCATCAGTTCGCATTTGGATAAAAAATTTATGAGTCTAGGGCCTAGGGGAAATGCTGCAAAAAGTACTCGATAAAGACAAGCTCTCTATCGGTGAGAGACTCTGTCAAATTCACGAGCAAATCAGAACCGTTCATCCGGCCTTATGTCGCATTGCTGTGGCGGTTTATGACCGCGAAACCGACATATTGAAAACATTTGCCCATAGTACGGATGGCCAATCCCCGATCAGCTTTTACGAATCTCCCTTAAACAAAGCCAAGTCCCTGTTGGAGATTGCGAAAGAGACAGAGCCTCGCATCATTGATGATCTCAGCGTCTTTTCCAGCGACAACCCGCACACGGCAAAGCTCCAGCAAAGCGGCTATTTGTCCAGCATGACGCTGCCCATTCGATTTAATGGCAACCTCTTTGGTTTTTTATTCTTTAACTCACCGGAAAAAGGCTATTTCTCTGAGGGACGTTTATCCTCACTGGTGGCATACAGCGGCGTGATCTCCCTGCTCGTCATCAACGAGCTGCAACACCTCAAGACCTTTCGCGGCGCAGTGCAAACCGCGAGAGAGTTCAGCCGTCAACGCGACGAAGAAACCGGCAACCATTTGGAGAGAATGTCGCGTTACGCCCGTATCATCGCCAAAGATTTGGCCCAGCGCCACGGCAAAGAAGATGACTGGGTTGAATATATCTTCCAATTTGCCCCGCTGCATGATGTGGGCAAAGTCGCTGTCCCCGATGAAATTTTGCTAAAACCGGGCAAACTCACCCCCGAAGAATATGACATCATGAAAACCCATGTCACCAAAGGGGGCGAGATCGTTCAAGTGATGGCAAAACAATTTGGTCTAGATAGCCTCAATCACTTTGATATGCTCTACAATATCGTGATGGGCCACCATGAAGCCATGGACGGGTCCGGCTATCCAAACCAGTTAAAGGGCGAGGAAATCCCATTGGAAGCCCGCATTGTTGCCGTCGCTGATATCTTCGATGCCCTCACCAGCAAACGCCCTTATAAAGAAGGCTGGAGCAACCAGCGCGCCCTCAATACCTTGATGGTGGAAGCTGGCGTGCGACTGGACAAAGAATGTGTCACCTCCCTTGCCAACCATATGGATCAAGTGATCACCATTCAGACCGAGTTTGGCGAAGATTACATGGGCTGAACCCGACCCGAAGAGAGATTCTGTTCGGTTCTCAACCATTTTGAGCAAATGCAAAAGAGGTTTTTGCACAGGCGAAGGCGAAATAATCGTACAGATACCCAACCATCGTTATAATTTTTCTCCGCAAAGTATAAATACTTAATCTGTTTATTGCGATTTTTAGGTCAGCATCACTTACCTACTTGATATTTTGCAATTCCTCCCCTGATACTTACATATAAAGAAATCACAGGGATGAGAGACGAAAATGAACGACATGCGCGACGTAAGTCTATCGGACAAGTACACGCTGGAAACCGGACAGGCCTATATGACCGGTACCCAAGCCCTTGTTCGTCTGCCTATGCTTCAAAGACAACGCGACCTGCTGAACGGCCTCAATACGGCCTGTTTCATTTCAGGCTACCGTGGATCGCCACTTGGCAATCTGGACCGCGAACTTTGGAGTGCCCAAAAATATATCGAAGACAAGCACATCAAGTTTGAACCCGGCGTCAACGAAGAATTGGGCGCGACGGCTGTTTGGGGCTCGCAACAGGTCGGCTTATTCCAAGGGGCCAAATATGATGGCGTCTTTGGCATGTGGTACGGCAAAACGCCTGGCGTTGATCGATCCGGCGATGTCTTTAAACATGCAAACTATGCAGGCACCGCCAAACATGGCGGCGTTCTCGCCCTTGCGGGTGATGACCATAACTGTAAATCGTCTACCATCCCCTGTCAGTCCGAATATGCCTTTATGGATGCGCAAATTCCGGTCCTGAACCCATCCAGCGTTCAGGAATTTCTGGATTACGGTGTTCTGGGCTGGGAAATGTCGCGTTTCTCTGGCTGTTGGGTGGCGATGAAGACCATTTCAGAAACAGTCGATGCCTCTGCCTCCGTTTACGTGGACCCGAACCGTATCAAAACCGTCTATCCCGATTTTAAATTCCCTGACGGCGGCGTGCATATCCGTTGGCCCGACAAGCCATTGGAACAGGAATACCGCCTGCAAAAATATAAACTTTACGCGGCAATCGCATTTGCACGCGCCAACAAGATCGATAAAATCACCATCGACAACCCACAAGCCACCCTTGGCATCATCACGTCGGGTAAATCTTACCAAGACGTACTGCAAGCCATGGAAGATTTGGGGATCGATGAAGACCGCGCAGCTCAGCTTGGTATCCGTCTTTACAAAGTCGGCATGCCTTGGCCGCTGGAGCCGGAAGGCATCAAAGAATTCGTTAAAGGCCTGGATGAAATTCTGGTCGTTGAAGAAAAACGCGCCGTCATTGAAAACCAGTTGAAAGAACAGCTTTACAACTGGGATGAACAAGTTCGCCCCCGCGTCATCGGCAAGTTTGATGAAAAAGGCGAATGGATTTTGCCAAGCGCGAACGAACTGTCCCCTGCCCGCATCGCCCGCGTCATTGCCGCACGGGTCAAAAAATACTATTGCGATGAAAAAATCGAAAAACGTCTGGCTTGGCTGGATGCAAAAGAAAAAGAACTCGCAAAACCACGCCTGACCACCACCCGCACGCCCACATTCTGTTCTGGCTGTCCGCACAACACCTCCACACGCGTACCGGACGGATCGCGTGCGATGGCGGGCATTGGCTGTCACTACATGGCGACATGGGTGCGCGCAGAAACCACACAGACCTTTACCCAAATGGGCGGTGAAGGTGTGCCGTGGGTCGGCCAAAGCCACTTTACAGACGAAAATCACGTCTTTGCCAACCTTGGCGACGGCACCTATTACCATTCCGGCCTGCTGGCCATCCGTCAGGCGTTGGGGGCGAAAGTCAACATCACCTATAAGATCCTGTTTAACGCAGCCGTTGCGATGACAGGCGGACAACCGGTTGATGGCCCGCTGACCATTCAGGGCATCACCAAACAGCTGGACGGCGAAGGCGTGCAACGGATCGCCATTGTGGCCGATGATCCCAACAAATACCCAAGCCGTACCGCCTTTGCGCCGCACGTCACTTTCCATCATCGCGACGATCTGGATGAAGTCCAGCGCGAACTGCGCAACTGGAAAGGCGTATCGGTCATGATCTATGATCAGCACTGTGCGACAGAGATGCGCCGCATGCGTAAACGCGGCAAAGCGCCAACACCAAACCATCGCCTGTTTATCAACGATGCAGTCTGTGAAGGCTGCGGCGACTGTGGCGAAAAATCAAACTGTGTGTCCATCACCCCAAAAGAAACTCTGTTGGGCCGTAAACGCCAAATCGATCAATCCACCTGTAACATGGACTTTTCATGCGTAAAGGGATTCTGTCCAAGCTTTGTTTCCGTCAATGGGGCGAAACTGCGCAAAAAAGAAGGCAGCAACCAGCTTGATAAGTTTGATCCAGCAAAACTGCCAACACCGACCCTGCCCTCCACTGACGAAACATATTCCATCGTCGTCACCGGGATCGGTGGGACAGGCGTTGTGACCATTGGCGCCTTATTAGGTATGGCCGCCCACATCGAACAGAAAGGTGTCTCCGTCCTTGATATGGCGGGTTTGGCGCAAAAGAACGGGTCGGTGATTTCTCACATCCGTCTGGCAAACGCACCGGATGATATCCATGCGGTTAAAATTCCGGCGGGGGAAGCTGACTTGATGCTGGGGTGTGATCTGGTGACGTCCGCCAGCTTTGACGGTCTCGCGAAACTAAAAGCCGGTCAGTCCAAAGCCATCATCAACGACCATAAAGTCATGACACCGGACTTTGCCGTCAACCGTGACGCCCCCTTCCCACTGGAAAGCATGAAGCAATCCATCGCGGAAGCTGTCGCTGAAGGGGATAGCTGGTTCTTTGATGCAAGCCATCTGGCAACTAAACTTTTGGGGGACTCCATCGGGTCTAACCTGTTTGTTGTCGGTTATGCGTATCAGATGGGCTTTATTCCGCTTGCTGAGGCGTCCATCTTAAAAGCGATTGAACTGAACGGCGTTGCCATCGACTTCAACAAACGTGCGTTTAATCTGGGTCGCTGGGCGGCACACGATATGGACGCCCTGTCTGCTTTGGTCGTCGATGAGAACCCGCAATTCATCCAGACGGATCTGGACGAATTGATCAAACATCGCATGCAACATCTGACCAACTATCAGGACGCCGCCTATGCCAAACGTTACCTGTCCGTTGTAGAACGCGTGCGTAAGGCAGAAGAAGAACTGGGCACAGGCAGCAAACAACTGACCAAATCCGCCGCCCACGTCCTTGCCAAGCTGATGTCTTATAAAGATGAATATGAGGTTGCGCGTCTCTATAGCGATCCTGCCTTTAAAAAGAAACTGCAAGAACAGTTCGAGGATGGCTATAAACTGACCTTCCACCTCGCCCCGCCATTGTTGGCAGATAAAGACCAGAAGACCGGTCATCTACAAAAGAAAGAATATGGTCCGTGGATGCTGAACGTCTTTAACATGATGGCGAAATTCAAACATCTGCGCGGCGGCAAGTTCGATATCTTCGGTAAAACCGCAGAGCGTAAAATGGAACGCGCCCTGATCTCTGAATATATGGGTGTGCTTGAAGAACTATGTCAGAACCTGCGTAAAGACAACCATGAGCTGGCAATTAAAATCGCTGACCTACCCCGTGATATCCGTGGTTTCGGTCACGTGAAAGAAAAGGCGGTCAAGGAGGTCAAAGCCAAAGAAGAAAAGCTGATGGCGATCTTTAGAAAAGGCGATGTCACCAAGACAGCCGCAGAATAAAATCAACGGCCCACACCCAAACGAAAAGCCCCGAAGTTACCTTCGGGGCTTTCTTTTATTCACTGTCGCTTTTATCGCTTACAGCACATACCACAGCAAGGCCGGTAAAGCCGCAAACCCCATAAAGGTCGAGACAATGACCAGACCCGCAACTTCTTGCGGGCGCTGATCATAAAGCTGGGCAAACAGATAACAGAAGACCGCCGCCGGCATCGCGCATTGCAGGATTACAACACCCGCAGCCGGACCGCTAAGGCCCAAGATATAGGCCAAGCCGACACCAACACCAAAGCCCATCCCCAAACGCAGGACGGACAGTCCGAAAGCGGTTTTCAAGCTGCCCACCTGTAAACTGGCAAGCGACACCCCAAGCGTAAAGAGCATCAATGGGATCGTTAAATCCCCCACCAGTTTGGTTGTGTTAAACAGCCATTCAGGTACCGTTAAATCTGTAAACAGAAAAAGAGAGGCCAGAATCGTTGCCGGAATGATCGGCATTTTAATCAAAGACTTGGGCGTAAAACTGCCGGAAACAAAAGCGACCCCGACCGTTAACTGCAACACCACATAAACGGTAAAGAACGCAACCGCCAAAGCCAGACCTTCGTCGCCAAAGGCCAGCAAACAAAGCGGCAACCCCACATTCCCGACATTAGGCCATGTCAGTGCTTGTAAAAATGCCCGTTGCGGCAACCCAAAGATCGCCAAAATAATCCCCCCGATCACCGCGAAAGCCACATTTGCCGCCAGCGCTGCAATCCCCATATCCCACAGCATAGAGGTATCAAGCTCTACCTTGGACAGGGCATAAAACACCAGACTGGGTGTGGCAAAATAAGTTACGATCGTTGTCACCATGGGTGTGTCAAAAGCGCGACCACTTTTAGACCACCCATACCCAATCCCTACACAAACAAAGACCGGGGCAAGAATGGAGAAAATTTCGGAAAACATGGATTAACTGATGCTCGCAATACGTAAAATGTTCGTCGCCCCCGGTGTACCAAACGGGACACCCGCGGTCACAACCAGCGTATCCCCACGCTGACCGATTTTTTCCGCCTTCGCCACTTTGCGCGCGCCCTTCACCATGGCGCTAAAGTCTGCTGCGTCCTGCGTCACCACAGAATGCACCCCCCAGCACAAAGCCAGCTTACGCGCAGTTTCAATCTTTGGCGTCAAGCTCAAGATCATCGTTTCCGGTCGTTCTCGCGCCACACGATAAGAAGTAGAGCCCGTTGTTGTATAGGTTACAATCGCTTTGGCACCGATCGTCTGGGCGACCTGACGCGCAGCGGCACTGATGGCATCGTTTTCTGTCGCTTCCGGGATAATACGGTCTGTATCGCGCATGCGTTTGCATAACGGATCCCCTTCCACACGCTGGATGATACGGTCCATAATCTCGACCGTTTCAACCGGATAGTCACCCGCTGCCGTTTCCGCAGACAACATGACCGCATCCGAGCCATCATAGATCGCCGTCGCCACGTCAGAAGCTTCCGCGCGGGTTGGGGCAGGTGCACTCACCATAGAATCCAGCATCTGCGTTGCCACAATAACCGGCTTTCCTTGTTGACGCGCGGTGGTGATGATACGTTTTTGCAGCATCGGCACATCTTCCGGCGGCAATTCAACACCCAAGTCCCCACGCGCAACCATGACAGCGTCGCTCAAGGCCACGATATCTTCCAGGTCATCAATGGCAGACGGCTTTTCCAACTTCGCAATGATGGACGCTTTTTTACCGATCAACTTGCGGGCTTCGCGGATGTCGCCCGACTTCTGCACGAAGGACAAGGCAATCCAGTCCACATTGATCGACAAGGCGAACTTAAGATCCGCAATATCTTTTTCCGTCATGGCAGACAAAGGCAAAACCGCATCAGGGACGTTTACCCCCTTGCGATCACTCAAGGTGCCATCGACCATCACTTCGGTTTCAGCAAAATCTTTGCCGCACTCAAGAACTTTGAGGCGCATTTTACCATCGTCCAGCAACAGGGTCATGCCCGGTTCCAGAACTTCAAAAATTTCGGGGTGCGGCAGCGGTGCGCGCGTCACGTCGCCTGGCGTTTTATCCAGATCAAGACGGAAGCGACGCCCCACACCTAACAGCACGGAGCCATCCTTAAATGTGCCCAGTCGCAATTTTGGACCTTGCAGGTCCGCCATGATAGAAATCGGGCGCCCCTGTTCTTTTTCCACATCCCGGATCGCATCGTAGCGGTCCTTGTGGTCTTCATGGCTGCCGTGGGAGAAGTTGAGGCGGAACACGTCGGCACCGGCTTTAAACAACTGTTCGATACGCGCACGGGTCGAGCTTGCTGGACCGAGCGTGGCGATAATTTTTGCGTTACGAGATCTTTTCATGGTTTCCACAATAGCGAGATGGATTTAGATTACTACAATATATTCATGCTACACTGTCAAAATCAATCAAACTTAACAGAGTTGTCACACATATCGCCATGTTTGAGTCCTTGCAGAAAAAGTTGCTTGGGAAAGCCCTCGGTAAAAAGCCCGATCAAAAGCCAAGCAAAAAAGAAAAAAGAAAAGAAACGGATGATTATCGCACCGTCGCCGGCGTGGCCCTTGACGATGCCATCAACAAACTTGAAAACAGCGGTCAGAAAATGGATGATCTGCTGCTCCAGAATGAAGAGCTCTTGGAGGCTGTAAAAGCAGAAGCTTCCAAAAAAATGACGCCCGAACGCCGCGCCCTGATCGAGTCCGCCCAACGGGTCAAACGCCAAAAAGCAAAGATACTGGAAGACCTGGATGACGAAAGCCGTGTCAAACTTTACCTGACCGCCATCCGCGCCATAACGGGCAAGGATATCTGAACTAATCCAGTGCGCGCGGCTTGATAAATTTGACCAGATGCCCCTGCCCTATTTTGACATCCGTCCAATCCTCCGCTTCAAAGCGAAAGTGGGCGCAAGCTGCCGTTGGATATTTCGTCAGCATATCCTGCATCTGTTCCCCACGCGGGTCCTTGGACAGAACGCACGCCAGCTCCTCCAATCCCGGATTGTGTGAAACGATCATCAAGGTTTCCACCTCTGGATCACTGGCCTGAATAACGCCCATCAACCGGGTCGGTGTCGGCATATATAGGTCTCGCCTAAAATCCAGCTGATAGTCATTGGCATAAACTTTGACAAGAGCGCTTAGCGTTTCGCGGGTGCGTTGAGCCGTCGAGCACACCACATGGTCCGGCAATGGCATATGGTCCCCCAAATAAGCCGCCATCCGCTGAGCCGCTTCACGCCCACGATCGTTTAAGGGGCGTTGAAAATCAACCAGCGAAAGATTTTCCCAACAGGACTTCGCATGGCGCAAAAGTAAAAGATTTTTCATGTGGTTGCCTTTGCAATTTAGCGCTATAGTTTGTTATAGATAGGCCAGTATCATAAAAGTTTCATCTTTTAAGATTTCACCGCACAAGACTTGGTCTATATAAGGAACAAAATCTAAATCAGGCGGTCATTTTATCCAATATCGAAGGGGGAATAATCACATGAATGCGCAGATAGGAAAATCACAACTCCCGACCCAAATCACTATGGACTCCCCGGAACGTTTCATCAACAGGGAATTGTCTTGGCTGTCCTTTAACACACGTGTGCTGGAAGAAGCGGACAACCCCCGCCATCCGCTGCTGGAACGCCTGCGCTTTCTCTCCATTTCCGCTGCCAATCTGGATGAATTTTACATGGTCCGCGTCGCGGGTCTTAACGGTCAGGTTCACGCCGGGATCAAATCTCTGAGCTACGACGGCCTGAGCCCTGCCCAGCAACTCGCGGAGATTCACAAAGCGGCCAACTCCCTCGTACTTGGTCAACAAGCGCGCTATCGCACCCTGCGCGGCCTGATGCTCAAGGAAGGCATCAAGGTGCTCAAGAGCTATGATGTGCCCAAGCGCGATATTCCGTGGCTTGAAGAACATTTCATGCAGCAGATTTTTCCGTCCCTAACCCCGCTTGCGATTGATCCGGCGCACCCGTTCCCGTTCATTCCGAACCTGGGCCTTGCGATGATGTTCTCTCTGGAATCGACAATCGATCAGGAACAGTTGAAAGCGATGGTGCCGCTGCCACAAATGCTGCCCCGTTTTGTGCGCCTGCCTGATTATGGCAAGACCATCCGCTTTATGCCGATGGAACAATTGATCGACTTGTTCCTGCCTCGCCTGTTCCCGAATTTTAAAGTGATTTCCTCCGGCCTGTTTAAAGTCATTCGTGATAGCGAAATGGAAATTGATGAAGAAGCAGAAGATCTGGTCCGCACCTTTGAAAGCGCCCTGAAACGCCGCCGCCGCGGGTCCGTCATCCGTCTATCCATCGACTCCGAGATGTCAGACGAATTACGTGAACTTGTGATCGATGAGTTGGGTGTCAGTGATGAAGACAGCTTCATTCTGGATGGTTTGTTGGGGCTTGCCGATACCAAAGAACTGATCGCGGATGAACGTCCCGACCTGCAATTCAAACCCTACAACGTCCGCTTTCCCGAGCGGATCCGTGACTTTGGGGGCGACTGTTTTGCCGCGATCCGCAAAAAAGATTTTGTGGTCCACCACCCTTATGAAAGCTTCGATGCGGTTGTGCAGTTTGTCCTGCAAGCCGCCCGCGACCCCGATGTGGTTGCGATTAAACAGACACTTTATCGAACGTCCAATAACTCCCCTATCATTAAGGCTTTGATGGAGGCTGCGGAAGCTGGCAAATCGGTCACAGCCATGGTCGAGTTGAAAGCCCGCTTCGATGAAGAAGCCAATATCCGCTGGGCACGTGACCTTGAACGCGCAGGCGCACAGGTGGTCTATGGTTTTGTGGACAAAAAGACCCACGCAAAAATCAACCTCGTGGTGCGTCGGGAAGGGGACTCCTTGCGCTCCTACGTTCACCTTGGAACGGGGAACTACCACCCGATCACGGCGAAGATCTATACCGACCTGTCCTTCTTCTCGTGTGATCCGGCCTTGTGTCGTGATGCGACCAAGCTGTTTAATTATATGACAGGCTATGCCGAGCCGGAGAAAATGGAGAAGATGGAATATTCTCCGTTGACGCTACGCAACAGCATCCTGAAAGGCATCGACAACGAAATCGCCAACGCCAAAGCCAATAAACCGGCTGCGATCTGGGCGAAAATGAACTCGGTTGTGGATCCGAAGATCATTGACGCCCTTTACGAAGCCTCCCAAGCGGGTGTGCAGATCGATCTGGTAATCCGCGGGATTTGCTGCTTACGACCGGGTGTACCGGGGCTGTCAGAAAATATCCGCGTCAAAAGTATTGTGGGTCGCTTCCTTGAACATTCGCGCATTGTCTGCTTTGGCAACGGGGGCAAGCTGCCAAACCCGCAAGCAAAAATCTACATTTCCTCAGCGGATTGGATGCCACGTAACCTTGACCGTCGCGTGGAAACCCTCATTCCTATTGAAACAGAGACAGTTCATCGCCAAATCCTTGACCAGATCATGGTTGCAAACGTAAAAGACGAAGCACAAACATGGGTGTTAAAGTCTGATACGACCTTCGAACGGGTCAAAGCTGATGAAACCGCCTTTTCCTGTCACAACTATTTTATGACAAATCCCAGCCTTTCCGGCAGCGGGACTGCCTTAAAAAAGAAAGGCCGCAGCCTTAAGAAGCTGATGTTGGAATAATCGATGGACTACACAATCGGGCCAGAACGCAAAGGTCGCCTTACTGCAATTGTCGATATCGGCTCTAACACCGTACGTTTGGTGGTCTTTCATGGCCCGGCACGTATTCCCCTCCCCGTCTTTAACGAGAAGGTGCAATGCCAATTGGGGCTGGGGATTGATGATACAGGCAAGCTCAATCCCGAAGGGGTCGCGCTTGCCTTCGAGTCCCTCAACCGCTTCATGAAGCTGGTTGAGGTCATGGAGGTCGATACCGTCAGCCTGCTTGCCACCGCCGCCGTGCGTGAAGCCACTGACGGCCCCGACTTTGTCGCGGAAATCAAAAGACGCTTTGGCGCGGATGTTCGTGTCCTCAGTGGTGAGGAAGAAGCCAAACTTGCGGCCTACGGTGTACTCAGTGGCCTGCCCCACGCCGACGGCTTGCTGGGGGATATGGGCGGGGCAAGCTTTGATCTGGTGGCACTGGATCAAGGCACATTTTCCCGCCATGACACAACCCCCCTTGGGCATTTACGGATCAAAGACGGCAATCGCACGACCGTCGCGGAGATGCGGTCCTTTATCCGCAACAAACTCGCCCCACTAGACTGGACCGACCAAATGAAAGGCAGAACCTTTTATGCGGTCGGTGGATCACTACGGGCGGTCGCGCGCCTGATCATGCACTACACGGATTACCCCTTGCATGTGATCGACAACTACACCCTTCAACATGATGAAGCGGTCGCACTCCTTGAAAAAATTGCGGTATTGGACACCGACTATCTGCTGTCCGTTCCCGATATCTCCAAAAAACGCTTTGATACCCTGCCTTGTGCCATCGCGCTGTTGCAGGAAGTTATGGACATGATCCATCCCTCCCAGCTTGTCTTCTCAGGCTACTCCATGCGCGAGGGGGAATTTTTCCAATCTCTTGATGAGGGCCTGAAAGAACAAGACCCGCTGATCAGCAGCTGCAAAGCCCTTGTTGAACGTGAAGGTCGCTTTGGACAACAAGGTGAGGAAGTATATCACTGGATGGAACCCATCTTCCGTGACGAAACCGCCGAACAGATGAACCTGCGCCATGCGGCTTGCCTCCTGCATGACATTGCATGGGCTGAACATCCCGATTATCGCGCCGATCACGGCTTTTTGCGCGTCCTGCGTCTACCGGCGGCAGGACTATCCCACCATGACCGTGCCTTAATGGGCGCCTGTGTCTACAGCCGATACAAAGGCGACTTTAACCGCCGGATCGCAAAACCTTTGCAGACTTTCTTAAATGACGAAGATGCCATCTGGACAAAAACAGTTGGGGCCGCCTTGCGCCTTGCCCACACACTCGCAAGCGGTGCACCGCATCTGCTGGATCAAACCCAACTGGAAATCCGTGGCGGGGAACTGATTTTATCACTACCGGAACATGAAGACGTCTTTACCGGAGAAGCCGTGGGTAAACGCCTAAAAACCGTTGCCAAATGTCTGGGCTTAAGCGCCCGTATTGAACATGGCTAGGGACGGGTTATTCCCGTCCCCAATGCCGTGTCAGTCCACATCAATGAGTTTGATGTGCTTGCCATTGACAGCCAGAGCCAACTTGCCTTCCTGCAGCTTGATCGCAGCATCGCCAAACAAGTCACGACGCCAGCCTTTCAAACACGGTACGTCCGCGTTTGCACCATAGGCTGCCAGATGTTCCAAATCAGAAGCATTGGCGACCAGCTTTTGTGCCACATCATTATGTTCACAATTGAACTTCAACAGCACTTTCAACAGATCGACAACCGGCCCTAACCCTTTAGGCAAATCCTTTTTGGCAGGGGGCTGCGGATAATCAGCCGGGTCCATATCCAGCGCGTGTTTAATCGCCGCCAGCACTTCTGTGCCATAGCGCCCTTGGGCGATGGCTTTGTTCATACCGCGCACCCGTTCCAAGGCACCTGCATCTTTTGGGGTATGATGGGCGATTTCAATAATCGCATCATCACGGATCACACGGTTGCGCGGCATATCCTTGCGTTGCGCTTCACGTTCACGCCAAGCGGCAACTTCCCGCAGAACCGCCAGTACTTTCGAACTTTTCGTGCGTGCTTTAAGACGTTTCCACGCCATCTCCGGATCGACAATATAAGTCGACGGATTGGTCAGGGCCGCCATCTCTTCATCCAGCCAGCCCGCGCGATTGTTCTTCTCCAGCTTTTGCATCAGACGTTCGTAAATGGTGCGCAAGTGAGTCACATCGCCCAGCGCATACGTCACCTGACGTTCGGTCAAGGGGCGTTTGCTCCAATCCGTAAAACGCGACCCCTTATCCAGATTCTTTTTACAAATCGTGTTCACCAACGTCTCATACCCCACAGATTCTCCGAAGCCACATACCATGGCGGCAACCTGAGTATCAAACATAGGGGTTGGGGTCTTGCCTGTCAGTTTGACAAAAATTTCAACGTCCTGACGAGCTGCATGAAAAACTTTCAGGACATTAGAGTTGTCCATCAGGTCATAAAGTGGCTGTAAATCAATCCCTTGGGCCAAAACATCGACGCAACGCGCTTCTTCCTCGCCCCCCAACTGGACAAGACAGAGTTGGGGCCAATAGGTTTTCTCACGCATAAATTCCGTATCGACCGTGACGAATCTTTCCGTCGCTAAACGGTCGCAAAACGCTGATAGCGTTTGAGTATCTGTAATCAATTCCATAAAAATCCTATACACCGTTTCCATATAAAATGAAAACCGAAACTATCTATTTCGACAAATCCACTTGATTCGTTATGTCGAAATAGACATACTGCCAGCGTTATGTCGTAAGAAGCATATCGCAAACAATTTTCGATATACAGGGACTTACTTTTTATGAAACGTTTAAGCACTTTTCTGGCTGGCCTTTTTGCCGCACTCCTGATCACAGGATTTGCGCAGGCCAATCCGACGTCCTTTATTACTGTTGCCTCGACAACATCCACCGCCAACTCCGGTCTGTTTGAATATCTGCTCCCAAAGTTCACCGAAGAAAGCGGCATTGAAGTCCGTGTTGTTGCCGTAGGAACAGGTCAGGCGATCCGCTTGGCCCGTAAAGGTGATGCGGATGTTCTGTTTGTCCACCACCGCCCGTCTGAAGAACAGTTTGTCGCAGACGGCTTTGGCGTTAAACGCTATGACGTTATGTATAACGACTTTGTCATTGTTGGCCCTAAAAGCGACCCGGCACAGATTAAAGGCTGCACCTCACCTGCAAAGGCCTTGGATCAGATCAAATCTTCTGGTTCCGCCTTTGCCTCACGCGGTGATGACAGCGGCACCAACAAACGTGAAATGTCCCTGTGGCGTAAAGCCGGTTATGAAGATGCAGACCTGAAAGGCGAATGGTATCGCGCGACGGGGTCCGGCATGGGCGCAACGCTGAACATCGCTGCGGGCATGAACGCATATTCATTGAGTGATCGCGGCACATGGATCGCGTTTAAGAACAAACAAAACCTTGAAGTCCTGTGCGAAGGCGACCAGTCCCTGTTTAACCCTTACGGCGTCATTGCTGTAAGCAAGGACAAGTTCCCGCACATCAAAAGCGAAGAAGCAACAAAATTCATCGAGTGGCTGATCTCTGAAAAAGGTCAGGAACGTATCGGCAGTTTCCGTGTGAAAAATGAACGTCTTTTCACACCAAATGCAAAGTGATTTCTAGCGCTTTCACTTGCATATAACTTGGTGGTCTGGAGCAATTCAGACCACCTTTTTTTTATGGTTTTAGCAGACTATCCATCTTCTTAAGCAAGGGGTCCGCGCCTTTTGTCGCTTCCGCCTCGGCCTCGCGATAGAGGGTAACGAGTTCTTTACCAACAGAGGTCAAGCGCGCACCACCGCCTTTTTTCCCACCGACAGACGTTTCCACCACATCTTCATTGATGACAGACTGCAAAGTTTCCAGCAAATGCCAGGCCCGACGATAGGTCATGCCCATTTCTTTTGCCGCACCGCTGATGGTGCCAATTTTTTCGATCTGTTCCAGCAAAGCGATTTTGCCGCGACCCACATGCCCTTTAGGGAAAGCGATCCGTATACGAAGTTTTGTTTCCATGACAACAGGTTACAGCACCAGAGTTTTTTGTAAATATTTGAATGACACGCACCAGACCCCAAATAGATCTTTTGACGTCTTGACATAAAACCCGACAAATGGGATCAAACCAGAAGAAATTAACACATATGGAAAGAAGAAGATCATGTCCCTTTGCCCCTGCGGTTCCCGCCAAGAATATAGCGCGTGTTGCGAACCTTATCACCGCGGCGAAGCTGCCCCCACAGCCGAAAAACTGATGCGTTCCCGCTATAGCGCGTTTGAAAAAGGTGAAATGGCCTATCTGGAAGAAACCCTCACGCCGGAAAGCCGCCAGGATTACGATGCAGCAGAAACCGAAACATGGGCAAAAAGCGCGATCTGGAAGAAGCTGGAAATCGGTAAAACCGAAGCTGGACAAGAAGATGACGACACAGGCGTGGTCGAATTTAAAGCTTATTTCAAAATTAATGGGCAGCAACAGGTTCATCACGAAATTAGTCGTTTTACAAAACAGGACGGACGCTGGTACTATGTCGATGGCGAGATGAACCCCAAACAGGAACAACGTATCGTTGCTCTTAAAGCTGGTCGTAATGATCCCTGTCCCTGCGGTTCTGGTAAGAAGTTTAAAAAGTGTTGTGGTGCATAATTTAGGGGAAAGCACCTCAACCCAATAAAAAGGGGAATAAACCATGAGCCATATCAAAAAGTCTAAACTTGCGAATGGCATTTTCTGGTTAGAATTCCCCGAAGCGGACCTGCGTATCCTCTGTGGATGCCCGGCAGATTCCGTTAAACATATGATGAGACGCGGGGTGATTATGGCGAATGAAGCCAGCCCCGTGTTTCATGAATCGGGCCCCAACGCGATCCTCCTTTCTGATTTGACGGTGCAAAAAGGCAGCTTCGCCAACCTCGGCGAATTTCCCGTCCTGCAAATGCTCTATCGCCAAGGCATGATCCTGCCCAATCACCCGGGCAACACGGGGGAAAAACCCCTGCTGCTGGGGCACCCCGACCAACTCAGCGCACAGATCCAATATATCCACCGCGGCAACTATGGCCTCGTTTCAGAGGAAGAGATGATCAATGCAGGCGCAAGCCCCGATCAAGCCCGCGACCTCATGCGCCTTAAACTCAAATTCGCCTTCGGTAAAATCGCTAATTCCGAAGAACTGCTGGACAGCCACATCATTGAAAGCGAATTCAGCCACGTGCGCAACGGCGTTCAGGTCAAACGTATCGAAACCAACGTGTTTGAATTTTCCTATAAAGATGAGACGGTTACAATTGACCTAAATCTCGCCCACAACGAACAATACGCCCCGTCTTACAATCTTGGGCGCTATCAGGTCGGACGGGAATATTTCTCCATCATCCATAGCGGTGAAGGGGACGGCTGGGATACGGAGCGCCCCAGCATGGCCAGTATCATCTGCTTTCAAGGCTTGATCTACCTGATCGACGTGGGCCCCAATATTGAAACCACGCTCCATGCCCTCGGCATTGACATCAGCGAGATTGAAGGGATTTTCATGACCCACTGTCATGATGACCATTTCTCCGGCCTCCCCTCGCTCATCCGCTCCGACCATCGTATCAAGTTTTACTCCACCCCCTTGGTGCGTCATGCCACTGTCAAGAAACTCTGTGCCTTGATGGCATTGGATGAAAGCCGCTTTGAGACATTTTTTAAAGTTCATGACCTGCAAGATGACGTCTGGAACAATATAAACGGGCTGGAAGTCAAACCCGTGATCTCTCCCCACCCATTGGAAACGACAGTCCTGTTTTTCCGTACCCAATGGGATGGCGGCTACAAAACCTATGCCCATCTTGCCGATATCGCGTCGTTCGACGTGATGGACGCCATGGTCACGGATGATACGAGCCGCCCCGGCATGTCACGCGCCTTTTGTGAGCGCGTCAAAGAAGCCTATATGGAAGAAGTCGATATCAAAAAAGTCGACAATGGCGGCGGCCTCATTCATGGGATGGCAAAAGACTTCACCCATGACACCTCGAAAAAAATCATCCTCGCCCATACAGCCCGCCCCTTAAGAGAGGAAGAAAAGCAAATCGGCAGTGGCGCCCCCTTTGGCACAGAAGATGTTTTGATCCCCAGCAATCATGACTACCTTTTTGCCCGTGCCCATTCATTTATGCAGTCCTTCTTCCCCGACTTGCCCCAGGATCAGTTCCGGCTTTTGCTCAATCACGAAGTGGTGAAGTTTAACCCGGAAGAAATCATCCTGCGATCCGGTGATAAAATTGACTACACCTATTTTCTGCTCACCGGTGCCGCAGAGATGCTGGACACAAAAACAAGCACCACTCACCGGATGTCCTCAGGGTGTTTTATCGGGGATATACAAGGTCTGTGCGATGTCACATCATCCGAAACCTACCGCGCGGTCAGCTTTGTCAAAGCCCTAAAACTACCGATGGGGATGTATAAGGAATTTGTCAAACGTAACGACAGTTTCCAGACCATCTCTCAACTGGCAGAAAAACGCGAACTCCTGCAACGTTCCTGGTTGTTTGGCGGATCAATTTCTGACGGGCGCAAAAACGCGATCGCCGCCAGTATGCACATCACAAAACTGACCGATATCCTTAAAGAATATGAGACCATCAGCGACTATATCGGCTTGATCAAAGAAGGCAGCGTCACCCTAAAGCTGGGGGACAGCCCGATCATGACCCTTGGCCCCGGTGATAGCCTGTTTGAAGACCACGCCGTCTTCGGGATGAAAAGCATCTTCAATATGGACTTCAGCGAACATGCGGCGATTGCGATGATCCCGATTGTGACCCTGAAAGAAGTCCCTGTGGTGCAATGGAAATTGCTGGAAAATGTCGCGCGTCAAATGCGCGCATTGGCAAATTCAACCGCATGGGATGCCTCTCTGCTCAATTGGCGGGACGAATATAGCGTTGGGCTAGACACCATTGATGAAGACCATAAAAAATTGCTGTCTGTCACCCGTGAGCTGGTCGAGCTGTTGGAACAAGGAAAGTCACCCGACGATATCCTGCCCTTCGTCCATACCCTGATTGGCCGTACCCACTTTCACTTTGAAAAAGAAGAAACCATCTTCACCGAAGCCGCCTATTCAGAGTCAGAAACCCACATCAAGCGACATCAGATCTTGATGGATCAGGTCGAAGCCCTTGTTCACAAATGCGCCCATCCCCTATCCGAGATCGAATCTCAAGCCGTCATCAAATTTCTTAAAAAGTGGATATTGATGCACATCTTGTTGGAAGATCGCAAATACGCGTCCTATATTCGCAATCAGTGACAAATCCCCGACTATTTCCCTCCCCCCCTTGCATTTAAGGGGAGGAGAAGTTACGTCTAGGGGGAAGCCCTTAATTTATCACAGCAATGGACATCCTTTTGGTATGAAACATATTCTTTCCCTTTCTCTCGCAAGCGCCCTCGTCCTTGGCCTCGCCGCCTGTAACGATGACAGCAAGGAAACCGCGCAGCCCGCACCTGTTAAACAGGAAGAAAGTAAAACTGAACAAGCCGCGAAAGAAGTTGCCAAAGCTGTTGAGCCGGTCGCAAAAAGCGTAGAAGAAACAGCAGAAAAAGCCGTTGAAGAAGTCAAAAAAGCTGCTGAAACCGTCGCGGACGAAGCGGAAAAAACAGTAGAAACGGTCACTCAAGAGGCCGAGAAAGCCGCCGCCCCGATCGTTGAAAAAGTCGAAGAGGCCGTTAAAACAGCAGAAGCAGCCCTGTTAAGCGGTGATGCGGCAAAAGGCGAGAAAGTCTTTAATAAATGTAAGGCCTGTCACACAGCAGAAGAAGGTGGCAAACATAAAATTGGCCCGAACCTGTTTGGCGTCATCGGTCGCACCGCTGGCACGGCTGACGGCTTCACCAAATATTCTGACGCCATGGTCGCATATGGGCAAACTTGGACGCCCGAACTGGTCGTGGAATATGTGGAGAACCCAAGCAATTTCCTCAAAGACAAAACCGGTGACACGTCTGCAAAAAGTAAAATGACGTTCAAACTACGCGATGATCAAGACCGCGTAGATGTCGCGGCCTATCTGGACAGCCTCAAATAACCTTTGAGCCACCGTAAAATATGACAGAGGGAGTGCCATTTGGCCTCCCTCTTGTTTTTTGTCTGAACAAAACCCATATAAAAATTACGAGAAAGCCTGAATAAAAACAACAATCGAATTTTGGATACTACTTACCAGAAAGGGTGTCTAAGATGACTTACCAAGCTTATGTCGGGCCCGGTGCCCATATCGTTGAAAAAACCCTCCAGTCCCTGCTTTGCCTGTATCCCAGACAGGATACCGCACACGCCATTATCGCCGCGTTGCGCCATCTGAGAAATGTTGTCGCCTTTGGTTCCGGTGAAACCGGCTTAAAACGTTTTGACGCCGATCTGCTGTATATGTTCAATAAATTTAGGACAATGCCAACAGATCATGCTTTCACCCTTGCGCTTTCGCCCGGTAAATCAATCCATCCCACAAGTGCGGAACGGGTGAAAATCCTGTTGATCGATGCCCTTGAAAGCTGCCTGTTGCTCAATGCCAAAGGACAATACACCTCCACTGACATTCTGATTGAATTGCTCTGTGCCTACCTCTTTGCGATCGAAGGACCAGATGCCAACCTTGGCGATCTTTTGCTTGATCTCAAAACCTATAAGACCAAAGAATTTCAAAATACTACTTTTTGGCCATCACAGGGTATACACTAGTATAATAGATTGATTTTAAACAATAAAAAAATTCTGACACTCCCTTGACGGATAAAAAGGATCATCCTATATCGCTGATATCCGGGGGCTGAAAACAGACCCGGACATTCCAACACAAAGGCTTTGATAAGCCCCTTGTTATGATTGCATTGCTTTTAGGAGGATGTCGTTATGACTCGCTTTGATTTATCACCGCTGTTTCGTTCCACCGTCGGCTTTGACCGTCTTGCCCGCCTTTTGGACGAGCTACCCGATCCGACAGATGGACCGCACAGTTATCCCCCCTATGATATCGAAACCTTGGGCGATGACCGCTATCGCATCACCATGGCTGTTGCCGGTTTCACGCAGGATATGCTGGATATCGAATTCCATGAAAATCGCCTGACCATCACCGGAACCGTCGGGGAAGCCCCAAAGCAGGACAGAAAATTCCTACATCACGGTATTGGCAACCGGACCTTTGAACGGTCTTTCCAACTGGATGACCATGTCAAAGTCACAGGTGCCGCCCTTAAAGACGGCCTGCTGACCGTTGATTTGATCCGCGAAATCCCGCAAGAGCTGAAGCCGCGCCGCATCGAAATCCAAAAAGGATCCGGCGACAACTTACTTGGGAAGGCCAAAAAAATGATTGAAGGTTCCAAAAGCAAGGCAGCCTAATAAGTCCCTGCCTTGCATTTACCCCCACTGACCTCACGCGGATGCAGGCCCGCCCTGCATCCGTCTTTTTTATGCGACCGTCTTTTTAAAGATCAGCGATGTATTGATGCCACCAAACGCAAAGTTGTTGGACATCATATATTCCATCTCTACCTTGCGGCTTTCTTTCACCACATAATCCAACTCAGCACATTCTGGGTCCAGATTATCCAGGTTAATCGTGGGGGCAAGCCAGCCTTCGTGCATCATTTCCAGCCCCAACCAGGCTTCGACCACACCACACGCCCCAAGACTGTGCCCAAAATAGCTTTTAAGGGAATGGATCGGCGTCTTATCGCCAATCACAGACAGGGTCGCGTGACTTTCCGCCACATCCCCACGGTCAGTCGCTGTCCCATGGGCGTTGATATAATCAATCGCGCCGGCCTCCAGCCCCGCATCGTTTAAGGCCGATTGCAAGGCAATCTTCATGGTTTCCTGTGTCGGTTGGGTGATGTGATTGCCATCGGAATTGGTGCCAAACCCGACAATCTCCCCATAGATTTTGGCGCCGCGTGCTTTTGCTCGCTCATACTCTTCCAAAATCAGGCTACCTGCCCCTTCCCCGATGACCAGACCATCGCGGTCTTTATCAAACGGGCGCGGGCTGAGTTCAGGTGTATCGTTTTTAACCGAGGTCGCATACAGCGTATCAAACACCGCCGCCATAGACGGGCATAGTTCTTCTGCACCACCTGCGACCATCACATCCTGCATGCCATATTTAATCGCTTCATAGGCATAGCCAATCCCTTGAGAACCGGATGTGCAGGCACTTGAGGTCGGGATCACACGCCCTTTAAGACCAAAAAACACCCCGATATTAACGGCGGCAGAATGGCTCATCATTTTAACATAACTGGTCGCAGTTAAATCGCGCATGGTGCCTTTGCTCATCAACTCGGCAAAGGCGATGACAGGCTTGGTGCTGCCGAAGGATGACCCATAAGACACCCCCATGCGCCCGCTGTTAAACAGGTCGGCATCATCTTCCAATCCTGCATGTTTCAACGCCATTTCCGTGGCATAGACGGCCATACGAGATACCGGGCCCATGCTGCGCAATTTTTTGCGCGGATAGCGTTTATCCACGTTAAAGTCAACGACAGGGCCGGCTAGCCGTGTATTCAGGTCCACATACTGGTCCCAATCCGCCATATGCTGAATGCCCGTGCGGCCTTCCTTAAAGGCCGTGCTGATATCTGTCCAGTTATCGCCAAGGGCCGTGACCCCACTCATGCCTGTTACGACAACTCTACGCATTAGAACATGCCTCCGTTAATGGAAATAACCTGACGGGTGATATAGCCCGCATCATCTGAACATAAAAACGACACAGCCGCCGCCACCTCTTCTGGGGTGCCAACACGGCGCATGGGGATGGCTTTTTTAATTTCTTCCAGCGGCAAATCATCGGTCATCTGTGTGCCGATCAAACCGGGGGCCACGCTATTGACCGTGATCTTGCGTTTTGCCAGCTCCACCGCCAATGATTTTGCTGCCCCGATCAACCCTGCTTTGGACGCAGCATAGTTGGTTTGCCCGCGATTGCCCATCACACCAGACACGGATGACATCACAACAATGCGACCGCCTTTACGCGCTGACACCATCGCCATCGTGGTGGGGCGCAAGACATTGTAAAACCCATCAAGGTTGGTGCGCACCACCCCGTCCCAATCTTCATCTGTCATAGCGGGAAAGGCCGTATCGCTGGTCACGCCCGCATTCAAGACAATGCCGTAATAGGCGCCATGTTCCGCAATTTCTGCCTCCAAAACGGATTTGCAGTTTTCCCGATCAGAGATATCAAAGCTGAGCAAACGCCCATCTACGCCCTGACTTTTCACCTCTGCCAAGGTTTCTTCTGCACCAGCGCGGTCGCGCCCATAATGAACGGCGATATCAAATCCATCTTTTGCCAATTTTACAGCGATCGCACGTCCGATCCCTTTGCTGGCCCCTGTGACCAAAACTGTTCTTGTCATTGGCTTCCCTCTTTTTCCATTTCTTCTTCATTTGGTTGATAGACATTCAAACGCGCTTCAGCAATCACGTCGCCTGCGATTTTCGCAAGGCAATCCAGCGATCCCATGGAGCCGTCATCGTATAAACTTTTGGCTTCCACGCGGATCACATCCCCAATTGCAAAATGATCACGCTGCAAGCTCAGTTTACGGGTGCCCAGCAAAAAGCCGATTTTAATCTCTTCCTGTTTCGCATGGGCCTTTAGGCCGCTTAGGGCCGCAATGGATTGCGCCATATATTCAATCACCACATAAGACGGCACCTGCCCGCCCTTTAAAAAGGGCGTGTCTTCGGTGATGACCACTTCGGTTTCTATCCATTCTTCCGTATGGTCAATCACCCGATCAATCAGGATCATCGGGGCTTCATGGGCGATCAGATCATTGATATCAGGCGTCATCACAACTTCCTTTTTTAACCGCAAGACAGATATTATTGCCCCCAAAGGCAAATGAATTGCTCAACAGTACCCGATTGCCACCATCCAGTGCCTCGCCTTTCTCAGCAAACCGGATGACGTCACTCTCCTCATCCTGCTGACCATCCCAGATATGCGGAGCAAGTTTGCCCTCGCGCAGCATCAGCCACAAAAAGCCTAATTCATTAGCCCCTGCTGCGCCTAACATATGTCCTGTCATAGATTTGGTGGAGCTACAAGGCACGCAATCGCCTACCAAACGCGCAACCGCTTTGGCTTCCATCGCATCATTCAGGCGCGTTGCGGTACCATGCAGGTTGATATAGGCAACCTCATGATCCCCTTTGGCTTGGCGCATGGCATCAAACGCGCCTTCCCCATCTGGTGATGGGGCGCTGATATGGTACGCATCCGATGTTTCCCCATAACCTGCAAGCACCACAGCGCCAGCCTCTTTGCTCAAGATAAAAAAGGCCGCGCCTTCGCCAATATTAATACCGTCACGGTTTTGGCTAAAGGGTTGGCACACGCCCTTTGATAAAGATTCAAGGGCATTAAAACCGTTTAGGGTCAGGCTGCACAAACTATCCGCCCCGCCCACAATCGCTAGATCACACACACCCGCTTCAATCCAGCGCGCCGCTGACGCAACTGCCTTCGCCCCGGAGGTACAGGCGGTCGAAACAGTCATCGCCGGCCCCGTTAAATCAAAATAGTCTTGGATAAAAACAGACAGGTCAGACGTCGCCTGTGTCTGGTAATCATACCCTTCGGGGAAGCTGCCGTTTAACACTTTGCCGCGGATCGCAGGCTCATTAGACCCGATACCCGATGTGCTCGTGCCGACCACCACTGCAATCCCATCCGCCCCATAGGTCGCAACGGCCTTTCGAATCTCAGGCTCAATCTCTTTAAGCGCGGTGAGGGCCAGTTGATTATTGCGGCTGTCATGGGCTTTCAGGTGATCCGGCACCTGTGCCAACTCCCCTGTCACAGCCCCGACATAGACGCTTTGATCCGGCAGAAAGCCATCCTTTTCAATCAAGCCAGCTTGACTACCGGCAAACAGATTTTTGGCAACCTCGTCCTTGCCTTGACCCAACGGGTTTATCATCCCCAAAGCGGTTAAATACAGCGTCATTGTGCCTCCCCCGTTTGTTGGGACTGGATTTCAATGCGGTATCCACGTTTGATATTTTCAATCACCGTTTGCCCTGCCCATCTTTGCGTTGTCCCTTCTTTAGTGATGAACGCAATGGCTTGCCCCTCTTCAAAGATCGTTCGTTTTGTCCCATCTTGGGTCACCACCAGCCCTTGCGCCACCAGCTTCTCCAATGGCCAATAAGCATACATCAGATCGCTCAGGATATAACGTGCTTCCAGCGCATCGGGCAACCACACCGCCCTGTCCACATGCACACCCGTTGCATCCCATGTTAAGGAAAAGGCCCGACGTCCCATCTGGTCAAGCCCCAGCAATAACAATTGATCCTCATCCATCTTAAGGGCGGCGTGAAGGACAAATTCCTGATCCTGATAGCTGCCTTTTAAAAGCTGGCTGACCTCTGCCGCCTCAAACGGAAGATGCCACGGGCTCAAGGCCGCTTTTTCCTGTGACTGAAGCAGTGCACAGGCAGACAAAAACAGCAAAGCAACAAAGGACAGCGCAACTCTTAGGGACATTGGGCCGCCACCATTTCCAGATATTTGTTCGGCTGTTTGACAAAGGGGTTATCCTCATTCCACGCATAACCTGCAAGGATCGCAATGATCATATCACGGATATTATTTTCCCCTTTAGGCGGGTTGAAGATGATCTTTTGCAAAGACCCTTCATACCAGCTTTCCACAAAGGCTTTAAAGCAGGAGACACCGACTTTTAACGGGTCCGCATAGTCTGCCTGCCAATCCACCGTTTCGCCGTTTAGCTGACGCACCAAGGGATCAACCACCAGATCAGCCGATTTCAACGCGATTGTCACACCGGATGAAAAGACCGGGTCCAAAAATTCCCCCGCATTGCCTAGCAAGGCAAACTTATCTGAACATAGGGTGCTAACGTCGCAGGAATAGCCGGACAACTGCCCAACAGGGCGCAGTTCTTCCGCATCATCCAGCAATGTGCCCAGTTCTTTTGCCTCACGCAGCAAGGTCCATAGCTTTTGAGAATTATCCCCTTCATAGGTATCCAGCACATCCGGGCGCACCACCACCCCAACAGAAGAGGTGCCGTTTGAAAACGGGATCAGCCAATACCAGATATCCTGATGGTCAGGATGGACCGTGATCAAAATCTTGTTGCGATCAAAATCTTTTACGCACAAGCGATCTTTCATATGGGTAAACAAGGCATTGCGCACGGGGAAGCTGGACGGACGTTCCAAATCCAACAAGCGCGGTAACACCCGACCATACCCGCTGGCATCCAGCACAAACGTGCACGTAATATCCTGTTCTGCGCCCTGATCATCCTTGATGCGCAGCTGTGCCCCCTCACCGGACAGGTCCACATCCAACACTTCATGGTTAAAACGGACATCCACGCCCATATCTTTTACTTTTTGGGCAAGGCAAGCGTCAAAGGGAGCGCGTTGCACCTGGTAGGTCGTCCCCCAGCCATCCCCAAACTTTTGGCGAAAATCAATGGAACTTGTTGTCTCTGCCCGTCGAAACGCCGCGCCATTTTTAAACTGGAAACCATGCTCAACAACCGTTTGCAGCAAGCCTGCTTTTTGCAGAAATTCCATGGATTGCGGCAACAGACTTTCGCCGATGATAAAACGCGGAAATTCCAGTTTTTCCAACATCAGAACCTTTACACCACGTTGATGTAACAAGCTCGCTGCCACACTGCCGCTTGGTCCTGCCCCAATAATCACCACGTCAAATTGATGCGCCATTTTACTTACTTTCTTGTTCTTGTGGTCTCAACAAGGATGACAGGACAAATGAAATCGTAATCCCGATCAATATCGTCACCCCAAACGCATGAATGGCATACAAATCGCTGAAAGCCAGCAAGCCAAATGCCATCATGGTGGATAGGGCTGACATTGCATTTGCCACCATCACCTGTGAAAACCGATCTTGTTTTGCTTCATGACTGAATAAGGCATAATCAAGCCCGATGGCCAAAACCAGCAACAGAGCCATCGCATTAAACAGCGTAAAGCTTTCCCCAAATAAAGCCGCGATAAACGGTGTCGTCACCACGGCACAAACAGGCACTGCCAACAGGCAACTGGCCCGTTTAACCCCATAATTTTTTGATAAAAAGACCCAAATCACCCCGCAAGCAAGCGCAATCATCCATAAGGCCCGCGCCCGATAGGTGCCAAACGTCTGACTAATCGCTGCGGCCTGATCAATCTGTTCTACCCCGTCAAAACCAGCCAGCAGGTCTGCAACATTCAAGCTCAACTGCACACCGTCCAGACGCATCAGATGCACGGTGGCGGACAATTGTAATTCATCCAGAATACCCGCAGGTTTCAACAGCTTATCTAGTGGATAAGGTTGCACATCCGGTGAAAGCCCCAAGGTCTGCAAATGCTGCATCAAGGTCGGCCCCAATAGATTGTCTGAAACAAGCCGATGATTTTCCAGCTGACGGGTGCGCGACGGGACAAACTGGGCAACGGATTGATAGCCAGACAGATGCCCTTCATGCTGTGCTTTATCCAAAAGTGGGATCAGCTTCTCCTGCATCCCCAAGACGTCATCCACCGACTGCCCGCGCACCACTAAAAAGCGGGTATTGTTGTCTAACTGCGTGACCTTGCGGATATAAGATTCCTCTGCGCTTAGATCAGCAGGCAGATGTTGCAAACGTCTAACATCATCATCCACATGAAACTTAGCCGCCCCGGCCAAGGCCAGCAAGACCGCACAGCCACCGATGATGAAAGACCAGTTGCGATCAAGCGTCGCCCAGCCCCAAACCGACTTTAGGCCTGTGCCTCGATCAATCAACGGATAGATACAGATCACACACAGATAAGCCGCAATTAGACCGCTACAGGCAAAGATCGCGATTTGACGAAGACCGGGAAAAGGCGTCATCGCCAAGATCAAAAAACCCAACGAAGAACTGATCACCCCAAAGCTTAAAGGCCGGATAATCTCATTGATCTTCATGCGGTTTGTTGCACCATCTTGTCCTGTGGAGGCACAGCAATAATGGAAGGTATAATCCACAGAAATCCCGATCAATCCGGCCCCGAAAACAAAAGCCATCATATGCAGTTTTTCAAAGAAGATCAGACAGACCCCTGCGCCAACCACAACCCCGCTTGTGATCGCAAGCAAGCTCAACAGCAACGGCTGCACACTGCGAAAGACCAATAGATTAAGCAGAATAATCCCGATCAGAGAAAGGCCGCCTATCAGGCTGGCTTCTTCCATCCCCTGCTCTATACCTTGCTGGGCATAAAAAACCGCACCGGTTTTATAAAGCGTCACCCCATTTGGTGCGACAAATCCGTCTAAAACCCCTTTGATATTTTCCTGCACCTCGCGGCTGAACGGGCTTCCCTTCAGTTGATAGACCAGCAACAAATGATCTTCCCCGACCATTAGCCAGCCATCTTTCATTTTGGTAGCGGATTGGTTGGTCAAACGATCATTTAGATAAGCAGGGAACAACAGGTACGGGTCGTTACGGATCATATCTGCATTGGTAAAACCCAGCGGGGACATGATCTGCGCAAGGGCACGTTGACTGACTTTATCCGCCCGTCCGTCCTGCAACCACTGTCGTTCCTGTGGACTAAGCAAGGCCGCGCGATAGTCAAACAGCTTTTCTGCCAGTTGGGTATATTGATCTTCAAAATCCTGCACGCTTGCCACAGACTTTAGGCGCTCGCTCAGGTCTTCTGCGACAGTCTTGAGGCTGTCAAAATCCTCCCCCCGCAGCAAAATGACCATGCGGTTGACGACTTCGTCATTGATGCGCGCGTTGGCTTGTTCCATCCACGGGCTTTGTTCTTCATCGGGCAGCAACGCCAAAAAGTTCGTCTCAACAGGGAAGCCCCCCTGAAACCGAAACAGAATGACAGCTAAACACACCAGAAGACCTGCCCCCCAGATCAACGCCCCCGCTTTTTTCATGGGCGGGCCTTGGTCACATGTTGATTGCTAAAGGTAATTTCGTCGCGATCCCCTTCGGGTTTTCGGATGACCAACTGATCCAGATACTCTGCCCCCGTCAGGGTGACGGCTTCAAACGGGGCCTCCCCATCCGGCTTAAATGTCAATTGCCAGCCCCCCTCGATTGCTTCAAGGCTGGCTTGATATTTTGCTTCCAACTGATCCCACGCGCCCGTCATGGACAAGGTCAGCACCTCATGGAGTGTGCTTAGGGCGGGGAACTTATCAGGGGTAACCTTCAGGGTTTCAACCCCATCCACATATTGCACCATGCCTTTTTCAGACACGATCAAGCGGGTTGCAAACGGTGTTTGGGTTTGCCAATCAAGGCCCGTTTCCTCTGTAAACTCAAAGACCCCAGACGATTTAATCGCGTGGTTAAAACCGTTCAGGTAACGCAGCTGGGTAAAGTCCCCGCGCAACGTCTCACCGTCCTGCAATTGGGTCGGTCGTTCCTGCGCCTGTACAGACACGGATAAAAACAGCAGGGTCAATAAAGTTAAGAGGCGCATGTTGCCACCTTCACCTTCTCAAACAGAATTTTGGGGCTTTCATATTCCATTTCCTGTGTCTCCAAATCCACGGCGACCTGAATGGTAAAGCCTTTGGTGATTTTCTCCCCCGTCTTGGCATCGCTCACCAAATAATTGATCTTGAGACGGTTTTCATATTCCACCAGCGTTGCGCATACATCGATAACTTGGGCAAAACGCACCGGGCGCACAAACTTGACTCGCATATCCACGATGGGCCACGCATAGCCGCTGTCGCGCATCTGCGGGTAATTGTAATCCAGCTTATCCAGTAAGGCACAACGCGCCTGTTCGAAAAAGCGCACATAATTGCCGTGCCAGACAACCTCCATCGGGTCGAGATGGTAAAACTGCGCTTGTATTTGAACGGTTGCGGAAATCATGAGCTTACTCGTACAAGGACCAATGTTGTTGAGCGATGCGCTCCAGCAATGTTTTTAACACACCTTCCAGCGGCTTATCTTCATCCACAAACGGAATATCCTTTTCCATCTGTTCTTGAAATTCGCGCACAGCCGGACTTAGGCGATCATAGCTCAAGTCACCTTGGCGGGCGCGCAAACGGATCGCCTGACAACAGGCCAACATATGCCCGACGACCGCTTGTTCGGTCAGTTCCAGCACACGGATACAATCACGCGCGGCAATCGTGCCCATGCTGACTTTATCCTGATTATGACATTCCGTAGATCGGGAAAAGACGCTGGCGGGCATGGTGTTTTTCAAAGCTTCCGCCGTCCAGGCCGACACGCCTATTTGCAACGCTTTCAGCCCATGGTTAATCGGGGCGCGCTCGCCTTCTGCACCGGATAAGTTGGACGGCAAACCATTGTTAAACTTCACATCCACCAGACTTGCCATCTGACGATCCACCAAGTCAGCCAAGTTGGCGACAAGGTTTTTAAGGCTATCCATCACAAAGCCGATGTGCCCGCCATAAAAATGCCCGCCGTGCAAGACACGCTCATTTTCCGCATCAATGATGGGATTGTCATTTGCGCTATTGATCTCTGTTTCAATGATCTGACGGAAAGTTGGCAGCATATCCTGCAACACGCCAATCACGTGCGGCGCACATCTAACAGAATAACGATCCTGCAAGCGATGCAACGGCGCGTCACTCACGCCACCATCCAAATCTTCACGGATACGTTTTGCGATTTCAAATTGGCCGGGATGGGGTTTGGCTGCAAACAAGACTTCGTCAAAATGTTCCGGGTTGCCCAACAAACCGATAGAGGTCAGCGTGGTCAGCCGTGAACACAGGCGCGCCAGATATTCCGCCCGTTTAAAGGCAAAGACCGCCAACGCCGTCATTACGGCAGTCCCATTCATGATCGCCAAAGCTTCTTTCGGGCGCATCACCAACGGTTTGATCTGCAATTCGTCATAAACATCCTTGGTCGCGCGACGCTCGCCCTTATAAAACACGTCGCGCTCCCCAATCAGGACAGCGGCGACGTAGGACAAGGGCGTCAAATCACCACTGGCACCGACCGATCCTTCTTCGGGGATGACGGGGGCGATATCATGTTCCAGCAGCAGTTCCAACTGACGCATCAAATCCATGCTAACGCCAGACATGCCTTTGGTTAAAGACGCGAGACGCACAGCTACAACCGCACGAGATTGTTCCACACTGAAAAGCTTGCCAAGGCCAACACCATGAAAGCGCGACAGGTGGATCGGCAGTTCGTGCACCAGTTCTTCCGGCACCCCGCGCGTGCAACTATCGCCATATCCGGTGGTGATCCCATAGAGCACGCCCGTTTTTTCCAACACTCCGCTCAAGAAATCCGCGCCGGCAGAAATCTTGGCGACGAAGGCCGGATCATCAGACACAGCGGCTTGGGCGCGGCCCAAGGCCAGCGCGTGGATATCTTCAATCGTTAACGGTTTTTCACCAAAGGAAATAGCGGGTAAATGCAGCATCTTCATCTTTCAAAAATCAATTCGCCGAATGGTTTTATTGGTCTTCCGCCCAAAAGTCAAAAAAGTTGTACCACTGGTCCGGGTAATCTAGGCAGGTGCGTTCCAGTATCGTCGCATAGGCTGTAATTTCCTGTGCGATAGCCTCTTTTCGGTTTTTGCGGGGTAACTTTATCTGGTCGGATATTTTCTCAAACAACACCCTGTATTTATCGCCTTCCTTCATACAGAGCATGGAATAGACAGGGCATTTCAATAGGGACGCCAAAATCACCGGCCCTTCAGAAAACAGGGCTTTCTGGCCCAAAAACACGATATCGGACAAGCGTTTCTCCCCCTCAACAGGGGTGCGATCCGCCGCAATAATAACCCATTCGCCGCGTTCCACCCGTTCCTGCAAATCCACAGCCGTTGCTGGCCCCATGTCATCCACCTGCACCACATCCATCAAGGCATCAGGGTTGTAGGCTGACAACAGTTCATTAAACTTAACGGCATGTTTGGTATGGGCAAAGACCGTGATCTTTACGTTACTGCGCCGTTTTGACAGGGCGCGACAAATCTCCACATTCCCCAGATGTGAGGCAAAGATCAGGGCGCCTTTTTTCTCTTCAATCATGTGATCGATGATTGCTTCGTTGGGGATAATCAAATCCTCCAGCCCCACATTACCCATCCATGCCGAAAATTTATCCAGTGCCATACGCCCAAAAGATCGCGTATGCGTCCATAAACGCCACAAGCTTGGCTCCCCACCTTGTCCGGTCTGGCGGTAAATTTTCTGCCAATATCGTCTTGAGGCCTGACGTTGTACGTGACCTGTCGCAAAGAAGTACAGCAACACCGGTTGCATCACCCACCAGCACGCCCGATAGCCCAGTAACTGATAGGTCTTTGCCAAAAAGTTCAACCCCCACGCCATGCCGCGTTCATCAATCGTTGCCCATTTGGACGCGATTTTCGGCTGTGCTGGGCGGTTCTTCAATACCGAAGGCAAGCGCAACAACATATTACACACCAAACGCGTATGCATTTTGGTGATACGGATATTGTCGCCGACCACATCAAAGTTTGACGTGTTATTTTCAGGATAAGTCACCTTAACCGGCGTCATGATCGTTGGGGTGCCGCGCCAAAACAGGCGAACCATGATTTCAGTATCAAAGTCCATACGTGTGCCCACGGTTTCTTCATCCGCAACGGCCAGACTTTCACGCAAGGGATAGACCCGATAGCCGCACATACTATCCTTGATCTGCAAAGAAAGGGTTTCCACCCACACCCACACATGGGTCAGCCAACGCGCGATCTTTCGTGATTTCGGGATCGTGTCATCATAGATCGGCTGACCAGAGATCAAGGCTTCTGGATGATCGGCTGACAGTCCCAACAAGACGGGCAAAGCGCTTTCATCATGCTGCCCGTCCGCATCCACCTGTACAGCGTGGGTATAGCCCGCTTCCTCAGCCAGTCTAAAACCGGTCAAGACCGCAACACCCTTGCCTTGATTGATATGTAAACGGGTGACAAACACCTGATTGTCAGGATCATGCAAGCCCTGAATGGCCCCGCGTGCAGGCTCAGGACTGCCATCATCGACGATAAAGACAGGCAGGTTTTGAGCACGCAAACCCGCAACCACCTTTTCGATGACAAGATAATGATTATGGGTCGGAACAACGGCGCAGGGTTTATACATCAAACGTCCCCAACTTCACGATACCGGAGGAATAGACCTTGTCTTCACCTTCATAGCTAAAACGCACGCGCTGTTTAGCCTCCTCAAAACTCATTTTTAAGGTCACCGCGACATCCGGCAACATCAAGTCACGGTACTTAAGCTGACTGACTTCGACCACAGATAAACCGTGGCTAAAGTGTTTGTCAGAAAAGTGCGCGACCCAATCCAATTGCCCCACGCCGGGCATAATCTTCTGCTCTGGGAAATGCCCCTGAAACTGCATCAAATCGGCCGGACACACGAGGTCAATTTCAACCACGCCCTCGCTTTCGCGCACGGCCGTCACATCCGGTAAAATCTTGCTTTCTTCCCAATGGCTCATGATGCCTCATAGAGCGCCAGCAAATCTGCTAACAGGCGCTTCCCTTGTGAGTTTACAGGTATCTTTGAGACAAACCGCCAGCGTCGTGGTAGCGCGGCTTGTTCCAGATAGGGTTTCATCTGCTGGCGCAGGTCACGACCAAGACGAAACTCCCCAATCTCCGACAGTTTCCCCTGCCCTTGCTCACTTAAGACCACCACAGCCGACAAAGATTTTCGCTCATCATTCGTAATCAGGGCGCAGGCTTCCGCAACATCGTCCAGTGCTGACAACACCGCCTCGACCTCTGGCAGGGAGACGCGTTTGCCTTCCACTTTCACGATCCGGTCGACGCGTCCGCGCATCACAAAGCTGCGGTCTTTGACAAACTCGACCCGATCCGATGTCTCATACCATCCCTCCTGATCCAGATAGGGCGAACGTATGGACAGGACACCCATCGCATCTTGACGCGTCTCAACCGCTTCAAACGGTTGCCACGGCACCTCTGGCCCTGTCTGTTGGCGATAGGCGATCCCGCCTGTTTCTGTACTGCCAAATACTTCCATCGGCGTAAAGCCTAGGATGTCACGCGATTGACCTGCGGCGTCCAAGCTCAACGGCCCACCGGAGGAAAAGACCATGGACGGCGCCGCTTTGACATCAAGTTCAGGATAGCGCGACAAATGGGCAGGTGAAGAAACAACCAATGTATCCTCTGACAATTGCCCCACCAGATTTTCCCAATATTCAAATGTCTCATCATAAAATGGGCGGCCCGCACATACAGGCCACAGCACCTTAAACAACATGCCATAAATATGCTGATGGGAAACAGTAGCCAAGGCAAGTTTATCCTTTAAGCCCTCTCCCCATGTTGCTTCCAGAACCTCGATTTCATTTTCGATCTGGATCAGTTTTTTGCGGATCGACTTTGCCTCCCCCGTGGAACCGGAGGTGAAGAAATCAATCACCCTTTCATGGGGGTTTAGGGGCGTAAAAGTGGTTTCAATGTCGCCCCCTGTTTTCACCTGAAGGCGCGCACCCTCGATTTTTTCCAAGGTTTTTGGCGCATCGTTGGGCGGCAAAGACAGATGCACGCCTTTATGCAGAGCCGCCAACAACCCGACCAGAAACCGATAGCCGCTTTTCTCAAACAAAACGACCCGATCCGCCGTGATCGCACGGAGGGTGGCCGCCACATCGCCTTTAAGGTCGCTAAAACTCTTCTGCGGTGTTACCTGAAAATCGCGTTCCTGCTGGAGAAGGTTAGAGAGTTTGATCATGCTTGATCACCACGATGATGTTTTTTAACAAACTGGCGCACGATAAATTCTACCCCCATTAGGCCACCAACACATACATACGACAAAAACCCGTTATAAAAGGTCCAGACTTCCAAATCCCCATAGACAGCCGTGCCAAAAGACACAACCGCATTGCAGATGAAAAACCCGATCCACACCATCGTCACTTTGCGTGTATAGCGCACGCCCTGTTCATTCAGATTTGGTTCCACCATACGGGCGAACCGTTCAATCATGCTTGGTGGGTTTAACAAAGAATAGGTGAAAAGGGACGCAAGGCTCAGGCTCAGCGCCACCGGATAGGATTTGATTGCCAGAAGCTGATCAACAAAAGACAACAGAACGACACAGCTCAGCGTCAGGCTTAAGGCCACCAGCTCGCGCACCTGCTTTTTTTCCCGCCAGGACGACAGAATACGCACGATCAAAAAACTGATCAGGGCCAAGGCAATGACCAAAGGTGAAAACAGCTGCAAACCGAAATAAACCGCAAATGGATAAGCCACGCCGACAACGGCAACAACAATCATCAGCGGTTTAAATTTCGGCGCCGATTCCATGACAGCCTATTCAGAAACAAGCTGGTGGACACGCTCCACGATATCATCGACGGTACGCACGGTTTTAAATTCTTCCGGCGGGATTTTCTTGCCCGTCAAATCCTGTAGTTTGACGACCAGATCCACCGCATCAATGCTGTCCAGATCAAGGTCTTCAAACAGTTTGGCATCCGGTGTAATATCTTCTTCAGGCACTTCAAACAGGTCTTGAAGATATTCGCTCAATTTGGCGGAAATTTCGTCACGCGTCAGCATGATCTCAGGCTCCCTTCGCGCTAGAAATAAATTTGGCAAGATTGGCGACAGAGGCAAAATGTTCTTTCACATTTTCTGTCTCGGAATTGATTTTAACACCGTACTTCTTCTGGATTTCCATCCCCAGTTCCAAGGCGTCAATCGAGTCTAGCCCCAGCCCCTCAACGAACAGGCGTTCATTGCTGTCGATCTCTTCCGGCTCAATATCTTCCAGCCCCAGAGCATCGACAATAAGTATTTTGATTTCCAGTTCCAATTCATCCATGGGAGACTTTTCCGCTATAGTGTTGTTCAAGTTCGCGTGTGATTTGGCGCACGACTTTTGATCGTGGTTGATGGCCTATATATTTCTCAATGTCCAGTTCTTCCTCAACCCAAAACCGGAATTCCATTTTGCTTGGTGGGATCTCGTACCATTTCTGCCCCTTGGCAAGGCTGGGCGGAATGCACGAAATTGTCACAGGCTGAATATCGCAGGGCACAAGGGCGGCAATATTGGCAAACCCGCGCTGAAACTTTAGGTCTTTACCAGGTACAGTGCGCGTCCCTTCGGGGAAGACCACGATATCATGGCCCTGTGCGATGGCTTTTTGACATTGTTTCAGCAAATTTTCAGGGTCACCATCATTACGGATATAGCCCGCTGCACGCACCACACCGCCCAGATACTTACTGTCCCATAGCTCGTGCTTCACGATACATTGGGCCTTCGGCATCATAGAGATCAAAAAGACCACATCCAGCAAGGTCGGATGATTGGCAACGACCAGACGCCCCTTGCCTGTTTTTAAACGTTCACGATCATAAACTTCTGAATTTAAAATGCCTGTGATGCGTAACATAAAGACAAACGCGCCAAAACATCTGTGGATCAGCCATCGTGTGCGATTGATCCGGGTGTCTTCATCTTTTGAAAAGATGGCAATTGCCGGAAACGCCGTCAGGCTCAACATCAGCCCCCCCAGACTGAATGTTGCAAACGCCAACCCCGTAAAGATCAAGCGCTGAAAATAATTTAATTTATTTAACATAGTTTATGTTCCAACTGGTGCGCCCATCACACCATGACCACGCTTTATGCGCCTTCAAGACATGCTCAATAAAGCCAAGGGCCGCATCTTCGCAAGAAGGGCCCTGCCCTTGCCCTGAAGTCACAGAAAGCGATAAAGCCTCTTTGCCCTTTGCCTCTAACACCAAGGCAAGTGCAAACGGTTTGACAGACGGATCAGTAAATCCCTCATAAAAATCCGATAGCGGTTCATCACAATGAACCAAGAGCACTCGGCCTTCCTGCCCCGAGGATAAGAGCGCGCAAGCCTCCAATAACCCGGCACAAAAGCTCCCTTTCCCAGCGGAAATTGCTGTATGGGGTTTTGTGTTTTTCGTTGCAATCGACAACAGACCCGCCAGCCCGTTATGGACCGACATGCTAAAATTAGCGGGTGACAATGGCTCGCTCAGCGACAGGGATTGAAGCAACGTCACTGTCTGTGCACTTTCACCATAGCGTGATGAAAACACAACCGCCGCCTGATCCTGCGGATCCACATCATGGGAAACCCGCATCATCATGCGTCCCATACGACTGAGGCGGCGACGCAACATCATCGGTAAGTCCTTGACCGGGGGCGCTAAGTCCTCTGCCCTCAGGTCTTCAAACAAGTTATCCGATTCTTCCCAAGCTTGTAATGTTTCAAGACCGGGCCCCCACGCGGCCCAGTCCCGAACAGAAAATAAAAGCGTCATTGACCTTAGCGGTTCATAGCGGCTTTTTGCAGCCCCATTTGGATATCGCGTTCTAGGTACTGCACCCAACGGTTATAGTTGCGGTGAATGTTTGCGCCGTTGTAAAACAAATTGGAGCTGTCTTTGTATTTGATCGAAAATGTCTTCTGATCATAATTGACCTGAACGACCGCAACGTGTGTCTTTTTCGTTTGTGTCAGTTCATACACACCTTCTTGTTTTTTATTGATCAACCAATCGCGGCCCATGGCTGCCAGTTCGATCACATTGCCAATCTCTTTCATGCTCAGCGCTTGAGACGCTGTCGGGATTGGTTTGCTTACGACATTATAGAGAGGCTGAACACGACCAAAACAGCCGCTTAACAGCAAACAAGCGAAAACTGTAAACAGGCCACGTGTGAAAAATTTTGTCATCTAATCTATTCCCCAATAAAAATAAAATCGTTTGCAATAAACCTGTTTAGGATGCATCGGTCAAGACCGAGTTGAACATCCTTTCCTTATATTTTATCTCATGCTAATCAAATCAGATGATTAGATGTGCACAAATAAATCCCTACAATTCCAACACAGAAAAATTAATCAACTTATGGTGTAGTGAGCCGGATTTTGCCTATGTCACAAAATACAAGTCCGCCCCCCGCCAGCAAGCCTCCCTTGCCGCGCGCTGCTTGCTTCGCATGCTCTCAGCCCATCAGACGTCCTTAAAAGAAATCGATATCTGTATGGAAAACGGCCCCGTCCTTTATGGGGCGAACCAAAAATTCTATGCCTCCGTCTCTCATAGTGCCGATAGGGCCTGCGCTGTCATCTGCGATACGGGTCCCATCGGTATTGATATTGAGAGAATCTCGCCGGATCGGAATCTGAGTGCCCTGATCCACAATATCTACCCTGCTTTTTGTGGCGACCAGCAAGCCGCCTACCATTTTTGGACGCTCTTAGAAGCCTACGGCAAGGCTAAGGGCTGTGGACTCGATTTTACCAACTGTGCAACCATTCAACGCCATATCCAGTCCCCCGCACAAAAAGAAGGGCGCCATCGCTTCATGACCCATGAAGGATACGCCCTGTGCCTTTTTGCCTTAAACGGAGCCTGATTACTGTGCTGTCCAGCCGCCATCCATAGACAGGGACGTGCCTGTCATCTGGCTTGCTGCATCACTTGCTAAAAAGAGTGCCGCTTCGCCTAACTGGGCAGGTGTCACAAATTCTTTAGACGGTTGTTTTTCAGTCAACAGGTCGCGGGCTTCTTCTTCCACTGTGCGGCCACTTTCAGCGGCGCGCTTTTCGATTTGTCTTTCCACCAGTTCGGTGCGCACCCAACCGGGACAAATGCTGTTTGCCGTGATGCCCGTCTCGGCTGTTTCCAGCGCGCAGACTTTCGTCATACCCAAGACACCGTGTTTTGCCGCCACATAAGCCGCCTTGTTGACCGAAGCAACTAAACCATGAGCTGATGCCACATTGATAATGCGGCCCCAGTTTTTCTCTTTCATATACGGCAAAGCTAAGCGGGTGGTGTGGAAACAGGCACTTAGGTTCAAGGCGATTACCTGATCCCACTTTTCGGGCGCAAAGTCTTCCATCGGGGCCACATGCTGGATACCGGCGTTATTGACCAAAATATCAACACCCCCAAATTCTGCCGCTGCGTCTGCCATCAGATTTTCAATCTCGCTGACATTCATTAAATCAGCACCCAGAAAAACGGTCTTGGCGTCATAGTCCTGATTAAACTGGTCAACCAATGCGGCAATATCATCAGCATTGCCAAGGCCATTTAAGACCACATTGCATCCCGCTTTGGCAAACGCATGTGCAATGCCCAAACCGATCCCGCTGGTCGACCCGGTAACAAGGGCCGTTTTTCCGTTCAACATCATGGCTTTCTATCCGTTTCGCTAACTATTAAACTGCATCGCCTTGCATCTCTGGGGCAGCTTTAGCAAACACGCTCAAAGATTGGCAATTTTCTTCGATACGGATGATATTCGGATATGGCGTTAAATCAACATTAAAACGTTTGGCATTGTAGACCTGCGGCACAAGGCAGATATCCGCCAGCCCCGGTTGGTCACCAAAACAAAAACGCCCGGTTTTATCGCTTTGCGCCAAGGTTGCTTCCAAAGCCTCTAGCCCAGTTTTAACCCAGTGACGATACCATTCTGTTTTCTCCTCCTCACTAACCTTCAAGGTACCCGACAAATATTTTAAGACCCGCAAGTTATTGACCGGGTGGATATCACAGGCAATCGACAAGGCAAGGCTGCGCACATGGGCACGATCCAGCGCATCCTCTGGTAAAAAGGCAGCCTTAGTCTCAATTTCATCTAGATATTCAAGGATCGCTAGGGACTGTGTCAGACATTGCCCGTCATCCAGCTCCAGCGCCGGAATGAGGGCTTGCGGGTTGATGGCGCGATAGGCCTCTTTCAACTGCTCGCCGCCATCTTTCACCAGATGAACGTAAACATCCTCATAGGCCATCCCCTTCAGGTTCAGGCCGATCCGCACGCGATAGGCCGCAGACGATCGCCAATAGGTATATAATTTCATGCGCTTACTCTTTTCATTCTTTCTTTTTTGAAACGGTTAACGTATCGCGGTAGGCCATATCGGATTCCAGAATATGGTTGATCAGCCAGTTGCGCAGATAGGCATTCATGCTTTGCGCAATCAAATGAGCCGACGATCCACCAAGGTTAAAGGATTGCCGCACGGCAGAAAGCCAGCCTTCAAAGGTGCGATGTTCCTGTTTATGTGCGTCGAAATCAGGATATTCAAACGCCCGCAGCAATTCTTCTTCCGCGCGGAAATGTTCCTTCACATAAAGATCCAGATCATCAAACACGTAAGACACCATGCCGCCGTTCATCTCGGCTTCTGACAGGTGATTAATCAGACTGACGAGCTTGCGATGCTGCTTGTCGATCTGGGGAATACCGATGTTATATTCCTCTTTCCAAACGATAGGGTCCATGGGATCAATCCATCATCAAAGTGGGCAGCCAAAGCGACAAAGCGGGGAACAGGATCAACAGCGCCAAACGCATCACATCCGCCAGCAAAAAGGCAACAACACCTCGGCTGATGGTCTGTAGACGCAATCCCGGCGTGCTTGCCATGATGACAAACAGGTTCATCCCCACAGGCGGTGTGATCAAGCCCACTTCCACAACCGACACCATGATCACCCCAAACCAGATGGGATCAAATCCAAGGGCGGTAATCATCGGATAGACAAACGGCAAGGTCAGCAGGATCATGGACAAGGCGTCCATAAAGCAGCCCAAGATGATGTAGAAGACAACAAGCAGAACCAAAATCACATAAGGGTTCCAGCCCAGTTCCCCAACCGACTGCACCAAGGCTTGCGGCAGGCCGGTTGTTTCCACAAAATAGTTAAAGACAGCCGTACCGATCAGGATCATAAAGATCATGCCGCTGGTGGTCGCGGTTTCCCCCATACAGTCCAGAATAACTCTGGGGCTCAACTGTTTGCGCGCCAAGGCAAGGAAAAAAGCCCCCGCCGCCCCAATCGCTGCCGCTTCTGTTGGGGAAAACCAACCGAGATAAATCCCGCCGATCACAACCCCAAACAACAGGACAACCGACCAGACGTTCATCATCGCGCGGATACGGCCTGACCAGTCCACTTTTTCGTCCGCCGGGCCAAGTTCCGGCTTAATCTGTGTTCTGATGCGGATCGCCAACATATAAAGGACAGTCGCCAAAATCCCCGGTATGAGAGAGGCGGCAAACATGCGCCCGATGGACTGTTCAGTCAGCAAGGCGTAAATCACCATAATCACACTGGGCGGGATCAAGACCCCCAGCGTGCCGCCAGCCGCAATGGTCGCGCTGGCCAGACCGTCATCATAATTGCGACGGCGCATTTCCGGCATGGCAACACGGCACATGGTCGCCGCCGTTGCAAGCGAAGAGCCGCAGATCGCGCCAAAAGCCGCACAGGCCCCAACGGATGCCATGGCCAAACCGCCGCGATAATGCCCGATAAAGGCATGGACCGCATCAAACAAGGCCCGTGATAAACCCGCGCGCGCCGCAAAGACACCCATCAAAATAAACAACGGGATCACCGACAGCGAATACGGAAAGACCGATTCAAAGGGCACCGAGCCCATGATAAAGGCCGCACTTTCAAATCCATTGATGGCCCAGCCGCCCACGGCCCCGACCATCCCCATAGCAATCGCAATCGGCACCCGCAATGCCATCAAGCCAAACAGGGCAACAAAGGCGATAATGCCAATAACACCAGCAGACATATTATTCCTCGATGTAGTAGTGACCGCTATGGCCGGAGAAGACGACGTACAGGCTTTCAACCGCGATATGAAGCGTCACAACAGTCGATAAAAACGCACCCACAATCAGCGGAACCCAGTAATAGATCATGGGCAGTCCAAAGATCATGGACACATCACCATATTCAGCTTGTTCCATCGCACGGGCGTAGCCGTAATAGGCAATCGCAAACATAAACAGACAGGCCAGCATCATCGCCAACACTTGCGTTGCCGCCTGTGCCCGTCGTGACATTTTGTCTGTAATCATGGACACGGCAACATGGGCACGGTTCATGAATGTGTAAGGGATCGACAGATAGGCCGCAGACAAGACCGTCAATTGGATCAGGTCAATCGCACCATAGATGCCCTGCCCGTCCAGTTTGCGCAAAACCACATCGGCGGTGGTAATCGCAACGGCGGCAAATAAAAACAAAATCCCGACGTAGGCAATATACTGGGTCGTCCTGAAAAGGATGTTGTTAAACAGACTAATCATTTCAGATAAACCTTTTGCTTTGGGGCGGAGACCAACAAAAGTGCCGTCCGCCCCAAATGCGAGAGAGAAGATTACTTCTCGTACTTGGCGACAAGTTCTTGGGCTTTGGCGTAAATTTCACGCGCGTTAGGAACGCCCTGTTTTTCCATGTCATCCAGATAAGCGTCGATCATCGGCTGAAGGTGTGCACGCCATTCATCACGCTGGGCGTCTGTCAGTACAGTCACCGTGTTGCCTTTATCTTTGATCGCCTGAATGCCCGGCTGGTCCCACTTGGTCCACCATGCGCCAAACTTATTCACCAGCGTCTGACCGGAGATTTCGTCAATCACCTTGCGCACGTCTTCTGGCAAGGAATTGTATTTTTTCTCGTTCATCGCAAAATAGAAAGAGGTCGTGTAGGCCTTGGCATCCAAGTGATACCCTAACACTTCATAAAGTTTGAAGCTATTTACCGCTTCGTACGGAAAGACGTTGCCGTCAATCACACCTTTTTGCAGGTTTTCATAAACTTGGGTTGGCGGCAGACCAACCGGTGTCGCGCCCAGATATTTCAACATGTTAGAGATCGCAAGACTGGGCGTACGCAGACGCAGGCCTTTCAAATCTTCAATTTTCTCGACCTTCTTATCACGGGTGTGGATCAGGCCGCCGTTATGGGCATGCATGGCCAGCATCTTCATGCCTTTATATTCTGGTGCGAGATATGTCGGGTACAGATCCCACAAGGTTTTAGACGCCGCATCGGATGTCTTTACCAAAAACGGCAAGTCCGTCACCAGCGTGCGCGGCAAACGGCCACGGGGGAAGCCTGTTAGACCGTGGGCGATATCAACGACGCCAGCACGCACTTGATCAAACTGCTTTGCGACGTGACCAAAAGCAGAGCCCGCCGGATAAATCTCGACCTTTACTTTACCATTGGTGCGTTTTTCCAACTCCGCGACCCAAGGTTCGATAAAATCTTTTTGTGACGGGTGGGAGGACGGCAGGAAGTGGCTAAGCTTCAATGTAATCACTTCGGCCTGTGCGGTTGTCACACCACAGAAAGCGGCGGCAGCCATAGCAGCAACAAAAAGGCGTCTCATGTAAAACCTCTATTTTTGAGAAAAACCTGTTATTTCGATGGAAATCATTTTGCGCACGAAATCCAATTTTCTAGATCATAGTTTAGCTGAAACTTATATGCTGTTTCATTTGAAATCAAATTAATTTCATCTGAAACTAATGGCAAGGACTTTTTTAAGATTGGGAATTTATTTTGACATAATCATTTGAAAATAAATGAATATTTTTTTGAATTTACAGAGTTCATTTTTCACTTGATTTAGTTTCAAGTGTAACTATTATAAAGAGGCGCACAGTTGCAGACTACGGGAATCATCTGCACACAGTCTGGTTTTCGTAAATACCCACTTTTGCGAAATGAGTTGAAAATGACGATCCAAAAAATTCACCACGTGGCCTACCGATGCAAGGATGCCAAAGAAACCGTGGAATGGTACGGCAAGTATCTGGATATGGACTTTGTCCTTGCCATTGCAGAAAACGAAGTCCCTTCCACAAAAGCACCCGACCCTTATATGCATGTCTTTTTAGATGCGGGCGCGGGCAACATTCTGGCGTTCTTTGAATTGCCAAATTCCCCGGAAATGGGCCGCGATGAAAACACCCCCACATGGTGCCAGCACCTTGCCCTTCAGGTCGGATCTATGGATGACCTGTTCGCAGCGAAAGCCAAGCTGGAAGCCGACGGCATCGAAGTCATCGGCCCGACCGACCACACCATCTTTAAATCCATCTATTTCTTCGATCCCAACGGGCACCGTCTGGAACTTGCTGCCAACACAGGCACAGCCGATATGTCCAAACGTCTGGACGAAGTTAAATGGGACATGCTGAACGAATGGGCCGAAACAAAACGCGCGCCCGAGCATGCCAAATGGATGCACGAAAAAGAATTCAGCTAAGCAAAGGCCAAAGTAACAATGAAACTTGCGACACTTAAAAACAACACCCGCGACGGTCAACTGGTCATCGTTTCACGGGATCTTACCACTTGCGTTGCGGCAAGCCCGATTGCCGACACCTTGCAAGGCGCGATCGACAATTGGGACGCAGTCGCCCCTAAACTACAAGCCGTCTATGACGATTTGAGCGCGGGTAAAATCGACAACGCCCTGCCGTTTGACGAAGCCACCTGTGAATCCCCGCTACCGCGCGCCTATCAATGGGCAGATGGCTCTGCCTACGTCAACCATGTTGAGCTGGTGCGCAAAGCACGCAATGCGGAACTGCCTGAGAGCTTCTGGAGCGACCCCTTGATGTATCAAGGCGGGTCTGACAGCTTTATCGGCCCACGCGCAGATATTGAACTGGCAAGCGAAGACTACGGCATTGATTTTGAAGCTGAAGTCGCCGTCATCACCGATGATACCCCGATGGCGGTCACACCGGAAAAAGCGGCTGACCATATTAAACTGATCATGTTGGTCAATGATGTGTCTTTGCGCGGTCTGATCCCGGCGGAACTGGCGAAAGGCTTTGGCTTCTTCCAGTCCAAACCGTCCAGCGCGTTTTCACCAGTTGCCATTACACCGGATGAATTGGGCGACAACTGGAAAGACGGCATGGTGCACCTGCCTTTGCTTGCAACCCTGAACGGGCAAGCTTTCGGCAAGGCTCATTGTGCGGTGGATATGACGTTTGACTTCCCGACCATCGTGGCCCATGCGGCAAAGACACGCCCATTAGGGGCTGGTGCGATCATTGGGTCCGGCACGATCTCTAACAAAATGGACGATGGTCCGGGCAAACCGATTTCTGAAGGCGGCGTTGGCTATTCCTGTATCGCCGAAATCCGCATGATCGAAACCATCGAGTCCGGCGCACCAAAAACATCCTTCATGAAGTTTGGTGACACCATCCGCATTGAAATGAATGACGAAAACGGACAGTCCATCTTTGGGGCGATTGACCAGAAAGTCGTTCAATACACACCGCAATCTTAATCCTTTTATAAAAATTCTCTACCACGGGAGCACAACCAACATGACCAAGACCTTTGCCTCCACAGGCGATCTCGGCGACAAGAACATCACTTTTGCAAAACTCGGGGAAGGCGCCTATGCCTACACCGCTGAGGGCGATCCAAACACAGGCGTTATCATCGGCGATGACGGCGTAATGGTAATTGATACTCAAGCGACCCCGTTCATGGCGCAAGACGTTATCAAACGTATCCGCGAGATCACCGACAAGCCGATCAAATACATCCTGATGAGCCACTATCACGCCGTGCGTGTACTAGGGGCGGCTGCCTATGAGGCGGAAAACATCATTGCCTCACGCGCCACATATGAAATGATCGTAGAGCGCGGTCAGTTTGACTATGACAGCGAGCTAGGTCGCTTCCCGCGCTTGTTCCAAGGGGCAGAAACCATTCCCGGTCTGACCTGGCCGTCCATCGTGTTTGATGGCAAGATCACCATCGATCTGGGCAACTGTCCGGTTGAAATCTGGTCACCGGGTCGCGGTCACACCCAAGGCGACACCGTCGCATGGCTGCCGGAACAAAAAATCCTTTACGCCGGTGATCTGGTGGAATTTGGGGCTACGCCTTACACCGGTGATGCCCACTTACGTGACTGGCCTGCCACATTGGATGCCCTGCGCACCCTGAAACCGCAAAAGCTGGTCCCGGGTCGCGGCGATGCGTTGGATACGCCGGAGCTGTGCGAAACAGCAATGGCGGAAACACAGACCTTCATCACCGATTTATATGAAAGTGCAAAAGAAGCGCGTGAAGCAGGCAAAGACCTGAAAGAAGCGTTTGATCTGTGTAAAGAACGCATGGACCCGAAATATGGCGACTGGGTGATCTACGAACACTGTATGCCGTTTGATGTCTCGCGTGCCTATGATGAAGCTGGCGGTATGGAACGCCCGCAAATCTGGACAGATGAGCGCGACCAGGAAATGTGGTCCAAACTTAATAACGCATAAAGGTACAGACTATGTCCGCATCCCCCCGTCTTAGTTTTCTTGCAATCCCAATCCTTGCAGTTATGACGGGGAATGCGGCCTTGTCCCTCGATATGTACCTGCCGGCCTTTCCCGCCATCGCCAGTGACCTTGGCGTGGCGGAAAGTGCTGTGCAACAGACCATGGCAACCTTTCTGTTAGGGTTTGCCATCGGTCAAATGATTTACGGCCCCCTATCCGATAGTCTGGGGCGACGCAGGGTCATCTTGCTGGGACTGACCCTCTATGGCTTTGTCAGCATCTTTTGTGCCCTTAGTGGCGACATCAGCGACCTGACCACCTATCGCCTGATCCAAGGCTTGGCCGGTGCCTCCGGGTCCGTGCTGGGACGGGCGGTGATCCGGGATGTCTATCAGGGGCCAGACCTGACCAAAGCCCTCTCTCTCCTTATGCTCGTACTCACGGCCGCACCGATGGCAGCGCCCTTGATCGGGGCTTTGGTATTGGACATCTGGGACTGGCGCGCAATCTTTTGGACCTTAAGCGCCTATGCCTGTTTGTGGTCGGTGCTGATCTTGGTCTTTGTGCCCGAAACCCTGTCACCGGACAAACGCGTGACACTAAATCCCAGCTTTCTATTTAGTGCCTTTAAACAAGTCCTTACCCACCGCAAGGCCATGGGCTATACACTCAGCGCCAGCCTTGGGTTTGCAGGGATGTTTGCCTATATCAGCGCGACACCTTTCATTTACATGACTATTTTTGGCGTCAGCCCCAGCGGCTATGCTTTGTTTTTTGCCGCCAACATCGTGTCCATGGCGGGTTTTTCCGCACTTAATCGACGCGTCGCCCACAAATACCCCCTGCCCCGTCTGATGACATTTATCATCTGGGTCTTGATCCTTAGTGCAAGTATTCTCCTCCTCAACGTCACCTTTGGATTTGGGGGCGTCTGGGGGCTAGCGGTCCCGCTGTTTTTCTTTGTCGGCTGCCTCAGCCCCATGGCGGCAAACGGGATTTCAGGTACACTCGAACCCTTTGGGCAGTTTGCGGGCACAGCTTCCTCCCTCTTTGGCCTGTTTCAATTTGGGTTGGGCAGTGTCGCAGGCTTTACTGTCTCCCTGCTCAATGACGGGACGGCGATGCCCATGGCCTATACCATATTGGCCTGTGCTGTTCTGTCCTTTAGCATTTTTAAACTCTCGCAACGCTAACACATAAAATAAAGCTACTCACTCATTTCACTACTCCTTGACAATGTATTTACAAAAACACCCTATAGCTATAAAAGAAGCCTATTAAATAATTTAAAATAGAAACGCAATATGCTATGGAATAAAACATTCTCAATATTTCACAGCGTTTCACGAAGGCTAATTATATGATTTTTAAAGAAGGAAGTGCTCAAGATGTACACAATTGGTTTGTTTCTGAAAAAACGCCTGAGGTGGCTTTATGTATTTTTTTAGGGGCCGCCAAACAAGAGATATCCATTCTATCTTCTTTAATAGACAACTGCATTGAAATTGATAGTATAATTGGCAATCTCATTGGCTTTTTACTTTGTGGAAATAATATTTCAGCCCAATCTTCTTTTACTTGTCGGAATCAACAAAACTTCATTGCCGCAGAATACAAGAAAATATCCAATAAAGCCGTTCCAGTACGAGATTATCTATCAAGAATTGATGCTCAATTGTCGAAAAGAAAAGATAATTATCGAAAAGAAGAAATAGCCAGCTTTATTGCAAACAGTAGTGCTAGGCTAGTACCAGACTTTATTGACTTATACGGCGTCAGCCAAAAAGAACTTCCCTGCATGATAACACTAATAAAAGGAATTGACAAAACCATAGTAACCCCATTCCCCGCTAGGTTCACTTCCGATCACTTCATACAATGGCTCTCACAAATCAGAGATTTGGTGGATAACGTAGATCGCCATTTACTGTCTCCCGATTTTTATATCACCGAGGTTTCGGAACTAATAAACAAAAACTTTGAATACGAGAACGAATTACGCGCCAAACTTCAAAAAATTAAGAAAGCCGCAATAGGTATCTCGGGAAAATATCAAGTTCCAGTCGATGACGCCCTACCTATGATCTCAGTCCTAACATCTCAAAGACAAAAAAGTAAAGAAAAAGCAGAATATATTCAAAACTTTATTCTCAAATACCCTAAGTCCGAAACTGACAATAGATGGCAAAAAATTGCATCACTACAAAAAAAAGTAGATCAATTATTGTCTTTACAAAACGACATTATAACACTTAACAACCCCAAAGATGCGTCAGAACGCCTAGAGGTTGAATACAAAAAATTACACCTAATATACGATCAAATCAGTAACCTTAAATTTGAGTTTTCCAACTCACGTACAGTAAAAATTACCACCTCTGATAAAATATGGAAACCTGTTGAACGAGTAAACACCACTTCAGACTTATTAAAAAAACTTCATAGCATTTACGAGAAAGGTCCAAATTACCTTTCTAAACTTATATCTAATTGGATTAATTATTAAAAAGCATCGCCACTAATTGATCACTAACACGTTCACTGATAGCAAATTAGACAAAAAAGAGGCCGAAGCAACTGAATGCTTCGGCTTTTTTTAGTTTAAGGCTTTGTCTTATTCCGCAGCGGGTTTCTTGCGTTTAAACAAGCCCACGATCAGAACAAAGAACAACGGTACGAAGAAGATCGCCAACACAGTCGCGGCAATCATCCCGCCCATCACACCAGTCCCCACCGCCACACGGGCAGCAGCACCAGCGCCACTACTGACGGCCAATGGCAAAACCCCAAGGGTAAAGGCCATAGACGTCATCACAATCGGACGCAGACGTTGACGGGCGGCTTCGACGGTCGCATCGACCATATCCATGCCTTGATCATAAAGGTCACGGGCAAATTCAACGATCAAAATCGCGTTTTTGGCCGACAGACCGATGGTCGTCAAGATCGCCACCTGGAAGTAAACGTCACTAGGCAGCCCGCGCAGCATGACGGCAATGACAGCCCCCAAGACGCCAAGCGGTACAACCATCATGACCGAGACCGGAATGGTCCAGCTTTCATAAAGCGCCGCCAAACACAGGAAGATCACAATCATGGACAACAGGTACAACATCGGCCCCTGTTCCCCGGCTTCACGTTCTTCGTAAGAAACGCCCTGCCATTCCAGACCGATCCCGCCCGGCAACTGAGACACCAGTTCTTCCATCGCCAGCATCGCATCACCAGACGCAACACCCGGTGCCGCTTGGCCCTGAATGTTGACAGAGGATAAACTGTTAAAGCGTTCCAGACGGGGTGAACCGAAGCTCCATTTCGTTGATGTGAAGGCCGAAATCGGCACCATTTCACCCTGATTGTTGCGCACATACCAATAGTTCAAGTCTTCCGGCATCATACGGAACGGCGCATCTGCCTGTACGTAAACCTTCTTCGTGCGACCTTTTTCGATAAAGTCGTTCACGTAGCTTGACCCCCACGCTGTTGCCAACGTCCGGTTGATCTCAGACAGGTTGACGCCAAGGGCGGCCGCCTTTTCCTGATCAATATGAATGTCAAACTGCGGCATATCGTTCAGGCCGTTTGGACGCACGCCGACCACACGCGGGTCTTGTGCTGCCATGCCCAACAGTTGGTTACGCGCGGCAACCAAGGCATCATGACCAACGCCTGTGCGATCCACCAATTGCAAGTCAAACCCGTTGGCCTGACCCAATTCGATAATCGCAGGCGGTGCGAAGGCGAAGATCATGGCTTCTTTGATTTGAGAGAAGGCACCATAGGCCCGACCAATCACCGCTTTGACCGATTGATCTGGGCGTTCCCGCTCCGACCAGTCTTTCAAGTTGATGAAGGCGATACCCGCGTTTTGCCCACTCCCGGCGAAGGAGAAGCCCGCAACCGTAAACAGGCCGTTGACGTTTTCTTTCTCGCCTTCAAGGAAGTGATGTTCGATCTTTTTCAAGACTTCAACGGTCCGTTCTTGGGACGCCCCGGCGGGAAGCTGAACCATGGAGAACAAAATCCCCTGATCTTCTTCCGGCAGGAAAGACCCCGGCAAACGGACAAACAACAGCGCCAACACAGCAACCAAGGCCACATACAGACCAAGGAAACGCACGCGACGGCGCGTTACATAGCTCACACTTTTTTGGTAAAAGTTGTTTGTCTTATCAAAACCACGGTTAAACCAACCAAAGAACCCGCTTTTACTATGGGGATCCTTTGTGGTCGGCTTCAGCATGGTCGCACACAAAGCCGGTGTCAGAACAATCGCAACCACCACAGACAACGCCATGGATGACACGATGGTAATAGAGAATTGACGATAAATCGACCCGGTAGAACCCGCAAAGAAGGCCATCGGCACAAAGACCGCAGACAGCACAAGCGCGATACCCACCAAGGCACCCGTGATCTGTTCCATGGATTTACGGGTGGCATCACGTGGGGATAATTTATCCTCATGCATGACCCGTTCCACGTTCTCCACAACAACGATAGCATCATCAACCAACAGACCAATCGCCAACACCATCCCGAACATGGTCAGGGTGTTGATGGAATAGCCGAACAGGGACAAAATCCCGAACGTCCCCAGCAAAACAACCGGAACCGCAATCGTCGGAATAAGGGTCGCGCGCCAGTTCTGCAAAAACAGGAACATCACGAGGAACACCAGAACGATCGCTTCAAAGAGTGTCTTAATCACTTCCTTGATCGAGACTTTAACAAACGGTGTTGTATCGTAGGGGTAGACAACTTCCAACCCTTTAGGGAAAACAGCCTGCAAATCTGCCAAACGCGCACGGACCGCATCGGCTGTATCCAACGCGTTGGCACCCGTTGCAAGGTTAATCCCCACACCGGAAGCTTCATTCCCGTTATAACGGGCAACAACGCTATAGCTTTCCGCCCCGATTTCAATGCGCGAGATATCGCCCAAGCGGACTTGGGAACCATCAGTATTTACACGCAACAGAATGTTGGCGAACTCTTCTTCGGTTTGCAGTTTACTTTGCGCCGTAATTGTCGCGTTAATCTGTTGCCCCGGCAGGGACGGTGCACCACCAATCTGACCGGCGGTAATTTCGGTATTCTGTGCGGTAATCGCCGACGTCACATCCGCAACAGTCAGGTTATAACTGATGAGTTTGTGAGGATCGAGCCAGATCCGCATAGCGTGCTTGGCACCAAACACACGGACGTTGCCCACACCGTTTGTCCGCGCAAGCGGATCACGAACTGTCGTGTAGATAAAGTCAGAAATATCTTTTTGATCCAAGCTGCCGTCTTTGGACACAAAGCCGACAACCATCAAGAAAGACCCACTGGATTTAGAAACCACAACCCCTTGCTGCTGCACTTCATTTGGCAACAGGGACAGGGCTGACTGCATCTTGTTCTGCACCTGAACTTGCGCAATATCTGCATCGGCTTCTGGTTCAAACGTCAATTTAATCTCAACAGAGCCGTTCGACTGACTGTTTGATGAAATGTAGCGTAAATGATCCAGCCCGTTCATGGTTTCTTCGATGACCTGCGTAACAGTATTTTCAACCGTTTTTGCAGAGGCACCGGGATAGGTCGCCTGAATAGTCACCGCGGGTGGGGCAATGGAGGGATACTGTTCGACAGGTAATTGCAGAATTGATAAGCCACCCGCCAACATAATGACGATGGACACACCCCATGCAAAGACCGGACGGTCGATAAAAAACTTAGCCATACTGCGTCCTTTTACTTCTCAGCTTCTGCTGTTTGCAGTGGTTGTGGAGCAACATCGCTGCCCGGTCCGATACGTTGCAGACCATCTACGATCAGTTCTGCCCCATCCTTAAGACCTTCGGTCACAATCCAGTTGTTGCCTTGAGACTGTTCAATCGTGACGGATTTAGCAACGGCTTTGCCGTCTTCAACCACATACACAAAAGCCGAGCCGTCAGGACGGCGCATGGTTGCTTTCTGCGGAACGGCAATGGCTTGTGCCAATGTGCCCTGCTTCACCAGACCACGCACAAACATACCCGGCAACAGATCATGATCCGGGTTCGGGAACATGGCGCGCAAACGCACAGACCCGGTTGTTTCATTCACCGTCACATCAGAAAATTTGACCACGCCTTCATGCTTATACTTTTCGCCTGTGGCATCCATGATCAAGGACACTTCGATGCTGCCATCGTCAGACCCCTGCAAGCGACCGGAGTCCAGCGCCTGTTTAATCTTGATCAGACGCCCACCGGCTTGGGTCACATCCACATAGATGGGATCAAGCTGGGTCACGGTGGTCAGTGTTTGGGTCTGACTGGATGTCACCAAAGAACCTTCGTTAAATTCAGACGCGCCGATCTTGCCTGAAATTTTGGCGATGACCGTGGTGTAATTCATGTTGATTTCAGCCTGATCCACCTGGGCTTTAGCAGCAGCAACCGCCGCAGAAGCCTGCGCAAAATCGGCAACGGCGTTATCATATTTCTGCTGGCTGGACGCTTGAGTCTTGATCAGCTTTTTGTAACGATCGCGCGTTTTCGCCGCATAATTCAGGTTCGCTTGCTCACGCGCCAATTCTGCCTTTGCCGCGTCCAGCGCTGCTTGATAGACCGCCGCATCAATTTGATAAAGGGGTTGGCCTTTTTCAACCAAGGCACCTTCTTCAAACAGGCGTTTCTGGATAATGCCGTTTACCTGCGGTCGGACATCAACCTCACGAAAAGCTACGGTACGACCCGGCATCTCTTCAATCAGTTCAATCGTTTCCATTTTCAAAACGGTCGTATCGACAGGTGTTGCCCGTTTTTGTTGGGCCTGGGCTGATTGTTGTGTATCGCTTTCTGAACCGCACGAAGCGACCATCAGAGCCAATGCCGCGATACCGGCATATTTTAAGGATGCTCGAATAAACACCGGGAGTATCTCCATCATTATTTTTTGCGCCTGAAACCCCACATGGACCGTAGGGACAAGAAAAGATTGTGTGTTCAATAACGCCATATGTAAAATTTAACTGTAATCTACATCACTAATTATCACAGTTTTTTAAGGAGATGGGGATATTCCCTCGTTTTTCAACGTTAAAGCACTACGGGTGACCCCCATATGAAAGCCGTGCGTTAATCTCCTCAACCACAGCAGGTACATCTGCGATACTATCGACCACATAGTGCGCGCCTGCCTTGGATAACTTTTCAGATGCTGTATCAATCAGGGCTTGGCGTTGTGTTGCCTCCATAGCCTCGAACGCTTCTCGACTAAGACCAACCTCGTTGCCACGCGCCGCCACTGCAATTGTCCACGCCCCGGCATTTAAGCCTTCTTCCACATCCGCAACCGTATCCCCGATCTTGACCACCGCTTGCGGCGGATAAACATCCAGTTCAATCATATTTGCCAACAACAAAGCCGGCCCGGGTCGCCCCTTAGGGGTGTCGCCTGCGCAAAAGATGGCATCCGGCACATAGCCTGCCGTTTTGGCAGCTTTGCGACACGCTTCCATAATATCCGGTGTGTAGCCTGTGCAGGACCCGATCTTCATGCCCATGGCGCGCAACGCGTGGACCGCATCGACGGTGCCGGGGATCATATCGCAATAGTCTGCGATAATGCTGATCTGATGCGGCACAAAGTCTTTATAGACCTCATCTGCATCCGTTGCCTCAAAGTCCTTGCCGAACTTGGCTTTCCACAGGGCGTTGACGTCTGGATTGGTGCCGACAGCATAAATGTGGTCCCACTTGGGCCGCCCCATGGGTTCGCGGGCCTGTGCTTCGCTAACCGTGATCCCGCGGGCTTCAAACACCGCCTGAAACACAGCCGCCGGGGCGCGACACCCATGATCCATAACCGTCCCCGCCCAATCAAGGACGGCTGCTTTAAGGGGGCCACGATACGAACGCTGATAGGTAAAAGTCATACTGTTTCTTCCATTGTCAAAAAACTGTCGTTTGAGGGGGAAAGAAACATTGCCTAACCTATAAGTCAAATCACAGAATCCACACATAGATATAGAGCATGGCTATAAACCTCCCCCCAACTGAAATCTTTTCATTATGTCGCCACAGAAGGCAGCTTTACCAAAGCGTCTCGCCACATGAATGTCACCCAACCCACCGTCTCCGCACAAGTCCGTTTGCTAGAAGAAACCTACGGCGTACGCCTGTTTGAACGCAAAGGCCGCAACGTCCACCTGACCAGCCTGGGGGAAGAATTACACATCATCACCAGCCGCCTGTTTGGCTTGCAAGATGATGCAGAAGACCTGTTGGAAGGGGCACGCGCCCTTGAAAACGGGCATCTGGTTGTGGGCGGCGACAGCCCCCATTCTGCCCTGCCCCTCATCGGACATTTTCGCGAACGCTATGAAAATATTGGCCTTTCCCTGTCCGTCGGCAATGCGGAAGAGGCGCTGAACGATCTTTACGATTTCAAGACAGATGTGGCGGTTTTGGGCAATGTAAAAGGTGACCCCCGCCTGATTGCCCAGCCTTTATTGCGCATGAACCTCGTCTGCTTCGTCCACAAAAACCACGAATGGGCGAAACGCAAGCATATCTCGGTCTATGAGTTGGAGAATCAGCCCTTGGTCCTGCGTCATAAAGGATCCCTCACCCGCCGGGTCTTTAACGAGGCCATGGACCGTATGTCTATCACCCCAAATGTGGTCATGGAGATTTCATCACGCGAAGCCGTGCGTGAAGCGGTGGCCAATGGCATCGGCATCGGCATTGTGCTGGAAAATGAAACAGGCGTTGATACCCGCGTCGTCACCATCCCGTTTAATAACGTGAAAATGGACGTTACAGAATATGTGGTCTGCCTGAAAGAACGCGCGCGCCTCAGAGTCGTGCGGGCCTTTATGGACCTCGCCAAAGAATTCTCGAAAATTCACGCCAAATAAAAAAATGCCCCGTCTGCAACAAAACGGGGCATTTTTTCAACTTGGTTATTTAAACCGCCACGCCTGCGTTCGACGCAACATTTTGCGGGTCATAAAGCTGTAAAGCAACCTGACAGCCAGCGCCGTCATAAAGATCATCATCGCCATCGCCGCTGCCGGTGCGGTATCACCCACATCATCCATATTCAACACTGCAATGGACGCAAGTTTCGTGTCCGGTGCATACAGAAACACCACAGCCGATACCGTTGTCATCGCGTTCACAAACAAATAGATCGCAATATCCAACACCGTTGGCAAACAAACCGGCAGAGTCACTTTAAAGAAGGTCTTATAAAACGGTACTTTCAAAGATTGGGACACGGCCTCGATCTCTGGATCAATTTGTTTAAGGGCCGTGATCGCGGTTAAATGACTAACCGTGTAAAAATGCGCAACCGTACTCAGTACCAAAATGGCCATGGTGGAGTACAAAAAGTTCAACGGATTGTCCGGTGCATTAAAGAAAAAGATATAGGACAAACCCAAGACCATGCCCGGCACGGCCAGCGGCACCATCGCCAAAGCATGCAAGCCATTGCGCAACCAATTATGCTTGCGCCCTTTTTCCACCAGATACGCGGTTGTGAAGATAAAAAGGGACCCAAACAAGGCCGTTAAGGCCGCAAATTCCAGACTGTTGGTGTAGGATTGCCACCCATTTGGTTCAATCGCATTAAAGTCATAGTTTTTAAGGACCAACGTAAAGTCATAGGGCCAAAACTTGATTAAAGACGCCCAGGCCGCAATCCCGACAATCATCAGAATAAACAGGCTAACAAAGCTGCAATAGATCAAGAACAAACGGTCACGTCCCCTCTCTATCTTCGGCTGATAGGGCACTGCGCGCGACGACAGTTGGCTGACTTGGCGGCGTTGCGCCATCTGATCAGCAAAAAAGGCAAGACAGGCTGGCACCAACAAAATCATGCCGACGACCGCGCCCATATTAAAGTTCTGTTGGCCGACTACCTGTTTATAGATATCGGTCGCCAGCACGTTATATTGCCCACCGATGACCTTAGGCACCCCAAAGTCGGTAATCACCAGCGTAAACACCACAAACACGGCACTGATTAACCCATAGCGCACACCGGGCAAGGTCACGGATAAAAACATCTTTGTTGGTTTTGCGCCCAACGCCTGCGCGGCTTCATATAATCGAGCATCCGACGTAGACAGGGCAGTCAACAAGATCAGTAGCGCATGGGGGAAGACATAAAAGCACATCCCCAAGACAATCCCGATGGGGCCGTAAATACTCTCCCCCATCAACACGTCCTTAAAGATCCCCTGATTACCAAACAGGTACACAAGAGAAATGGCAGGCAAAAGCGACGGTGCCAGTAAGGGGGCCATCGCCAAAGCCTTATAAATCCCCTTAAAGCGCATGCAGGTCCGGGTCAGCCCATAAGCATATAAAAACGCCATCGGCACCACAATCACCGTCACCAGCAATGAAATGGTGATGGAATTATAGATGGAATTGGACAAAGCCGGTGTTGCGAAATAATCAAAATAGTTCGCCAGCCCAATGTAAAGACCATCCCCATCGGTGAAGGATTTGCTCAACATCGCCCAAAGTGGCATTAAAACAAAAAGCAACAGAAAGCCTGCCGCGAAATACAACATCGCGCGCATAATCCAGACATCAGGTCCGGTTTTCTGCACCGCCTTTCTAAGAGGGGCAGCGGGGCGAAGAACAGCGCTTGTCATTATGCGGATACCTCGACCTTTTCTTTTTCAGCGTCAAAAGTACGCAATCTTTCTGGCAACAGGCGCACGTAGATTTTATCGCCAAGACTAGCCTCCAGCTTCACAAATTCGTGACAACCGATATCTGCCATGATGGTTTTTGCCCCAATCCCCGGCACAGACAAATGCGTGCGATAAAAGGCACCTAAAAATTCCACATCCTGAATATAGGCTTCAAACATATCCGGCGCGGCCTGCGATTTAGGGCGACAAATAATATCTTCGGGGCGCAAACAGACTTTGGTTTGTGCACCCGTATAGCTGATCTGATCCAAACCAAGTGCCCCATCCTGATCCTTCACCGCATCAATCAGGTTAATGTTACCAACAAATTCTGCGACAAACGGCGTTGCCGGACGTTGATAAATCTCGGTTGGGGTGCCGATTTGTTCAATCTTGCCATTGCTCATGACCACGATGCGATCTGCCATTGCCAAGGCTTCTTCCTGATCATGGGTCACCATAATGGTTGTCACCCCTAACGTGCGTTGCAGCTTATGAATTTCGGTTCGCAAATGCTGACGCACTTTCGCATCCAGCGCGCTTAAAGGTTCATCCAACAACAACAAGCCCGGCTCACACGCCAAGGCGCGCGCCAAAGCCACACGCTGTTGCTGCCCCCCAGAAAGCTGGGCGGGATATTTTTTTGTGTGATCCTGCAAACCCACTGTTTCAATCAGTTCCGTAACGCGGGCCATCATGGCTTTGCGCGACGGGCGCTGCACACGGGGCAGGTTTTCCAGCCCATAGGCAATATTCTTTTCCACACTCAGGTTGGGAAACAGCGCGTAAGACTGAAAGACGATCCCGAAATCACGCATATTCGGCGGCTGGTTTGACACATCTTCGCCATTTTGAATGATCAGCCCCTGCGTCTGTTCTTCAAGGCCTGCGATAATGCGCAACAAAGTCGTCTTGCCGCAGCCACTGGGACCGAGAAAACAGATAAACTCACCGCGTTCAATAGTCAGGGAAACATCATCCAACGCTGCAAAGTCATCATACATCTTCGTCACATTCTCAATGCGAAGATAGTCCGGTTGCGGAAAGTGATCTGTTGGTTCTCTATGTGCCTTGTGCATGAGTCATGTCTCCAAAGGTCTTGGATAAAAAGCCACCAGCAAGCCCATCGGACTTGCTGGTGTGAAGTGGTGAATTTGGGAGAATTAGCCTTTAGGCTGAGATTTTTCATCGTAGCGTTTCTGCCACTCTTTCAAGATGCGCATCCGGTTGTCCGCAGCCCATGAGAAATCGTTGTCGATCATCGCGTCCGCAATCCCTGCCGGGAAGTTCTCAACTTCTTTGGCAACACCCGGCATCGCCACAACCGCATAAGCTTCGTTGTACATTTCGTTGGCTTGACGTGTGACAGACCAATCAGCCAGCTTTTGTGCCGCTGCCAGGTTTTTTGTGCCTTTAACGATGGCGAAAGATTCCAGATCCCAGCCCACGCCCGCAGTCGGGGCTACGGTTTCAACAGGGGCACCTTTGTTTTTCAACTGCGCGCCTTTATACGCAAAGGAAATACCGATCGGATACTCGCCGCTACCTGCCATTTTACACGGCTTGGAACCAGAGTGCGTGTAAACAGCGATGTTCTGATGCAGGCCATCCATGAAGTTCCATGCTTTTTCCTCGCCCCACATCTGCATCCAGGAAGACACGTCAAGGAAACCTGTACCGGACGAGTTCGGGTTCGGCATAACCACATGGCCTTTATAAACAGGCTTGGTCAAATCTTCCCACGTGGACGGCATCGGCAGATTTTTCGCTTCTGCTTCACGTGTATTCACACAGATAGAGGCGATCCATGCGCGCTGTCCCACCCAATGCGGCTGTGCGTTTTTGGTGTCGTACATTTTTTTGTCGAGCTTATCGAGGCCCTTCGGTGCGTAACCTTGCAACATACCTTGATTGTCCATCACCAACAGGCTGGTTGCTGCCAGACCCCAGATGATGTCCGCCTTCGGATTTTCTTTTTCCGCCAGCAATTTGGCTGTGATAATGCCGGTTGAATCGCGGACCCACTGGATGTTGACATCCGGGTTTTCTTTTTCAAAAGCAGCTTTAAAGCCAGCCAGTTCTTCCGGTTCGACAGCCGTATAAACAGTCAGTTTATCTTTCGCTTCAGCCATGCCCATTGTGAAGCCGAAAGACAGTGCAGTCACAGCCGCGGCTGTAAAAACGGATTTAAATGATTTACGCAACATTGAAATACCCAATTTGTGATCAGTTAAGATGAACTTCATAACGCTTCCCTTCGGGCATCGACCCTCGCCAAACGTTCTAGGGATAGCTAATCCTTCTTTCGTTACAGTCTCGTGGAATTCAGCTAAAACTTCTGTGACTCTTTTGAAGCCATTTCGGGCCTTTTGTCCTACTGCGCCCACGCCCCGAAAGCACGTGAACTCTTTATGACACTCCATAACGCGTTGTTATTCATAGGATTATCTAAAAGCCCCGGTAGGCCATAAACCCATAGATGATATCTATGTAAAATCAGATTTTATCCGCGTTGACTTATAATTAGACGCCTTCCACCATGATCAGACTGATTTTTAAGCAATGGTGCCAACATGACAAACCGCCCCGAACATTACCTTCTCACCCCCGGTCCGCTGACGACATCCATGCGTGTCAAAGAAGCCATGCTGACCGATTGGGGGTCGTGGGATGAAGACTTCCAAGCCCTGACCCGGCAAATGCGCGCAGGTGTCTGTAAAGCCGCAGGCGTGGATGACAGCTATACTTGTGTGCCCTTACAAGGCAGCGGAACCTTTGCTGTGGAAGCTGCGATCTCAACCTTGGTCGGGCGTACGGGGAAATTGCTTGTTCTGGTCAATGGCGCATATGGGGAACGGATCGTCAAAATCTGTACCTGCGCAGGCATTGCCTATGACACCCTCGCCACCCCAGAGACACAGGCTGCCAGCGCAGAACAGGTGGATGAAATGTTGCACAACGATCCAAACATTACCCATGTCGCCATCGTCCAGTGCGAAACCTCCATCGGGATCATGAATAAAACCGAAGAGATCGCCCAGACCGTCAAGGCACACAATCGCCGCCTGATCATTGATGCCATGAGTGCCTTTGGTGTGCTCCAACTTGATCCCGTTAAAGTCCCTTACGACGCGATCATCGCATCTGCCAACAAATGTCTGGAAGGGGTGCCGGGTGCGGGCTTTGTGGTTGTTAAAACCGATGCGCTAAAAGCCAGCAAAGGTAATTGCCCGTCCCTGAGCCTCGACCTCGTGGATCAGTGGGAATATATGGAAAAAACCGGCCAATGGCGCTTTACGCCCCCAACCCATGTGATCTCGGCTTTCATTCAGGCACTCGATGAATATGAAGCAGAAGGCGGTGCGAAAGCCCGGCTCGCCCGCTACACCTTAAACAAAGACACCTTGGTCGCAGAAATGCGCGCCGCTGGTTTTCAGACCCTGCTGCCCGATGAAGACCTGTCCCCCATCATCGTCACTTTTCTCGCCCCCGATGAGGATGCTTATGAATTCAAAGCGTTTTATCAAGCGGTCAAAGAACGTGGCTTCCTGATCTATCCGGGCAAAATGACCGAAGTGGAAAGCTTTCGCATCGGCTGTATCGGGCATTTTGACCATACCATCATGCGCAAAGCCGTGACTGCCATTCAAGGGGGATTACGAGCGATTGGCGTCACAAATTTCAGTGCAGGTCAATTGAACTCCCGCGCTGGATAAAACCTCAAAAGTTGAGAGACGTTTTTTTTTGGGATCGGCTTTGTAAAATCCGCCAAAGAGCTAAAATTTAAAACTGTTCCCAAAAGGTGCTTATCATTTGAAAAATCAATATGTTTTAGCCCGTCTCCTCCCTCCCCTCTCAAGATGGGTTCCTCCCCCCTCCTACCCTCCTTTAAACCCGTGGTTTAAATAAGCTTTTTCACCTCAATAAGATAAAAACTAAAGTTGCATTCCCCACGTTTCAACAGTATTTTACCCAGCGGTTTATGACGCAAAACTGTCATAAACCGCTTTTTATTCGCAACACAGTTTAAGAGATCGAGAAAGTAAGCCATGACGCATGAATTATCTTATGTGGATGTTGACCGCTATGATGACCTGTCCCGAACCGACTTCCGCAACGATTATCTTAAACCCGTGAAACCCGTTGTGATGCGTAGCTTTGCCAAAGACTGGCCTGCGCTTGAAAAATGGGATTATGACTATTTGAAAAAAGGCTGCGGGCAGGTAGAGGTTCCCCTTTATAGCGAAGCATTCGCTGGCAGTGATCAGGACTATCTCTCCAGCAGTCAGCGTATGCCTTTTGGGGAATATCTGGACCTAATCGCACAAGGTCCAACGCCGCTGCGCATGTTCCTGTTCAATATCTTTAAAGAGATGCCGGAACTCCGCGACGACTTCTCCTACCCCGATCTGGGGGTGCAGTTCCTGAAGAAACACCCGTTTTTGTTTGTCGGTGGGCAGGATGCCCATGTGGACATTCATTATGACCTTGACCACAGCCACGTATTTTTGACGCAAATGACAGGAACGAAACGCGTTGTCCTGTACCCGCGCGAAGATAGCCGTAAACTCTATCAGCATCCGCTGACCGTCTCGTGCAATATTGATTTTAGAAACCCTGACCTTAACCGCTACCCCAAGCTTAAGGAACTTCAGGGGTATGAGGCAATTCTGGAACCCGGTGACACGATCTTTATTCCAAGCTGCTGGTGGCACTTTATCGAATATAGCACCGCAGGGATCAGCCTGACCTTGCGCGCCCTGCCCGAAACTTGGGCACAACGCGCAGCGGGTCTCAACAGTATCTTTAAATTGAAAGTGGTCGACCAGTCCCTCAGCAAGCTGATCGGTGGCGCCAAATGGTACGATATCAAAGAAAAATGGGCACACGCCCGCGCTGAGAAAGTCTAAAAAGACTGTTTATTTTGGTTCGGGGTTAGGGTTTAAACTCCCCTTCCCCGACCAGCCATTCATGCCCTGCATCCACATAAGCATGCGCCCACTGGGTCAACTCTTTACGGTTGGTGAACTCGCTCACCGCGCGATCTGGATGGAAACACACATGCACATCCGCCCCTGACCCTGCAAAAAAGCGCCAAAAATGGGCAACCAGTGGGGTATCATCGAACCACGGATAAATCACCCGCTCCGGCAGATAACCTTTCTCGCCTTTTTCTGCTTCAACAGCTATCACCGTCACGGCCTGCACACGGCATTTTGCCGCAATCTCTTCATCAAAGACAAATTCCATCAAGGAAGATTTAAACGGCAAAATCACACTGCCGTCCGTGCTTGTGCCTTCCCCAAATAAGACCAATCTTTTATCCGGTAAGATACGATCGCGTAAATGCTGGATCTGCTCTCGTGATTTGATGGCACGACGTTCAACAAAAATCGTCTGACAACATTTTGCCAAAAAGCCGATCCCCGGCCAGCCCTTCACCTCGGACTTCGCGACAAAATTAACGCGTGCTAAGGAATTCAGGACCGGGATATCCAGATAGGACGTATGGTTAGAGAGCAACAAAAGTGGCTCCCCTTTACTCAACTCCCCATGCTGGATCACGCGGATACCCGATATTTTTCGCGCGCCCTTATGCCAAAACTGCACAATCCATGTGCTTGCACGGATCTTCAAGGCTTCCAACAACAAGAAAGGACCGATCCAGATCAAGAGCCAAATCAAAAGCAGGGAGAATTTCAGCCCTGCTTTGACATGTTGCCCCATACTTAAGGGACCGGGGGGTGGTGCCGGGTTTTCGGGTTTAAACACGTCCTAGAAATCCTTGGTGAACATCAATGTTAAGTTATCGTTCTGCTTCCAGTTGCCAAACAGGCTCATGCCGTCAATCCCGTCAAAACGGGTATAGCGCATGGAAAGCCGCGTTGAGTCATCAAACGAATATTCAAGCTTACTGGATAGCATACTATCACGCTTACTAAAGCCACGGGCAATATCCTGTGAAAAACTCCAGTCGTCATTAATTTTGGCAGTTGCCCCCACAAACAACGCATTCTGGAAAGCTCGACTATTAAAACTGGGGATACGATAGTTGTCATTGCTTTGACGGTTCACTGTCCGATCTGCCAAAAACTCGACAAAAAAGTTAAAGTCGGCAAGACCCAGCTTTTCAGCCTGATTGAACATATTAAACGACATACCGGTTGTAACCCGCACAAAGTCATCATCACGTCCGTCATCCGTGTCTTGATAAAGCGCTTCCATATAAAAACGCTTGCTGTCCAGCGGCCACGAAATACCGCCAAACAGGTTGCTGGCATAGGGATATTCCGTCTGGCTTACGCGAGCATCAACATCATACTTGGAGACTGAATATAAAGACTGCGCGCGCGAGGCACCAAGGAGGTAGTCAAACCTATCCGTAGTCCCCTCCCAGATCAGCGACACATCGGGCTTATCCGTGAAAATGGTGTTCCCCTCGCTTGTGACATTGCCACCACCACCGCCGCCAAACCCAAACCCGGCGACTTTATCCGCTTCAATTACGCCACTGCCGTTGACACCGCTCCAGCGGGTATTTTCCGGCGGCTGGCCGGTCGATGGATGATAAGGCATCACCGTGACATTCAGGTTCCCGCTGTCAAAAAAGCGCTGCCACTGGAGCAACCAGTTCCCTGTACTCACATTATTCAGCGGAAACGTGTAATCCCCGAGATTAAAACGATTGAGCAAAGTCATTCGTTCGGCAAATTCGTAATTCTGCTTCCACTTACCGACTTTAATCGTGGAGTTGTCCCCATCCCATTGCAGGCCCAGTTCGATCAAATCCACAAAAGGCGAACGCGCCTTACCTTCATGCGGGCCGACCAGCACACCCGACAGGTGAGAAGGTGTTCCCACATGGGCATAGCCGGACGCAACCATACTGAGCTGATCATTCAGATACATCTTGGTTTTTGCAGAATACAAAAACGAGGCTTCAAAGTTATTGTTGCGCTGTCCCTCTTTCGCTTCCTGCGAAAAAGCGGTTGTGATGGCCTTCACCGAATGAGTGATATCCAGCCCTTCCGCTTGCGCCCCGCTACAGAGGCCAAGGCTCAACACGCCAAAAACGGTGCAAACACCCGCCTTCAATCTTTGCTTCATTTTTTTCTCTCGTTTGCTTGCAACAGACGATCGGACAAAATACGGCCAATATTGTGATAGACACGACTGGACAGGAAGGGGTTAGTCAGTTGCATCCGTTTCAGGATGTCCTGATCGACTTCAACCAGCCAGCATTTTTCTTCGGCAATCACGCTAGCAGAACGTGGTGTCCCTGCCAACAGCGACATTTCCCCAACCGTATCGCCTTCCACCATTTCAGAAATGCGTTTTTCTTCGCCCGTATCCGTCTTGATATAGACACCGGCCTTACCTTCCAGCAACAGCATCATGCTTTTGTCACTCTTGCCCGCAACGATAATCCGTTCGCCCGGGTCAGCATAGCGCTGCACCGAACTCAGGATCAAATCACGAACCTGACGCTGCCCCATGTCCTTAAACAACGGGAACGAATTCAGCATTTTTTTAGGGATACGTTGGATCACCAAATCAAAGATGCCCACAAAGTTCAAGCGGGTCATCAACAAAGGCGTGACAAACAGGTCAATCACCAATGCCATCAACAAGGCTGTCCCCATCAACAGACCAAACACTTGGGTATAGTAAAGGCTTGAGACTGTCTGAGAATAGAACGCAAGGGCCAACGCAAAGGTGGTGGTCAATACCGCCGCCGCTTCGGAACGAATGGTGTGGCGGGCCGCAAAACGGGGGTTCGCAATATGACGGCAGCTTTCCTTATAGCTGCTCAACATATGAATAGTATCATCCACCGCAATCCCGATTGAGACCACAATCACGATAATCAAAGGCGGATTCATCGGCAGACCAATCGCGCCCATCAAGCCCAGCGTCAGGATTGGCACGCAAATATTTGGCAACGTCGCGCCCAGCCCCGCTTTCAAGGACGAGAAGATCATCGACATCACAACGTAAATAGAGCCGACAAGGAACAACAGACTAAACATCTGTGACGAAATCAGGCTTGTAGCCGTATAAGCCGCCAGCGGGGACTCCCCGGTTACATCCCCGACCAACCAAGGCGGCAACTTTTCATCAAGAATCGCCTGAATTTGACCAATGAGGGCCAGCAGTTCTTTGGTGTCACTAATCGTATGCTTCACTTTAATGGTAGCGTAACGGAAATCCCTTGTGACATAGCTTTCAATATCACTACGCTGCAACATCATGAGGAATTGATCCACCTGATCCGCTGTCTCCGGCGGGATGGTTTCCGGGTTGCCCCACACATGGTTGATATGCGCCAACTGCCCCGCAAGCGAGGTTGCCATGGTCACGCCGGGCAACTTATCAATTTCCTTGCTGATCTCAAACATAATACGCAGCGCTTCAGGGTCACGCACATGCTGATCGCGTTGGCTGTCGATCAGGACGGCGAGGCCTTCAAGTCCCCCCAAGCGATCTTCACTAAAACGATAATCTTGGATAAACGGATGGCTGTCGGTCAACGCATCTAACGGATTGTTGGACACTTCAACCTGTGTCGCCGCGCCAATCCCCAGGGCGCAGACAACCGCAAACGGTCCGACAAACAAAATCGGGCGCTTGTAAATACGGTCAAATGCGCGTGCCATTTTATAAGACACAAGGCGCAGGTATTTGTGCGGACGACGATTTTTCTGATGCTTGCTATCCCCAAAATAGTGATAAAAGGACGGCGCGAGCAAAATGGTAATCACACCGTTTGCAAAGATTGCAAAACTCGCCATGATGCCAAAATCACGGATCGCAGGCACATCACTGATCGCACTGACCGCAAAGCCTAACGCGGATGTCCCGGCGGTCAAGACCGTTGGCAACCCCACATGCTTAATCATATAGCGACGCGCAGCATTGATATAGTCACGGCGCGACAGGTCCGATTTCTCCCCATGGGCTTTACGCAAACCTTCCATGTAGGAAGCGAAGAAGTGCATATCTTCGGTCGAGCCGAGCGCCAGCAGGATCACGGGTGCCAAGCTGCCCAGCATATTCAACGGAATACCTGTCCAGCCAAGGAAACCGAAAGTCACCACAGTCGATAAAACCGCCGTAATAATAGGCAGAATAAAGGCTTGCGGACGCTTGGTACTAATCCAAAGTCCACAAATAAGCATAACAATCAAGAAGCCGAACATCGGCGGCATTTCCGCAATGAGAACGTCTGTTGTTTCAGAGTTCAAACGCGCCCCGCCAATTACGGTGATGCGATCAAATTTCTCGCGATAGTCTTTGACGATATTTTCGACTTCATCGTTGATGCCGATATCATCCACCGTCCCTAAAATATAGGACGGCGTGGTCAACACAACAACAAGCCCACGCCCATCCGGTGCAATATACTGTCCCTTAAAGAACGGGTTCTTCAAAGCGTAGTCGCGGGCCTGCTGGACTTCTTCAGGCGTCTCCGGGATTGGGTCAAGCAAGGCACCGGAGGCAATATCACCCCCTTCATCATGCACATCACTGGCGGTAATCAGGCTTTCCACTTTAAGCGTGTCCGCCATATCCCCCAGATCATAATGAAAGTTTTCAAACTCCTGCAGCTTTTCTGTCGTCCAAAGATCTTTATCTTCCACAAGCAGGATGGTTGTACGATCTGACCCAAATAACTCGATAAAGTCGATGTAGGTTTCACGATGTGGATCGTTATTGCTGATCAGGCTTTGAATACTTGTGTCCACGGTCATACGCGGCACACCAACGGCAAACGCCGTTGTTACAATCAACAATCCCATAAGGCAGAGCAGTGGATGCCTAAGGATAGGTCCAAAAATTCGATAAATATCCATTCACCGACCCTTCAAAAGTCGTGGTTGTTTTTATAAAAGAAGAAAAAGGCTTAGCGCATATACTTGCCGGTGGTAATCCAACGGTGCTGGAACATTTTTTCGTCCACCATTTCTTCTTCCAGACTACGAGCTTTAACGATCATTTCCGTACTTGTATTTTTATCCAATGTCGTCATCAACGTCCGTTTTGGACGCATTGCTTGTTCTGTCACCACAACCGGGTCAAAGTTTCGCTGAACTTTGGAATGTTTTTCCCGACGGTCGAAGAAATCGACCTGAACGATGAAATAAGTTTCTTTGGACAGATTAAAAATCCGCCACGCATAACCGGTTTCTTTTTTCACATCTTCACCGATCGGCACAGCTTTCACAACGAAGGTCGCTTCGCCATCCACTTCTGAATCCGCCAGACGTTCGTAGCTAAAATCGTCGCGATCATCTGAGGTCATATCTTCATAGGTAAAGTCGGTCCCCAAGAAAGGCTTCCGTTTGGAAGACCCGGCCGTACGCTTCAGCTTGCGGCTAACCGCCGGCAGGTAGGTCCACTGATCATCAGAACGCCCTTTGTTTTGCCAGCTCAACAGTGCAACGCCTTTTACACCGGCAGGCTCATCAAAGACCGTAAGATATTTAAACAAACCGCCGTCCCCTTCTAAGGAGAAGCGACGCAACTGGCGTTCTTCAAAGACATTGCCGTTTTCTGCCAAAGTCATGTCCAGTTCTTCAAACTCACGTGGCAAATCGTGTCGGTTTGACGACTCGTCCATGATCTGACGGCCCGTTAATTCTTGTGCCTGCACCGCTGTCTCAGCAGACAACGCCATAACAAGGCTTAAGGCACCAATAAACGCCTGTTTAAACATGTTTAATTACTCCCACCCGTTGAGCTAGAGGCTGATCCGACCAGCCATTTTTCTAAAGTACTTCTGATAAGAGGCGGGCACTTTCGCCACCTCCACCATGATCAAAATATCCAGTGTTTTAAATTCGGGATCTAGGGCAACCCCGTCAGCTATTTTCCCGCCAATCTGCAAATACGCTTTAATCAATGGCGGCAGGTTTGCCATTGCAGCTTTTGGTTCCACCTTTTCAGGTGGCAGTAAATTCATGGATATATATTCCAAAGACCTCGCACCCTGTCCTCCCTCAAAGAGGTGATTATGATGCAAATAGGCCAATTCGTTGGATATATTCATCGGCTCTGTTTCATGGAAACTCGCGCAGCCGAACAAAAACTTGATATCGTAATCAAGAATGAATTTTGTAATGCCCTGCCAGATAAGCTGGATCGCATTCCCGTCACGATAGTCCTTGTGCACACAGGACCGCCCGACTTCCATACAGCCTGTATCAAACTGCTGTAAAAGCGCGATATCAAATTCGGCCTGTGCGATGTACCCTAGATCCGTTGGACACTGATCCGACAACATCAAACGAGTCGTGGCAACAACTTTGTTGCCAGCACTCTCGTCCACAACCATGAGGTGCTGGCAATGAGGATCGAACCGATCACTGTCTAGCCCTAATGCGTGCATATCAGATGTGACAACCGCACCAAATTCCGTGAAAAAAACGTCAAATCTCAAACGTTGAATAGCTTCCAAATCGGCAGGCGTCCTGGCAATCTGGAGAGACAAGCTGCTATAACTCATTACAATATATCAAGTTGTTATTTTTTTAGAAAACACACATAAGACTTATAATCAATGCAAAGCAGTATTACAAAAATTAAACCTATACAATTTTAATTTATACTTATAAAAATAATTAAACTCAATAATAGATCTTTAATCGCCTCATGGTAGTCTTAAAACATTGTTCATCCTGTGACATTTATCACACCCACTCTTCAGCTTTTACGATAGTAACGTCACAACTCAACGACACTGTCATGAAATTGTAAAAAAACTGAAAAATACCCAACATAAGTTACCCGACAGGGCGACTGCGCTACCAAACTATAAGGAATTGATGCAACATGACTAAACAAATGACTCGCGAAGAAGTGACAGAGTTTCTGTTCAGCAAAGAATGGGTGCCGGGCGTAACGCTTGATGAGTCTTCGCTCGACAAAACATTTTCTGAAGTCGGTCTGGACTCACTGGACCTGTTGAATGTCATTGTCGAATTTGAAGACGAACTTGAAATTGATATCGATATCAATGGAGAAGAAAATATCAGTACGCTCAATAATGTAATCGATCTCATCTTGCGCATTCAAGCAGATCCTAAAATCCAGCAAGTAGGTTAAGAATGGTCCAACCGTCTACTCCCCCTCAGCATGACATTGTCATCACAGGCCGTGGTGTCGTTTCTGCTTTCGGGCACAACATCAGCGCATTCGAAGAAAAGATTTTTGGTGCAGCCTGCGCCATCGCAAGCATCGAAGATTTAAACGATCAGTTGCTTTTCAAGACAGGCGCGCCTGTACGAGATTTCGACCCAAATCAATCCATCAACCCACGTGAGTGTCGCATGATGGACCCTTTCTCGCAGTTTGCCGTCCACGGAGCACTTGATGCACTGAAGGAAGCCGGCCTATCGCTTGATGAAGATGCAGACGACGGGATGGACCGCAGCCGCTTGGGCGTTGTCACCGGATCTGCCTGCGGCGGGATCTCCACACTGGAAACACAATATAGCCGCCTATATCTGAAAGGCTCACGCAAAGTGTCCCCGATGACCGTCCCGATGGTCATGGGCAGCGGACCGGCCAGCCACATTGCCAAAGCTGCAAATGCACGTGGTCCCGTTTTTGGTGTGACCAGCGCATGTGCCAGTTTCAACCACGCCCTTAACAGCGCCCTTTCTCTCTTAAAAGAAGGGGCTGCCGACGTGGTTATTTGCTGCGGGACCGACGCAAACTTCGCCCATGGCAACCTTAAAGCTTGGGAAGCGCTTCACGCTGTCTCTCCCGACACTTGCCGCCCCTTCTCCATCGACCGCAAAGGGTTAAGTATGGGCGAAGGCGCAGGTGTCATCGTCTTGGAAAGACTGGATCACGCCCTAGCACGCAAAGCCAAACCTTTGGCAAAAGTTTTGGGTGTGGGTATGAGCAGTGATGCAGGCAACCTTGTGGCACCCGATGCGCAAGGTATGTATGGCGCCATGAACAATGCGCTTCGAATTGCCGACCTAAGCCCCTCAGACATTGATTACATCAACGCCCACGGTACAGGCACCAAAGCCAACGACCAAACGGAAAGTGAAGCTGTCTGCAAGCTCTTAGGCAAGCAGAATGACGCCACCCCGCTTTCCTCCACCAAATCCCAACTAGGCCATGCCCTTGGAGCTTCTGGCGCCTTTGAAATGCTGGCGACGATCGGTGGTATCTTGCGAGAAACCATGCCGCCAACCGTCAACTTCACCCAAGCAGACCCAGAGTGTCCGGTCAACGTGATCGCAAACACCGCACAACCCGCAAAGATCAATATTGCCCTGAGCAACTCCTTTGCCTTTGGCGGTCTCAACGCTTCTGCAGTGATCCAGAAAGCCTAAAAGAAAAGCCCTTTTCCATCACCGGAAAAGGGCTTTTTTAGGGTTAGGCCGTCACCAGCTTTGCCGCACTTGATCCGGCGATTTGCCCCATCACCACAGCGCTGAGCAAGCCGTTGCCCGACAGATACCCACTGTCGTTGGAACCGGAGACACCGCGGGCGGCACCCCCTGCGGCAAACAGGTTGCTAAACACGGAGCCGTCCTGCTTTTTAACCCGCGCCTGTACATCCACGTCCAGACCACCTTGGGTATGGAACAACGCCCCCGTGACCTTGATCAGATAATAGGGTGCGTTAAGGTCAAGCTTGGTGTCAAACTGACGCCCAAAGGCATCCACTTGCTCCCCCCTTCGGCATTTTTCCATATCCGCAAAAGTCGCTTGCAAGGCGTCCACGGGCATATCCACCCCTTTTGCAAGGTCTGCCAAAGTCTCAAACGTCTTGACCGCGCCCGTTTCAAAGGCATTACGGTAATCTTCAAACTTCAGCAGCTCTTGATGGATACGCTCATCAAACAGGTTGTAGGCAATACCATCCGGTTGACGCAGCACATTTGCCGCCTGTTCAGAATAACCGTTATTTTCGTTGGAGAAACGTTCCCCAAGCTGGTTGACCTGAATGCCGCCTTGCATCATCACCGCCCAGCTGATCAAAATCTGATGCGGTGTCGCGAGCGACCCGTGGCCTTGATACGCACCCAAATCCTGTGTGGCAGCTTTCAGTTTTTCGCCCCACAACAACGCATCCCCCTGATTGCCTTCATGACCGTAATAAAGACCGCCCTTCATAGCTGGGATAAAGCGTTCCACCAGTTCAGGGTTGCCGCCAAAACCATTACAGGCCAACAGCAAAGCCTCACAGCCGATGCGTTCGACCTGTCCGTCAGGGCGCGTATAGACAACACCTTTGATGCGATCTTCCTCACCCACGCATAGGGTTTCCACCTGCGCATCGCAAATCAGCGGGATTTCGGCATTTTCAACGGCTTGTATCAAACAGGCCATCAATTCTTCCCCGGTGCGCCGGGGCGTGCAGTGCATCCTCATGCGCGTATGTCCGGGGTACAAAAACCCTTCCACCAGTTCAAAGGGGATGTTGTGCTGATCCGCCAACCATTCGATCACAGGGCCGGAGTGCTGACTTAAGGCATCAACAATAGCGGGGTCAGCCTCATGATGGTTTTTCCCCATAATATCCGAGGCCATAATCGCGGGCGTGTCGTCCACGCCGCATGCCTGTTGATATCGGGTATTGGATGCAGGGATAAAACCCGACGACATAAAGGTACTGCCGCGCGGGAACGGATCACGTTCCAACACCACACACTCAACGCCCTGATCTGCCGCCGCCAACGCCGCAACCAGACCACACGCCCCACCACCGATAATGACTAAGGGCATGTCGAAGGCGAAGTCTCCCTCGCCTTCTTTCACATACTCAATCGTATTCATGGATCAGGATTGCCCTTTAAAGCTATCCAGAATGTCACCGGTATTGGCTTGCCAGATGTCATCAGAGGCAGCGATATGGGCCAGCACTTTTTCCACACAGCCAATACGGTGCGGCTGACCGACCAGCCACGGATGCAGGTTAAGCGCAAACAGGCGCCCGCCTTGCTCGTTGGCTTCAGCTAACAGATAATCAAAGGCATCGATGACCTGCTGTGCCCAGCTATCTTCCGAATGAAGGTTGTTGCCCAAGACAAACTGATCTTCAATCTCGGTTGACAGCGGCATGACGTGCAGATTTGACGCTGGTGTCTTAAACTCATAAGGCATATCGTCGTTGATCCAGTCACAACAATAGTCAATGCCATTTTCCGCCAGCAACATCATGGTGTTTTCGCTCTGGTTTTTAGCAGGGCTTAACCAACCACGCACAGGCTGACCGGACAATTCCCGCAAGCGATCAACGGATTTTTTCACCAGCGCACGTTCTTCTTCCAGATCCTGCCCACCATAATGCAGGTGATCCATGTTCCAACCATGGCAGAGGATCTCGCCCTCTTCCTTGAGCAAACGGTTCAACAGATACGGGTTCTTTTCCGCGAGATGAGTGTTGATCGCAAAGGTCGAGGTGATGCCAAACTTTTTATACGCTTCCAACAGACGGAAGATACCAACACGATTGCCATATTCACGCAAAGAAAAATGACGTAAATCAGGGTACGGCATGGTCATTCCATTCGGTGTTTTAAACGGAATGTTGCGTTGGTTCAGCGGATAGAATTCCAGCGTGGTGTTGATCCACACCGCCAGCTTTTTACCTTCCGGCCATATGACTTTTGGGCGATCCGTCAGCATGGACCACTCATAAAAGTCATGATCGTGACCATAGGCGCGTTTCGGATATTCCAGATAACTTTTGTCCAGAGCCATGATCTATGCCTCCTGTTTGCGCGCGATATCTGCCAGCGCTGCATCATAATAGTTGTCGAGATAATATTGCGCGATCTCACGCCCTGTGGCGACCCAGACGTCAGGATGTCCGGTGATATACTCCAAAGCTTCCTCAAACGCTTTCATGCGATGCGGGCAGCTGACCTGATAGTTGTGGGTCGGAATACACATGACCGTGCCCGATTGCGCGCCTTCCTGATACAGGCGATCAAAGTGGCGTTTCAGCATGGTGCCATACTGACGTGGCTCAACTTTATTAACCGCATAAACGATGGTGTCGTTCATTTCTAAGGAATACGGCATGGAGATAAAGCGTTTGCCATTTCTGACCCGCACCGGGGTCGGTTGATCGTCATGGAACAGATCGCACGTATAGATACCAGCGTCATCACCGAACAACTCGCTCCCGACTTCGGCAAACAAGTCCAATGTATGTTCCGTGTGGGACAGGGCCGGAGCAAGGTAGCCTGCGCACTTTTGCCCCGTGTGCTTATAGATCGTCTCGATACTATCAAGGATCATCGCATGTTCCTGGGCTTCATCCATCCCATAGGAATAGCGTGTGTTGTAAATCCCGTGGCTGAAAAATTCCCAGTCGCGTTCTTTACACAGTTCGATAATTTCCGGGTGATGCTCACACAAAGCAACGGACAGAGAGATGGAACCGCGGATGCCATATTTTTCCAGCAATTTCATCTGGCGCATATGGCCAACGCGGTTACCATAATCACGAATACCATAGCCTGCCAGCGCCGGATGGGGCTGTGGCCACGGTTTACGTTGTGGATTTTGCGGGGGATCAAGCTCATAGAACTCGATATTCGGTGCCACCCAGAAAGCGACTTTCGCGCCATTGGGCCATTCGATTTTCGGGCGATCTTCATAGGCCCAGTAGTCGAAGAAATTCAGGTCTTCTTTCATCTTTCCTCCACGGGCGACTGCTTCAATCGCATCACCCCCGTCTTATCTTTATTTTGAACCGTCGATTTTACCGTCAAGCCAGCCTTTCACATCGGCAACTTCCATAACGTCCGCATATTTAAGATGCAGGTCCGTCAGGTTGGCAAAGTGATAGCTTTCATGCTTATCAGACACACATTCCATCGGGACAATGGTGCGATAACCGCGGGACAGGCTGTCTACTGCCGTTGCACGGATACAGCCGGATGTAGAACCACCCGTGATGATGACCGTATCAACCTTATGCCAGACCAACAGGGATTGCAGCGGTGTTTCAAAGAAAGCAGACGGCATACGTTTGGTGTAAATCACGTCGCGGGATTTATCGATGTTCAAGCGATCATCAAATTCGCTGCGTTCGGAACCATACTTGATGTTTTGCAAAGAATCAGGCGTGTCTGTGCGTGTGCCCCAAACGCCGGCATCTTCCGCGCTATCCAAAAAGGCAACATGGGTCCAGACAACCGGCCAGTTCAACTCCCGGAAACGCTCTGCCAGCTCGTTGGTGTAATCAAGCTGCTTCGGGTCGGTTTCGTAAGCTGTTTTAAACAGGTCCGTGCGTGTGTAGGCTTTTTGCGGGTCAACATTGACAAGAACCGCTTTTTCACCAAACCCAAACGGCACACGCTGCGGGTTTGCCATCACATCTTCAAAAATTTCTCTGGCTGTTTTATCGCTGGTAATCATTTACTTGTCTCCTTCGTATTTTTGTCCCATCGCCAACATCTCTGCGGTGCCGAGGAATTCGTTCAACTGTGTGAAGTTCAGCATACGATCACGGAAGTTATCCGTTGTGCCGTCCTTTTTAAGGGTCGCGAAAAATTCAGAGGCCATAGCCGTCACCGCGCGCACCAATGCACCGGGGAAAATCACCAGCGAGAAACCCAGCTCTTGCAGAATTTCAGCATTTTTAAGCGGTGTATCACCCCCTTCAACCATATTCGCCATAATCGGAATTTCACCGTTCAGGGCTGTCATGATTTTCTGGATATCGTCATCACTACGAATCCCTTCAACAAATACCATATCCGCGCCGCACTCTTTAAAGGCCAAGGCACGTTCAATAGCTTCGTCAGTGCCGATCACGCCCAAAGCATCCGTGCGCGCCACAATCAATGTATCTTCGCTTTGACGGGCATCAAGGGCGGCTTTCAATTTACCAACCATCTCGTTCAACGGGATCAGGTTTTTACCTGCCAAGTGACCACAACGTTTCGGGTAGGTCTGATCTTCCAGCTGGATAGCGTTTGCGCCTGCGCGTTCCAACATCTTAACGCAACGCATGGCGTTTAGGGCATTGCCAAAACCGGTATCACAATCCGCCACGATGGACAGGTCGGTCCGGTCACGGATACGCCATAGGCTGTCCGCAATTTCTGTAAAGCTCAGCAAGCCGATATCCGGCTGACCCAGTTTTGTGTAGGCAAGGCTGGCACCAGACAGATAAACGGTGTCGAACCCTGCACTTTGCGCCAGTGACGCACCAAGCGCATCATAGACACCGGGGGCCACCACAATCTCTTTTGCGTGCAGCTTGTCTTTAAGTTTCACTGTAGAAGTAACCATCTATACTATACCTATTTATTATTATCTGGTGTGTGGAGTGCCAGATCGTTCCAGACATCCTGTTGAACGATCAAACCGTCACGAACAACGAAACGGTCGATAAAGCGAACATTCTCGAAAAGCACATCATTCTTCCAACGCCCTGCCAGCATACCGTGGCAATAGACCACGACACCGCCGTCTTCTTTAGCCGCTGTCGATACATCTTCAATGGTCTTGGTGACAAACTGGTAACGGTCTTTCGCCCAGGCAATCAGGTCTTCAAAACGGGTCATTTTGCCGCTGCCAGGAAATTCCATTACAAAATCGGATGAAATCATGGTCCGTGCCTTTTCAAGGTCACGTGCTTCCATGGTTTTTAAAAAATCGAGCACCAGCGCCTTTTGCGGCCCCATATCCTCGACAGTTACGTTTTGGGTCATCCGATTTGCCTCCAGTTTATCAACACTGACTTATTTACATCCGAGCAGGATTAGGCAGTTGTTTTTTTAAATGTAATGCTCCATTATTTTATGATACATTGAAATGTATCTTTGGCAATACATTTATTTGTATTGGATTTCTATTTTTTAATGTTCAAGGCAGTCTCATTCTGCAAGGAAGCTAACAGCATGGCGCACTTAAAAGCACTCGGTGACTCCAAGACAGGTACAAAACATCACCAGCTCTACCTTCTCCTAAAGGATGAAATTGTCAGCAGCCGCTACCGTGCGGGCTGCAAATTGCCGGGGGAACTGAAGCTTGCCGAGACTTATGGCGTATCGCGCGTGACCGTGCGTGCCGCCATCAAAGCCCTTGCCGATGACGGACTTGTGGACCGCAAACCGGGCCTTGGGACAGTCGTAAACGACTCGGTGGTCAAAAGTTCGGTCATGCATGCGAGTATTGCAGACCTTTTCCCCTCCCTTGAGCGTATGGGCCGCGACTCTCAGGTGCGCCTGCTGGAATTCGCCTATCAAATGCCATCGCGCGCTGTGCGCGAAGAACTAAAACTTGGCGAAGAACAAAGGGTTCAGCGCTCCGTGCGTATCCGTCTTCTTGATGGTATTCCGTTCTCTTATCTTATTACACATGTCCCGGAATCTATCGCGGACAATTATAATGAGGCTGATCTCGCCACCACACCACTGTTCCGCCTGCTGGAAAAAGGCGGCATCAAGATCGATAGCGCCAAACAACATATTTCCGCCGTCCTTGCGACACAGGAGATTGCAGAATCGCTTGAAGTCCCGGTTGGCTCCCCCCTTATCTACCTCAATCGCGTCGTTTATGACGTGAACGGGGTCGGCGTTGAATATCTCGACGCTTACTATCGCCCTGACAAATACCAACTGCGCATCGACCTAAACCGTACAGGTGACGGGGATTCCCGCCGTTGGACAACCGAGATTATTTAAACGTTACATTTTTTTGATAAATCAGCTTGCTAAAGAAATACATTTAAATGTATCATCAATATAACATTTGAATGTATTGTGGAGTTGATTGCAAATGACTACCCCCCAAACCTTGTTCGATAAAGTTTGGCAGGCTCACGAGATTAAACGTGATGAGACAGGTCAAAGTTTGCTTTGGGTCGATCAGCATTTCGTCCATGAAGGCTCGTTTCATGCTTTCTCCCAAATTGACGGGCGCGGACTGACGATCCCTTACCCACAAAAGACATTAGGCATCGCGGACCATTATGTCCCGACCCATGCCCGCACATTAGATAGTGTTGCTGACAAAATCGCCTCTGTCATCAAAACGCTGGAAAATAATACGACCAAGCACGGCATTGAACTGGTTGGTCTGGAAAGCCCCAACCAAGGGATCGTCCATGTGGTCGGTCCGGAACTGGGCCTGACGCAACCCGGCTTGATTATGGTCTGCGGTGATAGCCACACGGCTACACATGGGGCCATGGGCGCCATCGCCTTTGGCATCGGTGCCTCTGAAGTGGCGCACGTACTTGCCACGCAAACCATTTGGCAAACCAAACCGAAACAAATCCGCATTACCTTTAACGGCAAGCTGGCCCACGGGGTCACGGCCAAAGACATGGCACTGCACTGGATTTCTCAGTATGGGGCAGATGCCGCACGCGGTTGTGCCATTGAATATGCCGGCGAAGCCGTCGAAAATCTATCCGTCGAAGCACGCATGACTTTATGCAACCTGTCCATTGAGGCAGGCGGGCGCATCGGCATGATCGCACCGGATGATAAAACCATCGCCTTCCTAAAAGACAAACCACGCAGCCCGAAAGGGGAAGCCTGGGCAGCAGCGTGCGCGTACTGGCAAGGCCTTAAAACTGATGACGGCGCAAGCTTTGATCGAGAGATCGTCATTGACGCGGGCGAAATTGCCCCAACGGTCACATGGGGTGTCTCCCCGGAAGAAGGTTTGCCCATCACGGCCCATTGTCCCGACCCGAAGACCCAAACAGACCAAGGTAAAGGCCGCCAAATCGCTGATAGCCTTGCCTACATGGGGCTAACAGCAGGGCAAGCTTTGGAAGAGATTGCCATTGATCGCATCTTCATCGGGTCTTGCACAAATTCCCGCATTGAAGACCTGCGCGCCGCTGCTGTTGTCTTAAAAGGACAAAAAAGCAAAGTGCCCGGCATTGTGTCCCCCGGCTCCACCGACGTTAAAAAACAAGCCGAAGCCGAAGGTCTGGACAAAATTTTTACCGACGCTGGATTGGAGTGGGTTGAATCGGGCTGTTCCATGTGCGTTGGCATGAATGGGGATATCGTCGCACCCGGCGAGCGCTGTGCCTCGACCTCCAACCGGAACTTTAAAGGCCGTCAGGGGCCGGGGTCACGCACCCATCTGATGTCCCCTGCCATGGTCGCTTGGGCGGCTGTAAACGGCAAACTCAGTGATATTCGCAACTTCAACACAACGGGAGAGCTGTGATGGAAGCCTTTACCAAAATCAAAGCCCCGGCCTGCCCGCTTGATCTTGCAAACGTAGATACGGACCAACTGATCCCCGCGCGCTTTATGAAAGAGCCGCGCAGTGTGGGGTACGATAACTTTTTACTTTACGACCTTCGTTTTGATGCAAAGGGCGATCCGATTTCAGACTTTGTGCTGAACACGGATACGGACCAGAGCTGCAAAACGATTGTCTCTCGTCGAAACTTCGGGGCGGGTTCCTCGCGTGAAGCGGCTGTCTATGCCCTTGTGGACTATGGCATCCGCTGCGTCGTTGCCCCAAGTTTTGGCGATATTTTTTCCTCCAATTCAGTCAATAACGGGCTGGTTCCTGCCATCGTCAGCGAAGACGATTGCGACCGCCTGTTTGCGGCCCTGAACGGGAAGGTGAGGGAAATGTCTGTCGATTTAGCAGAACAAACTGTGTCGATAGGTGAAGTGAGCGTTTCTTTTGACATACGACCCGTCTGGAAAAAGAAACTATTGAACGGCTGGGATGATATCGACTTAACCCTTCAGGAAGCCAAGCATATTCAAAGCTTCCAAGAGGGATATTTCAGTCGTTTTAATTGGCTTTCCAGTTTTAAAACGTCGGCCTGATAACAAAGCCGACATTTAATTTAGCAGGAGATAAATCGTGAAAAAACTAACTCGTATTGCGGCAGGTCTTGCCATCGCCGTGGGGACTTTCTCCTCACAAGCGGCTTTGGCGGTCGACAGAGTAACAGCCGTCCACGCATTCCCTTCGTCTTTGATTTACACCAAAAGCTTCCTGTCCTTCGTGGACAAGGTAAACGAAAATGGTAAAGGCGTTGTTGAAATCGTCGTACGTGGCGGACCGGAAGCAATCGGCCTTGCCCAACAACCAGAAGCGGTTCGTAATGGTGTTGTCGATATGGCCTACACTGCAGCTAGCTTCTATGCTGGTACAGTCCCGGAACGTGATGCGCTTGTTGCCTCCAACGCCAATGCTGAATATGCCCGTAAAAACGGCGGTCTGGACCTGTTGAACCAGATCCACCAAGAAAAAATGGGCGTTTACTACCTCGGTTGGTTTGACAGCGGTGTGAGCTACAACCTCTACACTGTCAACGAGCCGAAATTCACAGACGGTAAAATCGACGTGACGAACATGCGTCTGCGCAGCAACCCGGTTTATGATGCTTTCTTTAAAGACTACCTGAAAGCACAGCCGATCAACCTGCCGACAACTGACGTTTATTCTGCCCTGGAACGTTCTGTTGCCAACGCAACAGGCTGGACACAAATCGGCCTGAAAGACCTTGGTTGGGACAAGTTCCTGAAATACCGCGTCGGTCCTGACTTCTTCTCAACTGACATGGGCGTCATCGTTAACCTTGATGCTTGGAACGAGTTGAGCGACGCTGCGAAAAAAGTCTTGCAAGATACAGCGATCCAGCACGAAATCGAAAGCTCTAACGAGTTTGCGAAACTGGCTGAAGAACAAGCTGCTGAACTGAAAGCCAATGGCATGACATTCGTGTCCCTGCCGGGTAATGGTGATGCAGAGTTTGAAAAAGCTGCCAAAGAAGCAACTTGGGCCCGCATGCGTGAACAAATGGAAAAACACCCGACGAAGCTGACGCATTACAATGCGCTTATTGAAAAATTCAATAAATAAGGGTCACCCCTTGTAAGTTTCAAAAAGTTCCTTTCCTAATAAAGAGGTTTGAGTGCAATACCTCAAACCTCTTTTAGGATAAAACAGCGGGAAAAACAGTGAACACTTTCTTTCGATATATAAAATGTAGCTATGACGGTTTAATCAACCTCATGGCGCTGATTGCCGCTTTGATGCTGGTTTGGCTCATGGTCGCAATTGTTGTTTCGGTTCTCATCCGCAATATCGGATTTCAACCGTCAGCATGGTTTTTCCTGTCAACGGAATACTCGATTTATTATTTAACGCTTTTGGGCACGCCGTGGCTGATCCGTATGAAGGGTCAGGTTCATATTGAACTTCTTACCTCGTTGCTGTCCCCTCTCCTTTTACAAATAGTCAGCCGTACCGTGGCGATTCTTGCCACACTCATCTGTATCGTTCTCGCCTGGAAAGGTCTGGACCTGATGATGGTAAATATCGAACGTCAAGACTATGACGTGCGCGCTTTCTTCGTTCCCAAGTGGGTCCTGACCGTGGTGTTCCCAATCAGTTTCACCGCAATGGCAATCGAATTCAGCCGCTTTATTTTCGGTAAAGATATTATTCATAGCGGTGAAGCAGGGATTAACGAATGATGGAATGGTATTGGGCGCTTAGCTTTCTGTTAGGCCTTGTTCTCTTATTTATGGCAATCGGCACCCCGATCGCCTTCGGTTTTCTGGGCGCAAACATTATCGGTGCCTGGGTCTTTATGGGCGGTGAAGCCGGTATTACACAATTGCTGGACAACGGCTTTGGGGCTTTATCCAAATTCAGCCTTGTGCCGATCCCCCTCTTTCTGTTGATGGGTGAGCTGTTCTTTAGAACAGGGCTTGGCATGCAAATGTTCAACGCCATCGACCGGTTGATGGGTCGTATTCCGGGTCGTCTGTCCTATGTGACCGTCCTCGGTGGCACCGCCTTTTCCACACTCAGCGGATCTTCCATGGGCTCAACCGCCCTTCTCGGTTCCCTCTTGGTGCCGGAAATGGAAAAACGCGGGTACAAAAAACATATGTCCATCGGCCCGATCTTGGGCACAGGTGGTCTGGCGATCATTATCCCGCCATCTGCGCTTGCCGTTCTTTTGGCAACATTGGCGAAGATCGACATCGGCAGCCTGTTGATTGCCGGGATCGTACCGGGCTTCATCTTGGCAGGCATGTATATGTTTACGGTCTGGCTACAAACCAAAGTCGATCCAGACGCAGCCCCTGCCTATGATGTAGATTATGTCCCGTTTAAGGAAAAGATGCGTCTGTTGTTCGTCAACATCATCCCGATGATCAGTATTATGGTCGTTCTGGTAACGATGATGCTGACAGGCCTTGCAACCCCGTCTGAATCTGCTGCTTTTGGGGCGTTGGGCGTGATCATTCTCGCCCTGATCTACCGCCGTATGAACTGGACAGCCTTGAAAGAGTCCGTTGTCGGTGCCCTGAAAGTGACTTTGATGGCCTACATCATCGTCTTTGGCTCTGCCACATTCAGCCAACTGTTGGCCTTCTCTGGGGCGTCCAGCGGGTTGATCCATTGGGCAACCAGCTTCGAACTTGCCCCCTTGATGACCTTGCTGGCCATGTTTGGTGTGCTGTTGCTGCTGGGTACGTTCATGGAACAGATTTCCATCATGATGCTGACCGTGCCGTTCTTCTTCCCGTTGGCGGCGACACTTGGCTTTGATCAGGTCTGGTTTGGGATCATCGTTCTGCTGGCACTGGAAATCAGCTTCAGCACGCCACCTTTGGGATTGTTGCTGTTCGTGATGAAAGGCGTCTCGCCCAACACATCCATGTCGGTGATTTATAAATCAGCTATTCCATACATTGGATGTTCACTACTGTTGGTCGCGATCTTGATCATGTTCCCGCAGATCACCCAGTGGCTACCGGAACTCATGAAATAAGGGACATACTCCCTACCCGATTTATCGGTTCCCCCCGCGCCGTCCATTGATGTTTCCCCAAACATTGGTCGGCGGCGCACCCCTTTTTAAAGGTAGGTATCTAGGCTGAGCAGATGATCCAGATGGGGTTTTGCGATCGGACCATCCAAGTTTGCCCCCGTTCTCAACAGACCTTTGACGAAGTCACGCACATGCTTATCCATCCATGTGCGGGCCTGTTCCACATCCTTGGTCTTTAAGGCTTCGAACATTTTTTTATGGGCATCCAACAGACGCGACGGTGCTTCCGGCACCGCTTCAAAGATATATTGTGTCGCCGGATAGATCAGCAGGCCCGCAGGCTCGCGCGCAAGCAGGAAGACTTTATTGTCCGCCGCTTCTGCGATCAGGGAATGGTATTCCATATCCAGTTTCGACAACATATCACGATCCTCAAGCAATTCTTCTGTTTGCTCGATATTCTTTGCCATCCGGTCGAGCTGCTCGTTGGTGATATTTTTCGCCGCCATGGCAATGGTGTTAGGTTCCAGAATTTCCAGCGTTTCCACCAGTTCTCTAAATGTGACTTTATGCAGAACAAGTGAGCGGCTGATCCGGGTTGCCAATTTATCATACCCCGGCAAGGACACATACAAGCGACGCTTTTCCCCCCGACGCAACATCCCGCTTTGTTCCAGAAGTCGTATTCCTTCGCGCACCGTCGATCGATTAACCCCAAACTGGGCGACGAGGTCGGCTTCGGTCCCGATCGGTTCTTCCGGTTTAATCTCGCCCTTCATAATCTGCGCTTCGATTGCGTCCGCAACTTGACGGTAAGCCGGTAGGATTTCGATCTTCTCAAATATGTTCTGTTTCATAGGTAACCTAGAGGTTGTCATTGGACCTTTATAGCAGGTAATGCGCGGCCCTTTGTCGCAATATAGTTAGGGTTTTTGCAAATGTCATTCAAAGTTTGCATAGAATCGCTCAATTGTCCGACAATTGGACCGAACCGTTTAGTCCTCTTTTCCAAATTCATAATTTCAAAACCCGAAGCAATCAGCGGCATCGCTGCGCTGCACATAAACTTGTTCAAAAAAACGCTTGTCAGCCGAACATTTTATCGTAAAGTCCAATTGTCCGACAAATGGACGAACCAAACATACTTAAAACCGATAAAAAAACAGGGAGGACTGAGTATGTTTCAAAAGTTATCAGTTCAACCTGCGTATAATCAGGTGATTGAAGCGATTGAAATTAAGATTTTAAGCGGGGAACTCTCGCTTGGAGATCAGATCGGCACAGAGGCAGAACTGGAAGAACAGTTCGGCCTAAGCCGTAATTCAATCCGCGAAGGTGTGCGGGTTCTGGAACATATGGGATTGCTGACCCGTGAAAAGGGGCGTCGCCTCAGTGTGGGTCAGCCCAAAAGCAGCTTTATCAATGAACATATCAGCCGTTCACTCATTATGCAGCGCGTGACCTACCGAGAACTGGTGGAACATCTGTGCTATGTGGAGATGGCTTCCATCGACAGCGCTTTGCAACGCGGGTCCGAAAAGCTGCTGGAAAAACTGCATCAGAACCTTGCTGAAACCGAAGCCAATCTGGACGCACCGGAAATACTGGCGCGGCTGGATATGGAATTTCATACCATGCTGGCCCATGCCACCAACAATAACGTGATGATCATGTCCTACGAACCAGTCGGACAACTCATCTACGCCTCTACCCAGCAGATTTTCGAGAACACCGAAATCGGGGCCAAACGCCTGCTGGAAGCCCATTCCATTCTCGTGTCCGCACTGGAAAACAAGGATAGGGACAAAGCCTTTCACTGGATGAAAAAGCACATTCTGGACTTTGAAAAAGGTCTGGAAGGCGCCGGTGTCAATTTTGACGCACCAGTAAATCCAAAATACTGGATGGAAAAATAAACAGGGAACGATCTGGAATACAAAAATGCAAATGTCGCAAGTATCAGAACAGGAAGTCTCCCCCACCCTTCACACCGAAGGTCGGGAAATATTGGGTGTCCAAGGCCTCTCCTTGGCCTTTGGCGGGGTGAAAGCCCTGTCCCATGTTTCTTTTAGTGTGAAAGAAGGCTCCATTACTTCGGTAATCGGGCCGAACGGTGCGGGGAAGACATCGCTTTTCAACTCAATCTCCGGCTTTTATACGCCCAATGAAGGAACGGTAAAATTCCTCGGGCAAACGATGAACAATGTTCCGGCACCGGATCGTGCCGAGTTGGGGATGGCCCGTACCTTCCAGAACATCGCTCTGTTTAAAGGGATGACCGTGCTGGACAATATCAAGCTTGGCCGTCACGCCCATATGAAGACAAATCCGCTGGACGCCCTGTTATATTTTGGTCGCGCCCGCCGCGAAGAAGCCGAGCTGCGCAAGGAAGTTGAAGAAAAGATCATCGACTTTCTAGAGATTGATCACATCCGTAATCAGTCCGTCGCGGCCTTGTCCTATGGTTTGCAAAAACGCGTCGAACTCGCCCGCGCCCTTGCCATGAAGCCAAAAATCCTTCTGCTGGACGAACCTGTCGCAGGCATGAACCGTGAAGAAACGGAAGATATGGCCCGCTTCATTCTCGATGTGAAGGAAGAATGGGGCGTGACCGTTTTAATGGTGGAACACGATATGGGGCTGGTCATGGACCTATCCGATCATGTGGTCTGTATCAACTTCGGTCAGGTTATCACCGAAGGCCTGCCCCATGAGGTGCAAAGCCATCCCGATGTGATCTCCGCTTATCTTGGGTCCGGCGATGTTGCCGCTTTGCGTAAAAAATTCAAAGAGGGGAAATAACGGTTATGGATTGGTTGTTCTTCTCCGAAATCGGTCTGGCGGGTCTGGGCAGTGGCGGTTTATACGCTCTGACAGGTCTTGCCCTCGTCCTGATTTACAAAGCCACCCGTGTGGTCAACATGGCGATTGGCGAAATCCTGATGCTCGGTGCCTACGTCTTTATGGGATTTAGTGCCGGTCTGGCCTTGCCGATCTGGGCCAGCATCATCTTGGCAATCCTTGTCACGGGCCTTGTCGGCGGTGTGGTGGAGCGTGCGATCATTCGTCCCATGTTGGGCGAAAGCGCGATCTCCATCTTTATGATCACCATTGGCCTTGGCAGTGTCCTCATTGGGGTTGTTGAGATCATCTGGGGGGCAAACCCGCAGCGTCTCATCGAATTTATGCCGAAAGACCCGATCTTTATCCTTGATGCCTATCTCTCGCCCAAAGTTGGCTATGCCTTCTTGATCGCCGCTATCGTTGTCGGCCTGTTCCTGATCATCTTCAGAACATGGCGCGGTGGGGTTGCCTTGCGGGCAACGGCTGGCGATCAGGCCGCAGCCTATTCCATGGGGATCAACGTTCCCAAAGTCTTTTCCTCCGTTTGGGTGCTGACCTCCATGATCGCAGCTGGTGCGGGTATTCTGGTCGGTTCCATCGGTGGGATTTCACCTGACATGGGTGTCTATGGCCTGTCCGTCCTTGTGGTCGTCATTGTGGGCGGTCTGGACAGTCTGCTGGGGGCCCTCATCGCCGGTATTCTGGTCGGCCTGATTGAAACTTACGCCGGGGCTTATCTGGGGGGGGAATTTAAGATGCTCGCGACCTTTATGTTGCTGGTCGTTGTCCTTGTCATCCGTCCGTATGGGCTTTTCGGTACACATGAAATTGAACGGTTATAAGTAGATGCGTATTGGTACAGTAAAAGAAAGTTATATCGCCGATGCGGCGTTATTCGACACGAAAGTGCAGCGGGGCTGGATGTTTGCCCTTCTCGCAGGATTGCTTCTGCTGCCGTTCTTCACCGGACAATATGCCAGCTATCTGGTCTGCCTTGTCCTGATCAACATTGTCTCCACAGCGGGACTGAACATTCTGACAGGCTTTACCGGATTGGTGAGTCTGGGTCAGGCCGCCTTTATGGGCGTCGGCGCATACACCGTTGCCCTGATGGAAATTAAGCTCGGCACGCCATTCCTGCTCAACCTATTGGTTGCGGGTGGCTTGGCTGCTGTGATCGGGATTGTCGTTGGCCTGCCAAGTCTGCGCGTCAAAGGGCTTTATCTTGCCATTGCCACCATTGCGGCATCCGTCATCCTGCACTTTGTCTTTGCCAACTGGACATCGGTCACAGGTGGTGTCTCCGGTCTTTCCATGCCACCGGCATCCTTGTTCGGCTTTGAATTTATCCAACCGGATCAAGTCTACTGGATCATCATGCCGATCACTGTGATCATGCTGTTTGGGGCGGCAAACCTGTTTCGCACCCGCATTGGACGCGCCTTTATCGCCATCCGTGATCGCGATATCTCCGCAGAAGTTTTGGGCATCCGCCTGCTGCGCTACAAGCTGTTAAGCTTTGCGATCTCTTCCTTCTACGCAGGGGTTGCAGGTGGCTTGTGGGCATACTTCTTCCGCGTTGTCACACCGGAAAGCTTCCCGCTGACCATGTCGATCTTCTTCCTTGCCGCCATTATCGTTGGCGGGATGGGTTCCATCCTTGGCAGTGTTTTGGGCGCGGTCTTTATGACTATGGTGCCGGAAGTGCTGAAAATGATGGTCGGCGTTCTCTCCCCCATCTGGCCGGATGCGGTCGCGGTTATGTCGCCGGTGCGGATCATCGTCTTTGGCGGACTGATTATCATCTTCCTTATTTTCGAACCTGATGGATTAGCCGAAATATGGCGCAATATCAGACGGTTCTTCCATCTCTGGCCGTTTAAGACCTGAGATCAACAAGACCAAAAAATGTCAAAAACTATCATTTAAAAAGCAACCTGACAGGGAGTATCAAATGTCAATTCTAAAGGTAGCAAAACGTGCCACAGGGGCACTTCTGGCAGCCGGTCTGATCACCGGTGCCGCACAGGCATCCGATAAAAAGGATATCGTACTGGGTGGGTCCATTCCGTTGACAGGCGTCTTTGCCTTCGCCGGTGTCGGCATCCACGCTGGGATCACAGACTCGGTTAAGATCATCAACGATGCCGGTGGGATCGAAGGTCACAAACTGGTCTACGTTCCCGAAGATACAGCCTACAAAGTGGATGCATCCGTTGCGGCTTACAACAAAATCACCAGCCAGCATGATGTGAACCTCTATTACGGGGACTCCACCGCCTTTTCGAAGACAATCTCCCCAGAACTGGATCGCTCCGGCAAGACGTTGATGACGGGTGCATCTTTCGCATCAGAACTCAACGACCCTGAAAAATACCCGAACATCTTCATCCCGGGGCCAACCTATGTGGATATGGTCGGCATCTTGATGAAGCACATCGCCAACGAAAAGCCGGGCGCGAAAGTGGGGCTGGTGCATTCTGAAACAGAATTTGGCCGCGATCCGGTTGAAGGCGCAAAAGCTACAGCCAAAGAGCTGGGCCTTGATCTGAACCTGGTGATCTCCACCGCACCGGGTGGTGTGGATGTCTCAACTGAAGTGTTGAAAATGCGTCGTGCGCGTCCTGATTACGTGATCTTCCATGGCTATGTTCTCTCCCCGATCCCTGAATTTATCGGTCAAGCCCGTTCTATGGGGCTGGACACAAAGTTCATGGGGACATTCTGGTCCATGGATAACCAGATGGTTGGTAAAATGGGCGAGATCGCAGACGGCTTTATGGGTGTGATGCCTTACAACTACTACTACACCGAAGCTGAAAACGCACCGATGCTGGAGAAAATTCGCTCCATGCGCGACACGTACCAGAGCAACGCCTACATGCAAGGTTTCTTCAGCACCATCATGATGGCAGAAGCAGCCCGTAACGTCATCAAAGCCGGTAAAGAACTGAACGGCCCGAACCTGCACGAAGGTCTGGAAGCCATTAAAGACTTCGATACAGGTGGCTTGATGGGTATTCCGGTCACTGTAAAAGGCAACTCTGTGCCGATCGGTCGCGTTTACCAATATGACCTGTCCAAAAAACAAATGGTTCCGTCATCTGACTGGATCCGTCTGGACTAAGGAGAGACTAAATGACAAGCGCAGATCCAATTCTGGACATTCGTAATATCGAAGTTGTGTATAACAACACCATTCAGGTATTGCGCGGCTTGTCCCTGTCCGTGCCAAGGGGGGCGATTGTCGCCCTCCTCGGTTCCAACGGGGCTGGGAAATCAACCACACTCAAAGCCATCTCCCGCTTGCTGGAGCTGGAAAAAGGCGAGCTGAATTCAGGGGAAATCCTGTTTGACGGGCAATCCGTCAAAGGCGACAAACCACACGAACTGGTACGCCGTGGCCTGTTTCATGTCATGGAAGGCCGCCGCGTCTTTGAAGACCTGACAGTTGAAGAAAACCTCACGGCCGCCACCTACGCCGACGATCTGATCGAAGCCAAAAAACGTTTCGAGCTGGTCTATGAATATTTCCCGCGGCTGTACGAACGCCGCGACGGTCTTGCCGGCTATCTGTCCGGTGGGGAACAACAAATGCTCGCGATCGGGCGCGCCCTGATTGCCAACCCGAAAATCATTTTGCTGGATGAACCTTCCTTGGGTCTGTCCCCGCTTTTCACCGAAGAGATTTTCAGCATCATTGCCCGCATCAATAACGAACAGGGCACCTCCATGTTGCTGGTCGAACAAAATGCCGCCATGGCCTTTGCCGTCTCCGATTACGGCTACATCATGGAAACCGGCAAGATCGTGCTCGACGGGCCGACCGACGTGCTGACCAATGATGCCGATGTGCAGGAATTTTACCTTGGTATGGGCGGACATGGGGAAGAAGAAAACAAATCCTTCCGCGATGTAAAACACTACAAGCGCCGTAAGCGTTGGCTTTCTTAAAGCAAGAACGGAAACAGTATTAAGATGAATGCGATGATGACAATTCCCGAATTAACCGTCCCACAGATGTTGAAAAGCCATGCTGACACCAACCCGAACGGGGTGGCTTTGCGTCAAAAAGACCATGGCATCTGGCAGCCGATTACATGGCGCGATTACTATTATCGCAGCTGCTGCTTTGCCTTGGGCCTGCGCGAACTGGGCGTAACCAAAAAAGGCCATCTGGGTATCCTGTCGGAAAACCGCTGGGAATGGGTCACCGCACAAATGGGGGCCAACATTCTGGGCGCAATCTCCGTCGGTGTCTACCCGACCAGCCCCGCTGAAGAAGTATCCTATGTTCTGGAACATGCGGACGCTGAAGCCGTGGTCTGTGAGGATCAGGAACAAACCGATAAAATTCTGGATAGCTGGGATCACCTGCCCAAAATCCACAAGATCATCGTGATGGAGAAAAAAGGGTTTCGCGCCTACCCTGCCGACAAAGTCGTCCTGTTTGATGATGTGTTGGCAAAAGGGGCCGAACTGATGGCGGCCCACGCGGGCACCCTGGAAGCCGATCTTGCCAAGCAAACCTTGGATGACATTGGCCTGATGGTTTACACATCTGGCTCCACAGGTCGTCCCAAAGGGGCCATGCTGTCCTATAAAAACATGCGCGCCCAAGGCGAAGCCGTGGTGCGCAGCCTGAATGTCAAACCCGGACAGACCTATCTATCTTATCTGCCCTTGTGCCACGTTGCAGAACAGCTCTTGACCGTTTATGGCGCACTTTACGGGGCCTATCAGGTCAACTTCGGGGAATCCATCCGTACTGTCCAAGAAGACGTGCGCGAAGTTGCCCCCGACTTTTTCCTCGGCGTGCCACGGATTTGGGAAAAGCTACAAGCCACCATCCATATTAAAATGGTCGAAGCGGGCGGCTTGCGCTATTCACTATATGAAAAAGCCTTAAAATGGTGCGAACCGTTCAGCCTCACGCCCCCTGAAAAACGCAGCCTGTCCGATAAGATCAAGTTCCAGATTTGTTACTGGCTGTTCTTCCGCGCGTTGCAAAATTTTGTAGGCTTGCGCAAATCCCATATCGTGCTCAGCGGTGCGGCCCCTGTCTCGCCGTTTATCCTCAACTTCTTCCGCACCATCGGCCTGCCCTTGGTGGAAGTTTATGGACAAACGGAAACCACAGGCATGGTCACCGCCCAGCGCATGGATAATCTTGTCCTTGGCACGGTGGGCGAAGTGGTCCACGGCGCAGAAGCCAAGACCGATCCGGCAACCGGCGAATTGTTGATCAAGTCCGACCTTGTCTTTTCCGGTTACTATAAAAACGCCGAAGCGACCGAAAAAACCATCGTCGATGGCTGGTTGCATACGGGGGACGTGGTCGAGATCAAGGACAATCAAATCAAGATCGTGGATCGCCTAAAAGACATCATGATCACTGCGGGCGGTAAAAACCTTAGCCCGACAGAGATTGAAAACACCATGAAGGCAAGCCCCTACATCAAAGAATGTATTGTCATCGGGGAACAACGCAAGTTTGTCTCTGCCCTCATTCAGATTGATGCGGAAACCGTGGGCCAATGGGCAGAAACCCAGCAGATCCCTTACACCAACTTCAAAAATCTGGCGGAAAACCCCGCCATCCGTGAGCTGATCCAGCAAGCGATCAATGAGGGGAACGCAAAAATGGCCTCGGTTGCCAATATCCGCAAGTTCCACATCCTGACCAAAGAACTGGATCATGATGACGGGGAAGTGACCGCGACCATGAAGATCAAACGCAGCAGCATCACCGACAAATACACGACCGAGATTGAGGCCATGTACGCCTGACCCTCGGCCCGCACACAGCAAGGAACGTACAATGAGTGAGTATAACGCACCGCTTGACGACATTAAATTTGTCGTCAAGCATCTGGTAGACTTTGCAAAAATTCAGGAAAAATCCGCCAACGATAATCTGGATTGGGATGTTCTGGACGCGGTTTTAGAAGAAGCCGCCAAACTGTCCAAAAATGTCCTCGCCCCGCTGAACATGGTTGGCGATACCCAAGGATCACGCATCGAAGACGGTAAAGTCATCACCCCGGATGGTTGGAAAGAAGCCTATAAGGCGGTGACCGAGGGGGGCTGGATCGGGCTTGGCTGTTCAGAAGAATTTGGCGGTCAGGGCTTCCCCGAAACCATTGCGGGTACGGTGTCTGAAATGTTCCAAAGCGCCAACCTCGCGTTCTCCCTCTGGCCGTTGTTGAACCAAGGCGGCGGCAATGCCATTGAAAACCATGCCTCCCAAGGCTTAAAAGATCTCTACCTGCCCAAAATGTTCAGCGGAGAATGGACAGGCACCATGAACCTGACCGAACCACAGGCAGGATCAGATTTGGCGGCTGTGCGCACAAAGGCTGTACCGAACGGGGATCACTATCTCATCTCCGGCTCTAAAATCTTTATCTCCTATGGCGATCACGATATGGCGGACAATATCGTCCATCTGGTGCTCGCCCGTACCCCCGATGCACCGGAAGGTGTGCGCGGTATCTCCCTATTTATCGTGCCGAAAATTCTGGTAAATGAGGATGGCAGCTTGGGTCAGCCCAACGATCTGCGCGCCGTCTCGCTGGAACATAAAATGGGTATCCACGCCAGCCCGACCTGCGTCATGGCCTATGGCGATAACGACGGGGCCATCGGCTATCTGGTCGGGGAAGAAAACCGCGGGCTGGAATATATGTTCGTGATGATGAACCGCGCACGCTTTGAAGTCGGCATGCAAGGGGTTTCCCTCTCCGAACGGGCGTATCAACATGCCCTTGCGTATGCCAAAGATCGCGTGCAAGGCGTCCCCTTTAACGGCAAACCGGGCGACACCATCATCAAACACCCCGATGTGCGCCGCCTGTTGATGCACATGAAAAGCCAAACCCAAGCCATGCGCGCATTGACCTATCTGGGCGGCGCCTTGCTGGACCTTGCACACCTTGAAAGTAATGAGACCCGCCAAAAAGATTATCAGGGCGAAGCAGAATTCCTCACCCCCATCATCAAAGCATGGTGTACGGAACGTGGTCAGGAAATGACGTCCTTGGGCGTACAAATTCACGGTGGCCTTGGCTTTATTGAAGAAACTGGCGCAGCGCAATACTACCGCGACGCCCGCATCACCACCATTTATGAAGGCACAACGGCCATTCAAGCCAATGACTTTGCGTTTCGGAAAACCTTGCGCGATGAAGGTGCGACCGCACGGCGTCTGCTGTCCAAGTGGGAAGGTGAAGTCAAAGCCATCAGTGACCCCGCGTTACAGGTCAATAAGGAAAAGGTGCTCAAGTCGCTGGGATATTGCGCAACCGCCCTTGATCTGTTGAAAAAGCGCGCGGCTGCCAATCCGGCACAGATCGCCAGCACCGCCGTCGCCTATCTGGATATCTGGGGCTACACCATCGGCGCGTACCTGATGGTCAAAAGCGCCGCCATTGCCCAACAAGAACTGACAGCAGCCGATGCGAACAAGCCGTTCCTGACCGCCAAAATCGCCTGCGCAGATTTTTACATTACGCACATTCTGCCCCAAGCAGAAGCAAACCTTAGCATAGTCATGAATGGCGTCGATGCCGTCTGGGGCTTAAGCGATGATCAATTTTAAGTAAACAAATAAAGAATGTGGAGACACCAATGTCCAATATTTCCGATATCGTAATTCTGGATGGCGCCCGTACCGCCGTCGGCACTTTTGGTGGCAGCTTAAGCACCTGCACCCCTGCCGAGCTGGGCACACACGCATCCAAAGCCGCCATTGAAAAGTCCGGCGTCAATGCTGAAGAGATTGAGCACGCCGTCTTCGGTCATATCATTTCCACCGGCACAGCCGATGCCTATCTCTCGCGAGAGATTTCCCTAAATGTGGGCATGAAGCAAAGTTCGGTTGCCTTTCACCTCAACCGTCTGTGCGGGTCTTCCATCCAGTCTTTGATCTCTGCGGCACAAATGCTGGCGCTTGGCGATTGCAAGCTCGCCCTTGCCGGTGGTGCAGAAGTCATGAGCCGTGGTATTTATTATCTGGAAAATGCACGTTTCGGGCAACGTATGGGCGATGGTCGCATGGTCGATATGACCACAGGCATTCTGGCTGACCCGTTTGATAGCGGTCACATGGGCATGACCGCCGAACGTGTTGCTGAACGTTATGGCCTGACCCGCGAACAACTGGACGAATATGCGGTCATGAGCCACCAACGCGCTGCTCACGCGATTAAGGAAGGCTATTTCAAAAGCCAGATCACCCCGGTTGAAGTCAAACAGGGCCGCAAATCCTTTATCTTTGAAGAAGATGAACATGTGCGCCATGACGCCAGCCTTGACGGCATGGCAAAATTGCGCCCCGCCTTTAAAAAAGACGGCGTGGTGACGGCGGGCAATGCCTCCGGCATCAACGATGCGGCCTGTGCCATGGTCATGACAACCGCACAAGAAGCCGAAAAACGCGGCCTGAACCCACGCGCACGCATCGTGTCTTACGGCTTCTGCGGTGTCGCGCCGGAAGTCATGGGCCTTGGCCCCATTGGTGCCGTCCCTGTGGCACTGGAACGTGCCGGCCTGAAACTGGATGACATGGATGTGATTGAGTCCAACGAAGCCTTTGCCGCGCAAGCCATGGCAGTCTCCAAAGACCTTGGGTTTGATCCGGCAAAAGTAAACCCGAATGGCAGCGGCATCAGCTTGGGCCATCCGGTGGGCGCAACCGGGTCCATCATCACCCTAAAAACCCTTTATGAACTGGAACGCATCAATGGGCGTTACGGCCTGATGACCATGTGCATCGGTGGCGGTCAGGGTATCGCAATGATCGTGGAGAAACTTTAATGGCACATTCCATTCAAAAAGTCGGTGTGATCGGTGCAGGCGTCATGGGCGCCGGCATCGCCGCACAGGCAGCAAACGGTGGGGCCGACGTCGTCTTGCTGGATATCGTCCCCGATGGGGTTGAAGACCGCGATGCCATTGCCAAAGGGGCGCGCGAACGGTTTTTAAAAGCCGGTGCCAATGGCGGTTTTATGGGCACAGAAGCCGCAAATCGCCTCAGCGTCGGCAACACCGAAGACCATATGGACCTGTTAAACGATTGCGACTGGATTGTCGAAGTCATCGTAGAACGTCTGGACATTAAACAAGACCTGTTTAAACGCATCGAAGCTGTGCGCAAGGATGGCTCAATCGTTTCGTCCAACACCTCGACCATTCCGCTTAAAAACCTGATGGGCGGCATGCCGGAACGTCTGCGCAAAGACTTTATCGTCACGCACTATTTCAATCCCCCGCGCCACATGCGCTTGCTGGAAATCGTCAAGGGCGAGGACACACAGCAATCCGCCGTGGATCGTGTGGCAGAATTTAATGATGTGCATATGGGCAAAACCGTCATTCATTGCGCGGATCGCCCCGGCTTTATCGCCAACCGTCTGGGGGTCTTCTGGATGCAGGCGGCTGTCTATGAAGCCCAACGCAACGCCCTGAGCATTGAAGATGCAGATGCGATCATGTCCGGCCCCTGTGGCTATCCCAGCACAGGCATTTTTGGTCTGTGGGATTTGTGCGGGATCAACCTGATGCCGGACGTGACCGCCAGCCTTGCCAGCAACCTGCCGGAAACAGACGCTTTTAAACCCTACCAAGACGTCATGCCCGAAGTGATCGAGATGGTGGAAAAAGGCTATCACGGACGAAAAGGTCGCGTCTATCAAGGCTTCTACCGCGTCACCAAGACCGATGACGGCAAACGCTTCAAAGAAACCATCCAGCTGGACACATTGGATTATAAACCCTTTGAAAAATCCACCCTTGCCAGCACCCAGCTTAAAAAAGGTCAGTTAAAAGACCTGATCAACAGCACCGATAAAGGTGGGGTCTATGGATGGAAAGTCCTGTCCCAAGTCTTAAGCTACGCCACAACCTTGGTGCCTGATGTGGCAGGCGATATTACCTCTGTCGATAAAGCCATGAAGCTGGGCTACAACTGGGCCTTTGGTCCGTTTGAGATGATCGACCTGATCGGTACAGACACCTTTGTTGCCCGCCTTGAAGCAGACGGCTTGCCCGTTTCCGACTTCTTAAAAAAGGCAGATGGTCGCGCGCTTTACATTACCGAAAATGGCGTTGAAAAATGCCTGAATGCGAATGGGGAGTACGAAACGGTTGCGCAGGCCGACGGCGTGATGACTCTTGCGGACTTACAGCGCGCCAACGCCCTTGTTAGCAAAACCGATAACCTCAACATCTGGGATTTGGGCGATGATGTCTGGTGCCTTGAATTCCGCACCAAAATGAACACCCTGCCCAAAGATATGTTGCAAGATATTGATGCCACCGTCAAACAGGCCGAACAAGCAGGCAAAGCCATCGTCCTTTATAACGAGGGTCCGGTCTTTGCGGCAGGGGCCAACCTTGCCGACCTGATTGAAAAGGTCGAAGATCGCGCCTTTGTGGAAGATTATATCGCCTATGGTCAGCAAGTCTTTATGCGCCTTAAAAACGCCTCCGTCCCCATCGTCGGGGCACCTGCGGGCCGTGCCTTTGGCGGCGGGGTGGAAATTTTGCTCCATTGCCATGCAGTCCAAGCTCATAGTGAGCTTTATATCGGCCTTGTGGAAAATAACGTCGGCATCATCCCGGCATGGGGTGGCACCAAAGAATTGCTGATCCGCAGTATGGAAGCTTTGGGCAAAGACAATGCCATTGCCCATACTTATAAAGTGATCCAAGGGGCCATGGTGTCAGGCTCCGCGCTGCACGCCCAAGAACTGTGCTACCTGCGCCCCACAGACGGCATCACCATGAACCGCGATCGTTTGCTGATGGATGCGAAAAAACGCGCACTGGAATTGCGCAAAAATCCGTTTAAACCCACCACCCTACCCGCCTTGCCAAAACCGCAAGACCCGGCCTTTAGCGAGGAAGGTTATCAAGCAACATTAGAACGCACGACCTTTGACACCATGCTTGCGTCTGACCATGACGGATGGGAAGATGACCTACTGGCGCGGGAGCTGAAAAACGTTCTCTCCTTGTGCGGTCAACCCCAAGCCATCGCCCGGATGCAACATATGTTAAAAACCGGCAAACCTCTTAAAAACTAAAAATAAACGGGAGTGCTCTGTTTTACGGACACTCCCGCTTTTACGACAGGAGTTCTCATGTCTATCCCTCAACAATTTGAAGGCAAATTAAAGCTCCCTTGCGTTGCCGCGCCGATGTTTTTGGTTTCCGGTCCCGATCTGGTCATTGAAACCTGCAAGTCCGGCGTTGTCGGCACCTTCCCCGCCCTAAACGTGCGCACCACAGAAGGGTTTGAAGACTGGGTCATCCAGATCAAGCAAGCCTTGGCGGACTATGAAAACGAAACGGGTGAGACGGCTGCCCCCTTTGGCGTTAATTTGATTTCCCATCGCAGTAACCCACGACTTGCGCCGGACCTTGCGGTTTGTGTCAAACACGAAGTCCCGCTGATCATCACGTCCCTTGGCGCGGTGGCAAGCTTGGTTGATGACGTTCACAGCTATGGCGGTCTGGTCTTTCATGATGTGATTAACCTGAAGTTTGCCAAGAAAGCCGCTGCTGCCGGGGTCGATGGGCTGATCTGCGTCACCGCAGGCGCGGGCGGCCATGCGGGCACCCTAAGCCCCTTTGCCCTGATTGCCGAAATCCGCAGCTTCTTTGATAAAACCATTTTGCTGGCGGGATGTCTCTCCAAAGGTCATGAGATCGCAACCGCCCAAATGATGGGCGCGGACCTTGCCTACATGGGCACGCGCTTTATTGCGACAAAAGAAGCCGCCGCTGCTGCTGAATATAAAGAGATGATCCTTAATGCAAAGGCCGAAGATATTGTTTACACGGCTAAAATTTCTGGCGTGAATGCCAACTTCCTGCTACCAAGTTTGACGCAGGCGGGGATTGATCTAAGCAAAACACCAGAAAAAACCGAGATCGATTTCGGCGCAGAACTGCAAGTGGATGAAAAGGAAAAAGCACAAGGCGCCTGGAAGCATATCTGGTCTGCGGGGCAAGGGGTCGGCTCCATCACGGATACCCCACCTGTCAGCCAACTGATCCAGAACCTGCATCAGGAATATTGTCAGGCCGTTTCATCCCAACAAGAAAGATCCAAGAATTATTTATAAGGTATTCCAAAGATGACAAAAATCGCAACCTACACCCGTCAGGAAAACTTTGGCCTGATTACATTGGACGACGGCAAAGCCAACGCCTTTTCCTTTGAGATGATCAAGCAAGTCAATGACGCACTGGACGAAGCCGAAAAAGACGGTCTTGTGCTGGTCCTTACGGGGCGCGACGGCAAATTCTGTGCAGGTTTTGATCTGGACACCATGAAAGCTGGTGGTGAAGGCAAAGACCGCTTGATGAAAGAAGGCTTTGCCCTGTCCTATCGCCTGCTGAACTGGGCAACGCCAGTTTTGCTCGCCAGTACAGGTCACGCCCTTGCTTATGGCGCGATTTTGCTACTGTCTTGTGATTACCGCATCGCTGAAGACACCAACGCCAAGCTGGGCCTGAACGAAATCGCCATCGGCGTCACCATGCCTGCCTATGGTATCGACCTTGTGCGCGATCGCCTCGCCCTGCCCCATCAAATCCCTGCCCTTGCCTGCAGTGTCCTTTATAGCCCGAAAGAGGCGGTAAACGCAGGCTATCTGGACAAAGTCGTTGCAGAAGGCACCTTGATGGAAGAAGCGGCGAAACTGGCTGGCATGCTCAGCCAAATCGACATGACCGCGCACGCACAAGCCAAACGCGATCTGCGCCGCGCCTTCCTTGACACGCACAAAGCCCTTGGAGCCTAATCATGAGTGATGAAATTGATCTGACGGACCGCGCCAGCTTCAAATACTGGACAAAGGACACGTTCCGTTTTGCCGATCTGGATGCGTTGAACCATTTGAACAATATCGCAACAGCGGTCTATTGTGAAAGTGGACGGGCAGACTTTTTCGTACAAACACTCGGTCATAATTTTGGGGCCAAGCTCAACTGGATGCTGGCAAATATCAACATTACCTACCTGCGTCCGGTGGATTATCCCAACGACATCAACATCGGCACCCGCGTTAAAAAGATCGGCAACAGCTCGATCGTCTTGCAGCAAGGGTTCTTTACGGAGACAGACTGTTTTTCCACCGCAGACAGCGTGCTGGTCTACGCCAGCCTGGAAACAAACAAAAGCGTCCCCCTCACCGATGAGATGAAGGCCATCCTTCAAGACTACACCTAAAAAAATGAGGCCCTTTTCCAGCAATCGGAAAAGGGCTTCTTTTTTGGTCTAGACTTTGCTCAACAAGAGTTCTATTTCCGCCCTTGCCTCGTCAAGGCTTGCCACTTCCTTGCTAAAATCGAGCCGCAGGTTCCGCCCTTTTAAGCGCAGATCGAGCCCATCCGGGTCAATCCGGCTGAGCTCCGCCTCTGGCGCACCTGCCAATCGGCTTGCCAGTGCCTCGTACCCTGCCAACAGCTGATCCTGTTCCTTGGCAAACAAGTCTGCACTGTCCGGCGCACATAAAAAATGATCGCGCTCCACCCAGACCGCCTTGCCAAATCCCCCGACGGAATGCGCCTTTTCCAGCGTAAAGGCATAAAAATTAAAATCATCAAACCCCGCATACATTTGCGCACTGGGATGTTTGGCAAAATATTGCGCTTTTAAAACGTCATCGTCGCAAGGACGCACGGTTCCGACCAAGGTCACCCGCGCACCGGCTTGCGGGTTGCTGCGATGGGAGGCCTGTTCACATAGCAAGGACACACGCGGGTCCTGTTTGGCATTTTGGGTATGATCCGACAAATCGGACCAGAGAAAGATCGGCTCCCCCCGCCATGTAATGCCGATGGAGCCAAAAGAGGTATAGGCATAACCTTCGTTGCGATCTACAGTGCCGATCACGCCAGACACACAGTTGCGCAACACCTTGCGGGCCTCAAAGCCCACTTCGTCGGATGACTGGACAAGGGGGAGTTCTTTTTTCATTATATTTTCCTCACGTATAGGCAAACTTCATGGCGTAGGCATCGGGGATATCAAATGTATCCGCAATCGATCGGGTTTGTAAAACACCTTCGGGCGTGCCAAAAGCAACCGCGCGACCGTTTTTCAAAAACATCACATGATCGGCGTAATGTCTGGCAAGATTCAAGTCATGGACGATCATGCAAACGGCATAGCCCCGCTCATGCGAAAGCTCGCGTGCCAACTCTACAATGTTAAGCTGCTGCTTGAGATCAAGCGCAGACGTCGGTTCATCCAAAAACAGATAGGCGCCCTGCTGATCCCAGATTTGGGCCAGCACACGGGCAAACTGGATACGCTGTTGCTCCCCGCCCGATAGGGTGGAAAACATACGGGTTGAGAGATCAACCGCATCCAAGCGATATAAAATCTCATCCACAATGCGGTGATCATCATGACTTTCGCGATCCACCAAATGGGGCGATCGTCCCATCATCACAATCTCACGCGCGATAAAGGGAAAGGTGATCTGGGCGGATTGCGACAAGACCGCGCGCTTTTTTGACAATTGCAGGATGGAATACTCGTCAATCCCCTGCCCATCAATCTGCACGCGCCCCTGATCCGGCGTCAACGTTCCCGTCAAAACCTTTAACAAGGTGGACTTGCCCGCCCCGTTCGGTCCCAAAATCGCCAACATCTCGCCATGGGACAGGCGCAGGTTGACGTCCTGCAGGATGTGCTTTTCCCCCACACTGTAGGAAATATGCTGTGCTTCAATCATATGCCAAACCTATTTGAAAACTGTCTCACCAAAAGCCACAGGAAGAACGGCCCGCCGATCATGCTGGTCAACACGCCCACCGGCATCTCAGAAGGGGCGACAACCACACGGGCCAACGTATCAGCCAAAATCAACAAAACCGCCCCCAGCACTGCTGCCAACGGGATAAGCTGGCGATGATCAGACGAGATCATCAAGCGGATCAGATGCGGCACCAACAAGCCGATAAAGCCGATCATGCCGCTAACCGCGACACTCGCCCCCACACACAGGGCTGCGCAAATCACCACAACACGCTTTAAATCCTTGGTCTTGACCCCCAGATGCTTGGCCTCATCTTCACCTAACATCAAAACGTTCAGGCTGCGGGCATAGCGCATCAGGATAAAGATGGTCGGCAGGATAATACTGGCCGCCACAATCACCGATGGCCAAAGCGCCCCGCCCAGACTGCCCATGGTCCAAAAGGTAAAGGTGCGCAATTGCTGATCATCACTGAGGTAGGTCAAAAACCCCGTCGCCGCACCGGACAACGCATTGATCGCGATCCCCGCCAGCAACAGATAGGTGACAGAAAATGTCCCCGATGTTGCGGCAATCCGAAAGATCAACAAGGACGCCACTAACCCACCGGAAAACGCAGCGACACTCATCCCGTACAATCCCAAAGTGCCTGCAAATTTACCGCCCAACACGATCAAAACCGCAACCGCCAAAGCGGCCCCGCTAGAGACCCCGATCAAACCGGGGTCTGCCAGTGGATTGCGAAACAGGCCTTGCATGGCCGCACCCGAAACGGCAAGGCCAGCCCCGACCAGCCCTGCCAACAACACCCGCGGTAAACGGATTTGCGTCAGGACGGTTTCCTGCATCTGATCGAGACTATTTGCCAGAATGCCAAAGACCGGAATTTCAATCGCCCCGACACTGACCGCAATCAGGCCAGAACAGACCAATCCCATCAAAAACAAAACGTTCGTCTGGGTCTTCAACACCTGTTGTATAAATCGGTTGGACATGACGGCCTCTTTCATGACTGGCCTGCGCCAAACTGCTGTCGCAATTTCAAGGCCGCCTCAGCGGTGCGCGGACCAAACCCTAACAGGTACAAAGAGTCCATGGCGATGATGCGTTTTTCTTTCGCTGCGTCGGTCAGGTTGACACCGGGGATATCGGCAAAGGCATCCAATCCCCCCGCCTGATCCAGCCCCATATTTGTCACCAGAATATAATCCGGCTGCATTTTAACAGCCGCTTCGGGTGTAAGTGGTTTATAGCCTTCATAATCTGCCACCACATTTTCAGCACCCGCCAGTTTGATGATACTGTCTGCGGCGGTCTTTGTGCCAGCCACCATCGGCGCACCGCCGCCATGTTGCAGGATAAACATCAAACGCGGGACGGTTGCATGTGCGCGAATGGCCGTATTTAGCGCAATCAGGTCCGCATCAATGCGTTTGACCAGCTCAACACCTGCGGCGTCTGCGTTAACTTCGCTTGCAATCTGGATCACATTTTTACGGATATCTTCGATGGTGCGCCCTGCTTTCACCGAAACCAGTTTCACGCCCACCTGTTTAAGCTGCGCCAACACGGGTGGTGGCCCGGCTTCGTCACTTAAAATCACCATATCGGGTTTTAAGGACAACACCCCTTCCACAGATAAAGCACGCATATAGCCGACTTTCTCGGTCTTTGTCGCTTCTTCTGGATAGGTGCTGGTGGTATCCGTGCCGACGATTTTATCCCCCATGCCCAAAGCATACAGAATTTCCGTATTCGCCCCGTCAATGGAGACGATCCGGTTTGCCTCATCTGCCGAAACAGGGGCCACAAAAATGAAAGTAAGCAATAAAAAAAGCGGCAGTCTCATTTCGACATATCCTTTTGCATCAGTATATTGGCGGCATCGATCCCTTGGGATTGCAGGTACGTGAGAACGTTTAACAACCGTTCAATCGACGCCTGTTTATCGCCTGCCACGATCAATTCGTAATCGGGTTTGGCCCGTACAGCCTTGCTGACCCGATCTTTCAGGTCTTCAAGGGTCAAAAATTCTTCCCCGTCCAGCGCATAATTCTGCGGGCGGATTTCAAGCATGATGTGTTTCGGCTCATGTGCCAGCTCCAATTCCTCGCTGACATTTTCCGGCAGGGTCAGTTCCAATGATTGAAACACCGCACCCGCCGTCAAAATAAAAAACACCAGCAGGATAAACAGAATATCCAGCATGGGCGTTAAGTCCGGTGCAATGTCGCTCAACACAGTATCGTCGGTTTCATCCAGCTTGATCATCAGATGTCCTTATATTTTTCCAGCTCATAGGACATAGACAGACGGTTCAGCTTCAGGCAGATTTTGTGCAGCTTGGCATCTGCCAGATACCTAAAAATATACGCTGTCATAATGGCAGGTAAGGCAATCACCAGCCCCACCGCCGTCGTCAGCATGGCCTCCCACAATCCGTCCGCGATCATGTTCGGGGACACTGGACCGGTCTGCATCGCAATCACCTTAAACGCCGTAATGATCCCAAGGATCGTCCCCAACAGCCCCAACAAGGGACTAATCACCGAAATGGTGCGCAACAGATTAATGCCGGAGAAAAAGCTTTTACGAATTTCCTGCACGATCTGGCTTGCAACTTCATCACGCAAGTCTTTGGGGTGGTCTTTCAATCGTTCGATATGACGTGCAACATTGTCATAATAGGATGACCATCTGACACTCAACTTGATGTAAAAGACAAAACGTTCCAGCGCGATGGCGACGACCGCCAGTGCACATAACACCAGCGGCCCTCCCATCAGACCAAGCAAGTCAAACCACGCAGGTAGCTCAAGGTTACTCGGCAGCATTGACCATTTCTTTCTTTGTCAGCGCCTCAACAATCTCGCGCCATTTCGGCAATTCCGGCTGACCTTCCAGACGCTGACCGTAGAAAGTGATGATGATATTGCCGTCTTGATCCACAACTTCCAAAGACGTGACGATCCCGTCTTTGGTCGGTTTTTTGGTCACCCAACTGCGCGCGATCATGTCTTCGTTCAGGTGCAGGTTAAAGTCCGGGTCCAGCACGTTAAACCACGGGCCGCGCTCCATCAATTTGTCAGGGATACTGGTGTTGATCTCAATGCAGCCCTTGTTGCCGACAAAGGACATAATCTCGCACTGTTTTTCTTTTGCCAGCTCCAGCACACGGCGTGCAGAGTCATTTTCAACCGCATAGGCGAAGTCTTCGCCAATTTTGCGAAAAGCCTGCTCGCGGCTGACTTTGTATTTACGCAGCATGGGGTGAAAGTCGTGCACGTCTTTTAGGTTTTCCCAATGATCGCGCAGGCCTTGCCAGTTGACATCGCCATCTTCCTTGGTGGCAGGCTCATCACCCATCGGCTCGACCGCGATACCGGGACATTGATCTTCGGCTTTAAACGTCTCAACCAAGGCCTCATAGGCCGCTTTGTCAGACGTATCTGTCAGATAGATTTTGTGTAGTGCTTCCCCCGCTTGGTTGAAGAATTGCAGGCTGAAGTTTCCTTTCGCAGCATCTTCGACAGCAAACGCAAATTTCCAATGCATCATGATCAAGCGCAGATCGATGCCTTTTTGATCCACAAACAGGCCCATGGACATTTTGCCATGCTTGTAAAAACGCCCGCCTTTGTAAACGCCCTTGCGTTCAATCACACAAGACTCATTGCGGGTCAGGGCCATCAGGCGACCGAGTGGTTCCAGGCTTTGCAGGATCTCTTCCATCTCCGGCTTCAAGCGGATGATTTTGTCACCGACTTGGGCGGCGACCAGCTCTCCTTCAGAAACACCGATTTCCTGTGCGAGATTACGAGCGTACATTTTAGGATTATCAGCTTTGATGGCTGCCATTTTATCCAAAATTTCTTGTGCATTCATGTGAAGTTTCCTTGTTCAAAAAATTAGTTGATGACGAAACGGACCGGGACACTAACCCATGTCACTTGTGTTGGGTCTGTCTCAAATTCCCATTTCTTGACGGCAGACAGGGCCGCTTTATCCAACAGGCGATGACCTGAGGACTTAAAAACCTTTAATGTCTTGGGCTTGCCATTGGGCATGACCTCGGCATGCAACATCACAACACCTTGCTGACCCAAATCAAACGCGCGACGCGGATAGACTGGCGGCACTTGCTTGCGATAGCTTGCGTTTTGAATAACCGTTGCCTTGTCTTTACCCTTATTATTAGTCGTTGTTTCAACAGGTGAAACTGTCTTGGGGGCTGGCGTCTTTTTCACCACGGGCTGTGGCTTAGGGTCGGTTTTTAAAACGGGTTTAGGCGGGGTTGGTTTTGCAGGGGGCACCACTTTTTCAACCAACTTCGGCTGCACCTTCGCAACAACAGGAGCCGGTTTTACAGGTTCGTGTTTTTGGATTGGTGCAACCTTTTTCACCGCTTGCTTTTGGCTGACCACAGGCGGGGTTTTGGGCTGTACGGGTTGCACCGGTGCGACCGGAGCGGCAGCAACCTCGACCACCTGTTTAGGGGCTGCCAAGGTTTTTAGACTGACCTTCAAGACCTGAGGCACAGACAAGACAGGCTGTGGTTTTGCCAATTCGATATAGGTTGCCAGCGCAAACACCAGACAGGACGAAGCCGTCAGGTAGCCGAGCCACCTGACAGCTTTATCCTCACCTATGACGGTTGCGGCTACCATTTATAGGTAACCTTGCCGACAAAGCTGCGCCCTTCTTCATAAAGGGTTGTGCTGGCTTTATAGGCTTCGTCAAAGACGTTATCGATCCCCAGATCAACAATCAGATTGTTGGTCGGCTGGTAGCGATAATAGATGTCATGAACCGCATAGCCATCTTTGCGCAGGCTTGCTGTTGCCGTTTCATGGTTCTGGTCAGAAAATTTCGCGTTCCAACCAAAGGTACTATCGATCGAGGCCACATCATAGCTCAGACCCGTGGTCAGGGTCAGCGGCTCGCTAGCTTCCAGATATTTATCCGTCACCTTGTTGCGCGCACGCACATAGCTCAGGCCCGCACTGGCAGTAAACGGGGCAAAACCGTACTTGGCTTCCAACTCCCAACCTTTCAGCTCGGCCTTGTCAATGTTGATGTATTTTGTGGTTGTCGCCGTGATTTCCTGATCAATAAAATCTTCGCCACGGGCTCTAAACATGCTTCCTTTGACTTGCAGACGGTCATTGCTACTCAACAGTTCCTTAAAATCAACGCCCGCCCCCACTTCAATGGTTGTCACGGTTTCCGGCTTCAAATCCGGGTTTGCTTGGAAGTTGTTGCCAAACCAGTGCTGACCATCGGCATAAACTTCCGTCAGGTTTGGTGCACGAAATGCCTTGGACCAGCTCCCGAACAGCATCAGTTGTTCAACCGGCTTATAGCTCAAAGACAGTTTTGGCGAAGCAGCCCCTTCATTCAAAGAATTGCCGTCTTCATCATCACTTTTATATTTGTCATAACGCAGCGCAGGAATGATAGACAACTCACCCGCGCCTGTATTCACATCAATTTGATCCTGCAGATAGACACCATAAGCCTGACCTTCTGCATTCGGCACCCCACCAAAGGCCGTACTGTTACTTTCACCGTCTTGTTTGTCGGTATAATATTCCACACCGTACGATAAAGTGTGGCTATGTGCATCAGATACAGACAAGATAGACTGGTTGTCAGCGGTAAAACCAACTGTGGTCATGCGGCGCATCTTCTCGCGGCCTGCACGACTGCCCGTCAAATCTGTTTCAAAAACTTCGCTGCGGTTCCGATAGACATGCACACTTGGCTTCAGCCAATTGTTGTCTGGATTATCATAGGCGTATTTCAGCCCCAGTTGCAGGTCATCAATTTCTTTATCGACAGTCGCGTTAGACGATGTTGTCACCCCACTGTTCGTGGACGGTTCTTCACTATCTTGGTCCAGACGATGAATGTTGGCACTTACAGTATGATAATCACCGAATGTCAGCCCGGCTTTAACCAGACCCGATTTCAAACGATCACGTGCGGGCAGATCATTGCTGCCAATACTATGGACGGCCGCGCCCATCTGTACGTCACCGGCCTTGCGGTAGTTCAAGCTTGCCAACAGATCGAGATTTTCCGTGCGGCCATAGGCTGCTTGTGTGGCACTAAACTCACCCGTTGCACTGCGATAGCCAAGGGAGGTCAACGCCCCCATTTTTTCACCCGGTTCCAGCAAATCAGCGGCATCTTTGGTCTTAAACGCGACAACACCACCAACGGCACCACCGCCATAAATCGCGGACGCCCCGCCCTTAACCACTTCAACCGACTTCAACAACGCAGGATCAATAAAAATACGCCCGTCGTGGCCCGATTCAAAGTTTTGACGACGATCATCGACCATGGTCAAAATAGCATCGCTATCAAACCCGCGGATCGTCACAATTTGTGCAGCACGACGCGGGCCGCCCACGACGGTAACACCCGGCACCTGATCCAACACCTGAGAGATCGTGCCGGATGTAGCAACGCCTGCTGCTTCTGTATTGACCGTGGACACCATAGCCGGAACATCAAAAACGTTGGCTTCGGAACGGGTTGCGTAAACCGTTACCTCATCCAATGAGGAATTCACCTTAAGAGTTTGCGCTTCTTGCGCAGAGGCATTGGTAAGACATGTTGTAGACAACAAGGCAGCACCAAACGCCAGTTGCAGTTTTTTCTGCATAACTGATCCTTTATTGTGTGGTTGCTGGTTGTGGCTTGCTGCCTATATGCGCGAATTTTTAAAGGGAGGCGCTTTGGGTGGCTGGCTACTGACCGTTATTTCGTCAAAATAAGCTTACTGTTTCCAGTGATACGAAGTTTATATTCTTCGTTGTTATGAACGATTGTGAGCTCTCGCATTTCCAAGAATAGTTCACGGCTTTCAATCTTATTATTTGAAAGGGTGACCTCACGCTTGCCATCGTTCATTACGTTGCTTCCTTTTCGGTATTCCATCTGTGTGAAAGTCCATATAGACTCAACTTATTGCGAGTGATTATCAATAATAGATTAGCATGTCAATATTTAATGATAATCATTATCAATATTGCGCTTTCTACCAAGAAACGGCGGTTTTTCTTTATCTTTTGATCTTAGCGTTCAAGATGTAAATCTATCATGAGTTTAAAAACATCCTCGCCTCGTCCTTTACATACATAGATTCGGCACAAAAAAAAGGGCACCGAAAACGATGTCCTCAAGTTTCATGGGTCTTTCTTTTAGTAGATTTCAAACAATCCAGCCGATCCCTGACCGCCACCAACACACATGCTGACGACGCCATATTTGACACCCCGGCGCTTGCCTTCCAACAAGACATGCCCCGCCATGCGCGCCCCCGTCATCCCATAAGGGTGCCCGATGGAGATTGCCCCGCCGTTCACATTCAAACGATCGTGTGGGATGTTCAGATGGTCGCGGCAATAAACAAGCTGGGAGGCAAAGGCCTCGTTGATCTCCCACAAGCCAATGTCATCCATACTTAAACCGTGACGTTTCAAAAGCTTGGGAATGGCATAGACCGGACCGATCCCCATTTCCCCCGGCTCGCAGCCACAACTCACCATGCCGATCATCGCCCCCAAGGGCGACAGGCCTTGCTGTTCTGCGACTTTTGCGTCCATCACCACCATAGCACTAGCACCATCTGAGAGCTGACTGGCATTGCCTGCGGTGATGCTGGTTCCCTCCCCCATCACCGGTTTCAGGCTCCCCAGTTGTTCAAGGGTGGTTTGCGGGCGATTACATTCATCAGCGGATAACACGACCTCTTCATAAGATGTTTCGCCCGTTTCACGATCCACATTCATTTTTGTGGCAGTGACGGGGATAATCTCCTTCGCAAACAGGCCCGCAGCTTGCGCATTTGCCGTTCGTTGTTGGCTTAACAAGGCATAGATGTCCTGTTCATCACGGCTCACGTTATATGCACGCGCAACCGTTTGGGCCGTTTCCAACATACTGTCATAATAGGATGGCATGTCTCTTTCCACCGCCGGGTCTTTGTAGCGATACATATCAAAATGTTCGTTCTGGACCAGACTGATGCTATCCATCCCGCCAGCCAGTACCACATCCGCATCCCCACACGCCACTTGTGTTGACGCCATGGCAATGGCTGACAGACCGGAGGCACATTGGCGATCCACCGTTGCGCCCGCCACCCCAACGCCAAACCCTGCCGCAAGTGCCGCATGGCGCGCCACGTTCACCCCCGTTGAGCCTTGGGTCAAGGCACAGCCCATGATCACATCTTCAATCTGGGCCGGATCAATCTTTGCACGTTCCACTGCCGCTTTCATGGCATGGGCAGCAAGCGAGGGGCCGGCAAGGTTGTTAAAAGCACCGCGATAGGCTTTGCCGATGGGGGTACGTGCTGTGGATACGATAACAGCTTTGCTCATGAAGATGCTCCTTCCAAGGGTTCGAGGTCGCACCAATTGGCGATAAACAGCGCGATGGATTTGGTGACGCGTTTCACGGACTCCAGCTCCACCCGTTCGTTAAAGCCATGGATGGCTTCGGCATGCGGGCCATAGACTAGCGCCGGAATATCGGCATAAAGCCCGAAGAAGCGCGCATCTGTCGTTGCTGTCACCGCAAATTGCTCCAGCCCTTTACCCGTCACAGTCTGATGGGCCGTTTCAAGAGCACCAATGGCTTGGATTGCTTCGTCCTTTTTATGATCCGCCAACGCGTAGCCTTCTGCCAAAAAGCCGTGATAGACCACTGTGGGCGGATTTTTCGTCAAGAAGGCATCTTGTCGAGCCGCTTTGGCGATACAATCTTCAATGCGTTTTTGCGCTTCCTTTAAGTCCTGACCGGGGAAGATCGCCATGCGCACATCCAGACAACACCACGAAGGCACGCTAGAGGCCCAATCACCGCCTTCAATCTTGCCAATGTTCAGGTTTAAGGGGTGATCGCAGCTATGATAGTGCGGGTTACGACATTCAGGCGCGTTCCATTCTTTCTCCAGTTCTTTCAAGGCGGCAATCACCGGATAGGATGCTTCAATCGCGTTGGACCCGTTGCCCGCTTCCAACACATGCACGGGTATCCCTTTTAAATGGACCTGAAACCAGATCACGCCGATTTGCGCGCTGATCAGTTTTTCACTAAAGGGTTCCGGGATCAGGGCGGCATCTGCGGTGTAGCCACGTTGCAAACAGGCCAGTGCGCCGTTGCCGGTACATTCTTCCTCAACCACCGACTGAAAATGCACATCTGCGGATGGCTGGACACCGCAGGCACGCAACGCATCCAGCGCAAACAGGTTGGCAACGATGCCCGCCTTCATGTCCCCAACGCCGCGCCCGTACATCCAGCCGTCTTTACAAAACGGATCAAACGGCGCCACATCCCACATATCCAAGGGGCCAACCGGCACCACATCAATATGTCCGTTCAGGATCAGGGATTTACCCTTATTCTGTTTGCTTTTATGGGTGCCGACCACGTTTAGGGCGTTGTCATAATTGCCAATCACAGGCGAAAATCCGGGCAGATGCGCGATATCCTCGACCTTCACTTCCCACAGGTCCGTTTGATAGCCGCGCTGTTCCAACTCGGCTGCTAAAAATTTCTGCGCGCCTTCTTCCTGCCCGCGGGTGGAGGGAAAGCGGGTGAGCTTGTCCAAAAACTCAATTTGGTCATCAAAGCGGGCGTCAATCGCCGCCATGATCTGTTCTGTCTTTGCCATAATCGTTCTACTTTATCTAAAAATGCACAATGGTATCGGCGATTTGCAACGGCGCGGCCGTGGCTTTGACCACATCCTCAATACTCAAGCCGTCCGCGATCTCTTTCAGGATCAAGCCATCCTCAAGGACATCCATCACCGCCATATCCGTATAGATGCGGTTGACGCATTTTTTCGCCGTCAGTGGCAGGGAACATTCGCGCACGATTTTGGACTGTCCCTTTTTATCCTGATGGGTCGTTAAAATGACCACGCGCGGGGTCTTCTGCGCCAATTCAATTGCGCCGCCAATACCGGGCGTGAACTTGCCGGGGATCATCCAGTTGGCAAGGTCTCCGTTCATGGCCACTTCAAAGGCACCTAACACCGTCAGGTCCAATCGCCCGCGACGCACCATCGCAAAGGACAAAGCACTGTCAAAAAAGGCTGATCCGGCAAGGCGTGACACATAGCCCCCGCCCGCATCGATCAGGTTACGATCCGCTTTCTCATAGGGCACAAGCGGCCCCACACCGGACATACCGTTTTCGGAATGCAGGCACACATTGGCCCCTTCATCCACGTAATTGACCAGCTGTGTCGGCAAACCAATCCCTAGATTGATGAACATGCCGTCCTTCAATTCATGGGCCGCACGATGGAGCATGCGGGTTTTAGCGTCTAATGACATTGTATTCCTCCGACAATTCGGCAATTTCCACCACATGATCGACAAAGGGGGATGGGGTATGGATCAGGTCGGCGTCCAGACGACCGGCTTCAACCACCTGTTCGGCTTCACAGATGACGCAATCAGCCGCCATCGCCATCAGGGGGTTAAAGTTTTGCGCCGTGGCGCTGTAGCGTACATTGCCCGTCTGGTCCGCAATCGCCGCATGGATCAGGGCAAAATCTGCTTTGATCGGCGGCTCCACGATACATTGGCGACCGTCATAAGTGATGATGGTTTTGCCTTCTGCCAAGGTGGTATCGATGCCCACATCGGTCAAAATCCCTTGCAGGCCAGCCCCGGCTGCACGCAGTTTTTCCGCCAAAATACCTTGGGGGTTAAACTCCACCTCAATCTCGGCTTCATTCATCATGCGGATGGCGTTTGCATTTAGGCCGATGTGAGTCACGATCAGTTTTTTCACCTGTCCGTTCTTCAACAGATGATCCACGCCCATGCCCCTTTCGTTGGCATCATTTTTCACAATGGTCAGGTCTTTTGCACCGTGACGCACCAGTTCCTGCAACAGATAAAACGGTGTTCCGGGCACACCGAACCCGCCGACGCAAACGGTCGCGCCGTCTGGGATGCGCGCGATTGCCTCGCGCACATCGGATTGTTTGATAATCATTAGGCTGCCCTTTCTACCGGCAGATCAAATTCACGCGCCAAGGCCTCAAGGCTGTCTGACATCTTGTTCATCAGTTCATCCACTTGCGGCTCGGTAATAATCAAGGGCGGGCAGACCATAAAGTGATCGCCCTTGGTGCCGCCACGGGTGCGGCGCGAATAGGTGATCAATTCGCGCTCATAAGCCAGATCGACCAAACGGGTGAAGGCGTTAAAGCTGGGGTCCAGCGGCTCCATAGTCTCACGATCACTCACCAGTTCAAAGGCCAGCAACAACCCTTTGCCGCGCACATCCCCGATAAATGGGAAGCGATCCATCAGGCTTTCAAGACGGGTCTTTATCAAATCCCCCATCCGTGCGCCATTGCTGATGATATCTTTCTCCAATAGCTCTGTGACAACCGCAAGACCGGTTGCACAGGCCAATGGATTGCCTGCGTAGGTGAAGCCGTGCAAAAAGCCGCCATTGCCTAAGACCGCATCTACAATTTTGCGATCCGCGACCATCGCCCCCAACGGCGCATAGCCCGCCGCAAACCCTTTGGACAGGGAGATGATATCCGGTTTAATACCCCAGTGTTCACAGGCCAAAAACTTGCCTGTCCGGCCTGCGCCCGTCATGACCTCATCATAAATCAACAGGATGCCAAACTCGTCGCAGATCTCGCGGATGCGTTTGTAATAACTATCCGGCGCGACCAAAGCCCCGGTTGCGGCCCCGCCCACAGGTTCCATAATAAACGCAAGCACCGTATCCGGCCCTTGGGCGATGATTTCATCACGCAACAGGTTGGCGTATTTTAAGCCACGCTCCTGATCCGACAGATCGTCACGATCCAGATAACAGGTCGGTGCGGCAATCTTCGGCATCTCCTGCATCATGGGCGCAAAGGGTTTGGCAAGCGGATCATAGCCCGTCAAGGCCAACGCCCCTAGGGTACAGCCATGATAGGAGGGATGGCGCGAAATCACTTTCCAGCGACTTTCCTGCCCGTTTACGATGGCATACTGACGCGCCAGCTTGATGCAGCTTTCCACCGCTTCAGACCCGCCGGAGACAAAGAACACCCGGTCCAGACCTTCCGGCATTAACGAGGCGGTCAGGCTTGCCAGTTGTTCCGATGCTTCTGTTTGAAAGTGCAAGCGATAACCGAAGGTCGCTTTGTCCATTTGTTCACGCATCGCGGCCAGCACAGTGGGATTGGAATGCCCGATGTTGGACACCATCGCCCCACTACAGCCATCCAGATAGCGTTTGCCGCTTTTGTCGATCAGGTAAATTCCTTCGCCACGGTCCAAAAACGGACGGGTGGTGCCGGATTGATAAAACAGGTTTGACGTTTGGCTCATGGTTTTATCCTTTCCCATGGACACTAAGATGCTTGCGCAAAAAGGCGCGGGTACGTTCTTCTTTTGGATTGCGGAAAACCTGTTCCGGCGCGCCTTCTTCGACGACGACACCGCCATCCATAAAGATCACACGATCACAGACGGAGGCTGCGAAATCCATTTCATGCGTGACGATCACCATGGTCATATGTTCTTCCGCCAACATTTTCATAACCTGGTTCACTTCTTCAACCAGTTCTGGGTCAAGGGCGGAGGTTGCTTCATCAAACAGCATGACCTTGGGCTTCATCGCCAAGGCACGCGCAATGGCGACACGTTGTTTTTGCCCACCGGATAGTTGAGAGGGATAATAATCAATCCGTTCCAGCATCCCAACGTGGTTTAACTGTTCGATCGCCAATGCTTCGGCTTCCTTGTCCGAAATGCCCTTGAGCAATTTTGGCGCCATGGTGACATTGTCACGCACGCTCATATGGGGAAACAAATTGAAGTGCTGAAACACCATGCCGACCTGCTGGCGCATGGCATTGATGTGTTTTTCATACTCTCGATGCCCCAAGGTCTTGTTGATCTGCACACCGTCCAGCCAGACTTCCCCGCCGCTGAGTGAGTCAAGATCATTGATCGCCCGCAGCAATGTTGATTTGCCCGAACCGGACGGGCCGATGATGGCGACGATCTCGCCACGGTCCACCGACAGGGAAATATCCTTGAGCACTTCAAGGCTTCCATAGGATTTCCGCGCGTGCCGGATTTCCACAAATTTTTCAGAATTAGCCATGTTGGGTCCTTAAAGCTTAACGTGACAGGGCGGTTTTGCGCTCAAGACGGCGTAAAACCGCTTCCATAACCACGTTGATCAGATAATAGAAAGCTGCGGCAACAGCATAAAATTCAAACGGGCGGTACGTGCGTCCGATGGCAAGCTGGGAAGACAGCGTCAATTCCCCCACCCCGATCACGGATACCAGTGCGGAATCTTTCAAAAGCGCGATCATATTGTTGCCAATCGGTGGGATCACATCCCTCACAGCTTGCGGGATCACCACTTTGCGCAGCGCCTGTCCACGTGACAGACCCAGCGTACGCGCCGCTTCCATCTGGCCCTTATCAACCGACACAATCGCCGTCTGGATCAGTTCGGAATTATAGACCGCAAAATGCAGACCCAGACCGATAGCCCCGGCAACAAAGGCAGGTAAATCAATACCGATTTGCACCAAACCAAAATAAATCAGGAACAGTTGCAGCAACAACGGCGTGCCCATAAACAGCCATTCAAAAAACCGAAAGGGCAGACGAACCGCAGCATTGCCATAAAGGGCGATGACCGCAAAAAAGATACCGCCAAAGAAGCTCAACAGACCGGCACATACTGTAATTGCAATGGTCCAGAGCGCCCCGAGAAAGATCACGTCGAGGTAATCGGGCACAACAGAAAAATCAAGACCCATGACGTACGCTCCCCGTGGTTGGCATAAAATCAAAAAACTTCATCATGGCAAGCGTACCTTTCGATCAAGGTAGGCAATCCCCTTGCCTGTCAACGTGATGATGAACAGATATAAAGCGCCCGCCAGCAAAAACATCTCAAACGGTTTGTAGGTGGATCCGATGTAGCGCTGCGCCGTGTAGGTTAGCTCCACCACCGAGATCGCCGCGACAAGCGCCGTGCCTTTGATCTGCGCGTTGATATTGACGCCCAAAGGACGGATCATCAAACGCATGGCCTGAGGCAAGATCACTTTGCGAAAAGCCTGAAACCGGGACAGGCCCAAAGTGCGCGCGGCTTCCGCCTGACCTTTATCCACCGAAATAATCGCACCGCGCATGGTTTCCGCCATATAGGCACCGATATTGACACCCAAGCCGATAACACCGGCTTCAAAGGCGCTCAGTTGAATCCCGATCTGCGGGCCGCCAAAATATAAAAGAAACAAAAAAATCAGGGCCGGCACACCGCGCAGGACACTCACATAGGCCGCGCCGATAAACCGTAAAATCGCAAACCGTGACAGACGGGCCGCCGCTGCCAAGGCACCACACACCAACCCCAGCAGAATGGTCAAAACGGATAATTCCACCGTCACCCATGCCGCTTTGATAAAATGCGGATATACCTTGAGGATAAGATCTACATCCATAAGACCAAGATCACTTTCATTCGCTGGTTAAAAAAGGCCCACCGGGTCCCCCCGATGGGCAAGTGGGGTTCTTTACTTAGCGAATATCAAAACCGATCCATTTGTTGGCAATTTCCATATACGTGCCGTCTTTCATGATCTCTTCGAGGGCCGCTTGCATCGCATCGCGCAGGTCTTCATTGCCCTTACGGATGGCGATCCCGTGACCGGACGGCTCAACTTCCAGATCTTCCAGCACAACAAAGTTGTAGCCTTTGGCTTTAATGGCGAGGTGTGCTGCAATGTAATCATTTACCAGACCGTCAACACGACCATTTTCCAGTTCCAGAAGCAGTTCCGGCAGGCCTTTGTAGGTGCGGATCTCATAACCACGATCCAACGCCCATTTTTCGTGCGTTTCCCCCAAAGTGACGGCAAGCTTCGCATCTTTCAGCTGACTCGCACTTTTTAGATCTGAGTCAGGTTTGGTGAACACAGCGCGGCGGCTGCTGTAGTAGGGACCGACAAAATCAACAACTTTGGCACGGTCTTCCGTGATGCTCATGGAGCCAACAATCGCGTCATATTTGTTGGTCAACAAGCCCCCGATGATCCCGTCCCATGCTGTGGTCACGACTTCAACCTTAACGCCCAGACGTTTGCCGATCTCGATGCCCAAAGCCGGGTCGAAGCCGACAACTTCGTTTTGTTCGTTCACAAAGTTAAACGGAGGGTAAGCACCACTCATGGCAATCTTCATCACGCCTTCTTCTTTGATGCGCGCCAGATCGCCCGCTTGTGCCGGGAGAGTGACACCAACAGCCGTCGCAGCGACAACAAAAGCAGACAGGATTTTCTTAAACATTATTGACCTCACTGATTACTCCGGAAGAAATCAGTCTCTCCCAGATTTTTAAAATAAGAATATTTTGTGACATAAAACTTGCACCCGCCCTCTCATTAGTCAAATATATAATAAGAATATTCATTATAGATTTGGTGAATGATGAAAGCTTTAAACAAGCGCTTCCCTTGGGAGTTGGACTGGAATCTTCTTCGTACCTTCATGGTTATCGTTGAACAACAGGGGATCACAAACGCCGCCGACCATCTGGGGCTGAAACAACCCACCGTCAGCAATGCGCTTCGACGCCTTGAAACCCGTATGGACTTGCGCCTCATCGAACGCACGCCCGGTTCATTTAAAGTGACCCAACAAGGCGAATTGCTCTATCAGGAATGTGCCGAGGTTTTCCGCGCTATCTCTTTGTTGCCGGAACTCATCGAAAATACCGGTAACGAACTGACGGGCCATATTTCCATTGCCATGGCAAGCCATGTGATTGCAGACTTTTTTGATCACACTCTCGCCGCCTTTTCGCGCGAGCACCCCAAGATCACCCTTTCCATCTCGATTATGGAAAGTAAGGAGGTCTTAAAAAACCTGCTGCAAAAGAAATTTTCCTTCGGGATTTGTCTGGTCGATCAAAAAGACAGTCGCTTGGACTATCATCCCATGTTCCGGGAAACCTTCGCGCTTTATTGCGGGCCGGACCACCGTTTTTTCCAACGCAACACTATCAAACTTCAGGAATTGGAAGGCGAGCCGAGCGTCTCTTTCCAGACAGATCATCAGCAAGACGTCTTGCGCAGCGTGCGCGAACTGCGGGTCAAGGCACGGCTTTCCCCGCATTTGCGCGGTGTCTCATCCAGTTTGCAGGAAGTCCGGCGCATGATCATTACCGGCTTCGGCATTGGTCCCCTGCCCATCCACATTGCCCGCAAGGATGTTGAGGCAGGCCTTCTCTGGCAATTACCGCCTTACAAAAACCTGCCAGAAGTGGACGTGCATTTTGTCCACAAACTGAAAGGCAATAAAAATCCGGCAGAGAAAGCCTTAATCGATCACTTCATCAAGACCATTAAAGCAACGCCCCTGCAGGAGAGGACGTATCTTTAAACGCATCGGGGCAATCGGTGAACACCGCATCCACGCCTTGGTCCAGCAAACCTAGACCTTGAGCCACATCGTTGACCGTATAGAGATATAGCGGATAGCCCGCAGCCTTCACCGACATAATATCGTTGCGGCTCAGTTCGTCCACATCCGCGTGAATTGTGATGGCCTTAACCGCTTCGGCTTGGGCCTGCCAATCGCTCGGTAGATCTTCAAACAAATGCCCGATCTGTGCCGTCTGATCTATTTTGCGCAAATGCACCAAGGCCTCGTGACTAAAGCTGGAATAGAGCAACTTGTTTTTGCCCGACCAGTTTTCAGCAACGATTTGATGGACGCGCTCTGTCAGCTCGACATGTTCCGCGCCATTGACCTTGATCTCAAGGTTAATGTTCATGCCCACTTCATCCAGTAAGCGCAAGGCCGCGCCCAACTCAAGGATCGGCTCCCCCTTAAAATCGGGGGAGAACCAGCTGCCACCATCCATCTGGCTGACATCGTCCCATGTGGCGTCCTTCAACAGACCTGTTTTATCGGTGCAGCGATCAAACTCCTCATCATGAAAGACAATGACCGTGCCGTCTTTTAACAGGGAGGCATCAAACTCAACCCAACGCACCCCCAGTTCAACGGCGAGTTTAAGGGTGGCGGCGGTATTTTCCGGCCCCAAAGCTGCCCCAAAGCGATGGGCGATTGTTTTAGACTCAATCATGTTTTTCTCGCTGTAACATAATGTTGATCAACGCCAAGCCGCAGGACACCAGCATCAAGAACAGGGAAACCGCATTCAAGACGGGCGTGGAGCCTTCGCGCAGGCGATCAAACATGGTGATGGTCAATGGGGAGTCTGAACCCACCAGCATCAACGTGGTGTTAAAGTTTTCAAAGGACATCAAAAAGGCGATCAGACCCGCCCCAATCATGGCAGGACGCAGATAAGGCAACGTGATCGTACGTACCGCACGCCATTTACTTGCACCCAAATTCATCGCCGCCTCTTCCAAGGTGCGATCAAATTTACGCAGACGTGCCGAAATCACCAGCGTTGCAATCGTCGTGATGAAGGAGAATTGACCAAGCACCACCAGCAACAGGCCGGGGCGCAGAAATTCCAAATCCCAGCCCAACAGGTCTTCCACCCCATTGGCAACCGTGTTGGAGAAGACGAGGATGGAAATGCCCAAGATGATCCCCGGCACCACCAACGGCAACAGCATCAACACGTAAAGCGCATTTTTAAACGGGAAGTTTTCACGCTCAAACAAAAAGGCATTACAGGTGCCGACAAAGACACACAGGATCGTTACCATCAAGGCCACGAATAACGAAACGCCGATACTTTCCAGAATGCCATCTTCGTGGAACAGGCCTTTATACGTCTCGCCCTGACCATCACCGATAAACCAGTCCAGCGTAAAACCATTCCACGGCAGGGACGGAAACAAAGAGTCGTTAAAGGCAAAGACAGATACGACCACCAAGGGTGCCGCCAGATAGATGAAAAACAGTGTCACATATCCGGCATAGATCGTTTTAAAGGCCCGACTTTGGGGAATTGTAGGTATCATAATGTCATTACCCCATTGTGTTCGACAAGGTCTGACGGCTAATTTTCAAGCCCGCCCAGACGATCAAGGACGACAGGATCAAGAGCAAAAAGCCAAAGGCGGAGCCCTGTTCCCAGTTAAAGCGTGTGATGAACTGCGTATAAATCTGTTCGGTAAACCACAGACTGTCCTTACCGCCCAACAACACAGGCGTCAGATAGTTGCCCAGCGACAACATAAAGACCACGATACAACCCGACACGATCCCCGGCATCGCATGCGGGATCACGATCTTACGCAAGACCCGAAAGCCACTGCCGCCCAGATCATACCCAGCTTCCACAAGGCTGTTATCCAGACTATCCAGCGTCGTCACCAATGGCACGACCATAAACAGCATGGAGGTATAGACCAAGCCCACCATGATAGAGACATCGTTATACAAAAACTCGATCGGCCCATCGGTCAAACCGATATATTGCAGGAAACTGCTAATCACGCCCGTCTCACGCAACAGGATCATCCAGCCGAAAGTCCGTACCAGCTCGCTCACCCAAAACGGGATCATACAGAGCAAAAACAGCACCATACGCACACGCCCACGGACCATTTTTGCGATGTAATACGACACCGGAAAACCGATCAGCAAGGTCAAGGCCGTTGCCAAAATGGACATCAAGGCCGTACGGGCGAAGGTGTTCCAATATAAAGGTTCAGTAAAAAATTCCGCGTAGTTGGAAAAGCCGGTTTCATAGACGCGCGGGGCGACTTTTTCCTGCAAGGACAGGATAAACATATCAATGTGCGGGATAATAATCAGCGACAGCAGCCAGATCAATAACGGCGCCATCAACAGGATCAATCCCAGTCTAAAGGGGCTTTGCTGTGTCATCGTCGATTACGCCCCCGCTTGCCCATCGCGGGCGGCAAAACATTTCGCCTGATCAAATTTCCAACCGAGATAAATCGGCTGGCCTTCCTGAAGATCATTAAACTCACCGGTTTGTGGCAAGGTGACATTCAGTTCATGATCACTGCTCGGGTCTTTGACCAACACGCGGCTTTTTGCGCCGTCAAACAACAGGCAATCCACTTCGCCTTCCAGAATATTGTCAAACTCCCCTGTCTGCATTGGTGTCTTGGACAACATAATGGCTTCGGGGCGAACGAACACGTCTACCCCATCTCCCGTTTTAAACTGTGCATCATTTGCAGCAATCCCTTGGAAACTGATGCCGCTATCCAGCACCAGATCAAGGCGCCCTTGATGGGCATTGGCAACGTTAGCGCGCCAGCGATTATTTTCCCCAACGAAGGACGCAACAAAATCTGTTTGCGGCGTATAGTACAGTTCTTGCGGGGTGCCGACCTGTTCAAATTTGCCTGCATTCATCACCGCCACTTGATCGGACATGACCAAGGCTTCGGACTGATCGTGGGTAATATAGATAAAGGTGGTATTGAACTGGTTTTGCAGATGTTTAAGCTCGACCTTCATATGTTCGCGCAGTTTTAAATCCAGCGCGCCCAGCGGTTCATCCAACAACAAAACATCAGGTTCCAGCACCAGACAACGCGCAATGGCGATCCGCTGTTTTTGACCACCGGATAGTTGATCGGGCCGTTTATTACCTGAATCCGGCAGACCTACACGTTCCAGCACGGCCTTAACCTTCGGCGCAATCTCGCTCTTATCCACACCCTGACATTCCAGACCATAGGCGATATTTTCCGCTACGGTCATCATGGGGAACAAAGCTAGATGCTGAAACACCATATTCACCGGGCGTTTGTTCGGCGGCACCCCCAGCATGGACCGCCCCTTGATCGTCAACTCCCCGGATGTGGGTTCCAAAAAGCCCGCGAGCATGCGCAACAATGTGGTTTTACCGCAGCCGGACGGACCGAGAATCGAGAAAAACGACCCCGCCGGAATGGAGAAGGAAATATTATCAACCGCACAAAACTTACCGAACGTTTTGGTCAGGTTTACGCATTCAAGATCAATGGCAGGTGTGGGGGTATCAGTCATGGCACAACTTAAATAAATGAATGAAAATAAAGAAAAATATAAAGAAAAAGAGGCTATCCACCCTGTCGGACAGATAACCTCTTTCTCATCAAAGTTAATTGGAGGAAGCAGCCTTCACACGGTCCAGCACCTTACCTTCCAAATCTTCAATACCAGCCGGTACCGGCGGGTACCATTTGATGTTGTCGATAGCTTCCGGCGGGAAACTGTCTTGGAAACGGGCTTTCAAATCCGCTTCAGCAAACTCATCAGCCCCTTTAGACGCTGTAAAGTTACCCGCAGATGCTGTGATCATTGCAGCGATTTTCGGCTGCATCACAAAGTTGATCCACTTGTAAGCTGCGTCTTCCGCTTTTGTTTTACGCGGCAGGGCAAATGTGTCGATCCACCCCAGTGCCCCAGATGTCGGCGCGACAAATGTTACATCCGGCATTTCTTCATTAAGCTTCCAGCCACCTTTATCCCAGGCCATAGCTGCCGTCACTTCACCAGACCGGACCAAATTGATTAGTGCATCACTTCCAGTCCAATAGGCTTTGACATTCGATTTACAAGAAATCAATTTTTCCTCTACTGCATCCAGAATCTTTTGATAAGCAGCAAGGTCACCATAGGCTTCATAAGGGTCCAACCCCATAGAGAAAGCAAAACCAATCAAAGTCGGGCGCTTCAGACGGTAAGACACCTTGCCGGAAACCGCTTCATTACACAGGTCCGTGTAATCTTTAACGTCACCTGCTTTACTCTTGTCAATTACAAGTCCACTGCTGCCCCAGATGTGCGGCAAGCCATAAACTTTACCGTCTACTGATGTATTCTTTTTCGTCCCTTCCAGCATAGAAGAGATAAACTGAGAAGAATCAACCTTTGAAAGATCCAGCGGTTTATAAATTTCATATTCATACTGTGCGCCTGCGATCCGGTCCTGACTTGGTTGCGCTAAATCAAATCCAGATCCACCCGTTGCACGTAACTTGGAAATCATGTCTTCATTATTTGATACAGTGACTTCAACTTCGATGCCCGTCTCTTTTTCGAACAATTCGATGACATCGTCAGGTGCATAGCCACCCCATGTCAAAAGACGCAACGTTTCCGCACTTGCACCGGACACACCGGTTGCTAAAACCGCGCCCGCCACCAGCGCACCCGAGAAGGTATTCTTAAATTTGAACATTGTTTTCACTATCCTTAATTCAGCCTGTTTTGACATTCTTTGACACAAGTTAAATCATCTTGGTTCATTTGTGTAAAAGTCAGCAGATAAGGATAGGCCCTCTAAATGCTGCTTTTATGACTGTTCTTTTACAAAAGTATTGCACCTTGAGATTAGTCAAGCAAGCCGAAAAATTCACACAAATTCAATAATTTAAGAATTCGACACGAACGCGCCCCCTCAGAAAACTCACAAGTTCACATTCATTTGTATACATAGGCCGAATCCATACGGGTTACTGCGTATATTCCCTTAAGCACTAAACCTTACCCCGACCAATCATTCAAAAAAAGAATAAGGTCATACATATAAATCATGATTCTACATACTAAAGAATTAGAATTTCTCTAAAGGAACTACTCAGAATTAAAAAAAGTCACCCTGATCAATTAAAAAACTCGCCTTTCATTTTTTAATCCCGTAAGGGTTTTGAAAATCTTAAGCTGTATAACCAAAGAGCAATAAATTTACATAAAATTTTATACAACTTAAATGAAATGCAATGAAAACTAAGAAAGGTATAGTTTTGATTAAGAATTTGAGAATGCAATATAAAGTCTCTTTGATGCTGGGATTGATGTTGCTGTCACTATTACTTGTTGGCTTTATTGGTCTTTCTACGGTTCGCACCACATTATTTGAGGATCGTAAAATTCTTATTCAAGAAACCGTTGCCGCTGCGATCTCTATTGCACAAGACTACCAGCAACGCGTCGATAACGGTGAGATGTCATTGGGGGCCGCCAAATTAGATTATTATAGAACGATGACCTCCTTTCGCTTTGCCGATGGTTCCGGATATCTGATCGGTTTTAACGACAAAGCAGTCACCGTTTTAAACGGGGCAAAGCCCGGGGCCCTTGGTTCCAACCACTACAACACGCAGGATGCTGACGGCACATACATGATCCGCGACTTCCTTGCGGCTGCCAAAGGTGAAAATGACGGCTTCGCCAGTTATAAATGGACCAAACCCGGCGGCGGCGACAAGCAGTATGAAAAGTTCACCTATTCCGCCCTTTTGCCGTGGGGGGATGCCATTGGAACCGGCCTTTATGTGGATGACATCGAAACCACCTTTTGGGACATTGCGACACAGGTCATCATCATCACCGTACTTGCCATCGTGGTTGCGCTTATTCTCGGCACCATAATCAGCAAAGATATTTCCAAGGCACTGACCGCTCTACAAGGGGTTATGCAAAAGATCTCTGCTGGCGATTACACCATTGAAGTTACGGGCTCCGAGCGAAAAGATGAACTCGGCGACATGGCCAAGTCCGTCCTCACCTTCCGCGAACAAGTGAAAGAAAATGAGGAACTGCGCGCAAGTCAAGAACGTCTGGAGCGTGAAGCCAGCGAAAAACGCCGCAAAGAAACACTCGACCTTGCAGATAATCTGGAAGATCGCGTTAAAAAACTTGTCAACGCGATTACAGGCTCCATCAGCAACCTGCATAACGCCGCCTCTGACATGAACCGAATTGCGGACGAAAGCTCACAACGTTCCAACGATGTTGCCGCAGCAACAGAACAAACGTCTGCAAACGTCGAAACGGTTGCCGCCGCCACAGAAGAACTCACTGCCTCCTCCGATGAAATTTCGGCACAGGTTAACAGTTCTTCCGAAGTTGCCAGCCGCGCAGCCCTGCAAGCGTCTGAAACCAATGACAAAGTGTCTGGCCTTGCTAAAGCCATTGATAAAATCGGTGATGTGGTTAACCTGATTGACGCGATCACAGAACAGACAAATCTACTGGCCCTAAACGCCACCATCGAAGCCGCACGTGCCGGTGAAGCCGGTAAAGGCTTTGCCGTCGTCGCAAGCGAAGTGCGCAACCTTGCAAACCAGACGGCACAGGCAACCGCTGAAATCAGCAGCCAGATTAAATCTGTGCAGGTGGAAAGTGAAGCGGCCCTGACAGCGGTCAACGCCATCAGCGGTACCATCAGTCGCGTTGAAGAAAATTCCACCGCTGTTGCAGCAGCCGTTGAAGAACAACACGCCGCCATCCGCGAAATTGCCCGCAACGTTAATCAGGCCTCTGAAGGGACTGGCACGGTTGCTCAACATATTACCGAAGTGTCCAACAATGCACGGGCAACCCTGACCTCGACAGGCACCGTTACATCTGCTGCAGACGAATTGGTCAGCGAGAGTGCGGCATTGGAACAAGAGGTCGAAAACTTCCTCAGTGAACTGCGTATCCGCGCAGAACAAATGTAAAAGGCATCACGCCCCTAAACAAAAAAAGAAAGCCCCTGCGCGCACGTCAGGGGCTTTCTTTTTGTTAAAAATACGTGCGTTCTTCAATCGGGATATCTTTGATGGCATGTTTCAAAATACGGATAAACGCTTTTTCCGCCTTATTGGTTCGCGTCCGTGGATTGGTCACCAGCACGATCTCAAACACAGGCGAAACATCAAAGCATTTCAACTCCCACAATCGGCCTTCATCCACAAATCGTTGCCCCACATGCTTGGGGATAGGACCGATGCCGACACCAATCTCGATCATCCGGCGTAATTCTTCCACATGATAGGATCGCCCGATGGGGTTTTTGCCATACCCAAACTGTTTGCGTGCTTCCGCAAAACGGCTCATCTCCCCGGTCACCTCATCTGTGGGAAAAGTGACATAGGGTTGCGCCCAAATTTCTTCCGGTGTGACATCATCGCGCCCAAATAAAGGCGTATCCTTCCCACAATAAAGCCCGAACTTTTCACGATAGAGCACATCATAATTCAAGCCCGGCTGCGGATTATTGACGATCGATAGACTGCACGACGCCGACTTACGTTTTACCAACGTCACCCCATCCCCACTGGTCACCACATTCATCGACAATGTTGCCTTGGGGTACTTACGATGAAATTCGACCAATGCCTTATCGATGATCGGGCTTTCTGCATGGGACGCGGTAGCCACCGAGACATGGCCCGTTACCTCTTCGCGCACGCCTTTTAGAACTTCCGTCATGCGCGTGACGCCACTGTGCAGTTCCAAACATTCTTCAAATAAAAGATTGCCTGCATTGGTCAGCGTGAATTCTCGCTCATTACGGTCCAGTAGTTGACAGTCAAACTGGGTTTCCAGCCTTTTTAAAGCGTTGGTAATCGCTGGCTGTGTTACCAAAAGACGTTTTGCGGCCTTAGTGATACCGCGTTCTTCGCAAACGACCAGATAGGTATAAAGTAAATTCCAATCAAGATTTCGACAAAAACGCTCTAATTCAGTTCGATTCATGGTGCATTACTCAAATTTATATAAATATTAATTATATGAATTTGTGTAATGGGTCCACCCTTGTTTTAATGTTTCTCATACCAAAGGTTAAATGCTGATCTTGGGAGAAACCAATAAAGCGATGGCTCTTGCGAGAGGCTGTTTTTTTCTCCCGACCAGCAAAATCAATATACGAAACAGTGGAGAATTCTTTTGAAACATCTTTCCAAATTTGCCGTTGCCGCGGCGTTAAGTGTCAACTTCGTCACCGCAGCTTCTGCAGACATGACCCTGAAACTTGCTGGCGTTGTGCCGGTTGAACATTTCGGCAACAAACTTCTTGATCAAATCAAGAGCGACATTGAAACAGCAGACGCTGGTCTTAAGGTCAAAATCTTCCCGGCCGGTCAGCTTGGTTCTGGGGAAGAACTGTTCGAAGCGGCTGCGCGCGGCAACGTCGATCTGGTTCACTCCGTCATTTACGCCCACAATGACCCGGTTCTGGAAATTAACTCCCTGCCCTATCTGGTCAGCACATGGGATGAAGCAGAAAACGTCTATCTGAACAAAGACTCTGCCTTCAACAAAATCTTCTCCGAACGGTTGGATGCACTGGGTCTTAAGCTGCTGTCCAACGCCCCTGAAGGTTTTGTTGGTGTGGTCGCCAAGGGCGTGCCCGCCAACGCAAAAGCCATCGGTGACAAAGACATGAACATCCGTGTCTGGAGCTCGCAAGTCATCAAAGCGACTGTTGAAACCATGGGCTTTAAAGGCACAACCATGAACTGGGGTGAAGTCTTCCCCGCCATCCAGTCCGGTGTGGTTGATGGCGCGATCTGTTGTACAGCGCAACTGGCCTACAGCACTTTTGCCACCTCTGATGTGGGTAAAGCCTTCATCCCCTACAACGTGATTGTTGAAAACACCACGTACTACGGGTCCAAACGGACATGGGATAAACTGAACGACAAACAGAAAGAAGTCGTACAGGCAGCCTTTGACAAAGCGGCAAAAGATTACGCAGCCTGGGGCCGCAACAACGAAGCCCAGTATGTGGATAAGCTGGTCGAAAAAGGCTATGAGGTCGTCAAACTGTCTGATGCAGAACTGGCAGGCATCTCTAAAAAAGTTCGTTCCGATGTCTGGCCGCAAATTGCCGAAATCGTTGGTCAGGACGTCCTTGATCAACTGATGAACGATCAATAAGCGTTCAAAACATAATGCGCGGGTAAACCCGGTTTACCCGCCATTTCTTTTTTGAATGGACCCTTTTTATGACTGATCTTACTCAAAACCTGCCGCCCCTTTTCGGGCGCCTGATTGACCAGATGGTGCGCGCCAAAGAATGGCTGTTGGCGATCGGCTGTCTGATCATGGCAGGCACATTTTTTCTTGTTGTTATTTTCCGATACGGTTTTAACGAAGACCTGTTTGCCTACGAAGAATGGCTGCTGATCATCTGTTTCTGGATGTATTTTATCGGCGCTGCCATTGGAACCCACGATAAAACCCACGTGAATGCCGATCTGTTGTCCTACGTTATCAAGGACCCCAAATGGGCGTGGTTACGCACTGGCCTCGTTGGGACCATTGAACTGGTTGTCGCCCTTGCCCTGACCTATTGGTCCGTCCTCATGTTGGTGGACGAAATTGCAAGCTACCCGCGTTGGCGCACAACAATCGCGCTCGGCATTCCTTTCTTTGTCCCGCGCCTTGCCATGCTTTTTGGCTTTGGCTTTATGTCCTTCTACAGCCTGCTTCATTTAATTGTGCTGATTAAAAACGGCCCCCGCGCCCAAAAATCAATTGAGGGACAAGACACATGATTATCATCGGGAGCCTTATTCTCATCTGCGTCTTGTTGATCATTGGCGTCAGCGTTCCCTTGGCTTTTGGCGCTGTGTTGATGTTCATCGCCTTTTTCGGTGGTCACGATGTCAGCGGCTTTATGCCTACCGGACACTGGAAAGTCAGCTCACTCGTCCTGCTTGCCATCCCGCTGTTTATCCTTGCCGGGTCAATCATGGAACGCGGGCGTATTGCTGCGCCCTTGGTCTCACTGGCGGAACTCTTGGTCGGTCACATTCGTGGTGGACTCAGTGCTGCGGCTGTTGTTGCCAGCGGTATTTTCGGGGCAATTTCCGGCTCCGCAGCGGCGACATTGACCTGTATCGGGTCCATCATGATGCCGCATTTACGCAAGGCCAACTATCCTGACGGCTTATCCGCTGCCCTCATCGTAAGCGCAAGCCCCCTTGGCCTGCTGATCCCGCCCAGTTCTTCGCAAATTCTCTATGCCTGGACAACACAACAATCCGTCTTAAAGTGTTTCCTCGCAACCGTTGTACCGGGCCTGATCCTGATCGTCCTTCTGTGTTGCGTCAACTTCTTCCTGTTGCGCAAGGTAACGGACCTCAAGGTCAATTCAAAGGATGAAGATTTCAGCGTTGCCCTTAAACAACGTGGCTTAAAAGCCATGCCAGCCCTGATGATGCCCGTCATTATCCTGGGCGGGATCTACGGCGGGATCATGACCCCGACAGAAGCCGCGGGCGTTGCCGTCATCTATGCCATTCCCATCGGGTTTTATGTCTATAAAGGCCTGAACCGTGAAAACTTCTTCCCAACATTGCGGGACGCTGGGGCAACCATTGGCGTTGTCATGTTGATGGTCGTGATGGTGCTGATCGTTAGTCAGTTCCTGATCTTTGAAGATATTCCGTCAATGGCAAAAGAGCTGATCTATTCCGTCTCCGATAACCCGATTGTTATTTTGTTGATGGTTAATCTGGTGATGATCCTGATCGGGATGCTGATGGATGATATCTCCGGTCTGCTGCTGTCAGCGCCTTTGCTTTTACCCATCGTACAAAGCGTTGGTATGGACCCGATCCATTTTGCCGCTGTCTTGGGTGTCAATCTGGGTATGGCAAACATTACGCCACCAACAGCCCCGCTGTTGTACCTTGGGGCACGTGTGACAGAAACACCGGTCAACATCATGCTTAAGCCGACGTTGATCCTGACCACCTTCTTGCCACAGATCGCCCTGTGGCTGCCGAATGCCATCTTCGGCTAACCCCTGAAAGCGTTGGACTGCAAGGAAGGAGCCTCCCTTTCCTTCAGTCCAGCGCCTCCCCCCAATTACCTTTCCCTGACGCCTATCTAAATATTCCCTTTAAGGTCCTGAAAATGCAACACATCCCGCTTAATTCTTCATGGTGTGAAATCTATCCGGCCCAGATTGACAAGAACCTTCTGCACGCCCTTGGCTTGCTTCCAAAAGGCACTTCTTTCTGCGCGGTTCTCAAGGCTGATGCCTATGGTCATGGGATCGAAAATGTCGTGCCAATCCTGCTACGTCACGGGATCACCCATGTGGGCATCACCTCCAACGGTGAAGCACGCTCGATACGTCAAGCGGGCTTCGCAGGCACGCTGATGCGTCTGCGTACCGCCACCTTGCAAGAAATTGAAAATGCCCGCGACGATGACGTGCAAGAACAGGTCAGCACCTTAAAGGCGGCACGGGCCATTCATGACCTGCAAGCCCAACTTGGACAACCGATTAAACTGCACCTGTCCTTAAATGCCGGCGGCATGTCGCGCGATGGTCTGGAACTGGCAAGTCAAAGCGCAAAAGACGATTGTCTGGAAATCCTGCGCCTGTGTCGCGATCAGATTGTCGGCATCTGCACCCACTTCCCCACCAACGAACCGGATGAGCTGGAAGACAGCATTTCGCGCTTCCATCAAGACCTTGATTGGGTCTTTACCAATAGTGATTTAAACCGTGACGATATCCTGATCCACGGCGGCAGCACCCTGACCTTACTGTCCGGGTTCGACACCAAAACCGACATGATGCGTTGTGGTGCCATTATGTATGGGGTTGCCCTGCCGGATCGGGACTTCTGCCCGACCATCAGCTTAAAGGCGCGCGTCACCAATATCACAACTTACCCGCAAGGCAGCACCATTGGCTATGATCGCGCTCAACGACTGGAGCGTGACAGTCTTCTCGCCAATGTCTCTATCGGGTATTCCAACGGCTATGGACGGGAGTTTTCTGGCAAAGGCTTTGTCCTGATCCAAGGTCATAAAGTCCCGTTGCTGGGCAAAATCTCCATGAACACGGTGGTTGCAGATATCACCGGTCTGGAGGATGTCAGCGAAGGCGATGAAGCCGTCCTCTTCGGTCCGCAAGGTCATGAGGCCATTACGGGCGACATGATCCAGGAACAATCCGGCACCATCCTCGCCGATCTCTACACCGACTGGGGACAACGCAACCCACGACTGGTTTGTGAGTAGACATAAAAAAAGCCCCGGAAAAGGTCATCTTCTCCGGGGCTTTTTTCTTATTTCGTAGCGTCTTCAAATCCTTGCAAGACGTTGTAGACATTCTGCCCGATGGGGCCGACGTCATAGCCGCCTTCCATCTGGAAGACTGTGGGCAGGCCCAGCTCTGCCAGCAGGCGACCCATCTGTAAAAAGTCTTCCGACTTCAGCTTAAATTTGGAGATCGGATCACCTTCGTAAGTATCCACGCCCAACGGCACGATCATAAAGTCAGCGCCGACCTGTTTGACCTTTTCAGCCGCCGTCACAAACGCTTTTTCCCAATCCGCAAAGGTGGAGCCATCGGCCAGACCAAGGTTCAGGTTAAAGCCTTTGCCATCCCCTTCGCCCTTTTCATGGTCATAACCGAGATAGAACGGGAAGTTGGTCGCCGGATGCCCATGCAGAGACACGGTCAAGACGTCAGAACGTTCGTAAAAAATATCCTGCGCCCCATTGCCGTGGTGATAATCCACATCCAGAATGCAGACTTTCTTATACCCTTTATCCAACGCATATTGCGCCGCGATTGCCCCGTTGTTGAGGAAGCAATAGCCCCCATAGGCCGCCGCGTGGGCATGGTGGCCCGGCGGGCGCGTCAGGGCAAAGGCCATGCGATTGCCATTATCGACAAAATCAAGTGCACTTAAGACCGTCTGCACCCCTTCATAAGCCGCTTCCCACGTGCCTGCGGTAATGGAACTATCACTGCTGAATGCATAGTTCCCCACCTTTGCGGGCAAGTCGTCGTGGTGCATGCGATTAAGGCCCGGCACAGGCCAGACGTAAGGCACGATATCCTTGGTGTTGCCACCGGCGGCCCATTCATCCCAGATTGTCTGCAAAAAAGTGACATAATGGTCGGGGTGAATTTTGCGGATCGGTTCTATCCCGTGATCTGTCGGCTGCAAAAATTCTTCCACGCCATTTTCTTTAAAGCAGGCGATGATGTTGTTCAGCCGTGACGGATTTTCAAAGGCAGGCACGATCTCGCCATGGTGAATTTCCCCTTGGGCATTGTGCTTGGCGTATTTGTTATTCAAAAAAATGTTCATTGAAGCATCCCTTCCCCTTAACCACGTTTTGACAGATGGATGCCCGCGATTGTGCATCGCACGGACCCGCCCGCCATTTCGATCGTCGGAATATTGAGGGGAACCAGTTTTGTACTCTCCGACATGAGTGATTTTTGTGCGTCTGTTAAAGCATCAAACGCGGTTTGTGACAAGGCGAGGATACGATAGTTAGACCCGTAAAGCTCAATGGCGTTTCCGGCATATTTGGTAATCTGTTCTTCTGATAGCTCAATCACCGTGCGACCGGACTCTTCCAATCGTTCCACCACTTCGGCACGACGGGCATCATCTTCGATCATGCTTAGGCCAACCAGCGCATAGTCGGTTGCGATACACATCAAAACGTTGGTGTGATAAATCGCAACGCCATTGCTATCCTTGGCGGAAAACGCCATAGGTTCATAGTTAAAGTGCGTGCAGAAACGCTCCAGAATAATCGGGTTGGTGCGATCAGACTGGGCGGCATAGGCCACCCGGTCTATATGATCAAACACCATTGCGCCGGTGCCTTCCAAAAACAGTTTATCCTGTTCCAGACCTGAATAATCGATCATGTCCTGAACACGATACTCTTTCTTCAACATTTCCAGAATGTCTTGGCGACGTTCCAGACGACGGTTTTCCGCCTTCATGGGGTAGATCGCCACGTGACCGCCCTTGTGGGTGGAAAACCAGTTGTTGGGAAAGACGGAATCCGGCGTCAGCTCCAGCGGATCATCAAACAAATGGACGGTCACCCCATGATCTTCCAGCTTTACAGCCGCCATGGAGATTTCGTCAAAGGCCTGCTTGGAATAATCCGCATCCGGCAAAACCTTCGCCTGAAACGCATTGTCCACAGATGTTTCAGGGTTCACCTTAAACTTATGCGGACGGATCATGATAATGGAAGACGGCGCCTGAACCGAATTTTTCTGAAGCCGTTTCATGTTAGTCTGCAATCCCGCGCTGAACCATACCAAACAGATCGCGTGTATCGTCCGGGTCTGCCAGCAGATCCAGCTCGACATATGCGCCTGTCCGTTCCAGTTGATCCTTGATGTAACGCAGGGCGGAGAAATCTTCAGTCGCAAAACCAACGCCATCAAACAGCGTGATCTGGCGATCATCTTTACGGCCTTCTTTCTGACCCAGCATCACTTCCCACATCTCTGTGACCGGATGGTCGTCATCCAATTGCTGGATTTCGCCTTCGATGCATGTTTGCGGCGGATATTCCACAAAAATGTCAGAACGCAGCAGGATGTCTTTATGCAGTTCGGTCTTGCCCGGGCAATCGCCGCCAATCGCGTTGATATGCACGCCACTGCCGACCATATTGTCGCTCAGGATGGTTGCGTATTTTTTGTCAGCCGTACAAGTCGTGATGATGTCCACGCCTTCAATCGCTTCTTCCGCGGATTTGCAGGCTTTAACGTTCAAACCAACAGCCGTCAGGTTTTTAACCGCTTTTTCCGTCGCCTTCGGGTCAATGTCGTACAGTTTAAATTCTTCGATGCCGCACACCTGTTTAAAGGCGAAGGCCTGAAACTCACATTGTGCACCATTACCGATCAAACACATGGATTTTGCATTTTTCGGGGCAAGGTATTTGGCAACAACTGCCGATGTCGCCGCTGTACGCAGCGCGGTCAGGATCGTCATTTCCGTCAACAGGACCGGATAACCGTTCGACACATTGGACAATACACCAAAAGCCGTCACGGTCTGGAAACCTTCAGCCTGGTTTTTCGGGTGACCGTTTACATATTTAAAGCCGTAGGTGTCGCCATCAGATGTCGGCATCAGTTCGATCACGCCTTCTTCGGAGTGCGCGGCAACACGCGGGGTTTTGTCAAATTTTTCCCAGCGCTTAAAATCTTCTTCAACATAGTCGGCGAGTTCACCCAACAATTTTTCCAGACCAATGTTCTTGATGATCTGCATCATGTTCTCAACACTGACGAACGGAACCATTGCGAGTTCGGAGGGAGCGAGTTTTGTCATGTTCTTATCTTTCTGTTTTAATGGATTTACACCGCTTCAGACCCAGATCGGTCTGCAAGTTATCGCGATTAAAACAACAGCTTCATCATAACACAAATTCATACGATGAACAAGGACATAACTAAGAGTAATGGACCACCTCCCACAAAAAAGAACCGCCACCTCGCACGATAAGGCAGCGGTCAAAAGGAGCTGTTCTCCCCTTTACAACAGGGGATATCTTTGATTATCGACCGATAAAATCTGATTTTCGTTTTTGCAAAAAGGCGGTGATGCCCTCTCTACAGTCCTGTGTGCCTGCCATCTCGGCAAAGGACTCGGCTTCGCGATCCAATTGGGTGGCAAGATCGCTGCTTAGACTATTCAGGAGCAACTGGCGCACATTGCCAAATGCGCGCGTCGGACCGTTTGCAATTTTGTGCGCGGTTGCGCGTGCGGCTGCCAACAATTGATCGGCGGGGACCATTTGATTGGCGATGCCCCATTCCACCGCTTCTTGGGCTGACAAGGTGCGATTGGTCAGGATCAATTCTTCAGCAGCACGCAAGCCCACGATACGGGGTAAGAAGTAAGTTGCCCCACCATCGGGACTGAGGCCCGCGCCCGTATAGGCCATAGTAAAGTTCGCGTCCTCGGCAAACAAACTGAGGCTAGACCCCATCACGAATGAACAACCAATCCCCGCAACGGCCCCGTTTACAGCCGTAATCAACGGCGCGTTCATGCAAAAGAGTTTTTGCATGGTGGGATGAAAATCCACCAGCATGTGTCTGGCAAAGTCAGGCAGTTGATCACCGGCTTTCGCAAAGGAGACCAAATCCCCGCCCGCACAAAAAAACGGACCCGGCGCGGCACACAATAAAATCGCGCGCACGCTGTCATCCTGTTCGATTTTCTCAACCACAGCCTTTAGATCAAGCACCATTTGGGCGTTTAGTGTATTGGCTTCTTCCGGGCGGGTCAGCATAATCTCTGCCACCCCGCCTTCCACCTGATAGCTCAGTGTTTTAAATGACATCCCTGCCCCCTTATAAAAACAGGTCAGGCAACAACGGATTACCCGGCTTAACCGCATATTGGTCCAGATCGGTGATGCCTTCTTCCGCCAGCACCTCTTCATCAATGAAGAAGTTGCCTGTGCATTCAGACGCTTTACGGGTCAGGATATAATAAGCGCTGTCCGCCACGATCTCGGGTTTACGGCAATAATCCGGCTGCACCGCATCGCCTAACATGGCAAGTGCTGCGGTATAGACCACGGTTTTGGGCCAAAGGGCATTCACACCCACACCCTGATCGGCAAATTCCGCGGACATACCCAAGACACACATGCTCATGCCGTATTTCGCAATCGTATAGGCCGTGTGTCCGGCAAACCATTTGGGGTTTAAATCCAACGGGGGAGACAGGTTAAGGATATGGGGGTTTTCCGCTTTCAACAGGTGCGGGAGGCAAGCTTGAGACACAACAAAGGTGCCACGTGCGTTGACTTGGTTCATCAAATCATAGCGCTTCATGGTGGTTTCCAACGTACCTGTTAAGCTGATGGCAGAGGCATTGTTGATGCAGATATCAATGCCACCAAACCGTTCCACCGTTTTCTCAACCGCTTCGGCGACCTGATCTTCTTCGCGAATATCCACCACCAGCGGCAAGGCTTGACCTCCCAGCGCCTCAATCTCTTTTGCGGCTGAATAAATGGTGCCCGGCAATTTCGGGTGCGCTTCTGCCGTTTTTGCCGCAATCACAATGTTCGCACCGTCTTGGGCCGCCCGCTTGGCAATAGCTAAACCAATGCCACGGCTGGCCCCAGAGATAAACAGGGTCTTATTCTTCAACGTTCCCACAATAATCCTCACTGAATTTAATATTTTATATAAGTTTCGCCCAACTTTCGATCCGCATGGTGCCATTGCAGCACCCAGTCGGGGATGTCGGGGCTTTGATCGTCAATACCTGCATATTTCAGCAGTTTATCCGTCGGGATATTCCCCTCTTTCCCCCGAAAGAGGACTTTGACCGTCCCGACCGCATACAAATGCCCTTTAGAAATAAATTTCTGTTCCATAAAGACCCATTTGTCATCCCATCCCACAATGCGGGTTTCCAGATTAAATTTTTGAAACGGGCGCAGGGACTTGAAATACCGAATGGTCGAACTGCCCAGTAACGGCATCCATTTGTATTTAAACATGGGCTTGTGCAATCCGGCCCGAAAGGCCAAATCCATGCGCCCAATGTCCATGGTGGTGAGATAGCGCCCATTGTTTTTATGCAGGTTGAAATCAAGGTCCATAGGCCAGACCCGCATGGTCATCACAAAGGGCTTTAACAGATTTTCACTTTTCTTTTGGCGCAGGAAGGCTGCCACGAATACTTTTAACATACGCAAATGAATATTCATGACAGCCTCAGTCTCCTATCGCTTAGAAAAGGTCTTCATCCAGTTCCATCATAGACGATCCACCCGCCATGATGGATGTTGCCAATGAACTGGCTTGCGGCAACAGCTTTTGCATATAGAAACGCGCTGTTGTCATTTTTGCTTTGTAGAAGTCCGCTTCGCTTCCCTCAAGATTATCTTTCGCGATCTCGACACTGCGACACCACATGTAAGCCAAACCGACCAGACCAAACAGGCGCAGATATTCGGTTGCCCCTGCTGCGGCTTCTTCCGGTTTGCTCATGCCCACTTGGGCGAGGTAGCCCGTGACCTGCTGCAACCGTCCAAAGGCTTTGGCAAGGGGCTGGACAAATTCGCCCAACTCATCATCCATCACATTCTGTTCAATATAAGCCTGCACCGGATGGAAAAAACGACGTAACAAGCGGCCCGCTTTATCCGGCATTTTACGACCGATCAAGTCCAGTGCCTGAATACCGTTTGTGCCTTCATAAATCTGGGCGATCCGGCAATCACGCACATATTGTTCCATGCCATGTTCACGGATAAAGCCATGCCCACCAAAGACTTGCATGCCGTGGTTTGCACATTCAAAGCCCAGATCAGTGAACAACGCTTTGACGATCGGTGTCATCAACTGGACAAACTCGTCGGCTTCCCCACGGCGTTTTTCATCCGGGTGCTTGCGCGAGATATCCAACTCTTCAGCAACCCAGCCACCAAGGGCGCGGCAGCCTTCAATGTAAGCCCGTTGGGTCATCAACATGCGGCGCACGTCCGGGTGAACAATGATCGGGTCCGCTGCTTTATCAGGATGTTTCACCCCCGAGATTGAACGACCTTGCAACCGTTCCTTGGCATATTCAACCGCGCCCTGATAGGACGCTTCGGCAAGGCCAAGACCTTGCACGCCCACTGCCAAACGTTCCTGGTTCATCATGGCAAACATGCCTTGCATGCCTTTATTCAACGTGCCGACCAACCAGCCTTTGGCGTTATCAAAGTTCATCACGCAAGTGGCAGAGGCCTTGATCCCCATCTTATGTTCAATGGACCCGCAGGAAACGTTGTTAAATTCCCCTGCTTCCCCTTCCGCATCGGGCAGATATTTCGGGACCACAAACAAGCTGATGCCTCTAATGCCTTTGGGGGCATCGGGGGTACGAGCAAGAACCAAATGGATGATATTGTCGGTCAGGTCATGTTCCCCCGCCGAGATAAAGATTTTTGTCCCCGTCACAAGGTAGGAACCATCATCTTGCGGGTCCGCCTTGGTGCGACAAAGCCCCAAGTCCGTGCCGCAATGAGGTTCGGTCAAACACATGGTGCCGGACCATGTGCCGTCCACCAGTTTGGGCAAATAGGTGTCTTTCAGCTCGTCACTGGCAAAGCCGTGCATGGCAGTGTAAGCGCCGTAAGACAGGCCCGGATACATGCCGAAGGACAGGTTTGCCGAACAGATCATTTCCTCGATCATCGTATTGACAGTCTTGGGCATGCCCATGCCGCCATAATTCGGATCACAGGAAATTGCCGTCCAGCCACCTTCACGAAACAGCTTGTAAGCTTCCTTGAAACCAGACGGGGTGGTGACTTTACCGTCAACCCACTGGCATTCTTCCTCATCACCACTGCGGTTGAGCGGGAACAGGACATCTTGTGTAATTTTGCTGGCTTCCTCCATAACCGGATCAATCAGGTCGCGGGTTGCCTCTTCAAAGCCCGGCATGTCGCTGAGCTTATCGGCGTTCATCAGTTCGTACATCACAAACTGCATGTCACGAATGGGTGCTTTATAAGTCGCCATTTTCTTAATTCCTCAACGGTTTACCAGTTAGCAGCATATGTTCGACACGATCTTGTGAGTCTGGGTGACGCGCCATTTTCATGAAGCTTTCACGTTCCAGCTCAAGGATGTCGGCCTCAGTCATTTCAACGGTGGGATCACCTTCTTCCCCGCCGGTTAAAATATCTGCCACTGCCATGGAGACCACGCGGTCATGTTTGGTTGCTTTACCTTGACGCACAAAACCATCGACAGCCATTTCAAAGGCCACGCGGGCACTTTCGCCGGGCAGACGGAAAGTTGGTTTTTCCGGTGCTTCGTACCCCTCAACCAACGACAAGGCTTTGGCTTTGGCATCTGTCAGCAAGCGATAGCGGTTCATGGTAATGCCATCGGTTTCGCGCAGGATCAGGTTGGCTTTTGCCTCTTCCGCCGATTTAGCGACAGCGGCGGTTGAGATCAGCTCAAACGCTTTACCTGCACCGGGCATGGTGCCACGTGGATGTTTCGGGTTTGTGGACCAACGGTGCAACATTTCTTTGCAGCCGCCCCATGCAGGGACCAATCCAACGCCAACTTCCACCAACCCCGTATAGGTTTCCACATGGGCCTGTACCGCATCGGAATGAAGCAGGATTTCACATCCGCCCCCCAACGCCATGCCACTGGGGGCAGACACCACTGGGAACGGCGCATATTTTAGGGCTGTATAGGTATCCTGTCCGGTTTCCACCAGATTTTCAATCTCCCCCCACGCCGCGATATTGGCGGCAAAGATTGCCAGACCAAGGTTCGCACCAACCGAGAAATTGCTGCCTTCGTTGTAAACCACCATCGCTTTAAAGTTTTTGCGCACTTCGCGGATGGATTTGTTCAGCATCGCCATGACGTCACCATCCAAGGAATTCATCTTGGTGGTAAATTCAAAGCAAGCCACACCATCACCGATATCCCACAGGGACGCTGCACCATTTTTTAAGACAGGCGTACTGTGCAGCTTGATATCCGACAGCATGATCACACCGTCTGGGCGGACCAAATCTGTATAGTCCCCACTGGCCGCCAGATATTGCAGCTTGCCCCCTTCAACACGATAGAAGCTTTTGCCTGCCGCCGTTTTCAACATAGCCGGGACATCCATGCCATCTTCTTCCAGCTTGGCGATAAACCAGTCTACACCCATTTTGTCGATCAGTTCAAATGGGCCAAATTTCCAGTTATAACCAAGGCGCATGGCTTCATCGATGGAGGCAATATCGTCTACCGCTTCCCCGACCAACATCGCCGCATAGCATAAGGTCTGGGCCAAAACCCGCCAGGCATACGTGCCACCCTTATCTTTATGGGTCAGTAGTTTTTGCAAGTCACGTACCGAGGTGCGCGCAGAAGACAGACGAGATTTAACCGTCGGGCGGTATTCCCCCGTTTGCAGGTCGACCCCTTCCTTGACCTTGCCGCCACCGTCACGGTTGATGCGGTAAAAGCCGCCTTTACCTTTGCGGCCTGTGTAGCCATCCGCGATCATCTTATCGATCATCGGCAGGTCACGCTTGGCTTTGACAAAAGGATCGTCAGAGGGCAATAAGCTCACCATGCTGGTGACCACATGCGGCATCAAATCCAGACCAACCAAGTCCATCAAACCAAACACACCGGTTTTCGGGATACCACACGGCTTGCCGATGATGGAGTCAGCTTCCTCGATCGACAACCCTTGATCCATGGCTTCCAACAGAGACATATGGATCCAGTACACTCCCAGACGGTTTGCAATAAAGCCCGGACGATCTTTACAATGCACAACTGATTTACCGAGCTTACGATCAGCAAAGTCAGCCACCGTATCAATGGCGCTTTGGCGGGTTTTCTCCCCCTTCACGATCTCCAGCAAGCGCATGTAGCGCGGCGGGTTGAAAAAGTGCGTGATACAAAAATCTTGAGCAAAGCTATCCGACAGACCTTCCACCAACTTATCCAACGGAATGGTCGAGGTGTTGGATGACACAATAGAGCCGCTTTTGCGCACGCCATCGAGCTTTTTATAAAGGTCTTGTTTGATGTCCAAACGTTCAATGACCGCTTCGACAATCCAGTCGCACTCGGCTATGGCGTCCAGATGATCTTCTATATTGCCCGGTGTGATGCGTTTTGCATTTCGTTTATGGGTCAGGGCCGCCGGATTGGATTTGATCAGCTTTTGAATGGCTGTCTCGGCAATCACATTACGGTTATCCGCCCCGTCCGGCACAATATCCAGTAAGAGCACATCGTGTCCGGCGTTGGCGGCGTGCGCGGCAATGCCTGCGCCCATCACACCTGCGCCGATGACACATACTTTGTTGATTGTTGTCATTAGATCGCCTCCACAATCGTTGCGATACCCTGACCGCCACCGATACATTGTGTTGCCAAACCGTATTTGCCACCTTCACGTTTTAGGACAGAGGCAACTTTCCCCACGATCCGCGCGCCGGTTGCACCCAACGGGTGGCCCAGGGCGATGGCACCACCATCAAGGTTGACCTTCGCCGGATCAATGCCCAGTTCGTTCAAACACGCGATGGATTGGGACGCAAACGCCTCATTAATCTCAATCACATCAATATCATCAATGGTGAGGCCAGCGCGTTCCAGCGCTTTGCGGGTAGAACCGACAGGCCCCATGCCCATGATCTCTGGATCACAGCCGGAAATCGCAACCGATTTAATCCGCGCCAGCGGCTCAATACCGTTTGCGTTCGCATAATCTTCTGAACATACAAGCACAGCCGATGCGCCATCTGTCAGGGGCGAACTGGTGCCCGCGGTTACGCTGCCGTTTGCATCAAATGCGGGCTTTAGGCCGGCCAAATCTTCAACAGTGGTGCCCGCGCGGATACAACCATCCTGGTCCACGCCGTTGATTGCGATAATCTCGTCCTTAAAGCGACCATCAGCTTGGGCAGCGGCTGCTTTCGCATGGGACTTCACGGCAAATTCTTCTTGTTCAGCGCGCGAAATCTCATAGCGTTGGGCGACAACTTCTGCCGTATCGCCCATGCCCATAAACGCATTTGCATTTTCTTTATAAAGCTGCGGGTTTGGCAACGGGTTAAAGCCCATGATCGGCACACGCGTCATGCTTTCCACACCCGCACAAATAAAGGCTTCCCCTGCCCCCATCGTGATCGAGCCTGCTGCCATGTGAATGGCGTTCATGCTGGAGCCACACCAGCGGTTAATGGTGCCACCGCCAACGGAGTTTGGCAGGCCACTCATAAACACCAGCAAACGACCAATGTTAAAGCCCTGCTCCCCTTCCGGGAAAGAACAGCCACAGATCAGATCTTCGATATCTTCGCCTTTAACGCCCGTCTTTTCAATCAAGCCACGTATGACGGTTGCCGCCAAGTCATCAGGTCTTACTTTCGTCAAAGCCCCTTTATTGGCAAAATGGAAAGGGGAACGGGTGTATCCCGCAATCACTACGTTCTTCATACTAACGTCTCCGTATTTCAAGTTACCTATACGTAACATTTGTGTTTTAAAAAATGGCCATTGGACATGGCCGTTTTTCGTAAAGCCTCAGTGTTCGTTTATGCGGTTTTGACACCTTTTTGCGCAAGGGCGTCAAAACATTCCTGCTCGATATCTTTCAGTTCGATCAAAACTTTCTCAAGTTCAAGACGTTGTTCTTCCAGATCATCGATACGGTATCTTACTTTGCCTGCCAGCATTTGAATTTGTTCGACCTGATCCGTTCGGGTCTGATAGAGGTCAAGAAACTCGCGGATCTCCGCCAGTGAAAACCCCAATCGCTTGCCCCGTAAAATCAAGATCAGACGGGCACGGTCCTTGCGGGTATAGACACGGGTACTTCCAGCACGTTGCGGCTTGAGCAATTCTTTAGTTTCATAGAACCGAATGGCGCGGGGTGTGATCCCCAATTCTTTGGCCAATTCCGGCACCGTGTAGAATTCCTGTGACATATGACATCCCTAGTTGATCTGTATAGTTAGTAATCTAAATTACCTATACGTCACTTGCAAGGCAAAGTTTCTAATTATTATAATTTTTCCTTTCTCTCCCCCTTACCCAACGGCCTTCTTTTCAGCGGCCTTTAGCTGTTCTTCTTCCACCAATTCTTTCTTGGACAATTTCCCCACCATTGTCTTGGGCAATTCCTCGCGGATCTCAATATCTCTTGGCATTTCGATGCGCGAGACCTTGTCTTTCAAAAAGAGTTTCAGATCGTTTTCCGTCAAACGTTGATAGCCTTGCGCCAGTTTGACAAACGCTTTTGGCGCTTGACCGCGATAGGCATCTTCCACGCCGATGACAATACATTCCGCCACCCCTTCATGCAGATAAAGGGCTTCTTCAATATTGCGCGGATAGACGTTATAGCCTGAGCACAGGATCAGATCCTTGATCCGGTCCACAAGGAAGATATAGCCTTCTTCATCCTTGTAACCGATATCCCCGGTACGCAGTCGCCCGTTGACGATGGTTTCTTCAGTTGCTTCCGGTCGCTGCCAATAGCCTGCCATCACCTGCGGGCCTTCAATGACAATCTCGCCCTTTTCGCCTTGGGGCATTTCAATGCGCGGATTTTCAGGATCACAGATCAAGACCTTGGTATCCTCCAAGGGCAAACCGATCGACCCGGCCTTAATGACCCCGTCATGCGGGTTCACGGTCGCCACAGGGGACGATTCCGTCAGACCGTAGCCTTCCACCAGCACGCATTCGGTCAACCGTTCAAACTCATGCTTTACTTCCACAGGCAAGGGGGCGCCGCCGGAAATACAAAACTTCATGGACGACAGATCGATTTGGGAAATGTTGCTCGCCCCATTGATCGCCGTATAGATGGTCGGCACGCCGGGAAATAGGCTAACCCGTTTTTTCTGCGCGGTTTTGAGCAATTGCTGTAAATCAAAGCGCGGCAACAAAACCAATTCCGCCCCGATAGAGACACCAACGTTCATCACCACGGTCATGGCAAACACATGGAAAAACGGTAAAACCGCCATCATGCTCTCATACCCTTCATTGACAGGCGGCATGCCGTGGCGCAATTGGCGGGTGTTGGACGCAATATTGCCGTGGGTCAGCATCGCCCCTTTCGGACGGCCCGTTGTGCCCCCGGTATATTGCAGGATCGCCAAATCTTCCCGCTTGATCATCACGGGTTTATAGTTACCGTCCGTGTTGGTCAGTCGGGTGAAAGAGAGATGCGCCGGATCTTTCTTAAACTCGATCAGCTCCGAACGCTTGAGCACGTTAAACAGAACACTTTTAACCCCCGGCAAAATCTCGGACATGGAACAAACGACGATGCGCTGTAAACAAGTCTCATCCAGACAAGCTTCCACCTTGGGATAAATCTGCTTCAAATCCAGCGTCACCATAATTTCCGTCTGAGAGTCATTGATCTGATAGATCAGCTCACGTTCGGCATACAGCGGATTATAGTTTACAACAGTCGCACCAATTTTAAGTAGTGCATAGTAACACACAACAAAGTACGGTGTATTGGGTAGACATAAGCCTACTTTCACGCCCGGTTTGACACCGAGCTGTTGAAATCCCTTGGCGGCACGGTCAACAAGTACGCTAATTTCGCCATACGTGTATTTCTTATCCAGAAAATCCACGCATGGACGCTCAGGGAAACGCTTGACCGCGTTGTCAAAGTAATCGACGACGGTTTTATCCATCAGACGAGCCTCCTGTTTATCTTTTTGGTCATTATAATGACCTATAGGTTACTTTGATAGTAAAAAAAATGCGAAGCGAGAGAGGATACAGCTTTTAACGGCCCATCCTCTCTACATGGTCCCTGATTTAGAATTTCCAAGTCGCATTCACAGCCAGGATATTGACGTCAGAGTCATACGTTCCTGAAATCATCCCATCGGTCCCCGTATTCGATTCATACAGGCTGGCATCCGCAGCTTTGATATAACTGTAGCCAATGTTTACATCAAAATTATCTGCCGTATAGCCATACCCAACCGACAACCAATAGCGGTCTGCATCAGGGATGCGCACAGTGCGGTGTTCTGTTTCGACCGCGCCTTCATCAAAGGCCATCCCGAAGCGGAAGGTATTGTGTTTGTCGTGACGGTAGGTCGCCCCCAACGCCACAAAATGGGAGGCTTGATAGTTTTGATAGATATTCTCGTCTTCAACACCATTATTGTCCAACACTTGCAGGTGTTTAAACGTGGACCATTGTGTGCGCGAGGCTTCCCCCAAGACTGTCCATTTTTCGTTCAAATCATGGCTGACACCGATGGAGAAAATATCAGGCGTCACCAGCTTTGCTGAGGCATCATGTGTCACCGACTGCTTGCCAGCAGCATTTAGGGCACCGATAGTGTTTACGGATAAACCGGTATACTCCACCTCACCCTTCAGGTTGTGACGAACGCGCGATTGATAGGACGCGCCCACACGAGTTGCATCATTAAATTCATAGAGCAAACCAATGCGCCCACCGAAACCGATATCATCGCCTTGCAGACTTGATTTCCCATCGTTCGCAATATTGGCAGAACCAACATCCGTCACCGCTTTTGTCAGTTCGGCTTCCACATACTGCATCGAGATGCCCGCACCGATGGACAGATTGCGATTGATACGATAAGCCACACTTGGCGTCACGTTGATGCTCTGGATCTCACTTTTCAGACCATGATAACGTCCTGCCCAGCCTGCATCATATTCGGTTGCCAGACCAAAGGGCGTGTTGATGGACAGACCAAACTTTAAGTCTTCATCATAACTGTACATGCCGTAAAATGCCGGGACGAACACGCCGCCCCCCGCATCCCCGCCATTGCCATTTCCCAAAGGCGTCCCCAGACCAGATGTCGGATTGGAGGAATTCTCCAATGACAGTGTCGAAGACGGGACGATATAACTGATGTTTGTATCCATGCCTGAATGTTTCAGACGGGTCATTCCGGCTGGGTTAAAGTAGATGGTGCTAAGGCCTGACGCTGTCGCGGTTGCCCCGGCAAACGCATTGCCCTGACTTTGCGCGCTTTGTTCCTTCAACTGAAAGCCCGCCGCCTGTGCCTGCTGCATTGCTGCGAGGGATACGCCCCCCGCCATTAAAACCGTCGCCATGCGAATAGAATGAACTTTTGGCATTATGCCTCCCTATTGAGTTTTGATGGCCCGTTTGTTTTTTTGGTCCATCATTCCTGTTAAACGTGTGCCTCACCCT
>NZ_JHYO01000008.1 GCF_000688235.1 Terasakiella pusilla DSM 6293 | reverse complement strand
GCCCAAAACATCAAGAAAATCGCCCTCATCTTAGCCCGTCTCAGGTTTTTATGGCGATATTTACCCACTGGAACGCCCACATATGCCTGAAAATGAAGCAGTGGAGCAACCTGCTTAAAGAAATGTCCAACAGAACAAAAAAACACAACCTTATAGAAAATAACAAACCCCGCCAAAATTGACGGGGTTTGTCAGTGATCTGAAGCGGCATCTGGATTAGATGCCGCTTTTTTTTATTTTAAGTGACGTTTAATCGTACTTTCAAAGGTATCCCATTTGACCGGCTTGGTGATCACATCATTGATTCCCAGCTCTTTAAAGCGTTTGTGATGTTCGGGGAAGGCGTCAGCGGTCAGCGCAATGATCGGGGTGTTCTGGTTATAAGGTGAGCTTGCGCGGATGACCTTGGTCGCATCCATCCCGTCCATCTCTGGCATCTGCATGTCCATCAGAATCAGGTCATAGCGCCTTTGGGCAGCGTGGGAGACGGCGACTTTGCCATTTTCCGCACTGTCAACGGTGTTGCCCTTTTGTCTTAAGGTGGTGGACAGAACTTTGCGGTTGATCGCGTTGTCTTCCGCCAACAGAATGTTAAGGGCCTGCAGGGTGGACTGATCGTTCTCTTCTGCAGCGGGGGCACTGGCTGTTGGGAGGGGGATGCTGACGCTAAAGGTCGTGCCGACACCGTGCTGGCTTTCCAGCGATATCGTACCGCCCAAAAGCTTGCAGAGTTGTTTGGTGATCGTTAAACCAAGTCCGGTGCCGCCATATTTGCGGGTGGTTGAGGAGTCCGCCTGAGTAAAGGGTTCAAAAATATTTTTGGTTTGGTCCGGCGTCATGCCGATCCCGGTGTCGATGATTTGAATGGTGATCAGGGAGGTTTTGTCATTTTTGTGGACGACTTCCATATGCGCATCGACCTGACCAACTTCGGTAAATTTGACCGCGTTGCTCAAAAGGTTTGAGACGATCTGGCGCAGACGCAACGTATCACACAGGACCCATTCGTCTTTGCACGTGTCTGCATTGGTGGTGAGGACAATGTTTTTAGTGTCTGCCGCATCCTTAAATAGATGGAGGACCGTCTTGATGATTTCTGCCGGGTTGCATGGACGACTTTCGATTTGTAGTTTGCCCGCTTCGATTTTTGAGAGGTCCAGAATATCGTTGAGCAACAACAAAAGAGCATTCGATGATTTGTCGAGGTCTTCCAAGAAGTTTTTGGTTTCTTGGGGGCCGACATCCTGAGTGCGCAATAGGTTGATGATCCCGCGGATGCCGGTCATCGGGGTGCGGAGTTCGTGGCTCATGGTTGCCAGGAAGTTGGATTTGGCTTCGTTGGCTTTTCGTGCTTGGCGGGAGGCTTCCTGGGCCTTTTCTTGTAACTGCTTTTGGGCGGTGATATCTGCGATAATTCCGACAATATGGGTGAAGTTGCCATCTTCATCAATGACCGGAGAAACGGCAGTCGTGGTGGGGACCAGCTTGCCTGATTTGGTTTTATTGATAAATTCACCCTGCCATGGCACCCCTTTGCGGACATGGGACCACAGGGTATTGTAGAGTTTCTCGTCGCTCAGGCCGCTTTTTAAGATCGCGGGGGTACGACCGATCCAATCTTCCGGGTCGTATCCGTAGACATCTTTTAGGGCTGTGTTGGCATACTCGATGGTGCCGTGTTTGTCCGTGATCAGGATGGTGACAGGAGATTGATGGACTGCAGTGGAAAGGAGTTGCACCTCTTTTCGCAGGCGCCGGTTGCGATGGTAATCCATCAACAGGAAAAACGCGGCGGCGACAATCAGGAGTGTAGCACTGCACAAGGCGAAAATCAGTTGGCGGTTGTCATCAAACCACACGGCGGCTGTTTCGTGATGTTCAGAGGCAATGACAACAGCCAGCGGATATTTGCTGGACAGCCGGATAGCTGCATGACGCATCGGTATTTTGTAGGAATAGTCGACAGCACTAATTTCATCCCGCCCTTGTTGAAGGACTTTTTCAAGCGCGGATTGAATAAATGCCTCTTTGTAATGGGGGGCACCGAGCAGCATGGACGTGCCATCTAGTGCCAATAGGTTGTAACCATCCAGCTGATTAAGGTCGAGGCGCTGGAACATCCGGTCAATGTGACTGGCGTTCAGCGCAACGATAAAGGAATAGGCGCCAATGCGGTTCAGGAATTGGCGTTCCAGTTTGACAGGAATAAGCTGACGATGACTGTTGGTGGGGATGTCTTCGCCTTCAATGGGGAGGAAACGGCCTTGAGTGGTTTTGCCAATGGTCAGGCTGACCGAGTAATGGTTGTTTTTACGTTCCGGAAAATCAAGATGGCTGAGATCCGGCACCCCCTTGGCTGTGCGGTTGGTGTCATAGACGGCAATGTTATTTTTGAGAACAATCAGTTGGCGAATGTGCGGTGCGAAAAAAATCAGGTTTCTGATCTTTTTTTCTAGCAGATGCAAGTTGACTGGTGCATTTTCATCCTCGTTGAGCTCCATGAGGATAGGGAAGAGACTATTTTCAACTGATTCTAATGTGCGAGTGATCGATTCTTCGATCATGCGGGCGTAAACGTCATTTAAAGTGTTGCGGTTTCGGACCTCATTTGCGAAATTTGCAAATAGCATGACAAGGGCAAGAGCCACGATGCCGATCGAAACGAGAATGTAGCGAATGATCGGTGGGCGATTACTCTTTAAAATGCGGAATTTTTGGTCCTGCATGGAATACCTGATTGAGATACGTCGCAAACGATGACTGAGTGAGTGTGACAGAGAAAGTTAAATCTGTTCACACCTATATGTATTATGTTTATCCTGAAGTTCTACACGGTAAAAGAAAATAAAAGGTAAAATATGTTTAAGTTCTTATCCGCCCTGATTATTGGTGCATTCGTTTGTTTGCCAAGCCCGTCGCACGCAAAGGACCGTTTGAAGGATCTGAAAACCCTGGATGAGATGAAGGTTTGCATCTGGCCGGACTATTTTGCCATTTCCTATCGCAACCCGCGCACAGGAAAGCTTGAGGGCATTGATATCGACATGGCCTATGAATTGGCAAAATATCTTGAGGTTGAAGTGGAGTTTGTGGACAGTTCTTTTGCCGAATTGAAAGACAATATGCAAAACGGGCGCTGTGATATCGCCATGCATGGCGTGGGTGTTCGGGAAGATCGCAAAGCCTACATGGATTTTGCTGAACCGCACTTGGTTAGCGGGATTTATGCGGTGGGGATGAAACGCAATGAAGCCATCCAGAAATGGTCGGATATTGATCAGCCGGGGAATGTGGTTGTGGTCCAAAAAGGCACTTATATGGAACCGGTTATGCGCGAGTATCTGAAACATGCCGAATTGTCCGTGGTTGAAAGCTTTAAAGCGCGTGAACAGGAAGTTGAATCGGGTCGGGCCGACGTGTTTATGACCGATTATCCGTACGGTAAACGTATGGCCTCCTTGACTACATGGGCGCACCTGATGGAACCCGATGAGGTTTTGGCCCCAACCCCTTACGCATTTGCCGTGCCCAAAGGGGATACAGAGTGGTTGGCGATTATTAACAAGTTCGTTCGCTACGTAAAAGAATCAGGTCGATTGGCGGCCGCAGCCGAGCGTCATGGCTTAACCCCGATCGTTGCAAAATAATTTTTCGACTCCGTTTTAAGATAAAGCCCCGAATCGCCTAGTGTTCGGGGCTTTTCTAATTATTAACAAAAGGTAAATTTTCATTTATTTACAGGTAGTTAAGAGTTTTTTAACCCGATTCGGCGCATATTCTGCCTCATGAAAACGCTACAAACTTTACCGCTGAATCAAATCCTGCAGGGTGACTGCATCGAGTTGATGAACGCACTTCCGGAAAAATCTGTCGATCTGATTTTTGCGGACCCGCCCTATAATTTGCAACTCGGTGGTGACTTGCACCGCCCCAACAATACAAAAGTCGATGCGTGCGACGATCATTGGGATCAGTTCGACAGCTTCAAGGCTTATGATGATTTTTCGCGTGAATGGCTGAAGGCCGCACGCCGTATTTTGAAGGACGACGGCACCATCTGGGTGATCGGTTCCTATCACAATATTTTCCGTGTCGGCACGACATTGCAGGATCTGGGCTACTGGATGTTGAACGATGTGATCTGGCGCAAAACAAACCCGATGCCGAACTTCCGTGGTCGTCGCTTTACCAATGCGCACGAAACCATGATCTGGTGTTCTAAATCGGAAAAGAGCAAATATAACTTCAATTATGAAGCGATGAAGGCGTTTAACGACGATGTACAGATGCGCTCCGACTGGTTGCTGCCGATCTGTAACGGTGGTGAACGTCTGAAAAATGATGAAGGCGTGAAAGCACATCCGACGCAAAAGCCGGAAAGCCTGCTGTATCGTGTGATCATGGCGTCTAGCAAGCCGGGTGATGTGGTCCTGGATCCGTTCTTTGGCACAGGCACTACAGGTGCGGTTGCCAAGAAACTGGGCCGTAACTTCATCGGTCTGGAACGTGAGACAGATTATATCAAGGTTGCGGAAAAACGCATCAAGTCTATCAAAGGCGCTGTGGATACAAGCTTGCTTGTGACCCCTGCTAAACGTCAGGCTCCGCGCATCCCGTTCGGCACTTTGCTGGAACGTGGCCTGTTGCAGCCGGGGACGGTTTTGACAGATGCCAAAGGGCGTTATGAAGCCAAGGTCCGTGCAGACGGGACTTTGAGTGCAGCCAACTTCCGTGGGTCCATCCATCAGGTTGGGGCCAAGGTGCAAGAGGCGCAGGCCTGTAACGGCTGGACCTTCTGGCATATGGAAAAATCCGGCAACCGTGTGTGCATCGATGAGCTGCGCGAACAGGTCCGTGCCGAGATGGCTTCCTGACCAAAAGAATATAAGGCATACGTGCCGTGCTTAGCGTTTTCATAAAATGGCGCGGCACGAAAGGAGGGCTCGACAGAATGTCGAGCCCTTACTTATTGGGGGGAGGTGTTCACGTTTTTTTGAATTGGACTTCATCGCCCCGTTCGATACTCTGGGAAGACGCAAAATAAAGGACATGTGACTGTGGACACGCCTATTCAGTATCGAAAGTTTGAACATCCCGACATCACCGCCAAGGGCGAAACCCGTGCGCTGGTGCGCTTAAGCCACCTCCATACGCTGTGGTTTAACACGGGCAGTCTGTGCAACATCACCTGCAAAGGCTGCTTTATGGAGTCCAGCCCGACCAATGATAAGCTGGCCTATATTACCCGCGACGAAGTCCGCCCTTATTTGCAAGAAATTAAGGATCGCAAACTTGCGGTCAAGGAAATCGGCTTCACAGGCGGGGAGCCCTTTATGAACCCGGACATGATCGCGATTTTATCGGACTGTCTGGCCGCGGGCTTTGAGGTGCTGGTACTGAGTAACGCCATGAAGCCCATGCACCATAAAAAGGCCGAGCTATTGGCCCTAAAAGATCAGTTCGGTGACAAGCTGTCGTTGCGGATTTCCATAGATCACTTTACCCCAGCTCGTCATGAAGAGCTGCGCGGCGTTGGCACATGGGCGCCGATGATTGAAGGCGTGCGCTGGCTGGTGGAGAATGGATTTAACATGGCGGTCGCGGGCCGCACCTTCTGGCATGAAGATGAAGTGCAGGAACGGGCGGGCTATGCGGCGATGTTTGCGCGCGAAGGCATCCCCGTTGATGCGTTGGACCCGATGGCGCTGGTCCTGTTCCCCGAAATGGATGAACAGGCCGACGTGCCGGAAATTACGGTTGCCTGTTGGGACATTCTGGGGATCCGGCCGGATGCGATGATGTGTGCGACCTCGCGCATGGTGGTCAAACGCAAAGGCGATGACGGCCCCGTCGTTATGCCCTGCACCTTGTTGCCGTATGACACACAGTTTGTCATGGGCGAAAGTTTGTGCGAAGCCGAAGAGGCGGTGAAACTGAACCACCCCCACTGCGCAAAATTCTGCGTGTTGGGGGGCGGGTCCTGTTCGGTGGCGGATTAGGCCTTATTTTCTGAAGATTGCCGCGACTTCCACATGAGCAGACCATGTGAATTGGTCTACCGGGACTACCTTTTGAAGGGTATAGCCACCGTCGATCAAGGCGGCGGCATCGCGCCCAAAGGTGGCGGGGTTACAGGAAATCGCGATCACCAGCGGGATTTTGCTGCGGGCAATTTCTTCGGCCTGTTCTTTGGCACCTGCGCGCGGTGGGTCAAACAGCAAGGCGTCAAACTTATCCAGTTCCTTGCCCATCAAGGGCTGACGGGTGAGGTCACGGACTTCGGTTGTAATCCGTCCCCCCAGCTTGTTACGTCCGGCAGATAGTTCCAGTGCCTTAAGGGCAGCGGCGTTACTTTCAACGGCATGGACGATGGATTTTTGCGCTAATGCGAAGGTGAAGCTGCCACAGCCTGCATAAAGGTCGAGTATCTTTTTCTCTTTGCCCGATAGCGCACTTAAGGCCAGATCAACAAGCGCGTCTTCGCCTTGTTTGCTGGGTTGCAAAAACGGGGACGGCGGCAGGGCAACCTCGGTGCCGCCAAATTGGGCGGTGACGGCACTACGTTGTAGGACGGTAAAGGGTTCACCTTGGGCGTTTTCCTGCCATGAAATACGGCTGATATCATGGGCTTCGGCAAATTCAACGATTGCTTCCTGAATGCCGAGTTCCAATCGACCGGGCAAGGCAAAGACAATGTCGCAAGACCCGCTTGGGGCATTGACGATAATGTCGCCGCGCCCTTCCTGCTTCATGACTTTGGGAAGCAGATCGCGCAGGGCGGACATCATTTTATCCAGCTCCGGCGTGAGCAGTAGACAGTGATCAATCTCTTCAATGCGGTGGCTGGATCGGGCGTTGAAGCCGAAGACGATCTTTTTACCCTTTTTTGTCACCGCGAAGGAGGCGCGACGGCGCTGACCTGCGGGGATCAGGATGGGGGCGTCAAGGGTCACGTCTAAGCCATTACGGTTCAGGCTTTCGGACACCCGTTCACTTTTCCAGTGCTCATACGCTGGGGCGTCGAGATGTTGCAGGCTACAGCCGCCGCATTTGGTGTAATGCGGGCAGGGAGCTTCCACGCGTTGTGGCCCAGGTGTCACGATGGTCTGAATATCACCGACAAAGGCGTCACCGCGTTTGTCCGTGACTTTAATATCGACAACATCGCCTGCAACGCTGTAGGGCACGTAGTATTCTACGCCCGCATCATCGCGCGCCAGACCATCGCCCTTGCCCCCGACAGCGGTAACGGCAACCTGAATGATCTCTTTGGGCAGGGTGGGGCGGCTGGGTTTGGCGCTGTGGCGTCCCCGACGGCGGCGAATGGGTTTTTTAGACACGTTAGGATCTCACATCATTAAGAAATTCGCCGTAAATATCGGCGAGGGCAGCGTTCATGGCTTGGACAGCCCCGTTGACGCCTTTTGTTGTCTGGTCCAATACCCGATTGTAGGTTTTCAAGACAAGGATTTTATCTTCTTTGACGCTTTTAAGGCCGATTTCCAGCTCTACGGCGACCTTGGTGCCGTCTGTCAGGTCGCGTTCCAGCCGTTTGATCTTGCCGGTCAGCAGGAAATCTTCTTTCATGCGCAGTTCAGGCGTAACCACATGATGGGCAAGGTTGGCGGCGCGCAAGTAGTTGACCATGGCGTCCTGCAACAGATCGACCGGGGGTTCCACCCAGAAGTGATAATGATATTCCGAGAGATAGCCGTTCCCTTCCGTAAAGACAATCGGGCGACCAGAGATCAGCCCGTCTGCGCGAAAACGATCCACTTCCAGGACGCCATTTAATAACGGCGTGCCCGCGGCAGGGGCGGTGACTTCAAGGCGGTAATAGTTATCCTGTGGCAGTTCTGGTTGGGCACAGGCCGCAATGCCAAAGGCAACGGCTGCGAAAGCGATGGATTTAAAGAATGTCTGTTTCATGGTCTGTCCTGATCCCTTTCGTTATTCCGCTTTGGCTGCGGGCGGTGTTCCCCCCAGCAACAGGCCGGGGTTTTGACGGATATGACGGCTGAATTCGTACAGGTTTCGGCTGGTGCCTTCAAGGTTTTGTGAAATGTTGTCAATGTGACGCGATAGGGTTTCCATGACAAAACGCAGGTCGGCAACCGCTTTTTCCATCTCCGGCTTGCTGTCGGTGACAAGGGTATCCATGGTGCCCATCATGTGATCGGCTTTGGCTAACGTGCTGTTGAGCTGGCCTAGGCTGTCGATGGTGGCATTGATGCTTTTGCGGTTTTTCGCGGACAGGATCTGGCTGAGTTCGTTACCCGACTGGTCGAGATTTTGGCTAAAGCTGGTGATGTTTTCCAGAATAGTGGGGGTCTGGCTTTCCACGCTTTTGAGGATATCTTTCATCTGTCCCGCCATTTCGGTGCCATCTTCCGACAGCAACAGGGCGGCGCTGTTGACCGCTGTGTTGAGGTTCAGCAACAGCGGGCGCACATCTGTTTCCATCAAGGCGCTGATTTGTTCCGCCAAAGACGACATGGCGGCAAACATATCGGCATTTTCAATCCCCATGATGGTGTCACCGGGTTTTAGGGCACTGCTGCTTTCCCCGGCGCGGATGTTGATGCTGAGGGCAGACAGCAGGCCAGCGGAAGAAACCGCCGCGTAGCTGTCTTCTGGGATATCCCAGCCTTCTGCGATGCTCAGTTCGATCTTAAAGCGCATGCGCCCATCCTGCTTTTCCGGGATGATATTTTCAATCTGCCCGACGGGATAGCCTTCATAGACGACTTGGGTGCCGTATTTGATGCCCTGCACCCGGTCATAGACCACATAATAGGTGTCAACTGATCCGGTGCGTCCGGTCAATAAGGCAACTGCGATTAACAGGCCGACCAGGCTGGCAACGACAAAAGAGCCAACGATCATATAGTTCATCTTGGCGTTTTTAAGCGCGCTCATTGGATTGGTCCTCTCCGGTTAGGCGACGAAGGTAGGCGTCGGGATCAAGGTCTTCTTCCTCAATCCGGCGGTTTAACAGGTTTTGAATGCGGCTATTGTCGGAGGCCTTCATTTCCTCTGGCGTGCCGACCATCAGGATTTTACCGCGATCCAGCATGGTGATGCGGTCCGCGATGCGAAAGGCGCTGTCGAGTTCGTGCGTCACCACAACGATGGACATGCCCATGGCATCGCGCAGGCGTAGGATCAATTCATCCAGTTGGGCGGCAACCACCGGATCAAGGCCCGCGCTGGGTTCATCAAAAAACAACAGTTTCGGGTCCATGACGATGGCACGGGCAACGGCGGCGCGTTTTAACATACCGCCCGATAGCTCGCTGGGGGTCAGGTCTTCAAAGCCTGCCAGATCGACGACTTCGAGCTTCATGCGCGCCATGATGTCCATGGTAAATTCATCAAGGTCGGTATGTTCGCGCAGCGGCAGCTTGATATTTTCCCCCACGGTCATGGAGCTGAATAACGCCCCGCCCTGAAAGGCAACGCCGATCTTTTTGCGCAAGCTATAGGTTTCTTTTAACGTCAATTCTGTGATGTCACGTCCCAGTAGGCTCATTTTGCCGGAAGTTGCGGTTTCCAAGCTCATGAGGTGGCGCAGCAGGGTTGATTTACCGGAGCCGGACCCACCCATAATGACCATGATCTCGCCCTCACGCACATCCATGGAAATGCCCTTCAGGATCATGCGCTCCCCATAGTGGGTGACAAGGTCTTCCACATCGATGACTTTTTTGCGGCTGAGGAGTTCTTGCGGGCTGGGTTTTGTCATCGCGTCACCATAAAGGCAAAGAACATATCCGTAATCACAATGGCGGAGATGGATTGCACAACCGCGCGCGTCGTGACTTTACCTACCCCTTCGGCCCCGCCTTGTACGCCTGCGCCATTGGCGACCCCAATGATAACGATCAGCACGCCAAACAGGATGCTTTTCATCAGGCCGTGGGTCAAGTCACCGTTGCTGATGATTTTGATGATATCGGACCAATAGGCCGACAGAGAGATTTTCAGGTCAAGTGCCACATACAGCCCGCCGCCCAAAAGACCGATTACATCGGAGAGAAAGGTCAGACATGGCATCATGATCAACATGGCAAACATGGCAGGGGCGACGAGAAAGCGCACGGGGTTGATCCCCATGACGGAGAGGGCATCTATTTCCTGGTTGATGGTCATAATGCCGATGCGTGCGGCAAGGGCTGAACCGGATCGACCGGCGACCAGAATGCCGGTGATGAGGGGCGAAAATTCCCGCACCACGGAAAAGGCGATCCCGTAGGTGACTTGCGACTCGGCGCCAAAGATACTAAGCGTGTAAATCCCCTGAATGGCCAGCATCATGCCAACGGCAAGGGCGAGGAGGGAGACAATGGGAATCGCACGAATACCAATTTCCATCATCTGATCAACAATGGCGTTCAGGCGCACGGGCTGGCCCATGGCTTTGCCCATGACCGCCCAATACAGGCTTTCCCAAATCAGGGTCGCACAATAGCCGATCACGCCGACACCCACCATGGTGGTGCGGCCGACCTGTTCAATCCGTCTTGCGATCGGGCCTTGTTGGGCCTCTTGCTCGCTCATATGATTTGCCCCCTAAAACGCAGCTTGGCTCAGGTACTGAGATCGCTTACTGCCGTTTCAATCGTGTCATAGATTGTAAACACTTTATCTAATCGCGCCAGTTGTAAAACGCGAATAGCGCTATCACTAATGCAGGCAAGACCAAAACCGCTGCTGTTCCGTCGCGCTGTTTGATAGGCTTCGACCAGACTGGCAATGCCGGAACTGTCGATATAAGCCACGTCCTGCATGCCGACACAGACGGACTTGCCTGCATTGACCTGTTGCAACAAGGCTTGTCGTAATTTGGGTGAGGTTTCCAGATCGACTTCGCCATCCAGTTCAAAAATGACGATTCCGTTTTCTTCGCGTGTTGAAAGATTCATGCCCCTAATCCTTACTGATGTGGATGTGTTTTACGAGTTTTAGCAGATTTCCCTCGCCTTGTGTGGGGCGAAGATATTGGACCTCGTCCATTACCTCTTTTATCAGATGGGTGCCAAGGCCGCCCGGTCGGATATCTTCAAGGTCACGTGGCTTGATTTTGCTTGGTTCGACAAGGGGGGCAAAATCGCGCAATCTAAAAATCAGTCGGGCCGGGCGATGGCGAACGGACAGTTCAATCTCTTCATCGCTTGGGCCGCCATAGGCATGACGAATGACATTCTGGCAGGCTTCATCCACAGCCAAGACCACATCATTGGTCATCGTTTTGTCGCATCCGACCTTGAGGCAGGCTTCGCGCACACAGGCACGTGCCAGTTTCATCCACGACGGTTGCGCGGGGAACTTAAAGTCGATGAGCCAGTCGCCATCACTTTCGTCATCGACGCGCAGGGACGGTGAAAGCGCTGGCGAGGCGGTTTTATCCGCCGGACGTAACCCATCTGTCAGCGCAAGGACAGTGACATCATCGCGTAGTTTCATACCGGGATGGAAAACCGCAGCGACCAGGTGTTTGAGCTGGTCCTGCAAAGACAGGTCTTTGTGGCGCTCAAGGATTTCCTGTACGCCTGTATCTTCCAGCGGCGCGCCGGTTTCGGTGTAGCCTTCGGTTAAGCCATCCGTGTAAATGTAAAGGGAGCCGCCGTTAGGGAAGATTTGCACTTCTTCATAGGCACCATTTTCGCCGGGCAGCGGGGGGACGATCCCGAGGGGTGGCCCACCGGCCTCGTATGTTGAAAACGCCCCATCGCGATAGAGCAACACGGGTTCATGGCCTGCATTGGCAAGGCGGATCAGCCCTTCGCAGCCTTCGCGGGGGTCATAGATACCGCACGCCATTGTGACGAACATACCGTGGGCTGCGGTTTCGCACAGTTCTGCATTGATGCGGCCCAATAATTTGCCGGGATCGCGCACGGTTTTACCGAGGCAGCGAAACAGGGATGCGGTTTTAGACATCAAAAGCGCCGCATTGATCCCCTTGCCGGAGACATCACCCAGACCAAAATAAATGCGCCCGTCAGGTAAGGTGAAGTAGTCAAAAAAGTCACCAGATACCCCGCGCGCGGCTTTGTTGATACCTGTAATCGGGGCTGTGAGGGTGTCGCCGGTGCCTGCTTCAGGCAGGAAGCGCCGCTGGATTTCGGCGGCCAGTTCCAGCTCCCGCTTGACGCGTTCTTGCTCGACAAGGGCAGTTGCCATACGTGCATTCAGGACGGCAAGGGCTGCTGAGGCGGCCAGTGTTTCAAGTATCTTTAAATCGTTGTCTTCAAATAGATCATCTGGGTTCCGCTTATTGACCAGCTCTATAGCGCCGACGCAGCGATCTTTGACACTTAACGGGGCACAAAGGATGGATCGGGTGACAAAGCCGGTTTGATCATCAATGGCCCCGTAAAAATCGGGATGGTCGTTGACATCACGCACCAAAGCACCCGTATTGGTCGCAACACATTTGCCCACAATGCCTTGCCCATATTCCAGCGTCAAACCGGTGATTTCGGTGGCCCCATGGCAGGCCACACAACTGATAACCTGCGTTGCTTCGTCCATCAAAAAGACGGCGGCCCCTTCCGCTTTCAGGTAATCCGTGATTTGCGGCAAGGTGCGCAGCAGGGTTTCATCCACATTCAGGGTATTGGCAAATTCAGCCGTCATGGTGGCCAGAAGACTGATCTGGTCATCAATCCCAAGTGTCATCGATTCGCGTGTCGTTTGTTTCATCTGCGTACTATGACCAAAATAAATGCAAACGAAAAGGAGAACTTTATGCAAGGCTATATACGTATTTGACCTGAGATAAAACAGTGATGTTTCAGTTCGGTTAAAGTCTTGTGACAAACCCCAAAGGGCAATTGACGCCAGAGTTGGAATAGACAATTTATGCCCTCAATAACATGATTAGAAATTGAGGCCGAAGTTGGATTTTTCCGCACGTCGTTTGGTGAATGTACATATGTTTGATTTTGATGATATCGCACCATTAGGGCATGAAGACCCGTCCGAAGAAGCCAAGACCTTTATCGAAACGGCTAAACAGGTTCTGGATTTTGCGTTTCAGCCTATTGTTGATATCCATAATGGAACCGTTTTTGGCTATGAAGCCTTGATGCGTCATCATGATAAAATGGGCGTGGATACCATCTTTGAGGTGTTTGATCGGGCCGCAGAACTAAAAATCCTGCACCGTTTTGATATGGTTGTGCGCGCCCGCGTGATCTCGAAATTCTCCAAGCTGCCACGCAGCCACCGCACCCGCCTGTTTTATAATCTGGATAACCGAATTATCACCTCCCCCGATTATTTTCGTGGGGGCACCATGGCGTTGCTGAAGCAGTATGGCTTGCCCGCCTCCATCCTGACGCTGGAAATTTCCGAACGCCATGAAGTGTCCATGCAGATGGCGGAAAAGAACCTTGCACGCTATCGTGGGGAAGATTACAGCACCGCGATTGATGATTTTGGGGCAGGGTATGCGGGGTTGAAACTGCTGCATGAACATCAGCCCGATTATATCAAGATCGACAAATCCCTCATTCAGGGGATCGACAAAGACAAGAAGCTGAAGCTTATGGTTTCGACGATTACTGACCTTGCTCATGTGCTCGGTATTTTTGTCGTCGCGGAAGGTGTGGAAACGGAAGGTCAATTGTCGGTCTGCAAGGAAATCGGCTGCGATCTGGTGCAGGGCTATTATATTTGTCGCCCGCAACTGGACCCACAGGCGTTTGAAACCAGTTACCCGTCGGTCATTTCGCTGGGGCGCCGTCATGGGCACCCGGATAATGACGAAACCAATATTATTTACGAACAGATTGAATATCGCCCGCCGCTGCGCATTGATGACGATATGCAAATCGTCTTTGAAGCCTTTCGCAGCAACAAGGATATGACGTTTTTTCCGGTTGTGGATGCCAGCGGCAGCCCCCTTGGGATCGTGCGCGAACATAACTTAAAAGAATATACCTACTCTCCGTTTGGTAAAGAGCTCATCGCCAACCGGGCAACGGGGCTGACCTTACGCAAGTTCTTAAGTCCGTGCCCGGTGGCTGATATTCAGTCCAGCACCCAGTCGATCCTTGAAAACTATAGTCTGGCAGAAAGCCCGGAAGGGGTCATTTTGGTGAAGGACTTTAGCTATCTTGGCTTCTTGTCTGCGTCGTCCCTGTTGCGGGTGATTAACGAAAATAATCTGGCGCAGGCGCGTGATTGCAGCCCCTTGACCAAGCTGCCGGGCAACTCCTCCATCTCCGCCTTTGTGGGGGAGGTGGTGAGCGATGCGTCAGAAGCCAGTGTGTTGATCTATATGGATCTGGATAACTTTAAGGCCTTTAACGATGCGTATGGGTTCCGCCAAGGGGATCGCGCGATTTTGTTGTTTGCGGATTTGATGCGCAAAGCCTTTCAGGGGGAAAATGTCTTTTTGGGTCATGTGGGGGGCGATGACTTTTTTATCGGGGTACGCACGGCACAGAAGGATGAGGTGATTGAACGGGTGGAAGCGCTTTTGGCGAAATTTGCCGAGGATGTGGAGAGCTTTTATGATGCCAAGGTGCGCGAACAGGGCTATTTGGACGGCAAGGACCGCGATGGCAATCCAAGGCGCTTCCCGTTGATGAACTGTAGTGCGGCTATTTTGACACTGGATGCGGGTCGGCGGGAAAATACGCCGTCTTTTGAAGACCTTGATAGTGTCCTTGCGCGTTTGAAAAAAGAAGCCAAGGACGCGCCGGACCATCTTGCCGTTTGCTGTTTATAGGAACTTCGGTTACTCTTTTTTTCTTTGGGGATAATCGGGGATTGGAGGAACGTATGTTCGAAACAGCGGAACTGGGGCGCAGTATTTCTAAGGCCGAGTATGAAGAACGGGTCGAAACGTTGCGTATTGAATTGTTGGAAATTCAGCAGGATTTACGCCAATGCGACTTTCCCGTCATTATTGTGATGGCGGGTGTGGATGGCGCAGGTAAAGGCACTACGGTCAATCTGTTGAACGAATGGATGGACTCGCGCTGGATAGATAACAACGCCTATGTGCGTCACAGCGATGAAGAAACGGAACGCCCGCGTTATTGGCGCTATTGGCGTGATTTGCCGCCAAAGGGCAAGATCGGCATTTTCCTGAGTTCCTGGTACAGTTCGCCCTTCATTGATCGCGCCTATGGGCACCTTGATGAAGCGGATTATGACGAACGTCTTGACCGGATCAAAATCTTTGAAAAAACGCTGGCAGACGATGGTGCGTTGATCCTGAAGTTCTGGATGCATTTGGGGAAAGATGCTCAGAAAAAGCGCCTGAAGAAACTTGAGAAAAACGAGCTGCAAAAATGGCGTGTCACCAAGACCGACTGGAAACATTGGGAGCTCTACGACAAATTCACCGAAGCGGCGGAACGTTTGATCATGCGCACCTCCAAAGGTCATGCGCCATGGTCGATTGTGGAAGGTGAAGATAATAAATATGCGTCCCTGACGGTGGCAGAACAAATCCGCGATGCCATCCAACGCCACAGTGCCCAACGCCGCAGCGCCAAGGAAGCGCAGGCGGCTATGGCCCAGCAGGCAAAGGCAGGCAAGAAAGCGGTCAAAAAGAAGATCGACAAGGATGCGCCCGTGCGCGAACTGCCCTATCCAACGGTGCTGAGCTGTTTGGATATGAGCAAAACCATTGAAAAAGAAGAGTATAAAAAAGAACTGAAGTCCCTGCAGGGCCGTTTAAACAAACTGGCGCGCAAAGCCATTGATCGCGGTGTCTCGACCATTTTGGTTTTTGAAGGCAGTGATGCGGCAGGTAAAGGCGGGGCGATCCGGCGGATCACCTCAACACTGGATGCGCGCAGCTACAAGGTCTTGCCCTTTGCGGCCCCTAATGATGAAGAACGCGCCCACCACTATCTCTGGCGGTTCTGGCGTCATATGTCGCGTGCGGGCCGCATGACGATTTTTGATCGGTCTTGGTACGGACGTGTCCTTGTGGAACGCTGCGAAGGTTTTGCGCGGGAAGAGGAATGGCGCCGCGCCTATGGGGAGATCGTGGATTTTGAAGACCAGATTGTGGACCATGGCACGGTCTTGGTTAAAATCTGGATTCATATTAGTCCGGAGGAACAATTGGCCCGCTTTAAGGCCCGTGAACTGACCCCGTGGAAGAAGTGGAAGCTGACCGACGAAGATTGGCGCAACCGCGAAAAATGGGCGGACTATGAAGAAGCGGTCAATGATCTGGTGGAAAAAACCAGCACAACCGCGGCCCCTTGGACCTTGGTGGAAGGCAATGATAAAAAATATGCCCGCATCAAAGTCCTGCGCACGGTGTGTGACGCGCTGGAAAAGCGACTGAAACAGAGTTAATGTAAAAGAAAAACGGTCCCCGCGATGACGCTGGGGCCGTTTTTTTAATTAGACCAGACTGTCTATATAGTGCGCAAGCTTGATGTCTTTGTCACTGACGCCGCCGGTATCATGGGTGGTCAAGGTAATATCGACTTTATTATAGACGTTAAACCATTCGGGGTGATGGTCCATCTGTTCGGCTTTTAGGGCAACTTGCGTCATAAAAGCAAAGGCTTGTTTGAAATCGGCAAATTTAAAGCTGCGGGTCATAGCGTCGCGCCCCTCGACAGGGGACCAGTTTGGCAGTGTTGAAAGATCGATCATGTTTTCTCTCCTTTCTGATAGAGATAGGGGCTTTCAACTGTTTCGCAACCTAACAATTTCCTTGCCCTTGTGCTGTTGAATCTATACACCACAAGGCTTGGGGCCTGATGCTGTAGGGCAAGGTCAAATCATCCGATGCTGTAAGGCAGGATAACAATAAGATAGGAGACTTCCATGTCTGATAAACCCGCAATCATGATTTGTGGTCACGGCAGCCGCGACGAAGGCGCTGTAGAAGAATTTAACCTTGTTGCCAAAAACCTGCGTGAGCGCTTCCCGGATCGACTGGTTGAAAGCGGCTTTCTGGAATTTGCGACACCGATCATCCGCACAGGGCTGGATAAATTGGCGGCGCAAGGGGCGAAACAAATCCTCTGTCTCCCGGGGATGCTGTTTGCTGCAGGCCACGTCAAAAACGACCTGCCGAGCGAGATCAACAATTTTGCCGTAGAACACGAAGATATCGACGTGCGTTTTGGCCGCGAACTGGCGATTGACCGTCGTTTATTGGAAGTCTGTAAAACCCGCATTGAAGAAGCCGAGGCCGCCTGTGACGGTGAAGTTGCGCGCGCAGATACCCTGTTGATGGTCGTCGGGCGCGGCACCAACGACAGTGATGCCAATTCCAACGTCCACAAAGTCATGCGGATGCTGTGGGAAGGGATGGGCTTTGGCTGGGGTGAAGTCTGTTATTCCGGTGTGGCTGTCCCGCGTGTCCCGGACGGGTTGGAACATGCAGCCAAGCTGGGCTACAAGCGGATCATCGTGATGCCGTACTTCCTGTTTACCGGGATTTTGGTCAATCGGATTTATGACCAGACGGACGAGGTCGCGGCAAAATATCCGGATATCCAGTTTGTCAAAACAAGCTACCTGAAAGATCATCCGCTGGTGATTGATGCGTTTGTGGAACGTGTGGAAGAAATGCTGAGTGGTGACAACAATATGAACTGTCAGCTCTGTAAATACCGCGAACAGATCATCGGCTATGAAGGCGATGTGGGCGCAGCGCAAGTGGGCCACCATCATCATGTGATGGGGATTGGTACAGACGGTCATCACCACCATGATCACGGGCACGCTCATGACCATGGGCATGACCACGGTCATCACCATCACCACGGACATGATCATGGGCACCATCATCATGATCACACCCACGACCACCCTCATCATGGGGATGGCGAGAAGACGTAAGGGCTGTCACCATGGCATACCTTTTTGATAGTTATCTGATGATCGACTGGTCGGCTGCCTCGACCCCTAAAAAAGGGGCCGATAGCATCTGGTATGCTTTGGTGGAACGCATTGACGGCAAGCCTGTCGAAACATCTTTAAAAAACCCGTCCACCCGCGAAGCCGCGATGAAAGAGGTCGCAGACCTGCTGAGTGACTTATCGGCCCGCGGGCAAAAGGTGTTGGTGGGGTGTGATTTTGCGTTTGGCTATCCCAAGGATTTTGGGCAGTCACTGGACCTGACGTGGGACGGTGTCTGGAAAGAACTATCCCACCGCATCAAGGATGGTGCGGACAACCACAACAACCGTTTTGACGTGGCAGCCGCGTTTAATCAACGACTTAGCGGGACGGCAGGGCCATTTTGGGGATGCCCGAAAGCACGCCAGAGTGAGTTTCTGGAAAGCAAGAAACCTTATTTAAATCCGCTGACCAACGAAATGCGCTTATGTGAAAAACGTATTTCCGGCGTTAAACCCGTCTGGCAATTGTTGGGGACGGGCTGTGTGGGGTCCCAGACTTTGATGGGAATTGCCCATCTGGAAGGCTTGTGTCATCATCCGTGGCTGCACGGTCAAGTCAAGGTCTGGCCTTTTGAAACCGGATTGTCGGCTGATCGTCTCGGTGACATTACCTTGGCTGAAATCTATCCTTCCCAGATCAAAGTCTCTGCCCTGGGGGAGCTGCCCAAAGATGCGATCCAAGTGCGCACCATGGCGCGTCATTATGCCGATCTGGATCAAAAGGGCGAACTTGCTGCCTTATTTGCAGGCGATGAGACCCTAAGCGCAGAAGATCGCGAAACGGTCGTGCGTTATGAAGGTTGGGTCTTGGGCGTCGGGCAGTCGGAGAAAGATCGCGCGTATGATTGGCTGAGCAATTACCTTAAAAAACCAAACGATATCTACAAACGATCCCAAGAAATGATCGAGCATGATATCGATGTCTCTGGTTTTGATGCGGATATGCAGGACGTTGCGATCCGCATGATTCATGCCTGCGGGGATGTGGATGTGGGCGTGGATATCGCCTATAGTAACGGGGCCGCAAGCGTGGGGCGCAAAGCTTTGGCGGGCGGTTGTCCGGTGCTGGTGGATGTGGAGATGGTATCTCACGGGATTATCCGCAAACGTTTGGCCCAACATAATCCGGTGATTTGTACGCTGAATGATCCGCGCACCCCGGCAAAGGCGGAAGAATTGGGCACCACCCGATCAGCGGCTGGCGTTGAGTTTTGGGGCGAGTGGCTGGCAGGGTCGGTCGTCGTGATCGGTAATGCGCCGACAGCCTTGTTCCATTTGATTCAAGGCATTTTGGATGGGCATTTAGATAAACCGGCTTTGATCATTGCCTGCCCCGTTGGTTTTGTCGGGGCGGCAGAATCGAAGGAAACGTTGATCGCTTTGTCGGATGATTTGGGTGTGCCTTATATCACCCTGCGTGGGCGACGCGGTGGCAGCGCCATTGCAGCCTCGGCCCTCAATGCGCTGGCGAAGGAGGGAATAACCCAATGATCCATATTATCGGTATCGGCGAAGACGGGTTGGACGGCGTTAGCCCCGTTGCCCGCAGCCTTATCCAATCGGCAGAAATTCTGGTCGGCGGTGTGCGTCACCTTGAAATGGTGGACAGTCCGGCGCGCAAAATCTCATGGGGGGTGGGGTTAAGCCACGGGATTGAGGAATTGAAGGCCAACGTGGACAAACTTGTGGTCGTGCTGGCTACAGGGGAGCCGTTGTGGTTTGGCATCGCAACGACCTTGTTAAACCATATCGCGCGCGACCATATCCATGTGCACCCGACCAGCGGTGCCTTTTCCTTAGCGGCTGCGCGTATGGGCTGGGCGATCCCGGACTGTGTTTGCATGACCATTCATGGGCGCGCTTTGGAAAGTCTCAACCGATATATTGCGCCGAACGTTAAAATTCTGATCCTCAGTCGTGATGGCAAATCCCCGCGTGAAGTGGCGGATTTGCTTGCTAAATATGGCTATGGCGAGTCTAAAATCACCGTCTTTGAACATATGGGTGGGGAGAAAGAAAACCGTCTTGAAGGTACCGCCACAGGCTGGACGGCACAAACGGCAGATTTAAATACCATCGCCCTTGAGTGCATGGCGTCGAGGGAGGCGCGCCGATTGCCGCTGACGACAGGCTTAAAAGACGATTTGTTTGAACATGACGGGCAACTGACCAAGCGCGAAGTGCGAGCGGTCACGCTCTCCACCCTTGCACCCCAACCGGGGGAATTGTTGTGGGATGTGGGCGGCGGCTGTGGATCAATTGCCATTGAATGGATGCGTAGCCACCCCAGTTGCCGCGCTATCGCCATTGAACAAAATGATAAACGCCGATCTATGATTGCCCATAATGGCGCAAGCTTAGGCGTGCCGACATTGGAGATTGTGGACGGGCGCGCCCCTGACTGTCTGGTGGGGCTGCCCACGCCGGACGCGATTTTTGTTGGTGGCGGGATCGCCATTTCAGGGATGCTGGAAACCTGCTGGAACGCCCTGCCCACAGGCGGGCGATTGGTCGCCAATACAGTAACACTTGAGGCGGAGCGCGAAATGTTGCATTTTCAGTCCAACTTTGGGGGGGAATTGACACGCATTGCCATTTCCCGTGAAGAAAATGTCGGCAGGATGACCGTGATGAAACCCATGGCCCCTGTCTTGCAATTGTCTGTCGTGAAGGAATAAAAGTGATGGTAGGCACCTTATATGGTCTGGGCATTGGCCCCGGAGACCCTGATCTCATTACGCTTAAGGCGCTTAAAATTTTGCAAGCCGCGCCGGTGATTGCCTATCCCGCACCGGAAGATAAAGACAGTCTGGCCCGCGCAATTATTGCGCCGCACTTGCCCGGTGGGCAAAAAGAAATTGTGATTGAAACCCCGATGGTGCCCGGTCGCTTCCCCGCCAATGATGTCTATGACAAATATAGCGAGGAAATTGCGGCGGAATTGAACGCAGGCCATGATGTGGCGGTGCTGTGTGAGGGCGACCCGTTTTTCTTTGGGTCCTTCATGTATATTTATGCGCGCCTGTCCGAACGGTTTGAGACCGTGGTGGTACCGGGGGTATCATCTGCAATGGCGAGTGCGTGCCAGATCGGGATGCCGATCACGTCGCGCTATGATGTGTTGACGGTGTTGCCAGCCCCCATTCCGGCAGAAGATATTTTGCGCCGCTTACAAGCGTGTGATGCGGCGATCATTATGAAGGTCGGGCGACATTTTGCCAAGGTACGCGATGTGCTTGGCACGTTGGACCTGATCGACAAGGCCCATTATATCGAACATGCGACCATGGATAATCAGGTCATGATGCCCTTGTCCGAAGCAACCTTTGAAAAGGCCCCTTATTTTTCGATGATTATTGTACATAAACGCGGTGAGGCGTGGAAATGACCAGTGAAACCCCAGTACTTGTTTGCCTGAGTTCAGGTGGATACCAACTCGCACAGGAACTTGCAGGCGCAATGGAAACGGTGGAAATCCACGGTTTGAAAAAACGCCTGCCCGAGTGTGCGATTACCTTTGAAAATACCATTGCCCATCTGCAAAGCCTGTTTAAGCAAGGCCGCCCGATCATCGGGATTTGTGCCAGCGGGATCCTGATCCGTGCGCTGGCCCCGTTGCTGGCGGATAAATGGAAAGAACCACCTGTTGTGGCGGTGGCGGAAGATGCGTCTTGCGCGGTGCCGCTGTTGGGCGGGCATCATGGTGCAAACGAACTGGCGCGCTGGATTGCCGATATTCTGGACGGGGCGGCTGCGGTCACAACGGCAGGGGAGTTAAACTTCGGTGTGGCCCTTGATGAGCCTCCGCGCGGCTGGCGCATTGCCAACCCGGATAACGCCAAGGATATTGCCGCGGCCCTGTTGAACAACGATCCGGTTGCGATTGAGCAGGAAGCGGGCGAAGCCAAATGGCTGGATGAAAAAGGCCTGAGCTTTGTCGAAGAAGGCTTCCCGCGCATTCGGATCTCTGATCGTGATGTGGAACCGGATGGCAACGAGTTGCTGTACCACCCGCCTGTTTTGGCGCTGGGGGTGGGCTGTGAGCGCAATTGTCCGCCGGATCATTTGATTGAACATGCCTTAAACACCTTGTCTGGTGCGGGCCTGAGCCCGAAATCCATTGGCTGCGTGGTGTCCGTGGATGTCAAAGCGGATGAAGCGGCGGTGCATGAACTGGCAAAAGTGCTGGGTGTACCTGCGCGTTTCTTCACCCCGCAAGAACTGGATGCTCAGCAACCGCGCTTGAAAAACCCGTCTGACGTGGTCTTTAAAGAAGTCGGCTGTCACGGTGTTGCCGAAGGTGCAGCCTTGGCGGCTGTTGGCGGTCTGGGGGAACTGGTTGTTGAAAAACAAAAGACAGCCAAAGCGACCTGTGCGATTGCACGCTGCCCGGTTGATTTACAGCCCGAAGCGATCGGGCGGGCGCAAGGCTATCTGTCCGTCATCGGCATTGGTCCGGGATCGGATGAATGGCGCTCCCCCCAAGCGACACAAGCCTTGCGCGATGCAACCGACGTGGTGGGCTATGGCTTGTACCTTGATCTGGTACAAGACTTGATCGACGGTAAAGAACGTCATGAAAGTGGCCTTGCGAACGAGGAAAAACGCGCGCGGATCGCCCTTGATCTGGCCGCAGAAGGCAAGCGTGTTTGTCTGGTCTGTTCTGGGGATGCGGGGATTTATGCGCTGGCGACATTGGCGTTTGAATTGCTGGATAAAGAAAATAAGCCGGAATGGAACCGCCTTAAGATCGATGTTGCGCCGGGGATTTCTGCCTTGCAAGCCTGTGCCGCGCGGATTGGGGCACCGATCAACCATGATTTCTGCACCATTTCATTGTCTGACCTGTTGACGCCGTGGGATGATATCCAGCGACGCTTGAAGGCGGCTGCGGATGGGGATTTTGTGGTGGCTTTTTATAACCCGCGTTCCAAACGTCGGGTGACGCAGATTGAAAAGGCGCGTGACATCCTGCTGAGCGGCCGCCCGCCGGAAACACCGGTGGTGTTGGGCCGCAACTTGGGCCGTGAGACGGAAAGCATGGAGGTGATCACCTTGGGTGAATTGACGTCTGATCATGCTGATATGTTGACCATGGTACTGGTTGGCTCCAGCCAAAGCCGCGTGATTGATCGCGGTGTCAACAAATGGGTCTATACCCCCCGTGGATATGAAAAGAAAATGAAGGTGTCCTCATGACCGTTTACTTTATTGGCGCCGGACCGGGTGCGCCTGACCTGATCACCGTGCGTGGCCTTAATATTGTTAAGACAGCGCCTGTGTGTCTTTATGCGGGGTCCTTGGTGCCGGAAGGGATCGTGGCGCAAGCCGACAAGGCTGTGGTGGTCAAAGACACCGCCCCGATGCATCTGGATGAAATTATTGCGGAGATCGAAGAGGCTCACAACAACGGTCACGATGTGGCCCGTGTTCATTCCGGCGACCCTTGCTTGTATGGTGCGATTGCGGAACAGATGCGCCGCCTTGATGCGTTGGGGATCGATTATGAAGTGGTGCCGGGTGTGTCGGCTTATGCGGCAGCTTCCGCTGCTTTGAAGAAAGAGCTGACGCTGCCCGATGTGTCCCAATCCATTATCCTGACGCGCACAGCCGTGCGGTCCTCCAAGATGCCGAATAATGAGGATCTGGAGACATTCGCCAAGTCCGGTGCGACGTTAGCTATCCATTTGTCCGTGAATAACCTTAAGCATGTGGTTGATACGCTATCACCTTACTATGGTGAAGATTGTCCCGTTGTTGTGGCCTATCGCGTGTCTTGGCCGGATGAGGCCTTTATTCATGGACAACTGAACGACATTCGCGCCAAGGTGAAGGAAAGCGGGATCACCCGCACGGCGCTGATCTTGGTGGGTAAGGTCTTGGCGACAGAAGATTTCACCGACAGTAAGCTTTATGACGTGGATCATACCCACGTGTTGCGGGAAAAGAAAAAAGCTTAACGATAGTTCTGCCGGATTTCCCCGTAGGTTCCGTTAAACCGGATGGTCCGTATGCCTTGGTTAAAGGCATCCACGATCATCCGGATATCGGGGATAGTGCGGGAAAAACAGACATAGTAGGGCAGGCTTTTCAGCTCAAAATATCGGATATCGGTTGTCTCTTTGTTGAGCTTTTGGTGATAAAAGATCACATCGCGATAGGCGTAAATCGCATCGACCCGTTTATTGACCAACTGGCGCAGTAATTGGTCGCCATTGTTGGCGGGGGCGATTTTTATATCAGGGATATCTGCTAGTGTTTTTTCCAACGCATAGCCGCGCACAGTTCCCACTGTTTTCCCTGCAAGCTCCTGAAGGTTATGGATGCTTTTTATGGCAGAGTCTGCAGGGATAAAGACGCCTTGCGAGTGAAAACCGACCATATCCGAATAAATATATTCTGCTTCGCGCTCCGCTCGATAGTCGCAACCACACAGGGCGTGGGCTTTGCCGTGTTGGACCATGGTGACAGCACGTTTCCATGGATAAAAATTAAAAGCTACTTTTTGGTTTGTGATGGCAAAGGCATGTTCAATCACTTCCAGATCAATACCGGAATGAGGTGTGCCGGTGTCTTTTGACTCGATTTTAAAAGGCGGGAAGTTGGTGCAGGCCATTTGGGCGGTGCCTGTGTCCACCCCCTCCCCATAGGTCGGGCTGGCGCAACACAGGCCAATGATGAGAATAAAGACTGGTTTCATTTGATCTACCCCAATGCCCCTAGCTTAGAGAAAGAGGATGTAAAGTCAAACGATCTTCTACTCAGGGGTACAGACTTCACACTTGATTAAGGCGATGATCGTTCGAATAAAGAGGAAGCCAATAACAATAAATGTGGCGATATACAGTCCTTGGGCGGCGTAGTGGAAAAGGATCTGCCCGGTCAATTCACCCATAAGATGGGTTGCCGTTGTAAAAGCGGCAAGCGGGAAGGTAAAGGCCCAGGAGGCCATGCTAAATTTTAGGCGCACAAGTCGTAGGATGCGCGACAGCATGAGCAGGAAGAAGAAGACCGCCCAGTAGTAGATCAACTGTCCCATGGTATCCAGCCCGCCAACCAGTTTTACGTAGGATACAAAGCCGATGGAGGGAGGGGCGAGTAAGATAAACAAGGTCGGTAGCAGTTTATCTGCCAAGGCCGCATGGAACATCAGGCGGTTAAAGATCAAGGTCAGCAAGATCCCCCAGAACAGCAGGCCCCACGCAAAGAAGAACCAGGACAGTTCAATCGGTCCATGGGAAACCCCAACCACGGGGACGATGATGTTCCCGACCACGGGGATAAACCACGCAGGTGTACTATGGACAACTTCATAGCGCGAATGATCAATCCAGCTGTTGATGATCGCGAGAGACAGGAAGAACTGGAACAGGCAGCCTGTTGCCCAGAGTGTAAAGGACAGGCTTTCATTGATGGGGTGATAGACGGCACCAAGTAGTAATAAGCTGATGGTCGCGGCAGGGAAGAAACTGATTTTGATCGGGTGTGACCAATCCTTCAAAACGGCCTGAGGGTATTTGAGGGACTTGAGGGTGTAGGTTGCAAGGATGGCGAGATAAATCACCAGCGTGCCATAGGCTAGGCCATGAAAGATCAGGCTACCATACCCGGCGAGCATATCTTCCAGACGATGGGTGGCGATTGCGAGACCGGACAACCCCATGGTTGTTGCAAACATGGTGATGGGGAAAAACTGCAGTGAGCTTGTGGGTTGCGGCGTGTCAGCTGTTGTCATGGGGCACCTTTGTTATCATCCACCTGAAGAAACTCTATCGTGTTGGGGAATGTTAGGCAAGCGAACGGCTAAACGCATTGCGATTTATCAGTCCGCGCACAAAAAAAGGAGCCTCCAAACGGAGACTCCCCTTTAATCGCGATTGTCGAAAAGCGAAGCTTAGTTGCCGAGTTGCGCGGGCAATTCAGAAATAGCTTTATCGATCATAGCGTTGGCTTTTTGTGCAGAAATGTTGTCAGCCATCAGCTGTTGAGCTGCGCTGAGAGCAACAGATGTTGCGAAAGCCTGCACTTCGGCGATGGCAGATGCTTCAGCTTGTGCGATACGAGCTACAGCAGCGGCTTCACGACGCTTAAGTGCGTTTGCCAGATCTTCTTTCGACTTAGCCTCTAGGCGAGCCGCTTCGTCTTTCGCGCGTTGCAGGATTTTAGCGGCTTCTTCTTCCGCTTCCTGCTGTTTACGCTTGTAAGAAGCCAACAGTTGTTGAGCCTCTTCACGAAGGTTTTCAGCTTCGTCTAGTTGGGCTTTAATCGTATCGGCGCGATCGTCCAATGCAGTCGCCAAGAAGCGACCAACCGGCTTTGCAGCCAGAACGATCAAAACGATGAATGCTAGAGCTACCCAAAAAGTCGGGTCCTGAACCATACCGCCTTCAGCGCCTGCGGCGTGTGCGACAGAAATCATCAGTTTTGCTCCATGGCTTTAGCAACAGCGGCCTGAACCGCTGCATCGTCTACAGAGACACCAGAAAGCTTGTCAACGGTTGCTTTCGCAACGTCACCAGCGACTTCCTTGATGTTTGCGAGCGCCTTGTCTTTTGCTTGCGCAATGCGTGCTTCTGCTGCATCCAACTCTTTATTGAGTTTTGCACTCAGCTCGTCTTGTCTTTTCGCCTGTTCCGCATTTGCGGCATCAAGAACGGCTTTCACCTCTTCCTGAGCTTTTGAACGGGCTTGAGCCAATGAGCTTTCGTAGGCAGCAGCAGCAGCTTCTGCTTCAGCTTTCAAAGCAGCCGCTTTCTCCAGATTGTCGTCGATACGCGTTTGACGTTCGTCGAGCACCTGAGCAATGCGCGGCAGCGCCACCTTAGCCATGAGAAAATACATCGCTAAGAAGGTAATAAATAACCAAACAATTTGCGGGGCAAATGTGGCTATCTCTAACTGTGGCATATTGCGCTCCTTCCTTAAAAAAGTTCGAAAGGTCACTGATCAGGTCAGTGACCCTTGGAAACTTAGATTATCGACTTCTTAGGTGAAGAGGATAAGGAAAGAGATGAGCAGTGCGTACAGGGCAACGGCTTCAACAAGTGCGAAGCCCAGGATCGCCAGGCCGAATACTTGTGAACGTGCAGCAGGGTTACGTGCTACAGATGTGATCAGAGAAGAGAAGATGTTACCGATACCGATACCAACACCGAACAAGCCGATTACTGCAAGACCAGCACCAATCATTTTAGCTGCTTCGAGTTCCATAGATCTAAGTCCTATAATAAAAGTAAAGTCTTTAGGAAAGGCGAGGCGAGGTTTCTATGTTTTCCATATCCTCGGTCTTTCCTGCGGAAGCAAGGGCTGCAAACTGGTTTCTATGTTGTCCAGCCAACAGCCCTTCGAAAGGCCTTCACAAATTGCTTAGTGAAGGTGAATGGAGTCGTTCAGATACAGACAAGTCAGTACCGCAAACACGTAGGCTTGCAAGAACGCCACCAAAAACTCAAAGCCTGTCAGCGCAACGTCAACGGCAAAAGGTGCCCAACCGCCGATGAAACCCAGCGGAATGATGAAGCCTGCGAAAACTTTCATCATGGTGTGGCCCGCTGTCATGTTTGCAAACAAACGAATGGACAGGGAAACCGGACGGGACAGGTAAGAAATAACTTCAATCGGAACCAGGATCGGGTAGATGAACGCCGGAACACCGCTTGGCACAAACAAAGAGAAGAAGTGCAAACCGTGACGCGCAATACCGATCAGGGTAACGCCGATGAATACGATCATTGCCAAAGTAAAAGTGATGGCAATGTGGCTTGTGAATGTAAAGCTGTACGGCAGCAGACCCAACAGGTTGCCGAACAGGATAAACATGAAGAGAGAGAAAACAGCCGGGAAGTATTTACGACCCTCATTTCCAACGTTATCGCGCACCATGTCTGCGACGAAGGAATAGCTAAGCTCGGCCATTGATTGCCAGCGACCCGGAACCAGCTTGCGGCTGCCCATCCCCATGATTAAGAAAATGCTCACAACAGCAACGGTTGCAACCATGGCAACGGCAGAGTTTGTGATAGATGCATTGATTCCACCAAGGTCGATGGGAACGATGGTGTTAATCTGAAACTGTTGTAGCGGATTGTTCGACACAGTGCCCTCATCTTTGCCCTAAAAAAGGCTAATCCTTTAAATTATCGTCTTTTCCGGTCTGCCGAGGCGGAGTGTCTTTATAGCCAACGGCTAACCCCAAACCCTGAACCGTCCGAAAAACGTTCATAATTCCGGCTGCTGCACCCAAGAAGAAAAACAAGACCATCAACCATGGTTTTGTGTCGAACACATACGTGTCCAACGCATAGCCGATGCCTACCCCGACAGCCAGACCTGAAACCAGGTCAGCCCCACAGCGTAAGGCAAGCCCTAACCCTTTGGGCGGTTCGTTGGTTGGTGCCTTCAAACCGCGCGGCGCAATAGAAGATTCCTGCGCCTGCTTTAACCGGGTGTCGAACTTGTCTAGTTCGGAACGTTCGTCTTTATCACTCATCTTCCAAATCCCTGAAATTTCGGGAGCAAAATGAGAGAGAACAAACGCTTCCCCCACTTCTCAGCACTTAAGCCGAATGTGGCTCGGAACATATATACGCGCACCCTATGTGTCAAGGCCGGAAAAACGGCTTGTAAGGTATTGGAAAATATATGCAAAAAGTGGGATTACCACTTGCTAAACGGTACTCAGGTAAGGGAATCGGGAAAAAGAGGCTGAATAAGCGCTATGTGATTCCTGCAAGAATGTGTTAGTTTTCCGCCAAATTGAAATTAAAATAAGAAACGCACCTCCTGAAGAGAATACGAAATCATGGATGACATAGATAAAAAGATCCTGCAAACCATGCAGTCAGATGCGTCGCTCTCCGTTGCTGAGATCGCTGAAAAAGTAAACTTGTCGACGACCCCCTGCTGGCGTCGCATCCAGAATTTGGAAAAAAACGGGGTGATCCGTGCTCGGGTCGCCTTGTTGGATGATAAGCATCTGAACTTAAAGACAACTGTGTTTGTGTCCATCAAGACTGGACACCATGATGCTGCTTGGCTCCAGTATTTTTCCGAAGCTGTTTCATCTATCGAAGAAGTGGTTGAATTTTATCGTATGAGTGGGGATGTGGATTACCTGCTCAAGATCGTCGTGCCGGATATCGAGGCCTTTGATCAGGTTTACAAACGCCTGATCCAGAAAGTGCAGCTCAATGATGTATCTTCCTCCTTCGCGATGGAGAAAATCAAATGCACCACCGAGCTGCCCTTGGATTATGTGTGAGCGGAGAGCTGGTCGATTAGCGGTTTAACTAATCCAGATGCCGGACGCCTTTAAAGGGTCGGCTTGATCGTTCAAGGTAAAGGTGAGGATGAAATCATCCGGGCTGCCGTCAAATTTGCATTTGTAGATCAGACCGACCATGCCTTGGCGGTTAAGGGTTGCGAGGAACTTTTTTTCTTTGAATTTGCCCATGGTTGACAGGATGTGCCGGGCGTTTTGTTCAAAGTCGCTTTTGGTGATGTTGGTGCGCAAACCGCCTTCAAAATTGGCGCAGAAGGCTTCGTAATCAACCTCGTCTTGCGCTTTGAGGATCGCATCAATAAGCGGTTCAGCTTTTGCGAGCGCTTCAATCTGGGTTGCGCCCAGTTTTCCAAAATTATTTTCAATCATGTTCTTAAGCCTTTCAAATCGTTGGTATGGTTATGAAAGGCTTTGGCTTTTTTTTCAAGTTTTTCCCGCCTTCAAGCCATTTTCACGGTTTTGTGAAGTGTGGTGATTGGTGAAAATTTCCGCTTTGGTCTAGCGTCTGATCAAGGCATTTAGGAAAGGAAAATATCATGTCCGATTTGGTTATCGAGCCTGTGGGAAAAACAGTGACGGCCACCTTCGATGGTGAAGTGATCGCAACTTCACAAAACGCGTTGAACCTAACGGAAGGGGCATTTAAGCCAGTCATCTACTTCCCCAAAAAAGATATTCGCATGGAGCTACTTACCCCAACGGACAAGGTAACGCATTGCCCACGTAAAGGGGATGCGTCTTATTGGACAATTGCGTTGAACGGGCGTGAGGCTGAAAATGTCGCTTGGGCGTATGAAGACCCGACGAAAGAAGGGGCCGCAGCGTTAAAGGGACATATTGCCTTTTATAATTTTGTGGTCAAAGTCGCCTAGACAGCAAAGCTCGCTTCCCCAAACCGGTTTTTAAAGTCACGAGGTGTCAGCCCCATCACTTTGATGAAGGTGCGGCGAAAGGCTGATATGTCTTCATAGCCGACGTGGTAGGAAATCTGATCTATGGTTTGGGGGGTGCCTTCCAGTAAATCACAAGCTTTTTGGATGCGCAGCTGCTGTTGATAAAGCTTTGGGGTGAGCTGACAGCATTTGGTAAAATGCCGCAGAAAGCTGCGTGGCTCTAAACCACAGAAGTCAGCCATCTTTGATACGGTCATAGGCTGGTGATAGTGTTCTTCTAGGTGGTTTTGCAAATTCAAAATGGCTTGATCTCCATGATCGCGCCGTGGTGAAAAACGCTTGTAGAATCGTTGCTCACGTCGGGCGGTATCGACCACCATGGTTTTACCGACCTTGCGCATAATGGTCGGGCTGGAAAATTGGGCGATCAGTTCCAAGCCAAGATCGACCCAGGCCATCAGGCCGCCTGCGGTAATAAGATCACCATCGTTGATCAAAATCTTGTCACTATCAAGCTCGGTTTTGGGAAAGGCGGTGCGAAACTTGTCCGCAAGCGCCCAGTGGGTCGTCACGCGGCGACCCGTTAAATCAATGCTTTGACCTAAAATAAAGCAGCCGGCACAGGCCGCACATAAAATCGCACCTTGCTGTTTTTGGTCGCAAAGCCATGTGTTTAAACTGTCTGAGGCTTGCTCGGTATACTCGCTTCCCAAATTGGGCGGAAGGATCACGATGTTGTATGCGCGTGAGGGCACATCCTCTGTCACAATGTCACACTGAAAGGGGGCGGGGGGATCATTGCGGTTGGCAAGGTGAAACATCTCCGCAAGACCGAACACGGCGGATTGAAGGCTGTCAGGATAACTGACGATCGCGATTTTGATCATTTTGTCACATTTTGCCTGAATAATGTCATTTGTGACGTTAGCTATTTTTGCAGACCTGAGCAAGACTAACATCATTGCAATCGTCAGACAGAAAGGAAGAGAAGATGACGAAGACAGCTTTGGTGCTCATAGACATTCAGAATGATTATTTCCCAAGCTTTGAGGCCCATGCCTGGCCACTTGTCGGGATGGAAGCGGCGGCTGAGAATGCGTCACGCGTCCTGGCACATTTTCGGGCAGAAAAGGACCTGATTGTCCATGTGCGTCATGAGGCCTTGAGCGCGAAGATCCCGTTTTTTCAGCCTAAGACGATGGGGGCTGACATTCATGACAGTGTTTCGCCACTTGAAGACGAGGTTGTGATCACAAAGCATAAGGCGAACAGCTTTTTAGGCACGGATTTAAAAGGGGTGCTGGATCAAAATGGCATCACAAAACTGGTCGTCGTCGGCGCGATGACGCAGAATTGCATCGATTCTACCGTGCGGGCAGCCGCAGATTTTGGCTATGATTGTACGGTTGTTGCCGATGCCTGTGCGACCCGTGATCTGGTATTTGACGGACAGACGATTGCCGCAAAGGACGTGCAGGCGACCTTTATGGCGGCCCTTGGGTTTTCCTTTGCAAAGATCGTCTCAGCACATGATCTTGTGGGATAAAGAAGCCCTAGGTATCCACCAGTTCTTCCGCTTTTTGTAGGTCAACCGAGACAAGCTGGGACACGCCGCGTTCCGTCATGGTGACACCAAACAGACGATGCATGCGCGCCATGGTCATGCGGTGGTGGGTGATAATCAAAAAGCGGGTGGAGCCACTGCGTGACATTTCTTCCAACATGGTACAAAAACGGTCCACGTTGGCGTCATCAAGCGGGGCATCGACCTCATCGAGGACGCAAATGGGGGCAGGGTTGGTCAAAAAGACACCAAACAACAACGCAAGGGCGGTTAAGGCTTGCTCCCCCCCTGACAGCAGGGAGAGAATTTGCATCCGTTTGCCCGGTGGCGAGGCCATAATCTCAAGGCCGGCTTGCAAGGGGTCGTCATCTTCGATTAATTGAAGATGCGCATCCCCGCCGCCAAACAGGCGGGTGAACAATTCTTTAAAATGTTGGTTTACTTCGTTGAACGAGGTCAGCAGGCGGTCGCGACCTTCCCGGTTTAGCTCGTTAATCCCTTGACGCAGTTTATCAATGGCTTTGGTCAGGTCTTCGCGTTCCGAAGTCATGGTTTTGACTTGTTCGTCCAACTCTTCCAGCTCGGTTTCCGCACGCAGGTTGACCGGCCCCATGGTGTCACGTTCACGCAACAGGCGATCAACGCGTTTTTCTGCGGCGTCAAGGTCCGGCAGCTCAGAACCTTCATCAATCTCGGCAATCTCTTCCAGCTCTTCCGGTTTGCAATCCAGTCGGTCGCGGATACGTTCGGCAAGAGCCATGCACAATTGCTTGCCCTGATTGACATGGGCTTCAAAGCGCACGCGTTCTTCACGGCAGGTGGCCAACTCGGCCTCTGCCTGACGGGTGTGGGCATCCACATCACGCAGATGGCTTTCGGCTTCAACCAGTTTGTCGGCGCAGAATTTGCGTTTTTCTTCGGCGCGTTCGATCCCTTCAAACAGGGCTTGGCGCTTGCCTTCAATTTCTTCTGGTCGCTCAGCCAGTGTTTCCAGTTCTTCCAGCAATCCGGCGCGGCGTTCACCCAAATCTTCGATATGGCGGGAGGTCCGCTCGGCACGGTTTTTCCAGGAGGTCAGTTCTTCGCCAATCTCTTTGAGACGGCGATGGCGGTTCTCCCCCTCCTGCTTGATACGTTCAAAGGCGGATTGATGATCCATCAACAATGTGCGTTTATCTGCCAGTTCTTCGCGCAACAACAACAGTTGCTCGCGGCCCTGATCACCTTCGGGCAGGTCTTCCAGATCGACTTTGGTGCCCATCAGATTTTCGGCAACTTCTTCACTTTCTTGGGCGATGCGTTCCAGTGTGTCATTGAGGGTGGCGAGTTTCGCATCAAGGGTGTTGATCTGATTTTTCAGGTTGGAAAGCTGGGTGCGCGCGGCTTCCAGTTGCGCATTGGTTTGGCGCAAATCTTCACGCAGGGCTTTCTCGGCCTCATCTGCTTGTGTCTCACGCTCTTTGGTCTGTTGCAGACGTTCTTCGGCCTCGTCGGTTTTGGCGCGGGCTTCTTCCCAGAGCTGGCGAATTTCCCCAAGACGGTTTTTTTGCTTTAGGCGAATCGCTGCTGCACTCGGTGCGCCGGGGGCGGTGACAAACCCGTCCCAACGCCACATGCCGCCCTGTGTACTCACAAGCCGTTGGCCTTGCTGCAATTCGGCTTGTAATCGCGCGGCGTCTTGGGGTGTCTCAACCACACCAACTTGACCCAAACGGCGGGCAAGTTCTGCCGGAGCTTTGGTCAGGCCGGAAAGCGGGCGGGCGGATTCGGGCAGGGGCAACGGGTTGGCAAGTGGGGATAATTGTTCCCAATGGAGTGCAGCCTGATGATCGCGCGACGCCGATAGATCATCGCCAAGGGCAGCGCCAAGGGCGGCTTCATAGCCAGCCTCAACCGCGATATCGTCAATGATGGGGCTACCGCTGTCATCCTCGTTGTTGGTGTCCAACAGCTCGGCCAAAGCATCTTCTTCAGCTTCCAGCTTGGCGATGACCGCTTCGTTTTCGCGCAAGTGATTCAGCGCGGCTTGCACGGCTTCGCGGGCTTGGCTGCGGGTATCTTCGGCCTGTTCAATGGCTTCTGTCTGCTGGAGTTGACGCTCTGTGATTTCTTCCAGCAGGGCTTCTGCTTCCATCAGCTGGTCTTCATCGAGACGGGTGGCCTCCAACTCCGCCTTTTGGGCGACAAGCTCGCTTTTGCGCCCTTGCAGTTTTTGCAGCTGGGCTTCCTGCTCGTTCATCCGGTTTTTTAAGCTGTTGCGTTTGGCTTCGCTTTGGGCAACTTCTTCGGTCAGGCTGTTGATGCGTTCTTCACGCTGGGCGACTTCTTCCTTGACCATTTCAAGGCGCTCAAGGGCTTCTTCGCGCAGCATCTCATCATCTTCGCCTTGAACCGCGATATTTTCGCGTTCGTTTTCAAGACGGGTTAGGGCGGCTTGGGCGTCTTTGCCAAATTCGGTTTCACGCTCAAGGTCTTGGGTCGCCTGTTCGATGCGGCGTTTCAGCTCGGCCTTAGTGTCTTCAAGGCGTTTTTCTTCGTTATCCAGCTGTTCGCGTGCGATGGTCAGGCGATGCAGTTCCGCGCCTGCCGCGGCTTCGGCTTCCCGCAAGGCAGGCAGGTGGGTGGAAGCTTCGGCCTGCACTTTAGAGGCTTCGGCCGCCCGCGAGGTCAGGTCATGGACGCGTTGTTCGGCCTGTTTAAAAGCGCTCCTTGCCTTGTCCAGTTCATCCAGTGCATTGCCCCAACGCATGTGGAACAATAGGGCTTCTGCCTTTCGGATGCGATCGGAAATGGTTTTGTAGCGACTGGCTTGACGGGCCTGTTTTTGCAGGTTTTTATGTTGCGCTTCCAGCGTTACAAGCACATCGTCCAAGCGTCCAAGATTGCTTTCTGCCCCGCGCAGGCGCAGTTCGGCTTCGTGGCGGCGTGAATGCAGGCCGGTGATGCCTGCGGCTTCTTCAAGGATGATGCGGCGGGCTTGGGGTTTGGCGCTAATGATCTGCCCGATCTTACCTTGCGACACCATCGCGGTTGATCGCGCACCGGTCGCGGCATCGGCAAAGAGCAGTTGCACATCACGCGCGCGGACGTCTTGCCCATTGACTTTATAGTTTGACCCCTTGGACCGTTCGATCCGGCGCGTCACTTGCAATTCTTCCTCATTATTAAACAAGGCAGGGGCGGTACGCGAGGTATTGTCAAGGATCAGGCCGACTTCGGCGACGTTGCGGGGCGGGCGATTGCCGGACCCGGCAAAGATCACGTCATCCATTTCCCCGCCGCGCATTTGCTTGGCGGAGGTTTCGCCCATGACCCAGCGAAGGGCTTCGACAAGATTGGATTTGCCACAGCCGTTCGGTCCGACCACACCGGTCAGCCCGGTGTTGATCAGCAGTTCGGAATGATCCACGAAGGATTTGAACCCTGTCAGTCGAAGTTTCTTGAATTGAATCAAGGGGCGTGTGACCTAAAAAATAAAAAACGACCCCGAATATACGAGGCCGTTTTCAGATAGGCAATTTCAAACTGACGTTGTCTTAGTCAAGTTTGCTTTCGATGATGCTTTTAAAGCGCTCATACTCGCCGCTGCCGACGACTTTTTCATCGTTAATCAGGAAGCTGGGCGTTGAGTTAAAGCCATGTTTATCCATAGCTTCCTTACGAACGGCAACGATTTCATCGAGCAGTTTTTCATTTGCCAGACACGAATCGATTTTTTCTTGGGACAGACCCGCAAGTTTTGCTAATTTCAACAGGCTGCCGACCGGATTGGGCGAGGCTGCCCACTGGGATTGCTGTTTCATCAACAGGTCGTTGAAACCATGGTAACGGCTGGGGTCGACACAGGTTGACAGGAGCGCAGCCGTTGCGCCTACACGTTCAAACGGGAAGTCACGGAAGATAACTTTAACTTTGCCAGTATCGACAAATTCTTTTTTAATCTGCGGCAGGACTTTTGTGTGGAAGTCCGCACAGTGGGGGCAGGTGTAAGAAGCATATTCGATCATTGTGACCGGGGCGTTGGGGTCGCCAATCATCCGTTGCAGGTCTTGTTCTGAAAGGGAGACGTTGGTCGCTTTTGTCTTTGCCTTTGTTTCAATGGGTTTCACTTGTTCTGTTGATTGTGTTTCTTGCGCTGAAGGTGTCGTGTTTTCACTTGTTTCAGGCTCTGATTCACCACAGGCGGTCAAAGTGAGTGCTAAAAGGGCAGGGAGGACAAAATAGTGTCTTGCATTCAAGATGAACTTTTTCAAGGAATAGCTCCAAAAGATTAACTAAAACAATTGCCTTAGATTAGAGGGTGAATGTGGCAAAAAAAGGATAAGTATGTAACTTAACCGTTACGTGCCTTGATCACTTTGCCCAATTCTTCAAAGGCTTTACGAAGCTCCGGATCGGTGATCCCTTCCAAGAGTTTTGCTGTATTGGGTGAGACTTCGCTGGCGGGAGTGACGCGGCTGGACATGACTTTGCGCACCACACGGTCTCCAGTGCTGTCAAATTCTTCGTAGTACCGTTTGGAAATGCGAATTTCCGAAATCGCAGAAAAGCCAAAATGGCTGTTAATGCGAAAGATGATCTGGGACAGGTGATGCTGGATGATGGTGTTAAAGCCATGGCGCGCCTTGATAAACAACGTGCCGTTGGTGCGGGCTTTCGGTGGGAAGGTGACGCGTTCGGCCTGCGTGTTTTGCGCCAAGGCGGGGCCGACGATCTCCGACCAGCTGCGCACGATACTGGCGCCGACCAGACCAAGCTGATTCAGCCCCGGTTCGATCACATCAAAAGACAAATCCTCAACGCCTTTGAGCCGGGCATGGCGTACCGGGCGAATACGGGTTTTGGAGGTGTCGCGGTAATCTTCGGGCAAAAGATGCGGGTTTGCGCGGGCAAAGGCTTTTTCCGCTTCATCTTTGGTCAGTTCGCGCACCTCTTCTGTTTTTGCCGATAGAATTTCGATCAGATAGGGTTTGCCTTTGTCGGTGTTGAGCCAGTTTTCAAAGGCTTCTTGAAACTGTTTGAGGGATTTTTTGCGCTTATTATCTTGTTTGCGATAGGCATCATCCGCTTTATAGGCTTCTTCACATTGGCGCAGGACTTGGCCTGCTTTAGCCTCATTGCCGGATTTGGCGAGGCAGCGTTCCAGTTTTTCGGCATGGACTTTTGCTTTTTCTGACCCCAACCACGTGCGAAAACGCTTGGAAAGGCTGCGGTTTCTGCGTCCTTCTTCACGGTTGAGAAAATCTTCGATCATTGGGGTCATGAAAGGTCCTTGAATTCTTGGCTGTCTAAGCATACTCCTAGTGCGGAGAAAACACACCAAGGAACTTTATGTCAATGCGTGCTGAACAATTGTTGGACTGGTATGATCGTGAACGGCGCGATTTGCCCTGGCGCATGGCCCCGGACCAGAAGGCCGATCCCTATAAGGTCTGGATGAGTGAGATCATGTTGCAGCAAACCACCGTTGCGACCGTAAAGTCTTATTATAAATCCTTCCTTGAAAAATGGCCCACCGTGCAGGATTTAGCGGCTGCTGAGTTAGATGAGGTACTGCATGCCTGGCAGGGCCTTGGCTATTATGCCCGTGCGCGCAATTTACATAAATGTGCCCAAGTGGTGACGCGGGATCATAATGGTCGTTTCCCGGAAAGTGAGAAACGTCTGTTGGACCTGCCCGGCATCGGCCCTTATACGGCAGCGGCTGTGGCTTCCATCGCGTTTGGATTAAAGGCCACGCCCGTGGATGGCAATGTGGAACGGGTGGTCTCGCGCCTGTTTAAGGTCGAAGAAACCATGCCCAAGGCAAAGAAGCAACTGACCGAACTGGCCCAGACTTTGACGCCGCAAAAACGGGCCGGGGATTTTGCTCAAGCTATGATGGACCTTGGCGCGACCATCTGTACGCCCAAAAAGGCGGCGTGTGGTCTGTGTCCGTGGATGAAAGACTGTGTGGCCCGTTTGGAAGGTGAGCCAACGGACTATCCGAGAAAAGAGCCGAAAAAGCCGAAACCGACCCGCAAAGCCCATGCCTTTTGGCTGACCCGTTCGGATGGGTCGGTCTTGTTGCGCAAACGACCGGAAAAAGGCTTGTTGGGCGGGATGATGGAAATCCCGTCGACTGAGTGGCGCGAAGAAAGTATGTCGCTAAATAATGCGTTGCGTCAGGCGCCGGGCAGTGCACTTTGGAAGAGTAAAGAAGGGATCGTCAAGCATACCTTTACCCATTTCCATTTAGAGGTAACGGTGATCTGTGGACGTTTGCAGGCGAACTCCCCTGTGAATGGGGTTTGGGTCCAGTTGGAGGATCTTAAGGATTATGCCCTGCCGACCTTGATGAAAAAGATTGTGCAGCACGCCTTAAAAACCACAACGTAAAATCTTTTAAAATTGCATTGTGCTCCATCTTTGCTAGAAATAAACATCTTGTTTCTGTCGGGGGTGAAGATGGATCGCGTGCGTTTGTCAGTGGTGGTGTTGGGAATTTTGGTTCTGTCAGGGTGTCGGGCGACACAATTGGCTTATAACCCGCACCCAATGTCTGTCGCCTATGGAAATGCGGACCTCCAGTCCGTCGCCATGGAGGGAGAACGCCAGAGCAAACATCGGGTTGCCCCTGCCTCGGTACAGGATTACGCCTTTTTTCAGAAAAACAGTCTGGCGCAGCGGTGGTTGCGAAAACCGAAACATAAAGCCCTTGCCATCGGCACTCCACAAGCCTGTTCGCGGTATTATTCCAGTTGGGGGTATGCCAATGGGTATCGTGCGGCAACTGTGGCGTTAAACAATTGTTTAAAAGGGGTCAAAGGCTTTGCGGATCATAAAAAAATCACCTGTGGCTGTCGTCTGGTGGCGGTCAATCAGACCGTTTTTATGACACCGCAGGAACTACCGTTTCGAACGCGCCTCCCCGCCATTGCACTGGTCAAGGATAAACGGGGACGGCAGGAAATCTTGGGATATTTTGATACCACAGGCCGCACCGGTCAAGCGCAGGCACTGGCCTTCCTAAACGATAAAGAACGCGCGATCTGTCGGGGAACTTACACATTGGGGGCGCAATCGGAGTTGGGGGTTGCCAAATTGAGCTGTTTTGATGGCCGCATCGCGGGGGAAGCCCGATTTAATATCGCGGGACATCTGGAGGGGCAGGCCTATGGCACCGGATTGATTGATGCGGGCGAAGACAAGATGCTGTTGGTTTACGGCCTTTCCAGCGAAGAGTTTGAGAAACGCCGAACGGTGTTGACGCAGGGGTTTGAATAATGGCGCCGGGCATGAGACTGTTTGTATCCTGTCTGTTGGTTTTGCTTTTTATGACTGCGACGGCGGTGGCGCAAACGACCTTTATGGATCTCTGGTGCGAATATGGTGGCAAAGAATGTACGGGGACTGCACCTCGGGCGAGTGCTAAGCCTGCGGCTCCTGTGCAACAGATACAGCCCCACCCCCAACAGGCTACCCCGATCAGAAAGGGCGCGCCCTTGATCACCCGTGATGCGGCCCCCAGTCAGTCCAAAGGCGTGACGTTTGGGCGCTATTATGCCTTGGTGATTGGGAACAACCGCTACCCCAATTTGACCAACCTGAAAACTGCGATCACGGATGCCAAGGAAGTGACAAAAACCCTCAAAGGGCAGTACGGGTTTTCTGTGACCACCTTGATTAATGCAACCCGCGACGACATCATCACAGCGCTGGACGAATACCGCAAAATCCTGAAAGCAGAAGATAATCTGCTGATTTATTACGCTGGACATGGCTGGTTGGACGGGGAAAGTGAGCGCGGATACTGGTTGCCCGTCGATGCGGATAAAACCACGCGGGCGCGCTGGGTGTCTAATGCGGATGTGACCGATACCTTAAAGGCGCTTAAAGCCAAGCATGTGATGGTCGTCGCCGATAGTTGCTATGCTGGCACGTTGACGCGATCGGCTGATCCAGACCTTGACGGCATGCGGGGGCTAAAACTGACGGAGAAACCAGCGGGCTATCTGGAGACACTGACGAACAGAAAATCGCGCACGGTCTTATCCAGTGGTGCGCTGGAACCCGTCAGCGATCAAGGCGGCGGCCAACATTCGGTTTTTGCCCATGCGTTTTTAAAGAGCCTGAAAGACAATCGTGATCTGATGGATGGTACACAGCTGTTTACCAAGGTGCGCGCGCAGGTTTTGTTAAATGCCCGCCAGACGCCGCAATATTCCAATATCCGGTTTGCGGGTCATGATGTGGGCGGGGATTTTATTTTCTTGCGACGTGACCAGTAGCTTTATCTTGCCAAATGGCGAAAAGGACTTACCTTTCTGATGACAGAAAAGGAGAGTCTCTGATGACGAACAAGGTAACAAAAACCGAGAAAGAATGGCGCGAGGACTTATCCGCTGATGAATATGCGGTCTTGCGCGAACAAGGTACCGAACGCGCTTTCACTGGCCGATATTGGGATACGAAAATCGCTGGGACCTATAGCTGTGCGGGATGTGGGGAACCTTTGTTCCGATCTGAAACCAAATATGATTCAGGGAGCGGCTGGCCAAGTTTTTATGAACCCATGTCGGATGACGGCGTGGCAGAAACCAGCGATGTAACTCATGGGATGGTGCGCACCGAAGTGCATTGTGCGAAATGTGACAGTCATTTAGGTCATGTGTTCCCTGACGGACCACAGCCAACGGGCCTGCGCTATTGCATTAACTCCCTGTCTTTGAAACTTGACGAAGATTGAAGGCTGACGCAAAGGTCTGGGCGCTGGCCCTGCCCATTATCCTGTCGAACATAACGGTTCCGTTGTTGGGGGCGGTGGACGCGGCGGTGATGGGGCATATGGACAGCGCTGCCTATCTGGGGGCAGTGGCGGTCGGCGGCCTGATTTTCGACTATATTTACTGGGGCTTTGGCTTTTTACGTTTGGCAACAACCGGTCTTGCCTCCCAAGCTTTGGGGCGCGACGATGGGGATGAAGCCCGCGCCGTTTTTGCCCGCGCTGGTCTGATTGCACTGGTCGGGGCCATGGGCTTGTGGATCGGGCAGTCTTTGATCTTTCAGCTCGCGCGTGGTCTGCTGGAGGCAAGCGCAGAAGTGGAGGCGTTAGCTGAAGCTTATTTTACCATCCGCATTTGGTCAGCCCCGGCAGCGCTGATGAATTATGCCTTGATCGGTTGGATACTGGCCCGCCAAGATGCCCGTGGCGTGTTGATCCAGCAGGTGAGCATCAATGTGATCAATGTGGTGCTGGACCTGTGGTTTGTCATGGGCATGGGCTACGGGGTTGAAGGGGTGGCCTTGGCAACAGTCATCGCGCAATATGGTGGCTTATTAATCGGTTTGATACGCCTGAAGGGGCATTTAAACGCTTTGGGCGGGGGATGGCAGCGCCAACGCATCTTTGATCTGGCACAGATTAAGCGGTTGATGGGCATGAATGTGGATTTGTTTATCCGCACGGTCTGTTTGCTCACGTCCTTTGCCTGGTTTACCGCCCAAGGGGCGAAGATGGGCGATGTGGTGCTGGCGGCAAATGCGATCCTCCTCCAGTTTCAGCAGTTTACGTCGTATGCGCTGGATGGGTTTGCCCATGCGGTCGAGGTCTTATCCGGTCATGGTGTGGGGCGTAAAGACCGGGTCTCTTTTGAACGGGCGGTGAAACAATCGACCAGACTTGCCGCTTTTTGCGCATTGGCCTTTGCGGGTGTCTATTTTGTGGCGGGCGAAGCCATTATCGGATTGTTTACCAACCTTGCTCCGGTCATTGCCCAAGCCGAAACGTATCTGATCTGGGCGGTAATTTTGCCCGTTGTTTCGGTCTGGAGTTACCAGCTGGACGGGATCTATTTTGGCCTGACCCAGACTTCTTATCTGCGTAATATGATGATTGTGTCGCTGGCTATCTACTTGCCTTTAAGCCTGTTTTTGCTGTCGCTCTATGGGAATCATGGCTTATGGGCGGCGTTTACGATTTTTATGGGATTACGCGCTATAACGTTAGGGATGACATATCCAAAAGTTAAGCAAAAGGTCTTTGCATGATTTCAAGACGCACTTTTCTGGCAGGCTGTTTACCCGCAGCGCTGACGGCTTGTTCTACAAGTGAGATCGTGCGCACGTTGGAAGCCGCTGCGCGCGGTGGTTCCTTAAGCGGTGCGGTACGCAACGTGGCGACCAATAAGGCGACAAGCTGGGCACGTAACCCCAAAACGCTGGTACGCGACTTTGAACGCTTAGACGAATTTGCCAAAAAGTTTCTGGGTGACGTTGTGACGGTTTGGGGGGAAGAAAATGCCCAGACACCGCAAAAGAAAGTCTTTGTCAAATACAGCGACAATTATAAATCCCGTGGCATTGTGGATTTTGACAAAGCGCTGGTCCGTGTGGAAACATTGGTGCCAAGCCATCTGAAAGACGCGATTGTCATGACGGTCCTGTCGCCGGATGATCCGACCAATGTGGATTTATTTTCCGACAAGTCGGTCAAGCTGGGCGGTGTGCCGTTTTTATATGAACAGGTGGTCGACCAGGATGGGAAGGCGATCCGTTGGGCATGGCGGGCAAATCGATTTGCGGATTATTTGATCAAGACGCAGAAAAAGACCCAAACCATCAAGCTGGATGCTAACACCACTGCGACCAAAACCTATGTCGAATTTCCGTTGGCCCGCGTCCATAACGCGACACGTCAAAACCGCTACAGCCCGCTGGTGAACCGATATGCCGCCCAATATGGCATTGAACGTGCCTTGGTCTATGCCATTATTAAAACGGAAAGTAACTTTAACCCCTATGCGGTCAGTTGGGTGCCTGCTTATGGCCTGATGCAGATTGTGCCGACCACGGCGGGGCGCGATGCCTATCAGTTGATCCATAAGCGTGCAGGGACGCCAACACGGGATTATCTGTTTAATGCGGAAAATAATATCCGTATGGGGTGCGCTTATCTTTATATTTTGCAAAACCGCTATTTGGCAAATGTCACCAACCCGACATCGCGTCACTATTGTGTGATTGCGGCCTATAATGGCGGGGCGGGCAATGTGTTAAAGAGTTTTCATAGCAACCGCACGCAAGCATTTGCTGAGATCAACCGCTCAAGTCCCACGGCAGTTTATAATCGCCTGAAAGCAAAAATGCCGACAGAAAGTCAGCGTTATCTGGATAAGGTTTTACACGCAAAAAGGGATTATTCCTAATATTTGGCTCATGCAAGGCTAGCAAAGAAACTCTAAATTGGATATGATGAGGCAACGTCTTATTTAGAGGATCTAGAATGCTTAAACGATTGGCCTATTCGTCAGTAGCCCGAATGGACCTGACCCAGGATGACCTGAAAGATATTATTCAGACGTGCCGTGATCATAATGAAACGGCTGATATCACAGGCGTGCTTGTGTACACAGGCAATGCCTTTATTCAGGTCTTGGAAGGGGCGGAAGACAGTCTGACGGGGTTACTTGGCAAGATTATAAAAGATGCCCGCCATGAAGAGGTGGAGGTGTTGTTGAACGTGGATATCACCCAGCGCTCTTTTAACAAATGGTCGATGGGTTTTTTATACGGGTATGATCTGGATAAACCCCAGTTTGCCGGTGGGTCCAGTTATGAAGATATTGTGGAAACCCTAAGCGGCAGCCTGCAGGAGCAGGACTCGTTTATCAAGTCCTGCCTTAAAGCCCTGCAAAGAAGACATTAGCGCCTATTTTCCCAGCGATTTCGTTGCCATTTCATAGGCATCATTAGAGAGCCCCTCTGTTGCGATGATGCGTTTAAGCTGTTCTTTCATCAACTTTTGACGCGCTTTATCGAAACGGCGCCATTTACCAAGCGGGGCGATCATGCGCGCGGCAATTTGCGGGTTGATCTTGTCCAGCTCAAGGATTCGATCTGCATGGAAGATATAGCCGTTGCCGTCAACCGCATGATAATGCAGCTGGTTTGCATGGCAGAAAACCCCGATGAGGGAACGCACCTTGTTGGGGTTTTTGATCGAAAAGGCTTCATGCTTCATCAGCTTTTTGACCGTCTTTAGGGTCTTTGGCAGGCAGGACATGGCCTGCACACTCAGCCATTTATCAACCACCAGCGGATCATCTTTGAACCGGGTGTAGAAATTTTCCAGCACTTCTGCGCGCACGGGGACATCTGTGTTGGCAAGGATGCTGAGGGCAGCCATGCGATCGGTCATGTTGTTGGCATTATGGTACTGTGCCGTAATTAATGCGAGGAACGCCGGATCATTCAGTTCCCCCAGATAGGCAAGGCAGATGTTTTTCAGCGCACGTTCCCCCGCAGATTTGGCATCCGGGCTATAGGGGCTGTCACTGCGTAAATCGCGGAACTTTGCCAACAGGTCGTCTTTTAAGTCGCGCGCGATAAACAGGCGCAGGATCTCGCGGGCCTGATGGATGGCGTCCACATCAACCACGTCCATTTGTTCCGCAAGATAGCCTTCGGTGGGCAGTTGCAGGCTCAGTGCAATGTAATCAGGATCAAGCGCGGGATCATTGAGGGTGGTTTTTAGTGCTTCGATAAAGCGGCTGTCCTGCGTGATCGTCTTTTCTTTTTGCAAGGTTGCAATCATGCTTAATAACAGATCGGTTGCGTAAGTCTGTGCGGCTTCCCAACGGGCGAACTCATCGCTGTCATTTGCCATGAGGAAAGCCAGTTGATCTTGCGTGTAAGGCGCTTTCAAGCGGATGGGGGCAGAAAAACCACGGTTTAGGGACAGGACAGGTTCTTCAGCTATCCCTTCAAAGATGAAGGTCTGCTTGGCTTCTTTGAGCGAGAGAACCTCTGAATGCAGGTCTTTGCCGTCTTGCCCCACCAACCCGATCGCGATCGGCATATGCATAACTTCTTTGCCCGCCTGTCCCGGTGTGGGGGCAAGATGTTGGCTGAGGGTCAGGCTAAACTGTTTCGCCTCTCTCTCATAAGACCAGTCGGCCGTGACTTCCGGTGTGCCCGCTTGGGAATACCAGAGCTTAAATTGGTTAAGGTCAATGCCGGATGCATCCATCATGGCGCTGGCAAAATCATCACAGGTGACTGCTTCGCCGTCGTGACGTTCAAAATACAGTTTCATCCCTTTCTGGAAGTTTTCTTCCCCCAGCAAAGTGTGCATCATGCGGATGACTTCGGAGCCTTTGTTGTAAACGGTGGCGGTGTAGAAGTTGTCGATCGCGATATAGCTGTCAGGACGTACCGGATGGGCCAGCGGGCCGCCATCTTCGGGGAACTGGGCCGCACGCAGAATTTTGACGTTGGAAATCCGCTCGGTTGGGCGCGATCGCATATCGGATGAAAATTCCTGATCACGAAAAACCGTCAGCCCTTCTTTTAGAGAAAGTTGGAACCAATCACGACAGGTCACGCGGTTGCCCGTCCAGTTGTGGAAATATTCGTGGGCAATCACGGCTTCAACACCTGCATAATCCTGATCGGTGGCGGTGTCGGATTTTGCCAGCACATATTTGGTGTTAAAGACGTTCAGGGATTTGTTTTCCATCGCGCCCATGTTGAAGTCACTGACCGCGACAATGTTGTACAGGTCGAGGTCATATTCCAGATCAAAGCGGTCTTCGTCCCACTTCATGGAGGCTTTGAGGCTTTCCATCGCCCAATCGCAACGATCCTCATTGCCATGTTCGACGAAAATGCGCAGATCAACGTTTTTGCCGCTTTTTGTGGTGAATGTATCTTCAACACAGGCCAAATCACCTGCCACAAGTGCAAACAGGTAGCTTGGTTTCGGGAACGGGTCTTCCCAGACGCACAGGTGCTTGCCGTCTTCTTCCTCGCTCTGTTCCACCAGATTGCCGTTGGACAGCATCACAGGGCAGGCGTCTTTATCCGCGATGATGGTGACGGTGTAGCGTGTCATCACATCGGGGCGGTCCTGAAAATAGGTGATCCGGCGAAAACCTTGGGCTTCACATTGCGTGCAATAGTTCCCGCTGGATTGATAGAGGCCGGACAGGTGCGTGTTGCCTTTGGGGTCAATCTCGGTTTCGACGACCAGTTCAAACATGTCGGGCAGATTGGTCAGGGTCAGTGTATCCCCGCTGACGGTGTACTCGCTGTCGTCGAGCGTACGCCCGTCAAGGGCAATGCTCAACAGCGTCAGGTTTTCCCCATCAAGGACCAAGGTGTCCTGGTCGCCATTGGCGCGATAGATGGCCGCGCAGACAACCCGTGTGCTGGTCGGCTCCAGATCGAAGACAAGATCGACACTGTCCACCAAAAAGGCAGGTTCCTGATAATCGGCAAGGCGAATGGTTTGCGGGTGTTCTGTTTTCATGGGACGGGCCTTCAAGATTTAGCGGGTGATATGGGCGCGAACGAGTTCCGTGTCGTCTTCGTTTGTCAGAAGGACAAGGCTTTCTTTCGGATTAAGTTGTTGGACTTCGGCTTGCACACGGTTGTTCAGACGACATTCGTGGCGAAAGACGATATCAAGGGCGCGCGGCTGAAACGGATGGCGACAGCCTTCGGCAGCGGCGCTCAAGGACCATTCGATCAGTTTTGTGTTGTTGACATGGTTATAAAGGTCGATGTCGCCCAAGCGCGGCTTGATCGGGCTTTGCGGGATACCGATAAAGGGCTTGTTGATCATGCGCCGTTCAAACTCGATGGGCTTGGGGCCGGCATCGGGGATGCGTGCGCTGACAAATTCCGGCCAGTCTGCCATGGTGCGATTCTTGAGATCAAACAGGGCAAAGGTGGACAGCGCGCTGGCAATCACCACGTTGTTGCTGTCACGCAGTCGATAAAAACGATTGCCGAAATGACCTTGCAAGCCCGCATACCAGGTCTCGACCGTGATGGCGTCGCCTTGGCGGGGGTAATGGCGCACGTAAATACCAAGACGGGCCAAGACCCATGCCAGACTCGTTCCTTGCAGACTTTCCATACCCAGATTGAGTAGGGACGAGTTTCGAAAGGCGGCTTCTTGCAGATATTCCGCGACACTACAGATTGAAAAAAGGCCGTTCGGACAAATCTCCGACACGCGGACGTGGAAGATCTCGCGTCCGTGGGTGGGAGGGGCTTTGGCTTTGGCAACTTGTGCCCAATCAATCATGTGGTATTCCCTTTTGTTTCTTGTTATGTAGGGATCAAATATCTTTTTAGTCAAGGGTGAACAAATGACTACACGTGTAAAATGGGTTGAAGATCGCATCTTTATCGGCACCTCGTCCAGCGGACATGGCGTCGTGATGGAAGCAAAAGGACCGGGCCAAGGCAGTGTCGGCCCCAGCCCGATGGAAATGTTATTGCTGGGGATGGGCGGTTGTACGACCTTTGACGTGGTCCATATCCTTGGCCGTATGCGCGAAAATGTGGTGGATTGCGAAGTGGCAATCGATGGCGTGCGCGCGGATGAAGACCCGAAGGTCTACACCAAAATCCATGCCCACTTTAAAGTGACAGGCCACGGCCTGAAGGAAAAGAAAGTTCAGCAGGCGGTTGAAATGTCCGCTGAAAAATATTGCTCCGCCTCTATCATGCTGGGCGCAACAGCCGAGATCACTCATGATTTTGAAGTGATCGACCTCGACGCCGCCGAATAAAAGACTTATGCGTGTCCGGTGGGGTGTTTACCGCCCCACCAGCTCATGCCAGCCTTCTTCTGTCAGCACGGCAACGCCCAATTCTTCAGCTTTTTTAAGCTTTGATCCGGCACTTTCCCCCGCGACCACATAATCGGTCTTTTTAGATACTGACCCCGATACTTTTGCGCCCAGACTCTCCGCTTTGGCTTTGGCCTCTGCGCGGCTCATGGTCACAAGGGTGCCTGTAAAGACGACGATTTTACCCGCAACCGGACTGTCTGTAGTGTCCGGCACGTCAAATGCTTCGATATCCAATTGGGCACGTAAATCCGCCATGACCTCGCGGTTATGGGGTTCGTCAAAAAAGTCGATTAGGTCTTGCGCCATAGAGGTGCCGATTCCGTCGATATTGATCAAGTCTTCATAGGCGGTGCCTTCGATATCTTTGGCGGCGATCATGGCATCGTACCACGCCTCGAACGTCAGGTAGTTTTTGGCCAAGGTGCGTGCGTTGGCTTGCCCGATCTGACGGATACCAAGGGCATAGATAAAGCGATCAAGGGCAATGGTGCGACGATCTTCAATGGATTTTTTCAGGTTGGCGATGGACTTTTCTTTCCAGCCTTCCCATGTGGCGATGGTGTCTGTGTGTTGGGACAGGCGGAAGATATCCGCCGGGGTCTTGACCAATCCTTCCTGCCAGAACTTTTCGATGTTCTTGGCACCCAATCCGTCCATATCAAAGGCGTTGCGCGAGACAAAATGTTTCAGGCGCTCCACCGCTTGGGCAGGGCAGATCAAGCCGCCTGTGCAGCGGATATCCACTTCGCCTTCTTCGCGCACCGCGTGGGAGCCACAGTCCGGGCAAGTGTGGGGGAAGTCATAAGGGATGCTGTCGGCAGGGCGCTGGTCTTTCACCACTTCCACCACTTGCGGGATCACGTCACCGGCGCGCTGGATCACCACTGTATCCCCGATGCGCACGTCCTTGCGCTTGATCTCATCTTCGTTGTGGAGTGTCGCGTTGGAGACCACAACACCGCCCACCGTGATCGGGGTCAGGCGAGCAACCGGGGTCAGTTTGCCTGTGCGCCCAACCTGAATGTCGATATTTTCCACAATCGTCTGGGCTTGTTCTGCCGCAAATTTATGGGCAATGGCCCAACGCGGGCTGCGCGATACAAAGCCAAGACGTTGCTGCAAATCAAGGCGGTCCACCTTATAGACCACGCCGTCGATATCATAATTTAGCTGGGCGCGATCTGTGTTGATTTGGTTATAAAGCGCCATGATTTCCTCAAGGCTGCGACAGACTTTGGTATACGGGTTGACGGGTAGACCCCATGATTTAAAGGTATCGATCACGCCCATTTGGGTGTCTGCTAACGGCGCGCTTAATTCGCCCCACGCATAGGCAAAGACGCGCAAGGGGCGATTGGCGGTGATGTTGCTGTCCAGTTGGCGCAACGATCCGGCGGCGGCATTGCGTGGGTTGGCAAAGACTTTGGCGCCTGCATCCGTTTGGCGCTGGTTGAGGGCCAAAAACTCATCCTTCGCCATATAGACTTCACCGCGGATTTCCACTACATCCGGTACACCCGCGGGCAATTCTTTCGGTAGTTCTTTGAGTGTCAGGATATTGCGGGTGACATCTTCACCCACACGTCCGTCCCCGCGGGTTGCGGCTTGCACAAATTTGCCGTTTTCATAGCGCAGTGAGATGGACAGTCCGTCGATTTTTGGTTCAGCAACAATTGCCAGTTCTTCACCCGCATCCAACCCAAGGAAGCGGCGGATCCGATCCAGAAAGTCCTGCACGTCTTCTTCGGCAAAGGCATTGCCAAGCGACAGCATCGGCACTGCATGGGTGATCTTGGAAAAACCGGATTGAACAGGCGTGCCGACCTTATCGGTCGGGCTGTCTTTGCGTTTTAGGTGCGGGAACTTTTCTTCAATCGCGGTGTTGCGCGCGCGCAAAGCATCATAGGCCGCATCGTCAATGGTTGGGTCATCGTGCTGATAATAGCGTTTGTCATGCTCGGCTATTTCTTTGGCAAGTGCTGACAGTTCGGCATGGGCGTCCAGTTCGGTCAACTGATCAACCGCAACTTCTCTTAAGCCTTTAATTTTCATATTCTTAAACCGCGTTTAGGAGGGTATCTGCCGCCGCGCGTGCTTCCGTGGTGACGTGTTCACCGGAAATCATACGGGCAATTTCTTCTGTTCGTTCATCATCACTGAGCGCACGGATGGTGGAGGTCACCGACCCGTTACTCTCGCTTTTAGAAACGCGCAAGTGATGGTTACCGCGTGCGCCAACTTGGGGGGAGTGGGTGACCACAAGGACCTGCACCTCTTCCGCCAGCTTACCAAGGCGATCGCCCACAGCCGCTGCGGTCGCGCCGCCGATACCTGCGTCCACTTCGTCAAACACTAAGGTCGGGATCGGGTCGGCCTGTGCGAGAACCACCTTAAGCGCGAGCATAAAGCGTGACAGTTCCCCACCGGAGGCCACTTTGGCAATCGGTCCCAGCGGCGCGCCGGGGTTGGTGGAAATCTCAAAGGCGATGCGGTCACAGCCAGTCTCGTTCCAGTCGGCTTGTTCCAGCTTTTGCAAGGTGGTGCCAAAGGTGGCCCCGCCCAGCTTTAGCGGCCCTAGCTCATGGTTGACGGCTTTGTCCAGACCTTGGGCTGTCTTGCGACGTTCTGCGCCGAGTTTTTCAGCGATGGTTATATAGGCCGTGCGTTTTTCGACTTCTTGGGCGCGCAGGTCCTGCAGGGCGCTATCGCCTGCTTCCACCGCATTTAATTGGGCTTCAAAACGGTCTTTCAGGCCCGGCAATTCGGTCACGGGCACATCATGTTTGCGCGCAGCCCCACGCAGGGCGAACAGGCGTTCTTCGATGGCTTCAAGATGGCGCGGGTCAAGGTCAACATCGTTACTTGCCCGTTCCAGAAGCTGGATACCTTGGGAGGTATATTCAGACGCTTTATCCAGTGTCTCGATAACCTCATTCAGGCTGCCTTCGGCTTTTTCCGCGATGCGTTCAAGGTGGCGAAGCGCATTGCGTAACATGGTTTCCACCCCTTTATGGTTGGACAGTTCCCCATGGGCCTGCTTCATGCCATCCAAAAGCTTTTCGCCATGCATCATTTTTTGACGCTGGGCGGCGAGGTCTGCTTCTTCACCTTCTTGCGGGGCAAGCTGGGTCAGCTCTTCGACCACATGGCGCAGATATTCTTCGTCGGCGCGGGCTTTTTCAAGGGCGGCTTCGGCCTCTATGCGTTCTTTCTCGACCTTTTTCCAGTCTTTAAAGGCCGTCTTGGTCTGTGCAGCGAGTTTGCCAAGGTTGCCAAATATATCCAGCAGGCCGCGATGGGTTGCCGGGTTCATCAGCCCTTGGGTGTCAAACTGTCCATGGATTTCCACCAGTGCCGCGCCTGCTTGTTTCAGCAAGGACACACTGACTGGCTGGTCGTTGATATAGGCGCGGGAGCGTCCGTCGGCATTGACCACGCGGCGAAGCACCAGCGTGTCTTCTTCACGTTCAATATCCGCATCGGCCAAAATATCCCAGAAGGGATGATTGGCCGGCAGATCAAATTCAGCACTGACACTGCCTTTGGGACTGCCATGGCGCACAAGCCCACTGTCGGCGCGCGCGCCAAGGGCAAGCCCGAGACTATCCAGCAGGATCGATTTACCCGCGCCGGTTTCCCCGGTCAAGACGCAGAGACCGTTTTTAAAATCGATATTGAGTTTGTCGATCAGGACAATGTCACGAATTGAAAGACGATGTAGCATCTTTGCGCCCGCTTATTCCCAGACTTTCCACCAAGAGCTTTCTTTTTTAACCGGTAACAGGTCTTCTTCCCCTTCAAGGCGTTCTTCTTCTGCCTTGACGCCGTCCTGTTCTTCCAACAGTTCGAGGGTGTCTTTTTTCTCAAACGGCCAGTACCAGCTAGGGTCTTCTTTATCTTTTAGACGTTTACGTTCCACGATCTGATAGGTATCGATGTACCATTCCGACCCGGGGAAGTTATGCCCCAGGACGGCGGCTGTGCGTTTTGCCTCATCCTCCAGACCCAACTGGATGTAACATTCGATCATCCGGTGCAGGGCTTCGGGAACGTGGGTCGTTGTCTGATATTTTTCAACAACCGACTTAAAACGGTTCAGCGCGGCAATACATTGGTTGCGCGAGGTGTAATAGCGTCCGATCTCCATTTCCTTACCGGCCAAGTGGTCAACGGTGAGGTCTAGTTTTAGACGGGCGTCGCGCGCGTATTTGCTGGTCGGGAAACGTTTGATCAATTCACGGAAGGTCTTTTGCGCCTGATCTGTCATCAACTGATCACGGCCCACATCCGAAATCTGCTCGTAGTAAGACAAGCCTTTGAGGTAGGTTGCGTAAGGCACGTCCTTGTTGGACGGGTGCAGTTGGATGAAACGATCAAGGGCAATGACGGCTTCGTCGTATTTTTCGTTTTCATAATAGGCAAAGGCGGCCATCAGCTGGGATTTGGTCGCCCAGACAGAATAAGGGTGCTGACGTTCAACTTCGTCAAACTTTTGCGCCGCGACTTCATATTCCCCCGCCAGCAAGGCATTGTGACCATCATTATAGAGCTGCTCGACCGGGCTTTCCACATAGGGAACTTCGTCATCTGTAGATGAGCAGGCGCTGAGTAAGGAGACAGCAAGCACAGGGGCAGCGAGATAGAAAAACGGGCGGTGCGAGAAATGTTTCATCTGAAGTCTATTATCTATTGCCGTTGGTTGGGAAACGTCGCGAGACTATACCAAGAAAAGTGGTCTTGTCTCTATGCAAATGCAATATTTCAACAAAAAAGACCCTGTGCAATCAAGCGCAGGGTCTAAGTCGTTTTATGAGAGTTCGTTCTCAGGCGCTTTGTGTTTTGCGCTGTTCCAGATAGGCCGCGTCCAGATCTTCTGCCGTCATCGGGACCACAGACCAGGCATCCTGGTCCGCCATCAAGGCGCGCAGCAGTTGGTTGTTGAGGTAGTGACCGGAACAAACCCCTGTGTAGCGACCGATGATCGGCATACCTGCCAAAGCAAGATCGCCAATGGCATCCAGAATTTTGTGACGTACAAACTCGTCTTCATAGCGCAGGCCATCTTCGTTCATAACGCCATCAGCGCTGACCACAACGGCATTGTCGAGGGAGCCGCCACGGGCCAAGCCTTGAGAGCGCATATATTCAACTTCATGCAAAAAGCCGAAGGTACGCGCACGTGAGATTGTTTCTTTAAAGACACCGCGACCCAGATGAACCGTGTGGTCCTGACGGGCAATCGCCGGATTGTCAAAATCGATGGTGAAGTCAAGGATGCTGCCTTTGCACGGCTGATAGCCTGCAAAGCGGCCTTTATCTTCAACGCTGACTGCTTTTTCAATGCGGATGGCTTTGCGTGGGGCATCCAATTCTTTGGTGCCGGCACATTCGATCAAAAAGACGAACGGGGCAGAGCTGCCATCCATGACCGGCATTTCTGGGCCGTTCACTTCAACGATCAGGTTGTCGATCGCGCAACCGGACAGGGCGGCCATCAAATGTTCGATTGTGGCAACGGTGACACCTTCTTCGTTGCCGATTTTTGTGCAGAGCAGGGTTTCAACGACATTGTTGTAGGTGGCTGCGATTTCCGCGCCTTTGCCTGCAATGTCGGTGCGTTTGAAGATAATGCCAGTGTTGGCTTCAGCAGGTTTCAGCGTAATGGTGACTTTTTCACCAGAATGAAGCGCAATGCCTGAACAGTTGATCGCCGTTTTGAGAGTCTTCTGGCGGAGGACCTGTGTCGCTTTCTGGTTTGAAATCATTGTCATGACGCGTCTTTCATCTTTGGTGGTGTGTCTACCCGAATTTCGTAGGTTGAATTATTAACCGGATGAGGGGAAGAATTCAAATCAAGCTTTATTACGTTTTGTTACAAGATGAAATATTTCTAACTTATTGAAAATAAAAGCCGTTCCCAGACGTGCAAGGGCGATTGCACCAGTAGGAACGGCTTTAAGTTACGTTGTTTTTAAAATAACCAAAGGTTATTTTGACGGGCGGTTAAGGCAGACCTACCCTTAGTTGGCTTGGCGACGCAGGAATGCCGGGATATCCAGCAAGTCGTCTTCAGCTTGTTGAGAGGAAACGGAGGAACGATCCTGCGGTGTAATGTCCAGACTTTGCTGAGACATTTCGTGGATTTCCGCTGTTTCTTTCGGTTTTTGCGGGCGTGCGCCACGGCCTGTTACGCGATCGAACAGAGAACGGGCGGCACTTGGAGCTTCTTCGTGCTGTTCAGCTGCTTTCGGGGCAGCATGGAACGGGTTATGGGCGGCAACCGGTTCTTCCACATGGGCAACTTCAGCAGCGGCCGGCGGGATGAACGGGGCGCGTTCCTGTTGCACGGACTGGGTGTTGCCCAGTGTGTTTTGAATGCGCATGGCAACCTGTTCAGCGTTGACGGCTGCGTTTTGCTGTACCGGCTGTTGAGCCATGGTGTCTTGTTGAGCCGGTTTGGCAGCAGACTGCATGGACAAAACTTTGGACGCAACAGTTTGAGCCATTGTCGGCTGCGTGTGTGTGGCCACAGTTGTTTGTGGGGCAGGTGTCTGTGTTTGTACAGGTGCACTTTGTGCTGCAGCAGGGGCCGTTTGCGGTTTTGGAGCTGCTTGTGTGCTGATGGCGTCAACGTCATCTTCCAAAACGCGTGGTTTCGGCGCACGGGCTTCCATGCTGTCTATTCCTGTAGAGACAACAGAGACGCGCATTTTACCTTCAAGGCTTTCGTCAAGCGTTGTCCCGAAGATGATGTTGGCATCAGAGTCAACTTCTTCACGGATACGGTTTGCAGCTTCGTCCACTTCAAAGAGCGAGATATCCATGCCGCCTGTGATATTGATCAGGACGCCTTTGGCACCCTTCATGGAGCTGTCATCCAGAAGCGGGTTGGAGATCGCCGCTTCCGCCGCTTCAATCGCGCGACGTTCGCCTTCAGCTTCGCCTGTGCCCATCATGGCTTTGCCCATTTCGGACATAACCGTTTTGATGTCGGAGAAATCGAGGTTGATCATACCCGGACGGATCATCAGATCGGTGACGCTACGCACACCGGAATGAAGCACGGCGTCGGCCATTTTAAAGGCTTCGGCAAAGGTTGTGTTTTCCGTTGCGATGCGGAACAGGTTCTGGTTCGGGATCACGATCAGCGTGTCCACGTATTTTTGCATTTCTTCGATACCGGCTTCTGCCAGACGCATGCGGTGCACACCTTCAAACTGGAAAGGTTTGGTGATGACACCAACGGTCAGGATCCCAGCTTCACGCGCCGCATGGGCAATAACCGGCGCTGCACCTGTCCCGGTGCCGCCACCCATACCAGCGGTGATGAACACCATGTTGGAGCCGGAGATTTGCTGCATGATATCGTCAATGGACTCAAGGGCTGCATCGCGACCGATTTCCGGCTTGGAGCCAGCACCCAGACCAGACGTCAGATTGGCACCCAATTGGATCCGGTGATCGGATTTGGACTGTGTCAAAGCTTGTGCGTCCGTGTTGGCAACGACGAATTCAACGCCTTCCAACTGGGACTGGATCATGTTGTTGACAGCGTTACCGCCTGCGCCACCAACACCGATGACGGAGATGCGCGGACCTGTCTGCGTGGGGGCCGGTTGATGTTCCGGAGCTTGAAAATTAATGGCCATTTTTAAGTGCCCTTTCTAAAAACAACGTATGTGACTTGCCTTGTTATCGCTCTTTCCCCAGTCCATCTTATGATGATGGTTGTCAGGGGGATTTGTGTAGTCTAGGTCCTAAATCTAAAAATTTTGTTTAAACCAGAACCCTAATTTTCCCAAAATACTATTTGGGTCGGGACCAGATTGAGTTGCGCCGGTCGGCCACAACCCTTGTTTTTCATATGCGTACTTTAACAGCCCGACGCATGTTGAAAATTCAGGTCCACTTGTTGCATCTGCCAGACCGCTGAGTTTTTGCGGACGGGCAAGACGAATTTTTTTATTGAGGATGCGTGCGGCGAGTTCCGGCACACCGCGCAACTGCGAGGCCCCACCGGTGAGAACGACCTGACGACCAACCGCTTTATCAAAGCCGCTGTGTTCCAGACGTTCGCGCACAAGCTCCAATGTTTCTTCAAGGCGCGGCTGGATGATGCTGACCAGCATGGACCGGGAGGCTGTTGTGCCTTCTGCATCATCTTCTTCCCCCAACACGGGGACGCGCAAAATTTCGTGATCATCACTCGGTGCTGGCAGGCAGCTGCCGAATTTTGTCTTCATCCGTTCAGCGTGTGCAATCGGCGTGTTCAGGCCGCGCGACACATCGTTTGTCACTTGCTTGCCGCCAACTGGGATGCTGTCCATATAGACCAGCTCGCCTTCAATAAAGACAGCGATGTCAGTGGTGCCGCCGCCCATATCCACGACGCAGACGCCGAGACTTAGCTCATCCTCGACCAGACAGCCGAGACCGCTTGCGTAGGCCGCGACCACTTCTTCTTCCACATCAAGGTGGCAGCGTTCCAGACAGGTTTTCAGGTTTTGCACCGCACTGGAATTGGCGGAAACCAAATTCATACGCGCGCCCAGACGATCGCCTGCCATGCCGCGCGGGTCACGCACGCCATGTTCATCATTGATGGAAAATTCTGTCGGCAGCGTGTGCAGCAGGGTGTGATCTTTGGGGATTTGCCCTTGGGCGCGGGCCTGCATAAACAGACGCTGTACGTCAATATCGGCAATTTGCGCGGTATGGACGTTGGTTTCCACATTAACAAGATTGGCTTGAGCATGACCGCCGGACAGGGAAACGATGACCCGTTCGATGGTGTCGTCCGCCATTTCTTCTGCCACATGGACGGCGCTGCGAATTGATTTTTCCGCGGCTTCCATATCCACAATCACGCCCCGGCGCAGGCCGTTGGCAATCTGGTGGGACAGGCCAATAATTTCCGGGGCCTTGCCGGACCCTGCACGCGCGACAAAGCACGACACTTTTGTAGTGCCGATATCCAGGGCTGCAATCAAGCCGTTTCTGGTTTTCTTTGTCACGTTTTGCATTCCAAAATTATTCAAAACTAGGAGGAACAGATATGCTCCGACCTATGTATCTTGCCCCAGCAATGGTTTACGAATCGTTTCCAAATCGTCGATTTTTATTAATATCCGGTCTGGAAAACGCAAATCGACGGATGCGAGTTTCTTTTCAAACAGTTCATTCTCTTTCGTATAAAGCGCCAGACGTGACCATGCTTTTTCGGGATGATCTTCGGGCAGGCGAATGGTGAAATCATTGTCCATCACAATGTCCCAGCGGCGGTCAGACACGCGCACAGCGGCTTTGACCCGTTTGTGCAGCTCTGGTTCTGTGCGTAAAATCTGCAAGACTTCTTGAGCATGTGCGGGCGCACCCGCTCCAACCACCAACGGCAAGTGAGAAAAGACTTTAATATCTTCCCCGCCGGTCAAGATGACGTCGCCTTCTTTGTTAATCAGCGAGAAGGTGCTGTCATGTTGCCAGATGGCGGTCGGGCGATGTTCGTTCAGGCGAATGTGGATGATATCCGGCAGTTGTCGTTCCACCATGGCGGTTGCCACCCACGGCAAGGCCTCAATCCGTTCGCGCAAGGTTTCCGGGTCGGCATCAAAAATCGGTTGATCCAGTTCCAGATTGACGACGGCGCGCAAATCTTCAATCGGCGTGTTGCTGCGCCCTTCAACCAGCACATCGCGCAGGATAAAGCCTGAATTTGCGGTCGCTTCCACAGTTGCGCGCTCAAAGCGGCTGGAGGCGAGATCGGCAAGACCGGTCTTGACTGCATAGGTCAAAAGCGCCGCAGACAGCCCCATCACCGCACTGAAAGCCAACGGTTTAAAGGCGGCTTTTTTCCAGAACGGGGTTGAGCGTTTGCGCTTGTTCTTGGCGCTGGAAGCTACACTTAATTGTCGCATCGCGCGTTCTCCACCATCCAGGCGACCAGTTTCGGGAAGGAAATATTTGCTGCTGCCGCTTGTTCCGGCACCAATGATGTCGGGGTCATGCCGGGCTGTGTATTTACTTCCAGAATATAAAGTTCACCGTTTTTATCGTCATAACGGAAGTCCGCACGCGATACGCCGCGACAGCCCAATGTTTCATGGGCCAGTTCTGCCATAGTTTTAACTTTTTTAGTGATGTCTTCCGGCACGTCTGCGGGGACCACATGATAAGACCCGCCATCAACATATTTTGCGTCATAGTCATAAAATTTATGATCAGTGCAAATCTCGGTCACGCCCAAGGCCCCGCGATCACCCATGACGGCAACGGTCAGTTCACGCCCCGCAATAAATTCTTCGACCATGACTTCTTCACCATAGGGCCAGTCATCGTGGGAGAACGGCGGCTCATCGCCATTCAGGACAATTTTAACCCCAACGCTGGAACCTTCATTGGTCGGTTTGATCACATAGGGGCGATCCATCACGTCCCCCGCCAACACATCGTCGCGTTTCGCCATGATATGTTTGGCGCATTTGATGCCGACCTGTTCAAACAGGCGCTTTGCCATTGGCTTGTCCATGGCAATCGCGGACGCCATCACACCGGAATGGGTGTAAGGGATGTTGATGATGTTCAAGAAACCTTGCATACAGCCATCTTCCCCATAGGGGCCGTGAAGTGCATTAAAGATCACATCCGGCTTTGGATAAAGGCGGGTCAACAAGGTGCCCATATCGCGCTGGATATCGACTGTCGTGACACTATACCCTGCTTGTTGCAAGGCTTTGGCGCAGGCCGCACCACTAACGAGGGAGACTTCGCGTTCTGAGGACCATCCGCCCATGAGGACGGCAACATGGGTTGTCATGATGTCTCTCCTTTTCTCAAACCAATTCTTTTAATTTCCCAACGCAAGGTGACGCCGCTGGTGTCTTTCACACGCGCGCGCACGTCATCGCCCAGACCTTCAAGGTCGTCGGCGGTGGCGTCACCCGTGTTAATCAGGAAGTTGCAATGCTGTTCGGACACTTGCGCCCCGCCGCGTTTGAGGCCACGGCATCCGGCTTGGTCGATCAACTGCCATGCTTTGTGCCCTTCTGGGTTGGCAAAGGTGGACCCGCCAGTGCGCGACCGGATCGGTTGGCTGGACCCGCGGGCGTCCTGAATTTTTTGCATTTCAGCGCGGATGGCGTCTTGATCAGTTGTCCTCCCTTGCAGACGGGCAGACAGGAAGACCCAGTCGTCCGCCAGATCACTGTGACGATAGGAATATCCAAGGTCCGCAAGGCTGAGGGTTTTAACCTCACCAAGGGGTGAAATTGCAGTGGCGTCAATCAACACGTCTTTTATCTCCCGCGCATAGGCGCCTGCGTTCATTCGCAGGGCACCGCCTATTGTGCCGGGAATACCACTAAGAAATTCTAAACCTCCCAAAGAATTCTCAAGCGCGACTTTTGCAACGTTGCCATCCAAGGCACCGGCGCCTGCGATAATCTGGTCGCCCTCCACGCTGATTTGGGCAAAGTTGCGTCCTAGACGGACCACCACACCGGGGATGCCGCCATCGCGCACCAGCAGGTTGGACCCGACCCCCAAGAAAGTAACAGGCACGTCTTTGGGTTTGTTTTTGATAAACAGGGCAAGGTCGTCTGCATCTTCAGGACGAAACATGACTTCCGCCGGGCCACCCACACGGAACCATGTCACCTTGTCTAAAGGCGCATTGGCGCTCAGTCGTCCGCGCACAGGGGGCAGACGATCCAGCAATCCGGTGTTGAAGGCAGGCAGGTTGGTCACGTTGTTATACTCCCTTAACCTTGGTCAGTTGATCCGGCAGCGCATAGGCCCAGGCAGAAATACTGCCCGCACCACAACAGACCACATAATCACCGGGGCTTGCGATCTCGTTAATCACACCGGCAAGCGCGTCCTGATTTTCAAGGGCGATGACGTGACGGTGTCCGTGGCTGATCAGGCTTTCTGCCAGATGGGCCTTGTCGATCCCTTCGATGGGCTGTTCCCCTGCGGGATAAACGTCGGCCACAATGACGGTGTCGGCATCGTTAAAGCAGGTGGAAAATTCTTCAAACAAATCGCGCAGGCGCGAATAACGGTGCGGCTGCACGACAGCATGCACCTTGCCGCGACCCGCGCCGCGTGCGGCCTTAAGGACAGAACCGATTTCGACCGGATGGTGAGCATAATCATCAATGATCGCAATGCCATCGACTTCGCCGGTTTTGGTGAAACGACGCTTCACCCCACTGAAAGAGGACAAGCCTTTGCGGATGGTAGCATCGCTCATGCCCAGTTCCAGACCGACAGCGATGGCGGCAAGGCTGTTCTGGACGTTGTGCTGACCCAACATAGGGAAATGCAGACCTTCGATGGTGCGGGCGTCTTCGTCACCGCGGCGCGTGATGGTGACATCAAAACGCACGCCATCGGCATTCATATCCACGTTGGTTGCGCGCACGTCCGCTTGGGGGGAAAACCCGTAGGTGACGATTTTGCGATCTGACACGCGCGGGATCATGGCTTGCACTTCCGCATGGTCGATACACAGGGCGGCAAATCCGTAGAACGGGATGTTCTGCACAAACGTATCAAAGGCTTTGCGCAACGTATCAAAGTTGCCGTAATGATCCAGATGTTCCGGGTCGATGTTGGTGACAACCGCGCAGGCCGCGGGCAGTTTAATAAAGGTGCCGTCAGACTCGTCGGCTTCCGCAACCAGCCAGTCGCCTTCGCCAAGGCGCGCGTTGGTGCCATAGGCATTGATAATTCCGCCGTTGATAACCGTCGGGTCCATTTCTGCCGCATCCAAAAGGGTTGCGATGATGGTGGTTGTTGTGGTCTTCCCATGGGTGCCGCCAACCGCAATTGAGGCTTTGAGGCGCATCAGTTCCGCCAGCATTTCCGCACGGCGTACAACCGGGATCAGCTTGTGACGGGCGCGCACCACTTCAGGGTTATCGGGTTTGACGGCAGAGGAAATAACCACCACTTCGGCATTGGCCACATTTTCTTCCGTATGACCGATAAAGACGGGGATGCCCAGATCGCGCAGACGTTTAACGTTTGCGTTGTCGCTGAGGTCACTGCCTTGCACCTGATAGCCAAGGTTATGCAGAATTTCTGCAATGCCGCTCATACCGATGCCGCCGATGCCGACAAAATGGATAGTGCCGATGGAGAGGGGAAGGGATTTCATGGTCTTTTTATACCTCGATAAGTTCTTCGACCGCATCGGCAAGTCGGGATGCGGCATCGGGACGGCCAGCGTTGAGGCTGGCGGCGGCAGTGTTGATAAGGGTCTTTGGTGTTGTAAACAACGCTTCCAGACGTATGGCGAGTTGATCGGCATCCAAACCATCCTGCGGGATCAGCCAGCCTGCGCCTGTTTCATCAAGGGCATGGGCGTTTTTGGTTTGATGGTCATCAATCGCGTAGGGATAAGGCACAAGGATCGCCGGACGGCCAACGGTCGTCACTTCCGCAACGGTGGAGGCACCGGAACGTGCGATCAGCAAATGCGCCTTGCTCAGGCGCTGGGGCACATCGTCAAAAAAGCTGTCGAGTGTCGCGTTCAGGCCTTTTTCCACATAACGCTTGCGGGTTTCGTCCAGCAGTTCCGGTCGGCACTGTTGGGTGATGTGCAAGCGGTCCTGTAACGATGTCGGCAATTTGCCAAACGCTTCCGGCAGCACGTCACTAAAGACCTGCGCCCCTTGGGAGCCGCCGAGCACTAACACTTCAATAGGGCTGGTCTCATCCAAAACAGGATAGGGGGTGTTGCGCACATCAATAATGTTGGCGCGCACGGGCATGCCCGTAAAGTTGACCTTGGAACTGTCCACCCCGCCGATGTGATCGACACGGGCATAAGAGGTACAGATGCGTTTTACCTTGGGTGCAAGCAGTCGGTTGGCGCGACCCAGAACGGCGTTTTGTTCGTGGATCATGGAAGCATAGCCACCAAGGGAAGCAGCAATCATGGTCGGCACGGACGCATAGCCGCCGAAGCCCACGACAACGCGTGGCCCCATTTTCCCCAGCAGGCGCTTGGCCTGAAAAGTTCCCCATGCAAGCGAGAATGCAGACAGGGCTTTGCCGATGAGGCCGCGACCTGCAACACCGCCAGCGGAGATATGTTTTGTTTCCAGCCCCCCAAGCACACCGCTGTAAGACCCGCCGCGCTTGTCCGTAAACAGCGCCAGACGATAGCCGCGTTTTTGCAATTCACTGGCGAGACTTTCTGCAGGGAAGACATGCCCCCCTGTGCCACCGGCAGCCAGAATGATGAGTGGTTTTGTGTCGCTCACAAGTCACCTCCGGGGCGTCGTCGTGTTAAAGAAAGCAGCATCCCCATACCAAGGGCAAGGGACAGAAGGCTGGAGCCGCCATAGCTGATAAACGGTAAGGTCATGCCTTTGGTCGGCATCAGATGTGTGGTCGAAGCCATGTTGATGACCGCTTGCAGGCCAAACTGGGTGACAAGTCCGCCCACCGCCAGCAAGACAAACAGGTTGTCTTCACGGAACATACGGGCAAAGCCGCGCAAGACCACGGTTGCAAACAGACCAATGATCAACAGGCAGGCAATCATGCCAAATTCTTCGCCTGCAACGGCAAAGATAAAGTCGGTATGGGCATCGGGCAGCACATGCTTGATCTGTCCTTCCCCCGGACCGGTGCCCAAAAAGCCCCCGTTCTGGAAGGCTTCGAGGGAACGGCTGATCTGATAGCTGTCGCCGCTGGTGGGATCAAGGAAGCGATCCACACGGCTTTTCACGTGATCCACCGTCATGTAGGCGACCATTGATCCTGTCATAAACAAAAAGGCGACCAGCACCACAAAGAAGACAGGCAGGCCAGCGAGGAAGAACTGTATCCCCCAGACCGCCGAGATCACAGCGGTCATGCCGAAATCCGGTTGGGTGACCAGCAAGCCTGCGACCAAGCCAAACAGCCCGATGGCAATGAAATGCCCGGGAAAAGTGCCGTCTTTGCGCCATTCAGCAAACATCCATGCGGCAACGACCGCGAAGGTCGGTTTAACAAATTCAGACGGTTGCAGGGTGAAGCTGCCCAGCGACACCCAACGCGCCGCACCCTTAATTTCCGCGCCCAGAAAATGCGTGCTGGCGGTCAATAAGATAAAGACGCCAAAGCCAAGGGTCGCGAGCCTGCGCACCTGAATGGGGGTGAGCATGGAGACACCTAGCATCACCGCCAAAGCAAGCGGCAGATAAGCAAATTGGCGCAGGGCAAAATGGTAGGTATCGAGATGGAGGCGCGCCGCAACAGGCGGGCTGGCGGCAAGGGTCAGGATCGCCCCGACACCAACGATCAGCAACAGGGATGCCAGCAGCCAACGGTCGACCGTCCACCACCAACGCCCCATAATGCTGGTATCTACACGAGAGAAGCTGATCATTTCGCGGCCTCCTCCTGCACGCGCCAGGCAAGGTCTTTAAACGCATCGCCGCGGGCTTCAAAACTGGTAAACTGATCCCAGGACGCGCACGCCGGGGACAGCAGAATAACGCCGCCTGTTGCACGCGCATCTGCAAAGGCGCGCAAAACGGCTTTGTCCAAGGTGGTGCAGCGCTCACAGTCCAGTACACCCTCAAGGGTCTGGGCAAAGGCGTCTTGGGCTTCCCCAATCAGGTAGGCTTTTTTGACGTGGGATAGCTCATCCTTCAGGCTGTCGATCCCGCCTTCTTTGGCCTGACCACCGGCAATCCAGTAGATGTCTTCGTAAGATGATAAGGCTTTGCCCGCTGCATCCGCGTTGGTGGCTTTACTGTCGTTGATGAAGGAGACGCCCTCGACCACACAGACATTTTCTTGACGATGGGCAAGGCCGGGGAAACTGGCAAGCCCGCGCACGATCCATTCCGGTGCGGCACCAATCGCCATGGCGGCTGCGTAAGCGGTGGCGGCATTTTGCTGGTTATGGCGACCCTGCAAGGTCTTGATGGCAGACAGGTCCATGACTTGGGTGCCTTCGTCATCAAAGGCCTCGTCGATCAGGATGTCTTCGTCACTAAAGATCCCGTCTTCAACGGGGCCTTGGGCAGAAATGGCGATGCGGCGCGCGTTGGTCAAACCGTCTTCAGCAAAAACAGCGCGGCTATGGGCGTCATCAACCCCGATCAGGGCAAACTGTTCGTTGCTTTGACCGTTAAAGATATTTTTCTTTGCCGCAATATAGCCGTCCAGCCCGCCGTGGCGGTTGAGGTGATCCGGGCTGATGTTCATCCAGATGGCGACGTCCGCGCACAGTGACGGTGTGCGTTCCAGCTGATAGGACGACATTTCCAGCACATAGACGCCGTCTTCATCCAGTGGATCAAGATCAAGGGCAGGGATGCCGAAGTTACCGCCGACTTGCACGTCAAAGCCCGCAACCTCCAGAATATGGCTGATGAGCGCGGTTGTGGTGGATTTGCCGTTGGTGCCGGTGATGGCGATATAGGTTGCATTGGGCTGGGTCTGGACCAGCAGTTCCACATCACAGACGATGTCTACGTTGTGGGCGCGGGCCAGTTCTGCCACCGGATGGGGCGCGGGATAGGTGTGCGGGATACCGGGGCTCATGACCAGCAGGTCAATTTGTGACCAGTCCGCTTTTGTCAGATCGACAAGGTCATTTTGATCGGATTGATCATCCCATGCCCACACGGTTGCGCCTGCCTCTTTCAAGGCATGCAGCGCCGATAGGCCGGATTTACCGAGACCCAGAATGGCAACCGTTTTGTCTTTATATGTGGTTGGAATGATCACGACCGTTTGTCCTTTAACGAATTTTCAATGTCGCAAGCCCGATCAAGGCCAAGATTAAGGCGATGATCCAGAAGCGAATAACGATAGTGGGCTCGGCCCAGCCTTTTTTCTCAAAATGATGGTGCAGCGGGGCCATTTTAAAGACCCGCTTGCCCGTCAGCTTGAAGGAGGCAACCTGTACGATGACGGACACGGTTTCCAACACAAACAGGCCGCCGACAATGGCCAGCACCAGTTCGTGCTTGGTCACAACCGCGATGGACCCCAAGGTGCCGCCAAGGGCCAAAGATCCTGTGTCGCCCATAAAGACCATGGCGGGTGGGGCGTTAAACCACAAAAAGCCGATGCAGCCGCCAATAACAGCGGCGCAAATAACCGCCAGTTCCCCGGCGCCGGGGACATAATGGATTTGCAGGTAGCCGGAAAAGACCGCGTTGCCGATCAAATAAGCGATGATGGCAAAGACGCCGCAGGCGATGATGACAGGCACCGTCGCAAGACCATCCAAGCCATCTGTCAGGTTAACCGCGTTAGAGGCGCCGATCATGACAAAGACCCCAAAGACGGGGAAGAACCAACCGAGGTTGATCAGTACGTCTTTGAAAAACGGCAGCGCCAGATGGGTGTTGAGGCTGTCAGGCTGAGTGAGCGCAATCATGTAAGCGGCGATCCCGGCAAACAGGATTTGCCCCAAAAGCTTGAGTTTCCCCGACAGACCCTTGGTGTTTTTCTTGGAGACTTTCAGGTAATCATCGGTGAAACCGATCAGGCCGTAGCCAAGAGTGACCAGCATCACCGCCCAGAAATACATATTGGTCAGGTCGGCCCACAACAGGACGGACACGGACATGGAAAACAGGATCATGATCCCGCCCATGGTCGGTGTGCCTTGTTTTTTCAGGTGGCTTTCAGGGCCATCGTTGCGGATGGGTTGGCCTTGCCCCTGCCATTGACGCAACCAGCGGATCATGGACGGGCCGATGATGAAGGCGATCAACATGGCGGTCATAACCGCGCCACCTGTTCTAAAGGTCAGGTATTTGAACAGGTTGAAGACCGTATATTCATCGGCTAGGGGAAAGAGGAGGTGGTATAGCATGTGTGTTAGGTCTCTTTTTTCACATCCAAATCCAACAGGGCATCCAGCACGATAACCGTGCGCGATCCTTTTGAGCTTTTGATACTGATGATGTCACCGGCGCGCAGGCTTTGCACAACCAGTGGGGCGAGGTGTTTTGAATCGGGGGCATGGGCACCGCGCTTGGCTTGGGGGAGCGCGTCATGCAAATGTTTCATGAGGGGACCGCAGGTGAAGACCAGATCAATGGGATCACAGGCATCCACCAATCCGGCATGGATGTTGACTTCATCGGGACCAAGTTCCAGCATATCACCCAGCACAGCGATGCGACGCCCCTCTTTGAGGGACAGAACCTCAAGGGCAGCGCGCATGGAGGCTTCGTTGGCATTGTAACTTTCGTCAATCACCTGAATGCTGCCGAACGGGGCATCGATATGATGGACGGCCCCGCGCCCTTTTAATTGCGCCAATTGACCAAGATGGGCCGCGGCCTGTTTGACATCCGCACCCAAAGCCACAACGCCCGCTAAGACGCACAGGCTGTTGCCCACCCAATGCTGACCTTGATGGGCAATGGTGTAGTTAAGGGCGTGCCCGTTCAGGTCCGCTTTAATATCTGTGCCGGTGGCGACAGGTGTTGCGTCAATGGCTTTGAAGTCCGCCTTTGATGAGGTGCCGAAGCCGAGGATGCGATGGCCAAGGGCTGCGTCTTTCATACGATCAAAAAAGGCGTTATCGGCATTTAGGATCGCAACGCCGTCTTGATCCAGTCCGGCGAAAATCTCACATTTGGCATCGCAAATCCCCTCTAACCCGTTGAAATGTTCAAGGTGGGCGGACGCGATGGTGGTGATGATGGCGGCATGTGGTTTTGCCATGTGGGACAGCGGCGTCAGTTCGCCTGCGTGGTTCATCCCCAGTTCAAGGACCGCATAGTCACAATCACGCGGCATCCGTGCCAAAGTTAAGGGTAGGCCGAAATGGTTATTGAGATTGCCGATGGTCGCATGTGTTTTGCCTTGTTGGGACAAGACGCTGGCCAAGGCTTCTTTGACGCCTGTTTTGCCGACACTGCCTGTCACGGCGATGATTTTTGCGTTGGAGCGTGCACGCGCGGCAATGCCCAATTGTTCCAGGGCTTTGGTCGTGTCACGCACCAGCAAAAGATTGTCGTCTTTACGGCAATCCTTGGGAATGTGGGAGACAATGGCAGCACTGGCACCGGCTTTCAGGGCGGCTTGCACATAGTCATGACCGTCAAAGCTGGGGCCTTTGATCGCAATAAACAGATCGCCTTTCGCCACAGCGCGGCTATCGATGGTGATGCCCGTTGAGGCCCAATCGCCAAAGGGCGTGCCGTCAACAGCTTTCGCGGCTTCTTCGCTTGTCCAAAGGAGATCAGCCATGGATCACCTCCCGCGCGAGCGCACGATCATCAAAGGGCAGGACTTTATCGCCGATAATCTGGCCTGTCTCATGCCCTTTACCCGCAAGCACCAAAACGTCACCATCGTCCATTGCTTTGATCGCGGTTTCAATAGCGGCTTTGCGATCGCCAATTTCAATTGCATCCGGGCAAGCTGCCATGATTTCAGACCGGATGGTGGTTGCATCTTCACTGCGCGGGTTATCATCACTGACATAAATCACATCGGCACAGGCACGTGCGATCCGACCCATTTCAGGGCGTTTACCTTTGTCACGGTCCCCGCCGCAGCCAAACAGGACAGCCAGCTTATTTTCCGTATGGGGGCGCAGGGCCTTGAGGACGGTTTCAAGCGCATCGGGTGTATGGGCGTAGTCCACATAGACACCCTTGCCGATCAGTTCCAGACGACCGGGCACGCCTTCTAGTTTTACCAGCAACGGCACAACCTCTGCTGCTTCAAATTTGGAGGCGAGAACAACGCCTAAAGAACAGAGCACATTTTCCACCTGAAAATCACCGGCCAAGGGCAGGGTAATGTCATAGGTCGTACCTTGCACGCTGAGGGACAGGCGTTGTCCGCCCTCACACGGGGTGGCGGACAGAAGTTGGATATCGTCGCCTTTTTCCCCATAGCTGAGGATGCTGTGACCATAGGTGCCGGTTGCGTCTTTCAACGTCTCAAATTCCGGGATGTCGGCATTCAGGACAGCAATGCCGCCCATGCGCAACACGTCACTAAACAAGCGGGATTTGGCCGCCAGATAGCTATCCATGTCCGGATGGTAATCCAGATGATCGCGGCTGAGGTTGGTGAAGGCGGCAATGCGCACATTCACCCCGTCAAGGCGGTATTGGTCCAACCCGTGACTGGAGGCTTCCATGGCCAGGTGAGTGACGCCATGATCGGCCAAATCAGCCAAACGTTCATGCAAACCTGCGGCATCTGGGGTGGTCAGGCCGCCCGCGATTTCCAGACCGGGGGCGGACACACCAATGGTGCCGACACTGGCGGCTTGTTGCCCCAACAGGGACCAAAGCTGGCGCACAAAGGTCACGCAGGAACTTTTGCCGTTTGTGCCGGTAATAGCCGCAATGCATTTGGGTTGACGTTCATAAAAAGAGGCTGCGATATCGGCAAAGCGCAGACGTGGGTTGGCGTCGTACACCACCACCACATTGTCCGGTGCCTCGATCTCCTGATCGTTGGCGGTCAAGATGACGCGCGCCCCGTTTGCGATTGCTTGGGGGATGAATTTGCGCCCATCGACTTGCGTGCCGGGCAGGGCGGCAAACAAAAAGCCGTCTTCGACCTTGCGGGAGTCAACCGTGATCCCGCTGACAGCGACATTTGCGTCAAATTCGGGGATGAGATCTTGCAACATAACCATGACTTACCCTTTCACCTTGATGAACAGGGGGTCCCCTGGTTGATAGAGTTGTTCGTCACCACTGGATGGTTGCAGGCCTAACATGGGGCCGATGCGATCTACGATCTTTTTGGCAATGGGGGCGGCAACCCAGCCCGCTGTGGCATAGCCAAAGGTGCGTTTAATGCCGACCGGCTCATCGACCATGGCGAGGATCGCATATTTTGGGTTATCCATCGGGAAGACACCTGCAAAGGACGAAATACGTGCCCGGCGATTATACCGCCCGCCTTCTTGCTTATCCGCTGTCCCTGTTTTACCGCCCACGCGATAAAATTTTGAATCCGCGTTTTTGCCGGAGCCTTGCAAAACAACAAGGCGCATCAGCTTGCGCATGACTTCGGACGTTTTTTCACTAATCACGCGATGACCGGGCAGGCGGTCTGCTTCGTTGGTTTTGAGCAAAGTCGGTTGGCGCAGGATGCCCCCATTGGCAACCGCACCGATGGCGCTGGTCAATTGCAAGGGGGAAACCGCGATACCATGCCCGTAGGAGATGGTCATCGTGTTGGCTTTGCGCCAGTTGCCCGGCAGCAAGGGGGCACCGACTTCGGGAATTTCAATGGAAGCGGTGTTCAACAGGCCAAACCGTCCTAGATATTCGCGCTGCAGGTCGGTCCCTGCTTCCAGTGCGATTTGGGCCGACCCGATGTTGGAGGAAAAGACCAAGACTTCCGGCACGGTCAGCACCCGCTTTTTGCCGTGAAAGTCATTGATACGGAAGCGACCGATTTTCAGCGGCTTTGTTGCGTCAAACTTATCACGCAAGGTGACCACACCCGCATCAAGCGCCATGGCGGTGTTCAACAATTTAAAGATGGATCCCATCTCATACACACCTTTGGTTGCGCGGTTGAAACCGGCATCTCCCTTGACGGTGCTGGTGTCGTTGGGGTCGAAATCGGGCAGGGAGACAAGGGCCAGAAGCTCGCCCGTCTCAATATCCATCACAAGCCCTGCGCCGCCGATGGCTTTAAATTCCTCAATCGTTTCCATAAGGGCAGCGCGCACAACGGACTGGACGCGCACATCAATGGAAAGTTGCAGGTTGCCATCCGGTCCCAGCAGTTGTTGATCGAAGCTTTTTTCCACACCGGAAATCCCGCGTCCGTCCACATCTGTATAGCCAAGGACATGGGCGACCAAGGGGCCGTGGGGGTAGGTGCGGCGCTCTTCACGTTGGAAGTGCAGGCCGGGGATACCCAACAGGTTGACTTGATATTTCTGTTCCGGTGTCAGGTTACGCACCAGATATTCAAAACGACGGCCAGAAGTCAGTTTTTCAGCGGCTTTATTCAGGCTCAGTTCCGGCAGGATGCTGGCGAGTTTACGCGCTGTCATGGTCGCATCTTCACCGGTTGCCATAAATGCTTTTGAATCCACAAACAAAGAGTCCGTCGGCAAGGAGGTCGCAATCAGCGTGCCGTTGCGATCTAGAATGTTGGCCCGCGTGGTTTCAATCTCGGTACTGGTCTCAACCTTGACCAAGCGCGGTTCCTGATGACCATTGAACAGGGATAAATCCACAACCCGCGCAGCCAGCACCATAAACAGAACGGCAAAGACCGCACCAGCAACCATGGTACGGTTATGTCCTGTTTCAATAGCGCGCTTGTTACGCTGTTGTTTGATTTTTGCCCCGCGCAATTCCATGGATTATTGCTCCAGCTTTGCCGGGGTTGTGTTGGGGTCAGGTGGCAAGGCAGCCGGATTATTCAGACTGTCAAAGGTGACAAGCTGTTCCCCGCGCATCTCTTCCAGATCAAGATAACGTTTGGCAAGAGATTCCAGACGGCTGGGATCGTTCAGGTAACTCCATTCCGCTTTCAGGATATGGATGGTTTCCTGTTCATCCAGAATTTCGTTGTTCAGGCTGTGTAACTGCTTTTCAAGTTCGTCCACCTGATAGGTGATACGAAATACCCCGATGGACAGCGCAAGGGCGAGAACAGCGGTTAAGGCGATGGTCAGGCGTGTCATGCGTTTTCTCCTGTCCAAGCGGGGGCATCTGTGCGCAAAGCGGCACGCAGTTTACTGGAACGCGCGCGCGGATTTTCCCGACATTCCCCATCACTGGGGGCAACGGGTTTGCGGTTGATAAGGGTGAAGGTGGCTTGCGGGCCACTGTCGCCGGCATCCGGCATATAGCGGTTGCCGCGCGAGGTCTGGCCTGCGCGTTCTTTCAAAAACTTTTTGACGATGCGATCTTCAAGGGAGTGGAAGGTCACAACAACCAGACGACCGCCGGGTTCCAAAATCTGCTCGGCGGCAGCAAGTCCGCGTTCCAGTTCGCCCAATTCGTCGTTCACATAGATGCGCAACCCCTGAAAGGTGCGGGTCGCCGGATCGATCTTGTCCTTGGCTTGCCACACGACAGAGCGCACGATCTTTGCCAGTTGCCCTGTGGTCGTGATCTCTTCTTCCTTGCGGGCTTCCACAATCGCTTTGGCCACACGGCGCGAATGACGTTCTTCGCCATATTTATAAATGATATCGGCCAGTTCTTTTTCGCCATAGGTGTTGACCACATCGGCTGCGCTCTCGCCGCTTTGGGCCATGCGCATATCCAGCGGGCCATCTTCACGGAAGGAAAAGCCGCGATCCGCCTCATCAATCTGGAAGGAGGAGACCCCGATATCGAGAACCACTGCGTTCACTTTCTGATCGACAAGGGCCGCCATGTCCCCATAGCAGCCCTCGAACATTGTCAGACGACCTTCAAGTTGTTGGGAAAGATCGTTCCCGCGCTTGATGGCGTCCGGATCACGGTCGATGCCGAAGACACGGCAATTGGCCTTGTCCAGTATGGCTTTGGTATAACCGCCCCCGCCGAAGGTCCCGTCGACAACAATGTCGTTTTCCTGTGGATCGATGGCGTCAACAATTTCGTTTAACAGTACGGGGATGTGACCACTCATACGTTGTCTCCCGTGACTTTGAGTTTTAAGGTGCGCTTGGCTTCGCGGGCCCGGTTAAAGGCTTGTTTTGAATGGGTTTCGTAAGCACCCGGTTCCCAGATGAAAAACTCCCGACCGCGCCCGACAAACAGGGCTTCGTCGGTGATACCGGCATGATCCAGCAGGTCTTGCGGCAAAATCACACGACCTTCGCCATCAAAGCTCAGTTGCGTTGCGCTTTCCAGAATAACAGCCGCCAGATCGTCCTGATCATCAGAGAAAAAGTCGGTTTCCGCCGTCAAGCTATCGGACAGCAGGATCATGAACTCTTCGCCACAGGCGGCGATTGCGGGGAATTTAAAGGAAGGGTAGGCGTACATCCCGCGGAAAGACTGGTCTTCAAAAGACGCGCGGAAGGGCTTAGGAACACTGGTGCGTCCCTTTTTATCTATTTTATTTAGATGCCTTCCGACAAAAAGTGCCATGGTGGCTTTGCCTACAAAACAAGAGTTCCAAACCAATCCCGTTGAATAATGACTCATAGGTCGTTAAAAACCGATGAACCGAGACGCACTTCTGTCAAAGAAGGAAGAGGCCCTTATTATTCGATGGGATAATATGGGATACCATGGGATTTGATGGGAGGTCAACGTAAAAACATGGGTAAACCCCCAGTTTACAAGGGCTTCACCTGTGGTTTTATCTCTATATCTTGTGTGTAACTTTTCCCTTTTGCATATATGTAGCTTTCCAAAAATCAGCACGAACGGGATGTCGAACGAAAAAATAAATAGGATCAAGACCTTTCACGGTTTTGATCCTAAGGAGGTGTTTTTTGGGTTTTATCGTAGAGGGGGGCATTTATGTCCGTGAGGCCTATAGCTAGTATGTCGAAAAATAATATTTGGCGATTTTTTTATTTTTGAATCACTGTTTTCTAGAATTAATCGCTGCTCTCTCTATCGATTCATGATGTGGTTTTTATCATGAATTTAATAAATCATAATCCAAAACAATGAGAAAAAAACAATAGATAGCCGTAATATCAAATGGTTAATGTGTATTTTTGTTTTTATTTTGTCGAGTTGACCATGTGTTAATTTGATTTAGAAATACAGTTTATATCTAGTTCGCGATTTAAACCATATAGCGCGTCAAAAACTCTTCAATTAGTAACCTGTTATGTTAGCCTCGGAAGGCTTCTTTTTTGCTATGCTGTAGTGCATAAGAATAATATATTCCCTGTAGGTTTTGTTATTTTGTTAAAAACCATCTGAGGGTGTCTTTGGGGTATGGATGAACGGAGGGCTGAAAATGCCTAGTTTTTTACATAAGCAATTACTTAAAGGTCTTAAATCAATCGATTATTGTCCGGAGGAGACTGCGCCATATTTGGAATGGATTCAGGGGGAACAGCATCTTCACTTTTTGCAACAAAATACAGCGAATGATAATGAGCTCATAATTTATGCTTCTGATAAACACACGTTTGTTCACACGTTAGTCGTGCCGAATGAATTCCTTTTCCCTATCGATGCAGATGACCTCTTGGGCTGGAGTATGAATCCATTCACACATGCCGCATGTTATGTATCTGGTGGCGGGGAGCCTGGTGTTAGAGTCGAAAAAGAGTCGTGTGATGATGGAACAAAAACTCTAAGAAGTGCAAAAAACCTAATCTTTATGAGAAGTATTGAAGGTGAAACAGGGGCGGGCAGCACATATTGTGAGGTTGCTCAAGAGTTTAGTCATTTAACTGGAATACATTGGAAAACATCACAACGCGCATTTTGTAAATATGATGAAAACGGTGATTTGAAACCAATTGTTTCTGTAACTCTCAAAGAGGATGCAGATGAATGTTACCTAGTTACAATTGATCGGGAAGAATTAAACTACTATCTGGCTGCCTCCAATGCTTCATTGGTTCGTGTATATGATTTTACGCTGATAAATTATGATGGATTTTCGGGTTGGACATCACGCCCAGAAGAAATCATTGAGCTTAGCGAGAATTTTATTTTCAGAAAAAAGAATGACGGTGGAGCCGGCAGCTACCTACGAGGTTTTGAAGTTATTCCGCCCCCTAAAAGTAGTGCTGATTTAGAGGCTAATTGGTTTGCAACTGAGGAAAGAGATTTTGCTGATTTTGTTGCGTTTGATTGGCGAAATAAGGTGGTTCGTAAAATTTCAACTGCACCGGAAGCGACAACAAATTACTTTGTCGCTGATCAAAACGATCTTCCCTTTGAACTGTCGCCCGCCTTCTTTAGGCCAGAGGTCCTCCTAAAATATAAAACTGATAGAGAAAAATACACTGTTACAACCCGATCAATTAGTTGCAGGGCTGCGTGGTCTTTGCGTGGGTATGATGTAAATGAAGCAGGCCAAATTCACGCATATATCTGTGATCTAGCTAAACTACCGTATTCTGAACAATTGCATTGGCTAGGTTTTAATGAAGAGCCTAAGACTGGGATTTCTGATCGTGCGTTTGCAAATGATTTTAAGGCTGAGTATTTCGATAATGAGGAAGCGTTAATTTTACTAAAACGACTTTTGAATACATGGAATAAGAATTCTATTGGCTTCTGGAAGTTAAGGGATCAGGAACTCGTTGATCATATCAATATTCCGCGCACATCCAGTCAGGATGAATGGGCGGAAGCAGTTATGGATCTTAGTAAGTTGATTGTAGAGGGTTTTTTAGTAAAACCTATCAGGCTGAGATTAACCGAGCTAGAGATTGAGTATGATAACCAAGAACGCAGCATTTCTTTGTTAGAGAAGTTGGTGAAGAATTTTGACGATACAGATGAGAGCCATGGATTAAAGGCACTTAGAAATATTCAGTTGATACGTTCAAAAGTTAAAGGTCATTCCGCGGGGGATGAGGCTAAGAAAATTATTCAAAAAGCTTTGGATGAGCATGAGACATTTGCAGTTCATTTTGAGGCTTTGTGTGATGACGTTATAAACGAACTTCAAGCAATTGAAGCGTGTTTTCAGGTGGACGTTTAATGGCGAAAAGAATGAAGAAAAAACAATTTATGAAGCCTGATGATGTGTTTCAGTTTGGGCCTCACCAATATGCTCGATTTGGCAAAGATATTTTTTATCAATCAAACTGGGATGATGGTCAATTCGTTAAGTTCCGTGACAATATGATTGAGAAATTACCGGAGATTATTTCAGAAATTGACAGCCTCGTAGCTCAAATTGCGCAATTGGTTGTGCAATACCCTCCTCTTAAACTATTGCATCGAGCTTTTTGGGAGCTGGCAAGAGAGTGCATGATTTTTGAGGGCCAAGAAAAAGATGTAGAGCCTGATACTGTCTCAATGCGGATGCTGGATTACATTCAAAGTGTATTAGTCTCGGTTTCTCCACAAGACAATCAGAAAGATGAAGTTGATGAAGAGGGATGGAGAAAACTAAAAGAGCTTGTAGATAGCTTATTCAAACTAGTGAATATGAGTTATCTAATTTCTTTAACGTGCAAAAAACAAAAGGAAGATCCTGAATTTGATGAATTCTTTGAAGATTTTTCAGTAAAAGCTCAATTGCATTGGATCAATGTTCGTGGGGAAATGTATCCATGTCATCAGGTTTCTTCTCTACGTGATACTCTAAGTTCACAATCTGAATTGATTTCAAATCATTATGGTCTTTCTAGTGATGCTCTTTGTGATGAAATCGAAAAAATTTGGGATAGTCTTAGCAACGGGATTTCTGATTCTCACCGGGAGATAGAAAAATCAAGGAAGCAAGTTTTAAAAATCCTGGAAACTGAAGATTTAAGCGATGTATTTGAAGAAATATCTTCTCCTGAAGATATTGGTCCTGCAATTCTGAAAAAATACGATCTCGAAGATGAATTGCATAGCGCTGTTGATAAATTTCTTGGGTATGGATTGTTTGACCTTGAGAAAGTTTGTGATCTTCCAAAGGAGTTCCTAGAAGATTTTTCTTGGTCTCTTGGTGAAAATCAAGATTTTTTTGCTGAAGGTGATTTGGCCGGGTGGCCACTTCGTATATGGCCTGTTTTCCAGAAACCATTCATAAAAATTGAAGGTAAGTTTTACTGTTTTGATTTACACCAACTTTTTGATCATTTTTACAGGCAATTAGAAAAGAAGTTATACGCTATTTCTGAGGAGGTAAAACAGGAATGGATACATAATAGAAAGGAAACTTCAGAAAAATTGCCATTAGACTATTTCCAAAAATTGATGCCAGGCTGTGAAATTTTTCGAGAAGTTTATTATCGCTGGAAGCCGGAGGGTGCGCAAAACCCAAATTGGTTTGAAACAGATAGTTTGATTTTATATCAGGGGCATCTGTTCGTTATCGAGGTCAAAGCAGGAGCATTTACATATACTTCGCCTGCAACAGATATACCTGCATATATCCGATCACTTAGAGGATTGGTAGAAGCTCCAGCTAAACAAGGAAATCGTTTTCTTGATTACATGAAAAGTGCTGGAACAGTTTCAATCTTTGATGACAAACATAAAGAGGTTTCGAAAATCTCATTGTCCGACTTTCATAGTGTTACTTTGTGTGCCGTAACCTTGGACCCGTTCACTGAGATAGCTGCCCAAACCCAGCATTTGAGAAAGATTGGTATCAACCCCGGGCAACAGCCAGTTTGGACGATATCCATAAACGATTTGCGCGTGTACGCAGATCTTTTTATTAATCCTCTTCAATTTCTTCATTTTGTGGAAGTCAGGAAAAAAGCATTGGCTTCCGACGTACTCCATCTTGATGATGAGCTTGATCATATCGGCCTATATCATTCCCATAATTATTATGAGGGATATGCTGAGGATAAAAAAGGTGGGCAGGCAGATAGACAAATAAACTTTCTAGGCTACCGAACGCCAATCAATGAGTTCTTTAGCAAGAAGTTATTTGACCCTGAAGCATCTCCATTCCCAATTCAAGAAATGCCTCTTAGGATGAGAGAGGTTATAGATCATTGCGCAGCTGCCCCAAATGCTTCAAAGGCAAAATTCACAAGCTTTCTACTTGATTTAAATGGTGGTTGGCGAGAGCAGTTGTTTGGAAGCATTGATCCTGCTCTTTTTAAGTCGATCAATGCTCAAGAAGCCAAGCCGATATCAATACACGGTGATGTGAACATAACGGTATTTGCTTATTCAATACCCTCTGCATTACCTAAGCATGGTCAAGCAATTGATCACACACACGCCACTATGGCTATGAATGATGAGAAGGAGCGTTTTTTGATTGAGTTGACTTATGCCGGTACGGGGCGTTTAGTTAATGTTCAATGGGAGAAAGCAACATTGTTTGGCTTAAGCAAAGAACGTTTAGAGGTATTGAAAAAAGGGGCAGATAACCTAAAACAAAGCAGGCGTCAAAACTATTTGGCTAGACAGGGTACGATTGGTCGAAACGACCCTTGTTTTTGTGGTAGCGGAAGGAAATATAAAAAATGTTGTGGTGGGTGACCATGGAATAGCTAAATACTCACTCCAAAAATTAGCTCATAAATTACAACAAACCACGGAAAGAGCTTTGTTAAAAAGCTGTAGGCCAGTTGCAGGAATATCAATATTGCGAGGGCAATAATAGCGCGGTAAAGGAAGGCGTAAGCCATATTAAAAGTGCTAACTTTTATATTCACGATCTCTTGATTGTGAAGAGATGCTAGTAAATGTTCTTTTAAGAGGTCTTCCTGGATATTTCTATCTGGATGTTCCCATATCTTTGTCAGGTCTGTGACGTAGACGTAATGATATGCAGCTTTTTGTATTGTCCGCAAAGCCCATACTGCTGATGCCAAAAGATAAGATGTTGCGGCTCCAAAAAACAACATTGTTAACCATTCGGGTAAAGAAACAATGTTCTTAGACCAAGGCGAATTAATAGAAAAAGTTAGAAATGGAACAAAGGCGGCAATGAATAATAAGATATTTGTCGCTTTTGATTTTACACTTCTTAGTCTTTCATCTTCATTATTTGAAATTCTGATGGCTTCATCTATAGCTAAATCAGTGCTTTGACTCCAATCTAAGGTTCTAATCTTATTAGCTTCTTCTTGCTGAGAAATATCCAGCTGCATTGGGTTAAATGTTTTCCATTCAGGGAACGTAGGCCATATAAATTCAATTGTTTTCTTAAGCATTAGAGATTCTTTCCAGCTCATCAACAATTGAGGATGACAAAGGGCTTTGGGTCCTGTTTTCTATCCATGCCCATTGGCCGTTAGGGTTAATTTCTAGAAACCAGTAAACACCTTGCTGATCGAGAATTAAGTCAATCGCCCCAAATCGCAAATTAAGTTTCCGTGTTAGGGTGATACATTTTTCTTCAATTTCTTCTGGAAGGATGCAGGCTTGATGAATTAGGTCGACGTGCTCACCTCTTCTCCAATCAACTTTGGTTTCCTCTGTTGACTGCGATAAGATTTTTGTCGCGAATACCTTATCGCCAACAACAGTTACCCTGATATCACATTCTTTTTTGATCTCAGTTTGAAGAATGATTGGGGCCAATGATAGTGTTTCATCTGGGAATACTTGTCCGCGAGGAAGTTTGTTGGTGAAAATTACTTTCTCTTGTTCTGTTTCATCCAATAACGCGACTTTTAATGGTTTTGCGATACAAGCCTGTCCATTTGTAAAACCAGAAGCTAATTTCGCATCATTCGTTATCAAGCTTTCGGGAATGTAGAAACCAATTTCCTTTGCCAAGAATAGCTGCATAGGTTTGTCTTCGGCAGAATAAATAGCCTTGGGGGAATTTAGCCATTTATTTTCAATTGAGTTTATTGCGGACAGTAAAACGGTGTTCCATTCACCCAGGCAATATTTTTGTTCGTCATAGCCTGTAACGCTTGCAGGCAGTGAGATTTCTCCAGGGCGTCTGAAATATGCTGCGGTAACGTCTGAGAAAGACAATACTTTGTTGTTATAGGAAATTTTCCATCCTAGATCAGGGGTAAAAGAAACTTTCGAATTGGGTAGGTTCTCTGAGTTGAGCCGGTAATAAGGTAAAGATCGTTTCTCTAATTCACGAACTATGTAATCAGATGTTATATCTTTTTCATTAGTTAGTATTAGGAACATCAATCATCACGTTCTGGAGCTGAGCATGTTTTGGTTATCAGCATCAATAGTGAGCTATAAATTGACTGGGCTTCGTCATCACGTTTGCGCTGTGCCTCGGTTTTTGTTCTTAATTCATTTGTGATGGTGAACGGCATATCTTCACCTTCAACTTGTGCCTTAGTTTTTGTGGCAAGTTCAGCAACATTCTCAGCTTTTTCTATTAATGGAGTGGATGTACCATTGTCGTTTACGACCCATACATTTCTAGAAGAGTCGTAGTGCCCTGGCATTTCAGTGCTACCTTCTCTATTCACAGCGAACTGGAAAAGAAAAGGAGAAGTGCTAACGAGGTCTTTTGGCATGCTTTGCTCTCAAGAGTAACAGCTCAATTGGAAGTCTAGTTTTATCACAACTTTACGAATCTGTCCATATGATCTAAACAACTATATGATAAGTTTTGATAGGGAGGGTCACCCTACTTTGGTTGTGTAAATGAGGGGGTTATGGAGAGTATTCGACAGTTCGTAAAAGATAAGAAGGTCTCTATGCCATACAATTATGCGTGGGACGAAAATGTATGGAGCAATATACCCGTAAATAATGAACAAGAGAGGCAACTTGTTTGTTTTGCGTTATATGTTGGAAAACGCTGTCAGACCAACTGGGAAAAGATCAATGAAAACTCTGACGACCATCCTTTGCCGCTAGTCATAAGTAGCATACTAAACGATATTAACCGCTCGGTTCTACCTATTCTAAAAGATGTCGATACCTTTGAAAAAGGGGTGGATTTCAATGAGGCTACAATTGACCTTCTCTCTGACTTTTTATTTATGCAGTCTAAAAGAAGGAAACTAGATACTGAAATTGTGTTGCCGATTGAGTCATTGAATAAGCCAGAAGTGAATGCCGCCGCTTCAGCGATACAAAAAACTTTATATTCAATTTTTCTCTATAAGTTTGCTTTTGATCGAGTGTTTTTTCTCGAAGATAAAGTTTCTTTTTCCGAAGATAAGGTGTCTCTAGAGACTAAGAGAAATTCATTTGGAGAAAGCTATCAGGTCAGGAAAGCTATAAATTACCAAAGGGATAAAGAATGGTATTTACAGGCCTATGATGAGGTTTATGACCGTCTTGATGCCTTGGCTCTTTCTCAATACGACATTGTAACTGGCGTTAGCTATGATGGTGGAAAACCATTTTTCAGAACAGCTCCTGTTTTTCAAAAACCAAGAGCATCGTGCTTGGCAAAAATTCGAGGGTGGGTAGGAACTGAATATTTATTCACCGCGTTAGAAGAACGAGGACATGTTGATGTCGTATATGCGTGGGATATTTTACATTCACTTTGCTTGGCTCTAGTCGAAGAGGTGCAACAGAAGAAAAGTGTTGATTTGATTGTAATGGATTATCAAAAAACGGATTTGATTCATTTATTATCTCACTGCATACCTTGCACGCGCCAACGTGCTCGGAAAATAATTGAGAAATTAACCTTCTCCATTCCTGCAAAAGATGGAGTGTGGTCAAGGCCTCTGATCAGTATTGATAAAAACTTTCTGAAATTGACTGTCCCCGCGATTTTGACTGTTGATCCGGTCAGGTTTTTGCAGTTGCAACTGGGGAACCATGGCGAAAGTTCGGCTCGAGGTACTTACTTCGAACAACGATGTATTGAACAAATTACAAATTTCACAAATGGGTGGGGAGAGGAGAAGTTCAAAGTTTTGCCGCGCAGCATCCCAATCTATAGGATTTTAGGGAAACGTAAGAATGAAACAGATTTTGTTATAAAGATCGGAAATAATCTTGTTTTGTGTGAGGCAAAAAGTGTTGGTCAGTACGCAAGCTCAAGGGAGTTTTATCATTCTTTAAAAGGCATTACGAAAGGTGCTTTTCAGTTAAAGAAACGAAAGGAGGTTATAGAGACAAAAATTCAGGAAGTGGCTAAGCACTTGTGTATAGGGAAAGAAGCAATTCGAGTTAGCAACATAATAATTACTAACTCTGTCATATTTGATGGGTATGAATTGCAAGATGCATGTGTAATTAGCCTTAGAAGTCTGATCATGTGTGTTTCTAAATTGTCTGCTGAGATAAAAAAGTGGAGTGCAGATAAGTTATTTGAAGAATTTGTAGCGTATGTTTCCAATCCTCCGCATTTTGAGATTTATAATCGGCATGCGATTTTTGAGAAATCAATGTCAAGAACAGAACAAATAGAAATTGATTTTGATATATGTAGCCTTGACCTTGAAAAAGCTAGCGAGACAGTAAAAAAGGATCCATTCTTCAATAAACTTTCTAAGTAATAGTCATGGCAAAAGTGATTATTTCTCTTCGCTTCGCTTATGTCTTTTTTACAAAACAACCATCAACAAAATTTCCAATTTTTGTGCTGCCATCAGGATGAATTTGTTCAAGGTAATTTGTATTGGTTAAACAGCGCTGATAGATAGGTCCATTTTTCAAAATATCTTTTTGGAAATCACCGGAAGCTTTATCTTGTTCAATAAGTTCTAAGATGGTTGAACTTGAAATATTGCTGACATCCATTTCTTCAATTATTAGTGTTTTAGCACCAGAAGATATTTGCAATAAATCCATAGCCGTAAGACCTGCATGTCTTTCCACAGTCCTACCAATTTCCGCCCAATATTCGATTTGTTTGGCGGTAGATCTGCATTCAATTTTCCCTTTTTGATAAGCAGCTTGAAAGAGACGTTCTGAGATACGGACTGATGAAGACATAATGCACCTATAAATCAGTTATATTTATTGCAATATTTCATTACGTTTTCTTGAGAGAGGATAACGTAATGGCTGGATAGGTTTGGACGGGTTTGGATTTCGTATGTAACGTGTGAAAGATTGATATAGAGGTCTCCTCATTTTTAGCATAGCATCTGTTTCTGCGAACTCGATTGCTGAAGCTGGCAAGTAGGACGACCAGTTAAGGGGCAAGCAACGATCTGAAACAACAGCGACGATACGTTGACGCGTTTCATCAAGTTTTGCGAAGAAAAATTTCAGTTTGTCTGCATCCTTGTTCATTAGCATGATTATTAATGCGCATGTCTGCATGTGAGTCGTAATGGAAGATACTCTGTTTGGGAATTCGTCGAATAGGCTGTAGATATATTTAGGATGTATCCAAGGGCTTTCAGCTAAGCCTTTCACCCATTTTCCAGGGGAATATAATGGGTCCAGAAGTGCATGGAACATTATAAACATTTCGACAAACCTGAAGGTAGCGACTTTTTTTCCTGTATGAAACACAACAAATTTTTTATTGGCAGTGTCTACGAGCTCTTGCCATTGCAAAGCCCAATCTGGGACTTCTAAGTGGTTTCCTTTGTCAAGGTGAGATTGACAGTAAGGGCACAGAGCATATTTACTATTTAGTAGAGGCCAAGTAGTGATGGGTTGGAAGCAGCAGGGGCATTTATCTGATATAAATTGTTTATGATTTGAGCAGCACAGGTTTTGACCTAGTCTATACCTTATATCAAAATTGCCATTTTCCTTTAGGCATGTAGGGCACCACCGGATTTTTTTAACTGGGGAAAGGGTACTTGAATTATAGCGAGTACGAAGCCAAGGAAATGTAATTTGATTCTTCCAAGATGATAAAGTCGAGGAACGCATTTCTTCGACATTTGCAAAATCTATACAAAATAGGGCTATTAGAAGTTCCTCTGATGGATCATCAATATCACGACTTGATCGAACCAATGTTCCTTTGTAGCCAAAATGGTCATCAAGAAGATGAAGGAAATCTTTTGCAGAGCAACTGTTTTCAGATGCTAGTCGTGTAAACCAGGAGGAAAATGCCTCATGAGGTAGGAAATCCACCTTTTGAAAATGTGATGATGTAGTTATAGCCATCTTTGATCTATTACCTCCGATATGATCGAAGGCGTTATGCGCTCTTCTCCCCCAACAGCTTTTAAAGCTGCTCTGCGCAGTAATTTTTCAACTTCTCCTGTTACACCATCGCAAACTTCTAGAATTTCTCTACATAATCTGGGTTCGATGACGTGGCTTTTTTTTCTTAGTGGATATGTTGCAACTAAGCTTGCTACGAAGTCTATAAACTCTTCATTTAATGACCAGGTCGGCAATAAAAAGGTTTCGAAGCGGCGACTTATTTGTGGATCATATCCTATGATTGAAACTGAAAGAGAGGTGCCAAAAGCTATAACGGGCATCCGGTATTCGTTTGATAGATATTTGAAGAAATTGAGTATTTTTTTCTGATCTTGGCGTGAGCATGCATCAATGTTGTTAAATTCATCGAGGAAAAGTGCTGCTGGCTTGATACGTGCAAAAACATTACTAATAACCCGTTCAAGGCTTTCAATTGTTTCCCTATTTCGCGTAGGTGCTTTTAGGCTGCGTGTGATTGCTGACATAACACGTTTTTCATCAGGAGTTGCAACTAGTTGAAGAGCCAGAATAGGGTGGCTGTCTCCTCCATCTCTTCGTTGGATGCCTGCAGAGTATTTCTTTCGAACCCTATCCAAAATATGCGATTTTCCCATTGAACTTTCTCCATGAATTAATAAACATGTCATTCTTTTGTTCTTCGGAAAAAAAAGGAGCTCTTCAATGCGCTTAATTGCTTGTTCTGCAAATGGTAATGCTATCCATTTGTCTTGGCATATGAACCTTTTACGTTCGTCGTCACTGCGATGAATGTATTCAAGTGCTAATTCACTCAAATGACTATAATTTGTTGCATCTTCAGTCATGTCACTTACTCCGTATCCAGAGTCTTAGGAGAATAATTACGTAAGGGGTCTTCATTTACGTTTTCTGGTTCTGACTCAATTTGACTGGATTGGGACGCAACGCTTCTTTCTATTTCGCGTTGCTGCTTATGAATTTGAAACAGGGCTTCTTCAGAGACCCGTGCTCTCCCCTCAGCAATTAGTTTTTTGCTGATTGCTTCTAGTTCCCACCTTGAGATGTTAGGGTTTCCTGGGTTTCTATAATGAAACTCGTAGATATTATTGTTTGGAAAGTAGACCCATACCTTTGCAAGGTTTCTTGGGTCATATTTCACAATGACTTTTTTCCCAAGATAATTTGCATATCGTTCAATCTCTGTGTTTACGTAACGTATGTTGAATAGCCGAATACCCTCACGAGAAACTGTTCTCGTTTCAAGCGGCAAAAATGTTAGGTAAAGATGTTTTTTATCTCCAACCGTTTCAGGAGAAAACCCTTTGTCACAAGCCATTTTCCACATTGAGATTGGTGGAATTCTCCCCAAGCCTTGGTGGTCGGAGTGGTGGTATTTTTGGATTTGAAGGATTAACCATCTTTCAAATTCTTTGAAATTGAATTTTGCATGCTCAGCACTTTCGTACTCACCTCTATCAAGCGGATTAGATTTTGTTGTACCTGGTAGTTGATGAACTTGACTATTGATAGTTCCTAAGAGGCGTTCAACATGACCTCCAAACCAAGATTTTTTTACAGGACGGTATTTTAGGGTTATACCAAATTCTTCACATCCCTTTCGCAAAGCAATAGATCGAAATTCTTTTGCATTATCAATATGGACGCTATAGGGAACTCCATAACAACACCATTCACTAGGAATATTGACTTCGTCTAAGAGATCGTTTTTCGGCCAAATTGCATTAAGAAGAGCAAGAGCAACTGATAATGAACTTGGGGGGCGCATTGAAAGGTAATACCCTAGAACCATACGACTGTAGACATCTTCTACAATCGTCAAATATGGCCGACCTAATGTTGTTTTCTTGTCTTCGCTGAGAAGTATTATGTCTACAGGGGTATGGTCTATTTGAACTTCTTGAAGAGGTTTTTGAACTACGTGTCTTTTAAAGGCAGTACCTCGTCGACTATGCCCTTTGGCAATTCCATATCTTTTTTTTGCGATGAGTTCGGCGTCAGCATCTTTTAATCTTGCCCTTACAGTATTGATGTTTGGAATTGGGACAAAATTCTTTTTGCATTCAGCAGTAATTTCTTCGTTTAACCTCAAGATACTAGGTTGAGATAGTGAAGCATAAAATTTGTAAATTTTCTCACGAATGATTTCTTCGCAAGCTGGCATTAGTTTTCTTGTCCCAACTCTCGGTCCAGGCTTTCTGGGAAATAGGGAGTTTAGTCCCCCGCTTTCAAGGAAGCGACGAAGAATCTTCCTTGTTTGAGATTGTGATAATTTTAACTTTTTTGAAAGTAAGGTGATTTCTTCCAATGAGAAATGTGTTCGATTTCGATATTTTTTCAGGATATCAAAACGGCGTTTCGCTTCTTCATGTACTGAAGGGTCAAGAGTTTTTGAGTTATTCATAGGGCTCTCCTGTAATGTCAATTTCTGTAAGGAGAACTGTGCGGTAGCCTATTTTACGAACGGCATTTAGTTTTCTTTGGATCGTTGCTGACTTTTTTTCAGCTTCAGCAGAATACTTAATTTCGATGATAGTGTTGGTACTGAAATTCCATTTTTGTAACTGGACTGGAATTAAAGTTGGATATGTTATCAGAAAATCAGGAGTATATTTTCTCCAGATATTGTTATGATCTAAATACTTTGTTGTGAGTGGTTGGGAGGTAACCGTAGGGTTGCCTCCAAATTTAGTGATCCAAGAGAGAAAATCACACTCAAGTTTACTTTCAAAAGCCACCATCCCATGGCCAGGGCGAATGGGATGGAAACCTGTAATGTGGTTGCCCTTAGATAGTGGGATTGTTCTAGGCATGTTTTCTCCTAACGCAAAGTTCACCTTAAGTGTTTAAGGCGCGTTAAGAGAGGTGCCGCTCCCTTTGTCCGCATTTTGTCGGTCTGAAAATGATTAAATCATATACAGTTATTAAAGAAAACAATTAAACCTGTTTTGAAATGTTCTCTTTTAATTTCAATGACCTATTACAGGATTCTTAGTAAAAAACAAACTCGCGATTTATTAGTGTTCTGCCTATAGGAATCCGATCTTATGGGTGTGTAATACTTTGTTTTATAAGGATTCTCTTGAATCATGGTTTGTTAGTTTTTGACATAGTAAGTATCTAAGTTTTGTCGAATGGGGCTTGATTTATATCTTTTTGGTTGTGTAAAGTTGACGTGCAAAAGTTGAAAAAATGTTGTTTTATCTTTTTAGGATGTAGTCATTTGTTTAAAAAAATTGAATTTGGATATGCTGATGCTTCTAATGAAGCTTTGTATCAACCAAGGTTGATCAATGAAGGGTATTATGATCATAAAAATGCACTATCCCATGCTAGGTTTAAGCCTGATTTTTTGTTTCTAGGCAATAAAGGTGCAGGAAAATCCATTCTTGGTGAGAAGCTTGAAAATGAGGCAGCTCATGATCCTGAATTTTTTGTAAAAAGAATTAACCTAGAAGACTTTCCTTTTAAAACATTTGATAAGCTTAGTCCTTCGAAAGAAAGCTCTGAGGCAACTTATCCGTCTGCTTGGGCTTGGCTTCTTTTAATATCGGTAATGGATTCCATACAGCAAGATGAGAGCATGGCACAAGGCGCCGATTTCTCTGAGACCTTTGGTACTCTGAGGTCTGTAGGACTTCTGCCAGATGCGAATATTCGGAGAATCATAGAGCACTCTTCAAAAAGAACGTTTTCTTTAGACATTTTAAAAACCCTTAAAATCACTGAAGAAGGTAATTTACCGGATGCAATTGGACGAATGCCAATGCTTGAAGATCATCTGTTAAAAGCAATTCTGTCGGTTAACTTTGGTTCGCAGCACATTGTCGTAATTGATGGTTTGGATGACATCCTTACAGGTAAAGAAATGCAATACAAGGCTATAGGGTCTTTGATTTTCCAAGCAAGACGGCTCAATATGCACTTCGCCAAAAATAGACAAAAAATTAAAATTATTATTTTGTGCCGCACTGATGTGTTTGAGAAAGCCAACAACACAAATAAGAATAAAATTAGACAAGACACTAGTGTAAAACTTGATTGGTATAGGGGGGAGGAGAATCTAGCTGAAAATGAGTTAGTCAAATTAGCAAATGCCAGAGCTCATTTATATATCGACAAAAACATTGACATATTTGATAGTTTTTTTCCCAAGCGCATCAATCATACCGAAACAATTAAACATCTTCTCAATCACACGAGACATACTCCAAGAGACTTTTTGCAGCTTATGAAAAGTATGCAAAATTTTTATAATTCAAGAACGTTGAGTGAGAATGATGTCAAGGAGGGCGTTAAGCACTACTCAAGTGAGTATTTTCTGCCAGAGATTAAAGATAGTTTAGTAGGTATAATCTCTGATAAGATTATCGAACAGGTTTTTAGTTATTTCGGCAAAACTCGGTCAAGAGAACTCAAAACGAGAGACTTTATTAATTTTATTGAAGAAGAAATATCAGACGATCCTGATGTTCTGGCAAGTATTCTCGACGCTCTATTTTCATCATGCGCAATTGGAAATATTCAAAGGGTTGGAAGGGAAACAAGATATAGTTACAAGTTCAGAAACCAGAATTCTACATTTTCAATTAACGAAGATATTATGCTTCATAGAGGATTATGGAAGGCTTTGAATCTTAGTTAGCAGAATAGGAAAAGCCTTTCGCAAAAACCTTACCTGTGGGTATTAGATTTTTAAAAAATCTTTTTCACTTTTCACCCCCCCCCCCCCCCCCAACCCCCGGCACATTTAAGCGGCTGCGGCCGTTGTGGGTGGGGGTGACGTGGATTTGGGTGGGGATGCGGTCTTTTAGGGCTTGGACGTGGGAGATGACGCCGATGAGTTTGCCGTCTTGTTGCAGGCTGGAGAGGGTTTCAAGCGCGGTTTCAAGGGCGTCTTCGTCTAATGTGCCGAAGCCTTCGTCGAGGAAGAGGGAGTCGACGCGCACGTTGTGGCTTGCCATTTGGGCCAGTCCCAAGGCAAGCGCGAGGCTGACGATAAAGCTTTCCCCACCGGAGAGGTTTTTGGTCGAGCGCACGTCACCGCCTTGATAGTTGTCCATGACATTGAGGTCCAGCGGTTGGGTGGTGTCACGCAGCAAGAGGTAGCGATCCGACATTTTGCTGAGTTGCTGGTTGGCGTGTTTGATCATCACTTCAAAGGTCAGGCCTTGGGCGAAGTTGCGGAATTTTTTACCGTCTGACGAGCCAATCAGCTGATGCAGGCTGTTCCATTTTACACATTCTTTTTGTTGAGCAACGATGGCGCTTTGGCGGTCTTTGATCAGCTCTTTGGCGCGTTCATTCTCGTCCAAGCGGTGGCGCAAGCTGGCGACTTGGCTTTGCAGTTCCCCAAGGCGGGCTTCGCCCTCAGAAAGGGCGTGTTGCAAGTCTGCTAGGGGCTGGTCATTTTGGTGTTGGGTGCGAAGCTCGCGCAATGCCTCGGTTTTTTCTGCCTGTCGGGCGGTGAGGTTGAGGCGGCGGTTTTCCAGTTCCGTGGCCTGTTGTTGGAGGTGGTCGCGCTCAACGGCAGGCAGGCGCGCGGTATTGAAGCTTGCCTCATCCTCAAAGCCCAAGGCGTTGAGTTGGGTGATAAACTCATGTTCCAAGCCATGTAATTGATCCGCGCGTTCTGTCAGACGGGCCTTGAGATCGTCGATTTTTTCTTTCGCCGTGGTGTAGGTTTGCTGGCAGGTGCGGTAGTGAGTTTCGCCCTGTTCTCTGTGCTGTTCAGCCTGTGCAACGTGGTCGTTCAGGCGCTTTTCTTCCTGATCGGGGTCTTTGTCGCCAAACAGGTTTTGACGCTCGGCCTGCTGGGTGGTGAGGCGGTGGCGCAAGGTCTCCAAGTCGGCATGTTGTTGGGTAAGGCGTTTGGTCTGGTCTTGAATATTCTGTTCCAGATGGCGCTTTTGTGTCTCCAGCCGGTCGGCCTCTTTTTCAAACGTGGTTTTTTGGGTCGCAGCGTTGTGCCAGAGATCGCGGCGGTGGCGCAGTTGGGCGAGCAGGTCTTGGGTATTTGTGCTATCGATCTGATCAATGCCTAAGGGGTGTAAACGGGCCTGCACGGTTTCCAGACTTTTGGCAAGGCTGGCTTTGGCCTCAGCCATTTGGTTTTCCGCATCGCTGAGGGTGGTTTGGGCAGTTGTTTGTTCAAGGTGCAGACGATCATTGTGATGTTCTTGGGCGAGGTGTTTTTCCCGCGCTTGGGTGACGGCTTTGTCTGCGTCTTGCAGGTTCTGTTGTGCGTGTTCGATTTGCTCGATCAGGCGGGTGATCTCGGTGATCTGGAGCTCTGTTTCATCCGGTGTGGGGACGTTGCCTTGGGCGAAGGGGTGATCGGTTGCCCCACAAAGTGGACAGGCTTTGCCGTCTTCCAGATGTTGGCGCTGGGCCTCAAGGGTGGCGATCTGCTGTTTAAAGCCCAGTTCGCGCACGAGCGTGTCTTTCTCCGTCTGATATTCCCGCAGGAGGCGTCCTGCCAAAAGCGTGTCGAGCTGGCTTTGGGCCGTGGCTTTTTGGGTTGTTGCGCTTTCAAACGCTGTGTGAAGGGCGGTTAAGGCGGCGCTTCCTTGCGCCACTTTTTCAGCGGCCTCCTCCACTGCTTTGTGGGCATGGTCGCGTTTTTGCACAGCGAGAGTGAGCGCCTTTTGTTGATCTTGCAGGGCGCTTAATTGGGCTTCAATACCCGCAAGATCGGCGATCAGACTTTCATCTGCCGCATGCGTGCGCAAATATTCATCACTTTCGGTGCGCTGTTGGCTGAGGCGGGTTGTGTCTGTGTGGTTTTGCAGATGTTGGGCCTGTAGGTTTTTTAGGGCTGTTTCCTCTTTATCAATCTGGCTTTGGGCGCTCGCCAAGTTGTCTTTTACCGTCTGGAGCTGGTGGTCCAGTTGCCGCACCGCTTTGAGGAGGTTTTGGGCGTTTGCTTGTTGCTGTCGGGCTGTGTTGAAGGCCTCAACCGCTTGATCAAATCGGACCTTGCTGTCCTCGCCCGTTTTGATCAATTGGGGCAGCTTTTCTTCCTCACGCGTGCGTTGGGCTTGGTCAGCCGTTTGGTCGGCGCGTTTGGTCTGGAGTGTGGCAAACAGGCTGTCGAGGCTGGCGGCTTTTTGTGCTTCAAGAAGGGCGTTGAGTTTTGGGGCAAAGGCGGTGGTGTCGTTGGCGAGTTGCACCTGTGCGTCTTCCAAGCTTTTAAGCTCGGCTGTCAGTTTATCAATGGAGTGACGCCAGTGTAAGGTCTTGGTGAGATGGGCGTTTGCGTCTTTGCGCGCATCCAATTGTTCTGTTGCGCGCTCAAGGTCTTCTGTGATTGTGGTGAGGTCTTCCTCACTGAGCAAGGTGACGTGATCGACGGCTTGTTTAAGCTGCTGGAGCTTGTCATTTTCCTCGCGGTTGCGTTCGTGGACGAGGATGGAAATTTGGCTGTAAACTTCCGTGCCGGTAATCTGTTCGAGGATCGGGGCGCGTTGATCGGCGCTGGAGGTCAGGAATTTGGCAAACTCCCCTTGAGCCAGCAAGATTGATCGGGTGAAGCGGGAAAAGTCCATGCCCGTAACGTCTTCGATGAGGGAAGGGACTTGGGAGACTTTATTGGACAGGATGTTGCCGCTGGCGGCGTCCGACAGTTCGTGCTTGGGCGATTGCAGGTTGCCATCTGCCTTTTCGCGGGAGCGATGCTGGCTCCAATGGCTGCGGTAGGTGCCGGACTGGCTTTCAAAGGTGACTTCTGAAAAGCAGATGCCGGTCTGGCGCGACATGATCTCGTTGCTGCCCTGACTGATTTTACCCAGACGCGGGGTCTGCCCGAACAGGGCGAGACAGATGGCATCCAGAATGGTGCTTTTGCCCGCCCCGGTTGGGCCTGTAATGGCAAAAATGCCTTCGGTGGTGAATGCCGGATCGGTGAAGTCGATGGACCATTCCCCCACAAGGGAGTTTAAGTTTTTAAACCGGACATTCAGGATTTTCATAAAAGGTCTCGCTATTCGGCGCGGGTGTCGTCTTCGTAAAGGGTTTTTAAAATCTCGTTGTAGGCGTGGCGCAAGTCGTCCTGTTGCGCCTCAGGATGGTCCCCCGTGCTCAGGCAGCGTTCAAACACATCGTGGACGCTTAGGTCTTCAAGGCTCTCGCTTTGGTCGGACTGGCTTAATATACGGTCCACGATCTGTTTGTTTTGCAGACGAAGAATCTCGACGGGGCTGTCTTCAATTATCTGTTCCATGTCATCGCGCAAGTGGGGCGCAATTTCCTTGCCTGTATAAACAAGCTCTACCCAGACGCTTTCTTTTTGATGGACAAGGCGGGTGAGTTGATCGCGCAGGTCCGTAAGGTCGCCTTGCAGCTTGACCAGCTTTTGAAAGAGGGGAATATCCAGGGTCTGCACCTCAGCTGTTGTCGCATCAAAGGTCACTTTACAGACACTCTTTTGCTGTTTCGCCTCCCCAAATCCCATAGGTAGGGGGGAGCCGCTGTAGCGCACGATATCGCATCCGCCGACCACTTGGGGGACATGCAGATGGCCAAGGGCGACATAATCAAACAGGTCCGCAAACACATCGACGCCCACATGCCCAAGGCTGCCGACATAGAGGTCACGCACGCCGTCCCCTTCTTCCAAGCGACCGCCTGCGGCAAACAGATGACCTGTCGCAATGAGGGGAATATCGGCCTTAAGGTCCGTGCGCAGGCGCGCAGCTGTTTGTGCGATTTCGTGGTAATGCTGTTTTATGCCGGTCAGGAGCTTTTGTTCTTTATCCTTTAGGGTTTCGCCGGCTTCGACTTTACGTAAGTCGCGATCACGCAGATAAGGCACGGCGCATAGAATGGCTTCTGGCTGTGCATTGGCATCGCGCAGGACAAGGATATCGTCGCTCATATGGTCGCTGCGTTGCCCGACCACATGGACATTGAGCGCCTTTAACAGTGCCTTCGGCGCATCAAGGAAGGAGGGCGAGTCGTGATTGCCCGCAACGATCACCACGTGGCGGCACTCGGTCTTCGCCATGTCACAGAGAAATTGATAGTAGAGAGATTGCGCCCGATTGCTGGGGGTTGTGGTGTCAAAAATATCACCGGCAACGATCAGGCAGTCAATCCGCTGATCTTTGATTGTGGTGATCAGCCAGTCGAGAAAGGCTGCAAATTCATTGTATCTCTTTTTCCCATAGAGCATGCGCCCCAGGTGCCAATCAGAGGTGTGCAGTACATTCATTACTTATTCAGGTCTGAGATATTGTATTTTTTGAAGATTTCGTCCAGCCGACCACTGTCTTTTAATTGTTTGAAAGCGGTTTTAAGGGCGGCGACATGGGGGTAAGGCACGTCACGGTTGGTCGCCAGATAGGTTTGGAAGGTCTGGATCGGATCACTGTAGGTGAAGTTTTTTTGGTCGAGATGACCGATCACATAGTCACCGATAATGGTGTCAGTATACCATGCATCAATGCGGTCATTTCGCAATAGCTTGATCAATTCCTTGCCATCACCGGGGACACGGTAGACATCCTGATAACCTTGTTCGGTCAACCAGTTGTCCCAACCGGATTTAAGCTGGACGCCAATGCGTTTTTGGTGGGCGCTATCGGCTGTCAGTTTGGTTTTATTAAACCCGATGAAATGTGTGTGGTTGCTGAAAATCCGCAGGCTCCAGTCATAGTGGGCATTGCGGGTCGGCGTCCATGACAGGGGAAAGATCAGCGCTTCGGGTGTGTTTTTGACCAGATATTGAGCCCGTGCCCAAGGAAGCGGAATAATTTCAAAGTCCTTCCCGGCAAGTTTGAAGGTCTCCGCGACCAGCTCATACCCAAAGCCGGGGCGATCCTGATTTTCTGACACAACATTGGAGAAAAAAGACGTATATATTTTCGCCACATCGGAGGCATGAGTCGCGTTGGCAAAACTTACCATTAGGGCGACGATGCTAAAGATGCGTGTTAATTGCTTAATCATGAAATCTTTTTCTCCAATGAGCAATCTTAGCGCGAGAATATTAAAAATTCGATAAAGGTCAATCCCTAAGGAAAAAGTTTTGTATGCAAACACTTTAAAGGCACGTGGTCCTACAAAGAGATTATATGGGATTATCAATCTAAAGTTACAATAGTGCCGTCAGAAAATAAAACAGCCGCATAGACGTGTATGCGGCTGTTTTTCTGGAGAAATAGTGTCTTTTTACTTCATGGTAGGCATGATGAAATCCGCGCCCGCCCGGATGCCTGTGGGCCAGCGGGTTGTGACGGTTTTTAGTTTTGTATAGAAACGCACGCCTTCTTCCCCGTGGACGCTATGATCGCCAAACAGGGACCGTTTCCAGCCCCCGAAGCTGTGGAACGCCATCGGGACGGGAATCGGAACGTTGACGCCGACCATCCCGACCTGGATACGGCTGGTAAAGGTGCGCGCCGCATCGCCATCATTAGTAAAGATGGAGGTGCCGTTGGCAAATTCGTGCGCATTGATAAGATCAAGGGCCTCATCAAAGCTTTGGGCGCGCACGACGCTCAGGACCGGGCCAAAAATTTCTTCTTTGTAGATGCGCATGTCTGGGGTGACACGATCAAACAGGCACCCGCCCATAAAGAAGCCGTCTTCATAGCCTGCGACTTTAAAGTCACGACCATCAACCAGCAGGTCGGCACCTTCTTCAACACCGATGTCCACATAGCCTTTGACTTTATTCAGGTGGTCTTTTGTGACCAGCGGCCCCATTTCAGAAGCAGGGTCAAGGCTGGGGCCAACGGTGAGCTTTTGCAGCTCGGCCTTTAGTTTTTCGTTCAAACGATCGGCAACTTCATCACCCACACAGACGGCAACGGAAATGGCCATGCAACGCTCGCCCGCTGACCCGTAGGCCGCGCCCATCAAGGCGTCACACACTTGATCCAGATCCGCGTCAGGCATAACAACCAGATGGTTTTTCGCGCCGCCCAAGGCTTGTACGCGTTTGCCATTGGCGGCACCGGTTGTGTAGATATGTTCCGCAATCGGGGTGGAACCTACAAAGCTGATGGCGGCAATATCAGGATGTGCCAACAAGCCGTTGACTGCATCCTTATCGCCGTTCAAGACGTTGAAGACACCTGCGGGCAGGCCACACTCTTTCAAGGCGTTTGCGATCCAAAGTGCTGCAGATGGGTCGCGCTCACTTGGTTTTAAAACAAACGTGTTGCCGCAGGCGAGCGCCACGGGGAACATCCACATGGGCACCATGGCGGGGAAGTTAAACGGCGTGATGCCCGCGACCACACCCAAGGCTTGGCGCATAGAATGGCTGTCCACGTTTGTGCCGACATTTTCGGTGAAATCGCCTTTCAACAGGTGCGGAATACCGCAGGCAAATTCTACAACTTCCATACCGCGGGTGACTTCACCCTTGGCATCGCTAAAGACTTTGCCATGTTCGTTGGAGATGATTTCCGCCAGCTCGTCGATGCGGTCTTCCAGCATCATTTTAAACTTAAACAGGATGCGTGCGCGGCGCAGCGGCGGGGTGTTGGCCCACTCCGGGAAGGCGGCTTTTGCAGCCGCAACGGTGTTGTTGAGGTCGTCCTCGTTGGCAAGGCAGACTTGGGTGCTGACCTGACCTGTGGTCGGGTTAAACACATCTGCGGTTTTGCCATTCGTCGGGGTAACAGTGTCACCGTTGATAAAATGTCCGATCATTGAAGTCTTTTCCTTTTAGTCGATTGCGGCGAGGACGCTGCGCATTGTTTCCATAATCTGGTCGATTTCTTTCTTTTCGATAATCAACGGCGGGGACATGGCGATAATATCCCCGGTGATGCGGATCATCAGGCCTTGTTTGTAGGCTTCCACCATCGCATTAAAACCGCGTGTGCCGCCTTTGGCTTCGAGTTCAATTGCGCCGACAAGACCGATATTGCGAATATCGATGACGTTCTTGCAGTCTTTCAATTGATGCAAAGACTCTTCCCAATAGGGCGCAAGATCATGGGCGCGCTGGAACAAGCCTTCTTCGCGGTAGGTTTCAAGGGTGGCAAGGCCAGCAGCTGAGGCGATGGGGTGACCGGAATAGGTATAGCCGTGAAACAGCTCAATCGGGCTGTCGGCCTTTTCCATCATGGTGTCATAAATGTAATCAGCAACCACCACGGCCCCCATAGGGACAACGCCGTTGGTCAGGCCTTTGGCGCAGGTGATAATATCGGGTTTTACACCAAAATAGTCAGATGCCGTTGCGGTGCCCAAACGCCCAAAGGCGGTGATGACCTCATCAAAGATCAACAGGATACCGTGTTTGGTACAAATCTCGCGCAGGCGTTGGAGGTAGCCTTTGGGGGGCATGAGAACACCTGTTGAACCTGCCATAGGCTCCACGATCACAGCGGCGATGTTGCTGGCGTCATGCAGGGCAACGATATTTTCCAGCTCGTCCGCAAGCTCTGCGCCATGTTCCGGGCAGCCTTTGGTGAAAGCGTTTTTAGCCAAGTCGTGGGTGTGCGGCATATGATCCGCGCCTGTTAGCAGACTGCCGAAATACATGCGGTTTTTGACCAGACCGCCGACCGTAATGCCGCCAAAGCCGGTGCCGTGATAGCCGCGTTCACGCCCGATCAGGCGGGTGCGGGTGCCTTGCCCGTTGGTGCGGTGATAGGCAAGTGCGATCTTAAGGGCGGTGTCCACCGATTCAGAACCGGAGTTGGTAAAGAACACATGGTTCATCCCATCGGGGAACAGCTCGGCAACTTGGTTGGCAAGTTCAAACGCTTTGGGGTGCCCGAATTGGAAAGACGGGCAATAATCCAGTTCCGCGACTTGCGCCTGTACGGCTTCGCGGATTTTCGGGCGGTTGTGTCCAGCATTGACACACCACAGACCCGCTGAGGTATCCATGATCTGGCGACCATCATCACTTGTGTAATACATGCCATCGGCAGAAACCAGCATGCGGGGGTCTTTTTTAAACTGCTTATTGGCGGTAAAGGGCATCCAATAGCTGTCGAGATTGTTTGGACGTGCTGTCATGATTTATCCTCATAAAAAATCTGACTCCAGTGTCGTTTGTTTGTGATTTACCAACAAGTCTGTTTCTTCATATTGTTAAGTATTTGAAATTAAGGAAAATTTAAGATAGACTGTCCAGAATATTGAACATTTGAACAAAGGGCCGTTTTATGGACGATCTGGATGTGGGATTACGGCTAAAAACCGTGCGCAAACAATATGGTTTGTCGCAACGCGCCTTGGCGACAAAAGCGGGGGTGGCGCATTCGTCCTTGTCCTTGATTGAATCGGGAGGATCAAACCCGTCTGTGGGCGCGTTGAAACGGATTTTGGACGGGATTCCCATGGAATTGTCCGAGTTTTTCAGCTTTGATCTGGAAAAACGCGAAAGTTACTTTTTTAGAAAAGAAGAACTGGTGGAAATCGGTAAGGAAGGGGTGTCTTACAAGCTGGTTGGCGCAGGGATCCCCAATCGCAATATCCAGATGCTGCACGAAAGCTATCAGCCGGGCGCCGATTCCGGTCGCGTGATGCTGACCCATGAGGGCGAAGAATGCGGTGTCATCTTGCGTGGAGAGCTGGAAGTGACGGTCGCGGGCAAGAAAAAGATTTTACGTGCGGGTGAGGCTTATTATTTCGATAGCTCGCTGGAACATCGCTTTCGTAATACCGGCAAAGAGGTCTGTGAGCTGGTGACAGCTTGTACGCCGCCGACATTTTAAAGAGGAAAGAAAAGAGAATGGCTGAGCGTTTACACGAAACCGAAGTGCCTTATTATGAGGGCGAGTTGTTTGAACTGGCCCTCATAATCGGGCGGATGCGTTATGATCGCGTCGCCGTTTTTTTTGAGGCTTTGTCAGCAGAGTTTGCGAGGCAGGCCGATGGCGACTTCGGGCGCGGGCGCAATCAGCTGGGGCGCAAGTTACAGGGGATGGTCAAGCAGATGGACCTTGCCGAAGCTGAGATGACAAAGATCTGGAAACTCTGTGAACCCTATGCGCAGGCTGACCTGTTGCATGAGGCACAAGCCAAAGAAAAAAGATAACTTTCTGAAAGCGACTTAGCGTGTGGTGATGGACCGGTAAATCTGGTCTTTATGCTGATCCGGCGTGTTCATGATCAAAATTTCCAGCATATGTTCGATAAAATGGCAGGGTGTGCTGCATTTTTCAAACCCGCAGGTGCATTTACGACAGTGGCTATGAATGGCTGATAAAAATGGGGACTGAGTGTGCATAATCTCTCTCCTTATCCATTTTTGAGAGCATATCAGGAAATGGGCTGAACTTCATTATCTAATTCAGGAAAAAGGCGACAGACATGACAAGCCCGATCAGGATGATGAACTTGCGCACCCAGTCCTTGGGCAAGCGTCGCGCAAGTAACGCGCCAAGGTAGCCGCCGATGGTGGCGGACACCATCATGACCCCCGCCCATTGCCAGTCAATCATGTCTGCAAGGGCGAAAGTGAGGATGGAGGCCAGCGATAAGATAAAGGACAGCAGGTTTTTAAGCCCGTTCATCAGGTTGAGGTCGCGAAACCCAAGCAGAGAGAAAAGCGCGAGCAGGACAATCCCCAAACCGCCGTTAAAATAGCCGCCATAGGTACAGGTCAGCAACGTCAGCCATGGATTGTTGGATTTGATCTCCTTACCTTTTTGCGCGATGTAGAGGGTCAAACGGTCCCCAAAGGCAAAGAGCGCGGTTGCGAACAATAGCAGGTACGGCACAATGATGCTAAAGACCTCGCTGGGGGTGACGAGCAGCAGGCCCGCCCCCAGGACACCGCCAAGGATGGACAGCAGGGTCAACATGAGTAAGGGCTTGAGGCCAAAGCTTTTGAGCTCTTTGATAAAGCCGAGCGTGCCACTGAGGTAGGCGGGAAAGACGGCAACCGCGCTGGTGGCGTTGGCAGGGATCGGGGCCATGCCGGTATAGACGAGGGCGGGGAAGGTTAAAAAACTGCCACCCCCGGCAATCGCGTTTAACGCCCCGGCAGCGAGCGAGGCAACGGACAATAAAACAATCTCGAACATTTCCCTATCTATCCCTTATTTATCTTTTTGTTACGCCTAACATAGAAGGCTGGCGGGGGGTAGAGTGGATTTGTCAGGGTACAATTTTCCGTTTGTTCTTTTTAACCATTCAAGATATGACGCATATCCAGCCTATTTTATTTGAAAGGGAGTGCTATGGTTGATTTTGCCCTGTTGGCCCTGTTTTTACCCACGGCATTTTTGATCTCGATTACGCCGGGCATGTGCATGACCCTTTCTTTGACGTTGGGACTTACCATCGGCATTCGCAAAACCTTCTGGATGATGTGGGGGGAGCTGATCGGCGTCGGGCTGGTTGCTGTTTGCGCTGCTATCGGGGTTGCGACCATTATGCTGGAATTCCCGAACTTTTTCACCGCGTTTAAATGGGTGGGCGGGGCGTATTTATGCTGGTTGGGCATCCAGATGTGGCGCTCACGCGGGCGGATGGCAATTTCGTTGGATAACACGCAGTCCAAAGAAGTGTCGCGTACAGGACTTGCCTTGCAAGGGTTTGTGACCGCCATTGCCAACCCGAAAGGCTGGGCCTTTTTTGTGACGCTCTTGCCGCCGTTTCTGGATACCAGCAAACCGTTGGCTCAACAGTTAATTGCCCTGATCGTGGTGTTGTTGACCATCGAGTTTTTATGCCTGTGCCTTTACGCAGGCGGCGGTCGATCCATGCGGCACTTTTTAGAGAAAAGCGGCAACGTCAAAGCCATGAACCGTGTCGCCGGCACCTTGATGGTGGGCGTTGGGATCTGGCTTGCGACAGGCTGATTGAACAACAGAAAAGTAAAGTCAGGTGGTCTATAAGCCGGGTTCTGTCCCGCTGTTTACACAGCATAGATGATCATTCGTCTGGGACGCCTGTTACCAGACGCCTCACGCGACACACCCGGATGCGTGGTGTGAATATGCACCTGCGGCCCGTTTAATCCGCCGTCCATCCCTATTCGGTCTTGCTTCCGGTGGGGTTTACCGTGCCCCTTCTATTGCTAGACGGGCGGTGCGCTCTTACCGCACCCTTTCATCCTTACCACGTGTTACGCCGAAGCTTGCGTGGCGGTTTGCTTTCTGTGGCACTTTCCCTAAGGTCACCCTCGCCGGACGTTATCCGGCACCGTATATCCATGAAGCCCGGACTTTCCTCCCTATGCCCGTTACCAGACATAGAGCGATCATCCAACCACCTGACCGCTTTCCCTTACGGCTATTTTGTCGCAAGGTCAAGTAATGCGCGCAGGATCGCACGTGATTTTTCAAGGTCCGGGGTCTGGAGGGCATCGGGTTGGAAATGACGATAAAAGGCGATTAGGCTTGCTTGAGGCTCCTGCGGGTCATATCCAAAGTCGCTGAGCAGTCGATCTATCTCGCCTTCGTTTGTGGCGGTTGACAGGTCGGTGGGCCAAAGCCCGATCCCGTGCGCAGCCAGATGTTGCCACGGAAACAACTCGCCGGGGTCTTGTTTGCGCGCAGGCGCTATATCGCTATGTCCAATGACGTTTCGCGGCGGGATATGCGGATGGCGTGACAGGATGGCCTGACAGAGCTGCACCACACGGTTGATCTGAGCATCGGGGAAGGGGCGATACCCCCATTCGTGACCGGGGTTCACAATTTCAATGCCGATGGAACGATCGTTGATGTTGCTGTCTCCGCGCCAATGGCTGACACCGCCATGCCATGCGCGTTTTTCCTCTGCAACCAGTTGAAAGATGGTGCCATCTTCCTCCACCATATAATGGGCGCTGACCTGAGCAGCTTCATCGCACATACGGTCCAAAGCTTCCGGCCCTGATTGCATGCCGGTATAGTGCAGGACCAACATGTCGATGGCACACCCGTCTGGGCGGTTGTTAAAATTTGGCGAGGGGGCGGGGAGGATATCCAAGGTCATGAGTCGTATTGATCCCAAGGTGGGGTGGGGCTGAGTTTTTCCAAAAGATAGTCGATGAAGACGCGCACCTTTGGCGGCAGATAGCGATTTTGCGGATAAATCGCCCAGAAGTAAACCCGTGACGGGGGCTCATAATCGCGCAGAATTTCCACCAGTTCGCCGGATTTGATTTTTTCCCCGCACAGCAAGGTCGCAAGACGCGCAATCCCCAGACCTTGTAGGGCCGCATAATGATGGGCTTCCCCGTTGTTGCTGATAAAACTGCCGGTGGCGCGGATGAATTTTGGGCCGGGGCAGTTATTGAACGGCCAGTCGTTTAAGTAGGCAGGTTCGTTGTAGGTGATGCAGTTGTGGGCGTTCAGATCGTCAGGGTGTTTGGGTTCGCCATATTTTTCCAGATAATGGGGCGAGGCATAGACGATCCGGCGCAATTTGCAGATTTTGCGCGCGATCATGGAGGAATCGTAGAGTTCTTCCCCAATGCGCAAAGCCACGTCTTCGCCGGTTTCTAGCAAGTCCACCCGTCGATCGGAGACGTTCATCTCCACCTGAATTTCGGGGTAGCGTTCCTGAAACTCGACCAGCAGCGGCGATATCTGGCGTGCGCCCATCACAACAGGGGCGTTGACTTTCAACAGGCCGCGGGGCTTGTCACGCATCCCGCCGACTTCGGTTTCCGCATCTTCAATTTCGCGCAGGATGCGTTGACTATGTTGCAGATAGCGCGCGCCAGCTTCGGTTAGATTAAGCCGACGGGTGGTGCGATTGAGCAGGCGGACACCCAAGCGGTCTTCTAAGGCACCCAGCTGTTTACTAATGGCGGAAGGGGTCAGGTGCATATGACGCGCAGCGGCGGAAAGGCTGCCGTATTTTACCACCTGAGCGAAGATGGACATCTGGCTTTCAATGCTCAATTGGTATGACCTTTTCCATAAATTCACAAGTGATGTGCTAAAACACTATATTATCATTTTTCAGGAAAAGAAATACATTCATATGCATCGGGCTTGAATGATCAAATTTTTTGGAGAAAGACCCATGAGCAAATACATGATTTTAGAATCTGAACCGCTAACCCGCGATCAAATCGATGCAGCGATTGCACGTGCGCACAAAGTACGTTCCGAAGCGGCTTGGACGGTATTTGTGAAGATCGGGACTAAAATTTCCAAACTCTTCCATTCGAACGTTTCAGGTGGGTCTGGCCTGGCACATTCGTCTTAACGGAATAAATGCGAACCTCCCAATTTCGCCCACGTTCCTGTAGCCCTGACATCAGACGTTAATCGTCCCCTTACGATTAAAAAAAACGCCTTTTTGACGCTTCTCCCAAAGCACAAAAAGGCGTTTTTTATTGTCTTGAATTAGGGGCTTTCTTAAAAGACGCAGTGTTTCGCAAAGTCAGTTGCTTCGTTTGCGCTCCAGTCGCCTTTCGGCTTTTCTTTCATATCTGCGCACCATTCTTTGGAGCCAACTTCAGGTGAACAAGCGCTGAGGGCTAGGCCGGACAGGGTGAAGGCCGCAGCGAGAAGGAGTGTTTTTGCAGTCAGTTTCATTGTGCTAAATCCATCTAGAATATAGGTGTGCTCAAGAGTAACGTATTTTTATCTGATTGTATTTAAAGCCCTGCAGAACGTGCGCGGCGTTCCAGTGTTTCGTCCGGTTTGAGGAATTCGCGCATATGGTTTGCCGCACCCGTACCGGCTTCGGCATAGATATTGTAAACGCGATCGATGCCAGCTTCTTTGAGCTTTTCGACATCTTCCTGGAATTTTGCCGTGGCGACGATTGGCCCATGATAGCCGAGCGCGCGCAATTGTTCTGCGGCAAGTCGGTTGGCGCGCGGGTTTGGCATAGCGAGCAGGATCAACTGGATCTCTGATTTATCGCCTTCTACGCGGGACCAGAATTCCGGGTTGGTCGCATCGCCGCGTAGCACATTTCGCCCACCTTCAAGCTGTCGGGCAACTTCGCGGTCATCTTGGTCGATGCCGAGGATTTGACCATCCACCATGGCGTCAATCTGGTCATAGGCCGCACAGCCCACACGCCCCATGCCAAAGACAAGGATCAGATTGCCTTTCAGGGAGATATCTTCATCCCCTGCCAGACGTGTTCTTGCTTCATGTTTTTTGAGATAGTGGCGGTATTTGTTGTAGATCCGGTCACTGAAAGCGTTGAACGGTGCTGCCAGAATGAAGGAAGCAGACAGGGTCAGCGCAATAACGGTCAGCCATTCGTTAGATAGCCAGCCCGCGCTGATGGCAATGGCGGCCACAATCAGGCCAAACTCACTATAGTTGGCAAGGCTGAGGGAGGCGAGCGTGCTTGCGCGCGCCCGGACCTTGAAGAAACTGAAGATTTTGAAGAACAGCGCAGTCTTGAACGGAACCAGCAGCAACAGAATAAGCGCAGCACCCGCCGTTTCCCAGGTCGGCAAGCCCGTCAAGCCAATGGTCAGGAAGAAGCAGACAAGGAAAACATCCTTAAAGCCCATGAGCGTATGGGCAAGCTCGCTGCCTTTTTGGTGATTGGCGAGGAGAACACCGAAGATCAGGGCCCCCAGATCGCCTTTCATGCCGACCGCTTCAAAAAGTGCGGCGCCGCCAAGGGCCATAACAAACCCGAAGACCGTCAATAATTCTTTGTGACCGCTGAGTTCCATAAGCTTCCACAGCAGGTGACGCCCGGGAATGAGCGCAAGAAGTCCCAAGGCATAAGGGGACGGCACTTTGCCGGAGGAGAAGGCGAGGAAAAGGACCGCCGCGATATCCTGCATAACCAAGACACCGATGGCTATCTGACCGTAGCGCGAGGTCATTGCGCCGCGATCTTCCATAGTTTTGACGGCAAAAACGGTACTTGAAAAAGACAGGGCAAAGGCGACGATCAGGGCGGTTGAAAAGTTCATCCCGTCAAACATCAGGACGCCACCGACACTAAGGCCCATCAACAGGCAGGCCGTGAGGACAACTGTGGTCCCCATGTGGAGGGTGGTCGTTCCCCAAATTTCGGGCGTGAGCAGGCTGCTCACACGGAGTTTCAGGCCGATGGTAAACAGCAGCAGGGTCACCCCAAGGTCTGCGATGCTGCGTAAAAACTCACCGCTTTGCGCCCCCATAAGGTGCAGCACAAAACCGGCAATCAAAAAGCCCACCATGGGGGGCAGTTTTATCTGACGACATAAGAGACCGAAGGCAAAAGCAATCGCGATCCATGCCGGGTCACGATAATCAATGGCTATAAGAAGGGAGTCCATCCGCGCATCCTTGGAAGTGGCTATACCTGAGTATATGTTTATGTTTTTGAATACTAATTCAACCAGCGTTAAGAATTAGCTAAAATCTTTCTGAAACCCAGATTGCAAACTTGGAGCCGCTTTTGATTGCTTTGCTCAATAGGTTGTAGGCTGGGGCCTGTTCCGCGCCATGTTCGTAACCGATGTCGCGATGTTCCAGTTCTTCTTCGCGGAATTTGGCAAAGGTTGCGCTCAGTTCCGGCTCAGTCTCACCCAGTTCTTCAATCTGTTCGGCGTAATGTCCGTCGATGGTTTCTTCGACGGCAACCGTGCAGGCCATGGCGGCCTTTTCCCCCAACAGCGCTGTGCCTGCCCCAAGGGCAAAACCGGCAGCGTGCCAGATGGGGGTGAAAAAGGTCGGGCGCACGCGGCGTTTGGCGGCCATTTTATTAAAGGTGTCGAGGTGAACTTCTTCCTGCTCCAACATATGTGCAAGCAGTTCTTTTTTATCGCCTTTCCCAAGGACAGCCAGCTGGCCCTTGTAAATGCGAACAGCACCGTATTCTCCCGCCTGATCAACGCGGATCATCCGTTCAATCATCTGGTCGTGATTTAGATCACCGGGCATGCGGCCTTTAGAACTGCTCATGGGTCTTCTCGTTCAGTTATTTTGTGTGGGCTTTTAGTTTACGGATGATCGCAAGGCTCGTAAAGCTGATTGCGGCTAAAAACAGGCTGGCAACCGTATTGTAAACCGTGATGGATAGGCCAAACATGACCCAGTCACGGCTGTCACAGGGTTTTAGCGGCTCTGCCATGATGGAGGCTTTCAGGTCATCAAGGCTCATATCCATGGATTGCGCACCGCCGCAGGCCGCCGACCACCATTTTTCTTCGACACCAAAGTGATAAAAGGCCAAGGATGCCCCGACCAAAAAGGCGATGCCGCATCCCAACAGGGCGGCTTGCTGGGTAAAGCTGCCAGGTTTGCCAATGATGGCAAAGAGGGAGAACAGCCCAACGGCGGCATAGGGGATGCGTTGATAAAGGCATAACTCACAAGGTTCGATGCCGAGCACATATTCAACAAAGTAAGCGGTGGAGAGAGCGCCAAGGCAGACCAGAAACAGGAACAGGCCGGGCAGCTTCGGGTTGGATGAAATACGATTGATCAGAGAGGTCATGTTTCTAGTGCCATAATTTTAAAAGGGCAAAACCACCGGCCAGAAGGGCGACAAACAACAAGGTGAGTTTCCCCAAATGCTGTTCGATAAAGGTTTTGATCGGGATGCCGAACTTCCACAACAGCGCCGCAATAATAAAGAAGCGCGCCCCACGCCCGACAAGGGAGGTCAAGGCAAAGGAGGTTAAATCCATTTGGGTTACGCCGCTGGCGATGGTGAACAGCTTGTACGGAATGGGGGAGAACCCTGCGGAAAAGACGATCAACACCCCATGTTCATTATAAAGGGCTTTGACCGATTCGAATTTTTCAGCCGCATTGTAAAATTCCAGAATGGGCTGGGCGATGGCTTCAAATAATCCGTAGCCGATTCCATAACCCGCAATCCCGCCCAAAACAGAGGCAACCGTGCAAACCGCTGCAATCTTCCAAGCTTGATCGCGTGCCATCAGGATCATGGGGATCAGCATAATGTCCGGCGGGATCGGGAAAAAGGAGCTTTCGGCAAAAGAAACAGCAAACAGAATCAGCAGCGCATGGCGATGAAGCGCTAGGTTCATGGTCCAGTCATAACATCGTTGCAACACGTTTTTGATCCTGTCGTAAAAGTTTGATTTGCCGCTGTTTACCAGTGCTTCTGGGCGTTCGCAACGTGTTATGGACGAAGAAGATGAAAAAATTATGTCAAAAGATAAAAAGAGGGTGAAAAAAGACTTGCACCGAAAGAAGTGACGCACTAAAAGAGGGGCAACCGAACCAGTGAATGGCTGCTATGGCGGCGTGATGGAATTGGTAGACGTGAGGGATTCAAAATCCCTTGTCCGTGAGGACGTGCCGGTTCGACTCCGGCCGCCGCTACCATATTTAGACCGTTCACTTGGTTCGGTTTTTTATTGCCTATGCCGAACCGAGTTATCAAAACGTCACCGTGCGGGAACGTCACTGTATATGAACGTGACAATACCAAAAGTCTTTATGTACGGGTGAAAACCGGTAAGCAATGGAAGGCTTTCGCCACCCAAAAAGACGATTTCTTGGTGGACCTGTTTTGAAAAAGTGGAGTGTGTCTCACTCCTTTAGCCATCACTGTTTCCCTGCCCATTGTGCGAAAAAAGAAGAAGCCTTCCACAATATCTCAAATTGACCGACTGATATGCCGAGGTCACGAGCAATGGCAGAGGCTCTGAATTCGTTAGAATAGGTTTTGCGTTTTGTCATTAGATTTCCTTTCCAGTGATAAAAGTATCTTATCAACTGGTTCGGGATTCTAGAAACAGGTCAGTCACCTACGTTGCCCTTCTCCATCTGGTACGTATGGTCCTTGTGATCATCGGGGCGCAATTGGCCTTTAAATTTATCAAAACAGTCACTCAATCCTGATAAAAGAAAAACACCCGCAAAGAGCAACTCTTTTGCGGGTGTTTTACTTTTATCTCGACACTTTACTGGATGTGAACGCCGAGGTGTGTGGTGAGTTCGGATTTCACCGCATCGACTTTACGTTCAATCCTTTCAATGGCATTTGCTGTTGCGCGTGCCCCATCTTCACCGACAAAGAAGAAATGATTTCCTTCTACACGCTCTAATAAGCGTGACCCGATGTTTTCCGAGACATCCAGCAACCCTTGCCATTGGGCATCAGACAGTTTGGCTGGGCTGACCTTGTTGCCCTTCAGGTAACGTTTGTAAATGGTGTTGGCGTTATAAAAGCTCCAGCTTGCGACATCCACAATTGCATGACGTGAATCACCGCGACCACTTGGTGCGACCACACCGACAAGAGGAAAGTTACCATAATCATGAGAAGACATATCTTGTTGAGTTGCTATTAGATCTGTAACAAATTTCCCGTCTTTATAGATTTGACCATAGCCTTGTTGACCAATGGAAATGTCACCCACGTATTGGGACATATAGATCTTTTCAGGAATGATCTCATGGCCTTCTTTCTTGCCTTGTACAGCCACCTGCTTAAACCAACCTGCAAATGAGCTATGGCGTTCTGCATAACCGCTGTCGAGCATGGGAAATTCACGCCCCGACGCAATCATACCCGGCATGGGGGCTGTAGCGGTTAAGGCAATATAGAAATCAAGATTCAGCCCCTTATCCTTCATCGCCTTATAGGCAGAGCTAGGGATTTTGCCCCCCATGGACCAGCCCAGCAAAATCACGTCATTCTTCAAACCGTGATCTTTCATGGCTTTTTCAGCCAGTTCGGCAGCTTGTTTGCCCCAAGCGGTTACATTGAAATCGGGATGATTGGTTTCAATTGCCGGATCGGCCAGACCAATCGGGTAAGACAACGCGAGAACATTGTAGCCTTTTTTAACCAGCCAATGAGCCACAAAATCTTGAGGTACTGCCCCTTTGTGCCCCCCGTAGAAAATTCGTGCGCTATGGTGGGCACCGGGCACCATCACCAACAACGGCTTATCTTTATCTCCCGCGATAAATTTGTAAATGGCAGGAAAACCTGCGCCAGTCTCGATGCTTTCGCCTTCAAAAAGCGTCCCGGCCCGTGCCGAATTGCTTGAAAAAAGAAAACAAACCACCAAGAAAAATGAAAGGGCCTTCCCTTTTTTGCCCATCATCGTGAGCCTCCTATTGTTATTAAATGTAAGTCATTATGATGTGGTTTTCTTTCAGTTAGCTTTCATTAAATTGCAAATATATGCTGGATATATTTTTAATTATTACTTTTGTTCCCAAAGCAAAAAGGGCCACAGACTGGATCCTCTCTTTCAGTTCGCAAAGAAATATATCTTAGGAACGCGCTTTTGCTGCGTCGTCCAATTCTATTTTGTGATTTTTCAACATGACAAGCGCTTCATGATTTTGCTTTTCCATAGCAAAGGCAGTCCAGACGATCATGGACTCGTTTTTCCCTAAAACTGGAGAGTACCTTCTGTTAACCTGAGATTTACAGGAGGAACAAATGATTCTCAAAAAAACTGATGAATTTAAACGTGAAGCCGTCCAACTTTTTTGACAAGTGGCCTGTCACGCAAAGAAGACCTGCCGATCTTGGCATTGGTATGTCTACCTTGAACAAGTGTGGACCTGTACGGAAAAGGTGGAGTGTGTCTCACTCCCTTAGCCAGCCCGTTTTTTTAATTTGATGGTGTCTCTTTGCGGTATCATCGGCTCGGCTTACTGGGGGAAATCCATTTATATCATTGATTGTTTGAATTTGTATTTTACCAATAGCTTACGGAACTTGTTTGAGCACTATTGACTGCCACAATCTGAATGTTAGATCACGTCTTTTGGTGGTTTACGCAGGGCTATTGCTTTGTTCAAAGCGTCAATTACCAAGTCTTTTTTCAGGGGGGGGGGCGCTTCGGTTTGATTTCTTTGAGGTGAACGGCGTTGAAAGCCTGCATACTCCATGCGCCAATACGATTAGAAGAATAGTATACATTATCTTATTACTTTCAAGTACTTAGTGGAAAAGGAGGGGGATATAAGGTGTTGTTGCCCTTTAAGCGCGGATGCGTTCGTCAGAAGGGGAGAGGCCGAAAATATTTTTGTAGGCGCGCGAAAAAGAGGTTCTGGAAGAAAATCCGCAGCGGATGGAAATCTCGAATATCTGCAAGGAGGTTTCGCGCAGGAGTTGTCGGGCGTGGCGGAGGCGGGTGCGCAGGTAATATTGTTCCAGCGTCATCTTGAAAGTGGCGGCAAAGTGCCGCTGTAGTTGACGTTGGGAAATACCGGCTTGCTTGGCGAGTTGTGGGATGGGCAGCGGTTCTTCAAGATTGCTTTCAATCAGTCGTAAGGCACGGGCAATGCGCGGCGAGCTTTCCTCGATGAGCGAGGTCGTACGCTCTTTTTGAGGAGTGTTTTCCGATCGTTCGGTATCAAAGACAAACAGGTCGGATACCTGTTTTGCAATATCCGCCCCGTGGTCCGTGCGGATTAAGGCGATCATGAGGTCAAGTGCGGTGGTCGCCCCACCGGAACTGATCCTGTTACGGTCAATCACATAGCGGGTGTTGGTCGTGTCAATGTCGGGAAACTGTTCGCAGAAGGTCTCAATCTCTGCCCAATGAATGGTGGCTTTATAGCCATCAAGCAATCCACATTTTGCCAACAAATAGCTGCCCGCATCAAAACCGCCGAGGTTTTTGAAGTGATGCCGGTTCTTTTGTAGCGACAGAATCGCTTTTGGGGTGGCGTGGGATTGATAGTTATAACTGGATTGCACAATCAGCGTATCCAGGTTTTTAAAACGCCCAACCTCGTTGAGGGCGCAATCCACAGGCAAGGTCAGGCCGCTGGAACTATGCACCTGTTGTCCATCCAACGTTACAAGCGACCACGTGTAATAGGTGCGCCCAATGTAGTAATTGGCTGCACGTAAGGGCTCCAATGCGTTGAAGAGGCACAGATTACTGTAGTCGGGTAAGAGCAAAAAGCTGAAGTGTTTCATGTTTGGCGAAGTTTGATTTTAATTTGTCCAAATTTGATACATATGTTTTTGCATTAAGAACAATAATAATCCATCAAAAAATAAAGACCATTTAAGAAAGCAGAGCAGGGAAATGGAAAAATTCTTACATATCGAATACAACGGCCCGATTTTGGAGATCACGCTTGATCGTCCGAAAGCCAACGCGATCAATGCAGAGTTGAGCCGAAAAATGGGCGAGGTTTTCGCCGAGTTCCGCGATAATGACGACCTGAAAGTCGCAATCTTGACAGGCGCGGGCAGCAAATTTTTTTGTGCTGGTTGGGATCTAAACTCGGTTGCGGAAGGCGAAGAATATACGGGTGATTTTGGGGAAGGTGGCTTTGGCGGCTTTCCAGAAATGCATAACCTGTTGAAGCCGGTTATTTGTGCCGTCAACGGTTACGCCATCGGGGCTGGCTTTGAGATGTTGTTAAATGCCGATTTAATCGTTGCCAGCGAACAAGCACAGTTCTGGTTGCCGGAAGCGCAAGTGGGTGTGGCGCCGGATATCGGCACCTTTGTTTTGCCGAAAATCATGCCACGTCAAAAGGCCATGGAAATTCTGTTGACAGGTAAGCGCTTGTCCGCAGCGGAATTACAGGATCTAGGTATCGTGAATGAAGTCTGTGCCCATGGCGAGGTGATGGAGACAGCCCGCGCGCTGGCGCGTCGCGTCCTGTTGTCGGCACCTTTGTCCGTGGCTGCGATTAAAGAAGTACGCCACGCCACCCAAACTTTGTCGTTTGAGGAATGTTATGCCGATTTGCGCGCACACAAGTGGCCGCACTTCAAAAAAATGCTTGAAAGCAGCGACGCTACAGAAGGGGCGATTGCATTTCAGGAAGGCCGCGAGCCAGTGTGGAAAGGTGCGTGATTTCACGCTTTTAGGATAGAAAAAATGGATTTTAACCTTACAGAAGAACAGCAAATGCTGGTAGATGCAGTTCAGGCTTTCGTTGAAAAAGAACTGTTACCCTATGAAGAAGAAGTTGAGCAAGCGGGTGAAGTTTCGCCGGAACTGGCTGAACATATCAAGCAGCGCGCACTGGAAAACGGTTTTTACGCCTTCAACATGCCGGAAGAAGTTGGTGGCCCCGGTCTTGATTATGTCTCGCAGGCCCTGATTGAACGCGAGTTGTCAAAAGTTGGCTGGGCATTGCATGTGTTTGTCGCACGTCCCAGCAAAATTTTGATGGCGTGTAAAGGTGATCAGGTTGATGAATATCTGTTGCCATGCGTGCGTGGTGAAAAGTCTGACTGTTTCGCTTTGACCGAGCCGGACGCCGGATCAGACGCAGCAGGCATCAAAACCCGCGCTACGCAAGACGGGGATGATTTTATCCTCAACGGCAGCAAGCATTTTATAAGCCACGCTGGGGAAGCCGATTTTGCCATCGTTTTTGCGGTGACAGACAAATTTGAATATAAGGGCCGCATGAAAAACAAGGTTACCGCCTTTTTGGTGGATACCGATACTGACGGTCTGGTCATTCGTCGCGGCCCTACGTGCGTTAGCAACCGCGGTTATCATCAGTATGAGCTGTTTTTTGATGATTGCCGCGTGCCGTCTTCAAAAATCCTTGGCGAACTGCACGGCGGTTGGGATGTGGCGAACGATTGGTTGACCGCAGGCCGCGTGATGGTGGCGGCAAACTGTGTCGGTCAAGCACAGCGTGCCATGAATTTGTCCCTTTCCTGGGCGAAAGAACGCACCCAGTTTGGCAAGACCATCGGCAGCAACCAGGGTGTTTCGTTTAAGTTGGCGGATATGGCGACGGAAATTCGCGCTGCTGACTTGATGACCCTTTATACCGCACAGAAAATGGACGAAGGCTCCATGTCTGACGGTGATGCGGGGATGGCTAAATTGTTTGCCAGTGAAGTGCTGGCACGGGTCACGGACGAAGCGGTTCAGATTTACGGCGGTATGGGCCTGATGAATGAAACCATCGTGGAACGGCTGTGGCGTAACGCCCGTATCGAACGTGTCTGGGAAGGAACGTCGGAAATTCAACGTCACATTATTTCAAAAGAAATTTTGAATAAGTAGTGACCTTGAGGAAAGCGTATATGCACCTGAGGCCAATAGACGGTACGCTTTTAAACTGGCCCTTGAATTTTCAAGGGCCCTTTTTTTCTCAACAAGGTGACTAGACCGCTTCTTCGGTATCGTGATCAATGTCCATATCCGTGTCAAACGGCACAAAGAGAGAAGAAAGCGTAATTTCCTCAAGCTGTTGGCGGATGTTGCCTTCAATGTCTGCAAACAGGCGGGTGAAGACAGAATGAACCATGCAATGGTCTTCAAAACCTTCAAAAGGGTTGTCCAGACCTTCGGTAATTAGCGGGGAGTCCTGAACAGCGTCATATACCTCCCGTAGGGTGATTTGATCTGGCGAACGCGCAAGCGTTAAACCACCTGCAGCCCCACGATAAGATTTGAGGATGTTTGCTTTTACCATTTGCGAAACAAGGTTTCTAATGCGGGTGGGATGAACCTTCACCCATTTGGAAATTGTTTCGGTTCTCATCTTTTGTGGTGCATTGGCCGCAACGAATGCAAGGACAAAAGAGGCAGTAATAAGTCGCGTCGATTTAGCCATATGGAGTTACTTTTAGTTTTTTGATACAGATTCCCTTATACTATATTTTTGTTATGATTCCAATAACATTTAGGATGGACAAGGTTTGGCAATATGTTAATGTATCTATAACATAAAAATAGTGCAGGAAATTTGAAATGCAGGATGTGTATATTCTTGCTGGTGCGAGAACCGGTATCGGAGCCTTTGGCGGCTCTCTTAAAAATATGACAGCATGTGATCTGGCAACTGTGGTTACCAAAGAGGCGATCAAGCGATCAGGTCTGGATGCAAACAAAGTAGAACAATGTGTGTTGGGCAATGTCTTGCACGGCCAGGCCCGTGATATGTATGTATCGCGTGTGGCAGCGATTGAAGCGGGTATGGATGTTTCGTCTCGGGCCCTGACGTTGAATCGTTTGTGCGGCAGTGGCTTGCAAGCGATCATCACGGCGACCCAGCAAATTCAGCTTGATGACGTTAATGTCTGTGTCGCTGGTGGTGCTGAAAGCATGAGCCGAGCCGGTTACCTGATGGAGGCGCACCGCTTTGGCAAACGCATGGGTAATGACCAAATTATCGACATGATGGTCGGTGTTCTAACCGACCCGTTTGGGCATGGACACATGGGTGTAACGGCTGAAAATGTCGCGGCAGAACATGACATCAGCCGAGAAGATCAGGATGCCTTTGCCCTTGAAAGTCACAAACGTGCAGAAAAAGCCGTTCAAGAAGGGCGTTTCAAAGACCAAATCGTTCCAGTAGAAGTAAATCCGCGAAAAGGTATCATTTTTGATCAGGACGAACATTTCCGCCCCGATGCGTCTCTGGATGACTTTCAGAGCTTGAAGCCGGTTTTCCAGAAAGACGGTTCTGTGACGGCGGGCAACGCATCTGGCTTAAATGATGGGGCTGGTGCTGTGGTTTTGGCCTCCGCAAAGACGGTAGCAGAAGAAAAACTGACCCCCATGGCACGTATTGTTTCTTACGGTCAGTCGGGGGTGAAGCCGGAGATTATGGGGATGGGGCCGGTCGATGCGGTCAATCAGGCCTTGAGCCGAGCGAATCTGACACTGGACGATATTGATGTAATCGAGTCCAACGAGGCTTTCGCCGCCCAAGCTTGCGCTGTGTCCAAGGTGTTAGGTTTGGATTCTAAAAAAGTAAACCCCAATGGCGGGGCAGTTGCTTTGGGCCACCCGATTGGCGCGACAGGCGCGATCATCACGATTAAAGCCCTTTATGAATTGAAGCGCATCGGTGGCAAATATGGCCTGATCACCATGTGTATCGGTGGTGGCCAAGGCATTTGTCTGATTGTTGAAAATATAACTGAAGGGGTATAAGTATGTCTGAGAACACTTCTAAAATCGCCTTTGTTACCGGCGGCGCGCGTGGCATTGGGGCGCGCTGTGCCAAAGACCTGAAGGGCCAAGGGTATCAGGTTGTGATCGGGGACATTAACGCCGATCAGATCCGCAATTTTCAGGAAGAAACCGGTATTCCGGGCGTTGTGATTGACGTGGCGTCCTACGACTCCGTGCAAGCCGCGCAGCAGTTGCTGATCGAAAAATATGGCGATGTGGATATTCTGGTCAATAACGCGGGGATTACCCGTGATGGCTTTATGCACAAAATGGACCCTGTCAGCCAATGGCAGACTGTGATCGATGTCAATCTGGGCGGTGTTTTTAACACCAGCCGTGTCTTTGCTCCTGCCATGCGGGAAAAGGGCTTCGGTCGCATTATCAATATCAGTTCCATGAACGGGCAGCGCGGTCAGTTTGGTCAATCCAACTATGCGGCGGCAAAAGCGGGTATCCTCGGCTTTACCCGTTCTATCGCACAGGAACTGGCAGGCAAAGGTGTGACGGCAAACGCGGTTTGTCCCGGATTTGTGGAAACCGAGATGACACAAGCTATGCCGGCTGAAATTTTGCAGCAGGAACAGGCAAAAATTCCGGTTGGTCGATTGGGGCTTCCGGAAGATATTTCCAATGCGGTTGTCTTTTTGGCTTCCACGGCGTCGGGTTTTGTCAATGGGGCTACGCTGTCGGTCAATGGCGGGCAGTATATGGCGGCATAATCGCTTGAACGCACCGTATCAAGATGAAGGGGGGCATAGTCTCCCCTTTTTTTATGAGCGTTTGAGCTGTCGCTGACGACTGCCGAGTTTGGGTTGGAAGCGGTCTTCCGAAGGCGGGTGGCCCATGATTTTTTTGTACGCCCGCCCCAAAGTGGATTGGGAGGAAAAGCCGGTGCGAACAGCGATCTCCGATAAGGTGAGGGAGGTTTCGGCGATCATCTTGCGAGCGTTTTGGATGCGGGTGTGTAGATAATATTGCCGCACGTTCATGCCGATATTGTTTTTAAATTCTCGCTCCAGTTGGCGTTGGGATATCCGTAATTTCTCCGCTAGTTCCGTGATGGAAAGCGGGCCTTCCAGATGTTCGTCAATAATCTTGAAGGCGCGTTGCATCCGCGCAGACAGATGTTTCGTTTGACCTTCCGCTAGACGGATTTGCGGATATTCCCCCGGTTGTTCGCTGGTATATAAAAAGTGATAGGCGACTTGCTGGCTAAAAACCTTGCCATAATCACGTCGAATAATTTCCAGGATAAAATCAAGGGTCGTCGCGGATCCAGCGCAGGATAATCGGTTAGAATCCATGACAAAGCGTTGGTCAACCACATCCACATCCAGCGACAATTCCTGAAAATGTTTTAATTCTTCCCAATGGATGGTGGCTTTGTGCCCGTTCAGCAGTCCTGCCTTGGCTAACAGGTACGAGCTGCTATCAATGGCGGCGAGGACAGGGACTTTACGGCCAAGGTTTCTAAGCGCTTGCAAGACTTCTTTAGTGGCATATTTTTGATAGTTATAGCTGGCAAGTACAAAGAGGATATCAAACTTAACCGCGTCACAGCCCGTCTCTAGGGGGAAGTCCACATCAAATGTAAAGCCACTGCTGCTGCGCACAGGTTGCCCATCTAGTGACAGCAAATGCCAGTTGTATGCCCGTTGCGGGGAAAACAGATTGGAGGCGCGCAAGGGTTCAACAGCCAATGATAAACACAGGTTACTGAATTCAGGTAAGAGAAAAAAACCATAATTTTTCATTGCTGCACTGCATATACTATTTGGGCGAAAAATGTCTAACTATTGTCGATAAGTGTAAAATGTTATTGTTTTAATTGCAATAAAAACGGGGGGTAAAGACAACATATTTGGAGAACCAGAAAATGGATTTATCGCGCTTTCTAAAACCCAAAACCATTGCGGTGTTCGGCGGCGTTGAAGCTGCAGAAGTGATCCGCCAAAGTGGGAAGATGGGGTTTGATGGAGAGATTTGGCCGGTCCATCCTAAAAAGGAGGAAGTCGGCGGCCTGAAGTGCTTTAAATCTTTATCCGATCTGCCCGCAGCGCCGGATGCTGCCTATATTGCAGTAAACCGAAACCTGACTATTGAGTTGGTGCGCGAACTGGCAGAAATGGGCTGCGGTGGTGCAGTCTGTTATGCAACCGGATTTACAGAAGCTGGCGAAGAAGGTGCAGCTCTTGCCCGCGAACTGGTCGAAGCCTCTGGTGATATGATGATTTTGGGCCCCAATTGCTATGGTGTCCTGAACTATCTGGATGGGGTGATGTTGTGGCCTGATCAACAAGGCGGTAAGCGGGTGGAAAAGGGGGTCGCGATTGTGACGCAATCGTCCAACGTGGCCTTTAACCTGACGCTACAAAATAAAGCCCTGCCTATTGCGTATATGCAGTCCTTGGGTGTTCGTTTAAAATATGACCTGCCCGAAGCTATTCGCTGTTTTGCCGATGATGATAATGTCACAGCCATCGGCCTGCATATTGAAGGGATTGCAAACCCGCAGGCTTTTGAAGAAGCCGTACTTTATGCTCGCGAACGCGGCAAGCCGATCGTCGCCATTAAAATTGGTCGATCCGAAGCTGCGCAAAAAATCGCCATGTCCCACACAGCAAGTTTGACCGGTGCGGATGCATTGATGGATGCGTTGTTTGCACGACTTGCTATCGCGCGGGTCAAAAGCCTGGATGTGTTTATCGAAACCTTGAAAATTCTGCATGTTGCCGGCCCGGTTGGGGGGATGCGCTGTAGTGCGTTGTCTACCTCGGGAGGGGACTGTTCGTTGATCATGGATGCGGCGGACGAGCTTGCTTTGGATTTTCCCGAGATGTCACCTGAAGCGGTTGCTGGACTGAAAGACTATGTCCACCCGTCCATCGACGTGGCAAACCCGTTGGATTATCAGCTTTTTGACTGGCGCGACGAAGAACGACTGTATCAGCAGTTCAAGAAATTTATGGAAGTGGGCTACGACTTTAACATTTCCCTTCTTGATTTTCCTCGTTTGGACCGGTGTAGCGATGCGGACTGGCTGTTCTCCAAAAATGGATTTATCCGCGCGGCAGCAGATCTGGGCGGGCATTGTGCCATCTTATCGGCTATGCCTGAAAATATGACAGAGGCCGTGGCTGAAGAACTGATCGAAAAAGGGATTGTTCCTCTTGCCGGTATTGATAATGGCTTGGCTGCCATCGAAGCCGCTGCAAAAATCGGTATGGCTTGGAAAGAAGAGGCGAAAGATCATCTGTTGGCTCCGCCTGCAACAGCGGTGTGTGCTGAACAAGCGGTTAGCCTGAACGAAGCAGAATCTAAGGCAGCGCTGTTGGCCTATGGGGTGCAGGTGCCGTCCCACAGGGTTGTAAAGACGGCGGATGAAGCTGTGGCGGCGGCAAGCGATATTGGCTATCCGATCATTGCCAAAGTATTGGGTGTGGATCACAAAACCGATATCGGCGGGGTGAAGTTAAACCTGAAAGACGAAGACGCCGTGCGCCGCGCTATCGACGAGATGACAGGCTTGGCAGACGCTTTCCTGATCGAAGCAATGGTCGCGGACATGGTTGCGGAAATCATCGTGGGGGTTAATAGCGATGCCCAGTTTGGTCCGTGTCTGGTTGTGGGTGCTGGTGGCGTGATGGTGGAGCTGTTGAAGGACAGCGCGTCCTTGTTGTTGCCGACGACAAAGGACGAAATTCTCAATGCTCTGAACGGGTTGAAAACCGCGCCTTTATTCCATGGTTTTCGCGGGCGACCCAAGGCGGATCTGGATGCCGCAGCTGATGCTGTGTTGGCGATCTCAAACTACGTGATCGACAATAAAGACAAGGTCTACGAATTGGATGTCAATCCGCTGATGCTCCTGCCTGAAGGCAAGGGCGCAGTAGCGGTGGACGCTTTGGTTCGACTCGTAAAATAGGAAGAGCGACAATGGAAACTTTTGAAAATATCAATCTTACCCGCAACGGGGCCATCTTGGAAATCGAGATGGACCGCCCGAAGGCGAACGCGATCAGTGCGGCTTATTCACGTGACTTGGGGCGGGTGTTCGCCATGTTTCGCGATGATGCAGACTTGCGGGTGGCGATCCTGACCGGGGCCGGTGCCAAGTTTTTTACTGGCGGCTGGGACTTGAATGGCGTTGCTGATGGCGAAGAATATGTGTCGGATTTTGGTGTGGGCGGTTTTTGCGGCTTCACAGAAATGCACGACCTGTTAAAGCCGGTGATTTGCGCTGTGAATGGTCTGGCTGTTGGGGCCGGTTTTGAAATGTTGCTGCGTGCAGATTTCATCCTTGCAGCAGATCATGCGGCATTTTTCTTGCCGGAAGTGCATATCGGGGTCGCACCGGACATTGCAACGATCCTGTTGCCGAAATATCTGCCGCGACCTTTGGCGATGGAAGTTTTGATGACCGGGCGGCGTCTGTCTGCACAAGAAATGCTTCAATATAATCTCATCAACAAAGTGGTTGCGCCCGATCAGTTGATGGCAGAAGCACGCGCTTTGGCGCAACAGTTGTTGAAAGCAGCTCCTTTGTCCCTCGCGGCCATCAAAGAAGGGGTGCGCGAAACCGACAGCGTCGATTTTAGAGATTCCTATCGTGCGTTGAAAGAAGGTATCCAGCAGGGCAAATGGCCCCACTTTAAAAAGATGTTGGAAAGCAGCGATGCGACCGAAGGCGCAAAAGCCTTTCAGGAAGGCCGAGAGCCAAAGTGGACGGGGGCGTGACGTTGTCACGCCTTCATCAAAAACTTGTGGAACCCATAAAAAGAACTTGCAAAATATAAATGCAATAGTAACATTAACAATTATGATTTAGACCGATCCTGACAAAAATATAACTACGGGATTTTAAAGGTAAAAATCAACAGGATGCTTCATAGGAGAGAGAAATGTCTGAGAATTCAGGGAATGGTTTTAGCTTAACGCGTCGCTCATTGCTGAAGGGGACGGTTGCCACGGGTCTTATCGGCGGACTGTCGCCGGTCGCGTTTTCTGGGACTGCACAAGCGGCAGAGCCGAAAAAAGGTGGGATTATCAAAGTGGCTGTGTCCAGCGGTAACACCACCGATTCCACCGACCCTGGCTTGTGGGCAGAAGCGTTTACCATGATCGGTTTTTCCGGTGCTGTTTATAACAACCTCGTAGAAATCAATGACAAAGGGGAGTTGATCCCTGAGTTGGCCGTGTCTTGGGAAGCCTCGCCGGATGCAAAAGAATGGACTTTCAAGCTGCGCAACGGCATTGAGTTCCATCACGGCAAAGTGTTTGGTGCCGAAGACGTGATTGCCACCATTCGCCACCACCAAGGCGAAGACAGTAAATCTGCGGCGAAGGGGCTGTTGACGGAAGTTGAAAACGTGCGCGCTGACGGCAACAATGTTGTCTTTGAGTTGAAGGGCGGTAACGCTGACTTCCCTTATGTTTTGACTGATTTTCACCTTGTTATGCTGCCGTCTAAAGACGGTGTGGCAGACTGGAAATCCGGTCATGGCACAGGCGGTTACAAGATCAAGCATTTTGAGCCGGGTGTCCGTTTGGAGCTGGTGCGCAACGACAATTACTGGAAAGAAGGTCGCGCTCACTTTGATGGTGCCGAAGTTCTGGTGATTGCAGATGACACAGCACGGATTAACGCTTTGATGACAGGCGAAGTTGACTTGATCAACCGTGTGAACCTGAAAGCGGTTCACCTGCTCAAGCGCAACCCGAATGTTGTGATTGATAACGTAACAGGGCGTCAGCATTACACTTTCCCGATGATGATGGATCGTGTGCCTTACAAAAACAATGATGTCCGTTTGGCGATCAAATATGCGGTTGACCGTGAGGCCTTGGTTAAAACAGCGCTTAAAGGCTACGGCATGGTGGGGAACGACCACCCGATTTCCCCAGCTTATAAGTTTTACAACAAAGACTTGCCGCAACGCCCTTATGACCCAGATCAGGCCAAGTTCCACTTGAAGAAAGCCAACGAAGTCGGTTTGCAAATCAGGTTGCACGTGTCTGATGCAGCTTTCTCTGGCGCAACCAACGCTGCTGTTATGATCAAGGAACACATGTCCAAAGCAGGTATTGATCTGCATGTGGTGCGCGCGCCTTCTGACGGTTTCTGGAACGATGTGTGGATGAAAGAGTCTTTCTGTGCGTCCTACTATTTTGGTCGTCCGACCGAAGACAGCATGCTGTCATTGGTTTACGCCGAAAACGCTTCCTGGAACGAGAGCCACTTTAAGCATGACAAGTTTAACCAACTGTTGACTGCGGCACGTTCTGAACTGGATGAAGAAAAGCGCCGTTCTATGTACTACGAAATGCAAAGTATCCTAAGCAACGAAGGTAGCACGTTGATGCCGATGTTTGGTAACTTTGTCTCCGCACGGACCAAGAAAATTGCTAACGATGGTAAGCTTTCCTCTAATGCCGAACTCGATGGTTTACGCGTAATTGAACGTTGGTGGCAAGCTTAAGCCGTTTGTCCTAATACCTTACGGATCGGGTGTGCGCCATCATGGCGCTCCCCTTTTGAAATCTCCTTGAGCACCCGATCTTTTTTTTCGTTTTTATGAATTTGAACATCATGAATGTTTTATATAAGATTCTAGCAGAACGCATTTTTTTTGGGCTTTTCTCCCTCTTTGCTGTTTCTGTTATCATTTTTTTTGCCGTTGAATTAATGCCCGGTGATTTGGCTGAGGCGATCCTCGGTCAGTCGGCAACGCCTGAAAACCTAGCCGCTTTCCGAAAGCAGTTGGGGCTGGATCAACCTGCCTTCACACGTTTTTTTAGCTGGTTATCTGGCGCGATGGTCGGTGACTTTGGTGTGTCTTTCGCCAACCAACGCGATGTCGCAGACCTGATTTTGGGACGCTTGTCCAATACGCTGTTTTTGGCAGCTTTGGCGGCTGTGATTTCGATCCCGTTGGCGGTGACGTTGGGGATTTTGGCAGCGCTTTATCGCAACACTTTGTTTGACAGAATTGTAAACGTGTCTGCTTTGACCTCTGTGTCTTTCCCAGAATTTTTTGTGGCGTACATTCTGATTTATGTTTTTTCGATCCAGCTGGGTCTGTTTCCCAGCATGTCCAGCCCGAACCCGGATGCACCTTTTTGGGATAAAGTCTTTAGCGCGATCTTGCCGGTTATGACGTTGGTCTTGGTGGTTATGGCGCAAATGATGCGTATGACCCGCTCGGCGCTGATTAATCTTTTGGCTAGTCCCTATATCGAGATGGCCCGTCTGAAGGGGATGAAGCAGTCACGCGTGATCCTTTTCCATGCGGTTCCTAACGCCCTTGCACCGATTGCAAACGTGATCGCGTTGAACATGGCTTATCTGATCGCTGGTGTGGTGGTTGTGGAAGTGGTCTTTGTTTATCCGGGATTGGGGCAGCTGTTGGTTGACTCGGTCTCTAAACGGGATTTGCCCGTCGTGCAGGCCTGTAGTCTGATCTTTGCGGTCACCTATATCACCTTGAATACGGTTGCGGATGTGATCTCCATCCTGTCCAACCCCCGTCTCATGCACCCGAGGTAAGTAGGATGAGAACGTATACACAACAAATTGCCAAAGCGCCTTTGAGTGCGCAATTCGGCCTCTTCGTTATCTGCGTCTATGTTTTTTGCGCGCTGTTTGCACCGTTTATCACCCCGTTTAGCGAAACCGAAATTATCGCGGATGCTTATGCACCGGCTGATGCCAGCATGTGGCTGGGTGCGGACAATCTGGGGCGAGACATGTTTACCCGCCTGATTTACGGGGCGCGTAATACGGTTGGTGTTGCCTTTGCAACCACGGTATTGGCGTTTTTGATCGGTGGTACCATCGGGATGTTGTCAGCAACTGTGGGCGGCTGGTTTGATCAAGTGATGTCGCGCACCGTTGATATTTTAATGGCTGTCCCGCAGTTGATCTTTGCTTTGCTGATTTTGTCGGTGGTGGGGACCAATACAGTGTCTCTGATCTTTGTGATCGCGGTGTTGGATGCGACACGGGTCTTTCGGATTTCGCGGGCAACAGCCATGAACGTGGTGACCCTTGATTTTGTCGAAGCCGCCAGACTGCGCGGGGAAAGCAAGCTGTGGATCATCTCGCGCGAGATTTTGCCCAATATTTCCGCCCCCTTGATCGCTGAGTTTGGCCTGCGCTTCTGTTTCGTCTTTCTGTTTATTAGTGGCTTGTCGTTCTTGGGTCTTGGTATTCAGCCGCCGTTGGCAGAATGGGGTGGTATGGTGCGCGAGAACGCGGTTTTGATCACGTTTGGGGAATATACGCCACTCTTGCCCGCTGCTGCGGTTGCCTTGCTGACCGTTGCTGTAAACTTTGTTGTGGACTGGCTGTTGCATCTGTCCAGCGGACTGAAGGATTAATGTCATGACGCAAAACACTAACGACCTTCTGCTGGATATTCAGGATTTGCATATCTCTGCATTCTTTGAAGATGAATGGTATGAAATCGTAAAAGGGATCAACCTGAGCCTTAAAAAAGGTGAAGTTCTGGGCTTGATCGGCGAGTCAGGGGCTGGCAAATCGACCATTGGTCTGGCAGCTATGGGCTACACCCGTGACGGCTGCAAGATCACCAAGGGGAAAGTCCTGTTTGATGGTCTGGATTTTGCGCAGGCTAACCAAAAGGAACGCCGTGCCCTTCGCACTGTGCGCATTGCGTATGTGGCGCAAAGTGCGGCCTCGTCTTTTAATCCGGCGCATAAAATTATCGACCAACATTGCGAAGGGCCCATCCAGCAGGGGGCGATGAAGCGTAAAGAAGCCGAGGCCAATGCGTTGGACTTATACGAGCGTTTACATCTGCCCCATGCCGATACCATCGGGTTTCGATATCCCCATCAGGTGTCAGGCGGGCAATTGCAACGCGCGATGACTGCCATGGCGATGGCGTGCAAGCCTGATCTGATTATTTTTGACGAACCAACGACCGCCCTTGATGTTACCACACAGATAGAAGTGCTGGCGGCTGTGCGCGAAGTGGTGAACGAATTTAACTGTTCTGCCATTTATATTACCCATGACCTTGCGGTAGTGGCGCAAATGGCGCACCGGATCATGGTTCTGAAACATGGTAGCCTTGTTGAAGAAGCCCCAACTCGTGAGATGCTGTCGGCGCCAAAGGAAGATTATACCAAGAGCCTTTGGTCGGTCAGAACCTTGCAAAGCGAGGTCCGTCGCGTGACCCCGAACGAAGTGCCCGTGGTTGAGGTGGATAACATCGTCGCCGGTTACGGCAATGTGCAAATTTTGAATAACGTCTCCATGAAGGTCTACAAAGGCCGCACATTGGCGGTTATCGGTGAGTCTGGTTCTGGTAAAAGTACGACAGCGCGGGTTATTACCGGCTTGCTGGAACCGTCCCAAGGACGCATCCTGTTTGATGGACAAGAAGTGGCATCGGATTACCGCAAGCGTCATAAAGATGATTTGCGCAAAGTACAGATGATCTATCAAATCCCGGACACGGCCCTTAATCCGCGTCAGAAGATTAAGGATATCATCGGGCGACCTGTGGAATTCTATCTAGGCCTAAAGGGCAAAGCGAAAGAAGCGCACGTTCGTGAACTCCTAGAAATGATCGAGCTAGACCCCGATAAATTTATGATGCGTGAACCGCGGGAGTTGTCAGGTGGTCAAAAACAACGGATCGGGATTGCGCGTGCTTTGGCGGCGGAACCTGAACTGATCATTTGTGATGAAGTTACCTCGGCATTGGATCAGTTGGTGGCAGCGGGCATTTTAAAGCTGTTGAGACGGCTTCAGGATCAAATGGGTTTGGCCTACTTGTTTATCACTCATGACGTCGCAACCGTGCGCGCGATTGCAGATGAAGTTGTGGTGATGAGGCAGGGGAATATCATTGAGCAGGGCTTACGTGACGATATGTTCACGCCGCCCCATCATGAATATACGGAACTTTTACTTTCTTCGGAGCCGGAAATGGACCCGGATTGGTTAAACCGTGTGCTTCATGAGCGCAAGCTGGATGCTGAAACGTCCTATTAGGGGCATGTGATGAAAATAAATTTGGCCTTAGGCCCTCTCTTGTTTTCCTGTCTGATGTTTTCAGCAGGAGCGGGACTATATAATACTGTTCTATCGCTACAACTTTTGTCTGTGGGTCATTCATCTTCAGCAGTTGGAGGTGTTATGGCGTCCTATTTTTTGGGGCAGGCTGCGCCGTTGTTTGTGTTGCCGGCGATTGTCTTTCGTTTTGGTTACGTGCCCATGTTTTTGGTGTTTTTAGTTATTTTAAGCACCTGTATGGCCGTGACTCCTTTTACCGGCAATTTGTTTTTATTGATGTGTATCCGCTTTGTGTCCGGTATCGCCATGAGTGGTCTTTTCCTGATTTCGGAAAGTTGGATCAACACATCCGTTCCGAATGCACAGCGCGGTCGGGTCTTTGGGCTTTATATTCTCTTGTCTATGGGCGCATTGGGCGGCAGCCAGTTTTTGCTGACCTTTTGGCAAGGAACGGGCAATGTGATGCTGATGCTGTCTGTGTCTTTTTGCTTGATCGCGTTGATCCCGTTTTTGCTTATTTTTCGCAAATGCGCCGGTGTGGGCCGTAAGGTCCTTGAGAAAAAACTTCTTAGATTCCGCTGGAAAGGGATGGCTAGTCTTTTGTGTCCCATTACCGGGATTGCCTTCGGATCTTATTTTTCCAATGCAGCTGTCTATGCGGAAAAGAGCGGCTATAGCATGACCCAAATTGGTGTTTTTGTGGGGGCGGCGATTTGTATCGGGGCGCTTTTGCAGTTGCCGGTGGGTATGATTTCGGATCGGTTCGGGCGATGGAATACGCTTAACACGGCCTTAAGCGGGACTATCTTTGTGGCCTGCGTCATGTATCTGGCGCCGCAAAGTTCGTTTTGGCTGCTGTGTTTCCTGTCTATGATATTGGGGGTGTTTATCAACTCCTTTTATCCCTTGAGTGTGTCTATCGTAAATGACGAAATTTTGACGGATGAGCGGGTCGAGGTTTCCGCTTCCCTTCTACTGTCCTTTACCGGCGGGGCGGCGATTGGGTCCTTGTTAGGCGGGGTGGTTATTGATCACTTCGGACATGAAAAGCTGATGATCTTTCTGGTGCTCGTGTCGTCGGTGGTCATCATTTCCCTTTCTATTTTTAAGCTATTTGCACCGGCAGCACCCCCTGTTTGCGAGGTCTGCCACGCACCGACACCCCTTGATTAAAATGACATAACGAGATTGGAGTAAAGCTATGAATATTCTTATTGTGCATGCCCACCCAGAACCGCAGTCCTTTACAACAGCGATGAAAGATAAGGCTGTTGAAAAACTGACAGGGCAGGGCCATGAGGTAAAGGTTTCGGACCTTTATGAAATGAATTGGAACCCGATTGCAAGCGCTGACGATTTCGCCGATCGCAAAAACAAAGACTATCTGGTCTACGCTTTGGAACAACGTCATGGGTATGAAAATGAAACCATCGCAGCTGACATTCAGGCAGAAGTGGAAAAGGTCCTGTGGGCTGATTTGGTAATTTTCAGCTTCCCGATTTATTGGTTCTCGGTTCCGGCGATCCTGAAGGGCTGGTTTGACCGGGTGTTCATTTCTGGCAAAATCTACGGCGGTCTGCGTTTTTATGATAAAGGCGGGATGGCTGGCAAAAAAGCGTTGGTTGCCTGTACCTTGGGCGGTCAGGAACATATGTTCGGCGAAGGCGCCATTCACGGTCCGTTTGAAGATATGCTGCGTCCCTTGTTGCGTGGCACATTGCGTTATGCCGGTTTTGACGTCTTGCCGCCGTTTGTGGGTTGGCATGTTCCTTATATCAGTCAGGAAGACCGCGAACAGTTCCTCGTTGATTATGACGCTTATTTGGATAAACTCGAGGATCTGGACCCGATGACATATCCTACCATGGACCAGTTTGACAAGACCCTGCGTCCTATGCCGAAATAAGCGGTTCAGTTGATCCGATAAACCCACTTCGTCTTTCCCCTCTGCGGGCGAAGTGGGTTTTTTATTCAGGTACAAATTGACTTCAGTAAAAGTTGATGGGGGCTGCGCAATGTTCTATTACCTGACTAGGTATTTAGTCTCGGCGTGTGTTGGGTTGGATCAATTTTGAATCTTTCTGGCTCCTTTGTCCAGATTTTACAAACGTATTCGTATAGTGTTAGACCTCGTAAGGTTTTTAAACGCTTTACGAAATTATAAGCCGCGACAAATGTTTGCAGGTGGTTACGAAGTTGATTATGACTTTCGTAATAATAGGGTTTTACAGTCGCTTCCTTGAGAGTTCGGTTCATCCGCTCAACCTGCCCATTTGTCCAAGGGTGGTTGATTTTTGTCAGACGGTGCTCAATATCAAACTCATCGCATACCCTATCAAAAATGTGATGAAAGGCATATTTTTGACGTTTCTGATTGGTAAATTGAATACCATGACGCTGAAAACAACGATGCAAAGATGATCTGCTAAGATGGGGAAGACTGGCCTGCAAAGCATACAGGAAATCATCCAAGGGTAATAAAGTATGACGGCGAAAGGCAATGCAAACCGCTTCTTGCTCAGGGCTAAGAACTGTCGAATGCGGGTTCTTGGGCCCCATCGCTGCATCTTCTACTGTTTCGCGCTGTCTCCACTTGCGAACAGTCTTAGGATTAATGCCGTAACGCTCGCTTAACTCCGAGACCGAAGCTTGCGATTGCTGTATTGCTGCTCTGACTGCGTGAGTGGTCTTGGCGCTTACGTGTAGAACTTGTCCCATAATGTCCTCGGTGCTGATGGATCAGTATAACTCATTCCACCACACTCCGGGGTTAAACGCCTAAGATTGAAACTATTGATGATATTGAACGAAATAGAAATGAGCGGATTTCTAAAATTCAGGGGAATGGAAATCCGCCTGTAGAATGAATTTGACATCAAACGAATCTAGAGTGTACTAACTGTGTGTAGCAATTAGGTATAGGAAATTCTTTTTTTCATTTAAAAATCAATGACTTAAAGAAATGGATTTGGTGCTGTCTGGGTGTATCGGTCGGCGATCTGGTTGAGGAAGATGGGTTTATTTGTTTAGAATTGATCCAAGTCATAGCAAAAAATCCATAAGAGTATTTGAATGTAAGTTATGGTTGATATGCACTGGTGTCCTGTGTGATAAAACTGTTACAATTCTCAAAGCACTAACCAAATGATTGATCTTGTTATCGTGCCTCTTGTTATTAGGGGCGCGCGGGGCAATCTATTAAGAATAGAACGAGAGGTCGTACTCCGCCATGAAGCTTTCTACAAAACTACCTTCGGTTATAATAGGCCTGTCCATCCTTGCTGTGGTGGTGACGGGGGTGATCTCCTTTACCCGATCAGAAAAGGCGCTGGAAGATGCGGCTTTTTCCAAGCTGGCAGCGGTGAAAGAAGCGCGTGTCAGTGAATTGGAAAACTATCTGCATGCGGTGGAAGAAGATTTGCGCGTCATAGCGACAAACGATATGGCTGTCAAAGCGGTGTAGGAGATTGAAAACGCTTTTGCGCAATATGGTGATCGCGCCAAAGAGATGGTGCGCGCGCTGTATATCACCAATAATCCACACAAAGCGGGGGAGCGTCAAAAATTGGTAGATGCCGGGGACGGGTCAGACTATAGCGCGTCCCATGCGCATTATCATCCGTGGTTTACTCAGTTGCTCAACAGTCGGGGTTTTTATGATATTTTCCTTATTAATGAGGACGGGGACGTTGTTTATTCCGTCTATAAGGAAACGGATTTTGGCACCAACCTTAAGGATGGCGATTGGTCCAAGACCGACCTTGCAAAAGTTTACAGGGAAGTTGAAAACAAGCCGTTAGGCACCATTGCTTTTTCCGATATCGCGTCCTATGCCCCTAGCGGGGATAAACCGGCAAGTTTCATGGCGACACCGCTCTATGAGGAAGGCAGTGTTTTTCATGGGGCCGTGATCGTTCAGATGCCGATTCAACGGATCAACAAGATCATGAACTCGGCTGTCGGTATGGGGAAAACCGGGGAAAGTTATCTCGTTGGTGGGGATTACACCATGCGAAGTGATTCGCGTTTCTCCAAAGAGAGCACGATTCTGAAGCGCAAAATTGAAACCGATGCGGTTAAAAAAGCTTTGGCTGGTGAGAAGGGGGTGATGGTTGCAGTTGATTATCAGGGGGTAGAAGTCCTGTCCAATTACACGCCGATCACATTCCATGGGACTACATGGGCGGCTGTCACAGAAATTGCGATGGATGAAGTTGATATCCCGGCATTTGAATTGCGTGATGTTCTGGCGCTGGTGGTGCTGGTGATTGCGGTCATTGTCGGGGCGATCGGTTTTGTCTTGTCGCGTTCCATTACCCGCCCGATTGGGGCGATGACGGGGGTTATGGGGCATTTGGCGCAAGATAATTTGACGGTTGATGTGCCCTACACCGACAAGACGGACGAAATTGGCGACATGGCAGTTTCGGTTAATCACTTTAAAGAACAGATGATCAAGGTGAAGGAACTGGAAGCCGAACAGATCGAGCAGGAACGCCGCGCGGATGCACAGCGCAAAGCCGCCATGATCCAGATGGCCGATAGCTTTGAAGACAGCGTAGGCAAGGTTGTTCAGACCGTGACGTCGGCGGCAACCGAATTACAGGCCTCTGCCACACAAATGTCCGCAACGGCGACAGAGACCAGTTCACAGGCAACGACCGTGGCGGCGGCGGCGGAAGAAGCTTCGACCAACGTGCAGACGGTCGCGTCCGCAGCGGAAGAACTGGCAAGTTCTGAAGGTGAGATCAGCCGCCATGTACATAAATCGTCTGAGGTTGCGGATTATGCGGCCAGACAGGCGACAGACACAAAAGCTACTGTTGAAAATATGGTGGAGGAAGTGGGCAAGATCGGCACCGTGGTGAGCCTTATTCAGGATATTGCCGAACAAACCAACCTGTTGGCTCTAAACGCAACCATCGAAGCTGCGCGCGCGGGTGAAGCGGGTAAGGGCTTTGCTGTGGTGGCAAGTGAAGTGAAAAACCTTGCCAACCAAACCGCAAAAGCGACAGAGGAAATCAGCAAGCAAATCGGCGAAGTGCAGTCGGTGACCCACAAAGCGGCGGTTGCGATCTCCAGCATTGGGGAAACGATTACCGAGATTGACCAGATTGCCAACTCTATTGCGGCGGCTGTGGAAGAACAGACGGCGGCCACGTCAGAGATTGCGCGAAATGTGGAGCAAGCTTCACAAGGGACAAACGAGGTGACGATCAACATCCAGTCGGTGGAGCAGGCGGCAGGGGAAACCGGGGCGGCAGCGACCCAGATTTCCGATGCGTCCTCTGAACTATCCCATCAAGCGGAAATCCTGCGCGAAGAGGTGAAATCGTTCTTGGACCGTGTCAGAAGTGACAATGACACCATCATTCTGATGGAATGGGATGAGAGCCTGAGAACGGGTAATCCGGTTGTGGATGAGGAACACCAAGAGTTTATCACGATGCTCAACGGGTATTACTCGCTCATGCGTCTGGGCAAAGGCGCAGATCAGGTTGATGACATGATTGCCAAGTTTAGTGACCACATGAATATTCATTTGGCTAATGAAGAAGCCGAGATGGCGAAGATGAGCTATCCAGAGCTGGAAGCCCACAAAAAGTCCCACCGGGTCTTCTTGGAGCGTTTAAACGAGATTAAACGACAGCAGGAAGCGGGTCAGGATACCAGTGTTGATTTTCTGGAATATATGGCGAAATGGCTGCGCGAACATACGATGAAGTATGACAAGCTCTATGTCACCTATATGAACGAACACAACTAAGACAAGGGCTTAAGCAAAAAGGGCTTCCACCTGAAAAAGTGGAAGCCCTTTTTTCGTCGCTGATGTGAAGCTGGCGTTAAGCGCGCAGCTCCCCACCAGTGTTTTTCGCAACGCTTGCGATGATTTTATCGCTGACAGTCTGAATGTCTTCGTCTGTCAGGGTATCTGTCGTCGGTTGCAAGGTCACTGTGATGGCAACGGACTTTTTACCCGCTTCCATGTTGTCGCCTTCATAAACGTCGAAGATGCTTGCATCAGAGATCAGCTTTTTGTCTGCTGTTTTAGCAGACTGGATGATCTTGGCGGCTGCAACGTCACTATCAACGACAAAGGCAAAGTCGCGCTCCACCGATTGCAGTTGTGACAGCACCAAAAGCGGGCGCAAAGCCCCAGTCTTTTTGGCTTTTGTGGCCGGGATGTTATCAAGATAAATCTCGAAACCAACCGCAATGCCCTTGTAGCCCATCTTGGTGAGCACGCCGGGGTGCAGTTCCCCGAAGTAGGCCAAGGTGTTTTTCGGCCCAAGTTTCAAGGCACCGCTGCGGCCCGGGTGGTAATGGGCGGGCGCCCCTTCCGGGTCCACTTGCAGGCTGTCTACTTTCGCGCCGGCTGCTTCCAGAACCGCGATTACATCTGCTTTGGCGTCAAACACATCCACGCGGCGCGGGGATTGTGCCCAGTTACGCGGGCCTGTCTGGCCTGTGCGCACACCGGCAACCACGACCGGCTGTTGATCGGCTTGATCGCCATCAAACTGCGGACCGACTTCAAACAGGCACCCGTTCGGCATGTTGCGATCATTGTTGCGCTGACACGCCGCCAACAGGTTTGGCAGCAGGCTTGGGCGCATGATCTCAAGGTCCGTGCTGATCGGGTTGGTCAGACGCAGGTTTTCGTCTGTCCAGCCAAACAGGCGGGCTTGTTTTTCCGGCAGGAAGGCGTACGTCACCGCTTCGGAGATCCCGCGGGTGACCAACGTGCGTCGTGCGACATCCCGTTTCTGCTGGGCAGGGGACAGCGCGACTTCCGGCAGATTGGTGTCACGAACAAGCGAGACTTCCTCAATATGTTCGTAGCCATAAACGCGGATAACTTCTTCGACCAGACAGGCTTCCAATTCAATATCGGAACGCCAGGACGGCGGTTGAACGGCAAAGCTGTCGCCTTGATCGTCTAGCTTACAACCCAGTACGTCCAGAATGCGCACCATGTCCGCTTCCGACACGTCCACGCCGGTCAGTTCTTTAACACGGGCCTTGCGCAGCGTGATGGTGCGTTGCCACTTAGGCTCTTCACCCGCAACGACCAGCTCGGACGCTTCGCCGCCGCATAGTTCAAGAATCAGGCGGGTTGCCATTTCTGTCATGTCAACGACCGCGGCTTCATCCACGCCACGCTCAAAACGATAGCGCGCATCAGACAGGATATCCAGTTTGCGCCCTGTCATGGCGGTGCGGATCGGGTCAAACAACGCACATTCAAGGAAGACGTTTGTTGTCTCATCGGTACAGCCGGACACTTCACCGCCCATGATGGCGCCCAGGCCATGCGGGGTGGTGTCGTCACACACAACGGTCATGTCGCTGTCCAGCTTGTACTCTTTTTCGTCCAAGGCCAGCAGGGTTTCGCCTTCTTTCGCCAGACGGACGTTGATGTCGCCATTCAGTTTGTCGGCATCAAAAACGTGCAGCGGACGGCACAGACCTTGGGAGAAATAGTTTGTTACATCCACAAGGGCAGAGATCGGACGCAGGCCAACAGCCAGCAGCTTGTCTTGCAGCCATTTTGGGGACGGGCCGTTTTTGACGCCACGGATGTAGCGACCCGCAAATTGCGGACAGGCTTTTGTGTCGGCAATGTTGATCTTGATCGGGCTTTCAAATGTGCCCGCAACCGGATCAGTATTGATCGGCTTTAAGGTGCCATATCCAGCCGCTGCCAAATCACGGGCAATGCCGCGCACACCGGCGCAATCGCCACGGTTTGGAGTGATCGCAATCTCGATGATCGGATCGGTCAGCCCCATTACGTCCACTGCGCGCGCGCCAACTTCAACGTCACCAGCCAGATCAACAATACCGTTATGATCGTCAGACAGGTTCATTTCCGCTTCAGACATCATCATGCCTTCAGATGGCACGCCACGAATTTTTGTCGGCTTTAGGGTGACGTCCAGACCGGGGATATAGGACCCGGAGGTCGCAAAGACGCCTTTCAGGCCCGCACGTGCGTTGGGCGCACCGCAGACAACGTCATATTCTTTTTCGCCATCAGAGACTTTGAGGACTTTCAGTTTGTCCGCGTCCGGGTGTTTTTCAGCGCTTAGAATCTCAGCGATTTTAAACGTTTCCAGACCTTTGGAACGATCTTCCACGCCTTCAACTTCAAGGCCGATCATGGATAGTTTTTCGACGATCTCATCGAAAGTTTTGTCTGTGTCGAGGTGCTCAAGCAACCAGCTATAGGTGAATTTCATCGGGTCAGCCCTCCCACCATGGATGGCACATCAAGGGCTTTAAAGCCGTAGTGACGCAACCAACGTAAATCAGATTCATAGAATGTGCGCAGATCAGGAATGCCGTATTTCAACATGGCAATCCGCTCGATGCCCATACCGAAGGCAAAGCCCTGATATTTTTCGGAGTCGATGCCGCAGTTTTCCAACACTTTCGGGTGGACCATGCCGCAGCCGAGAATTTCCAGCCAGTCATCGCCTGCGCCGATTTTAAATTCGCCGCCTTCACGGGTGCAGCCGATATCCACTTCCGCACTGGGTTCAGTGAACGGGAAGTAGCTGGGGCGGAAGCGAACGGGAAGGTCATCCACACCAAAATAGGCTTTACAGAAGTCAATCAGGCACCCTTTGAGGTGACCGAAATGTGTCTTTTCATCAATGACCAGACCTTCGATCTGGTGGAACATCGGTGTGTGGGTTGCGTCATAGTCACAACGGTACGTGCGACCCGGACAAATGATACGGATCGGGGCGCCCTTTTCCTGCATGGAACGGATTTGAACAGGGGACGTGTGGGTACGCAAAACCATACGGTTGCCGTCTTGTTCGCGCGGCAGGTAGAAGGTGTCATGGTCCTGACGGGCTGGGTGTTCTGGCGGAATGTTCAACGCGCCGAAGTTACGCCAATCATCTTCAATGTTTGGTCCTTCTGCGACGCTGAAGCCCATTTCACCAAAGATGGCGATGGCTTCGTCGATGGTCTGGCTCACCGGGTGAACGGTGCCTTGTGTCTCTGGACGCACAGACAGGGTGACGTCGACTTTTTCTGCCATCAGACGGGCGTTCAGTTCAGCGTCGGCCAGTTCTGTTTTACGGGCATCCAGGGCTTGAGCCACTTCGCCTTTGACGATATTGAGCTTTTGACCGGTTTCTTTGCGTTCTTCCGGGCTCAGGTCTTTCATGTTCTTCATCAATGAGGTGATGGAGCCTTTTTTACCGAGCGCACTGACGCGAATGTCGTCAAGAGCCTTGGAGTCTGTTGCGGCTGCGACAGCTTCCAGTACTTCTGTTTTTATCTGATCGATATTTTCCATAATCCGTTCCTAAAATGGAAATGTGTGAACAAGCAAAAAGAGGACTAAAGCCATAAGGCTTCAGTCCTCTTTTCCAAGATATTTTGCCGTAAAGCAAGACGCTTTACATGAGCGTTTTGTTACTTGGCTAGAGCGGCCTGAGCCTGGTCTACCAAGGATTTAAACGCTTCTGGCTCACGTGCTGCCAGATCAGCCAGAACCTTACGGTCCAGCTCGATACCAGCCAGTTTGAGGCCGTTCATGAATTGTGAGTAAGAGACACCGTACTGACGTGTACCCGCGTTGATACGCTGAATCCAAAGCGAACGGAAGTTACGCTTTTTGTTACGACGGTCACGGTACTGATACTGAAGGCCTTTATCGACCTTCTCCATAGCTACGCGCAGGACGTTTTTATTACGACCGCGGTACCCTTTGGCTTGTTTGATGATTTTCTTGCGACGTGCACGGGATGCAACTGCTACAGTAGAACGCATTGATTTAAACCTTTTCTAATAACTGTGCGGACTAAGCGTAAGGCAACATTGTTTTTGCCGTGCGCGCATCAGCGGCCGTCAAAATAAATGTACCACGTGCTTGGCGTTTCATTTTCTGAGAACGCTTGCGCAGGTTGTGAGATTTAAATGCGTATGCACCGCGAACTTTACCAGTCGCTGTGATCTTGAAGCGCTTTTTAGCGCCAGATTTTGTCTTCATCTTAGGCATTTCATTATCCTTTGTGTATCTACATTAAACCTGACGGAGAGGCATGCCTTAGCCAAACGCGTCATCATTTAATGCCTTTAACAAAATATGCGCCACAAACACAAGGTGTCGGTGACGAGGTAGCGGGTTATAGACTCAAGTTAGCCAGAATGCAAGGATGAATCTGCCCGAAAGCTAATAAACATCCCTATCTTACTTATAAGATAAAAGCCAGTTGAGGCTTTCTTGCAATTCTTCTTCTGTGAGGTCGTCTTCGAGATTGTCATTCAGGTCTTGCAGGGTGACGCCGCGCAAGCTGTCGCGCCAGGCCTCATCGGCGTTCCACATGATGCGGGCAATCCCACACGGTTTGGTGTAGGTCTGATCCGCCGGATTGCACGGATTGTTCCCGCGGATTTCTGTGCAGTTAAAAGTACGCTTGCGCCCTTCGATGGCTTCGACAATCTCCAGAAAGTTGATCTCGCGGGCGCTTTTGGCAAGGCGATAGCCGCCTTTAGGGCCCAGTGTCCCTTCCACCAAGCCTGCACTTGAAAGGGCTTGCAGGGCTTTGGAGAGATATTCTTTCGGGATGCCGTGAAATTCGGACAGGGCCTTGGTGGACAGGCGCACGTCTGCGGGCAGGGCAGAGAGGATAGAGCAACAATGTAAGGCCCATTCGACCTGATTTTTGAGAAGCATCGCGCCCTCTTTGGAAAAATGCATGTGAACGTTCTGGTATCCTTTCTAGCGCGTCTATGAGGAAATGAGAAGCCGCCAATCCCCCGACAGGGGCGGCTTCTTATCCTTATCCGAGTTTTACTGCATCCAGACCGAAGAGAGCATCGGCTGAACCGGGAACCGTATTGAAAGGCGCGGCCAGTCGGTTCCAGCTGTTGATGGAGGCAATGGCGAAGGTGAGATCGGACAGATCTTTTTCCCCAAATTCTCCAAGCGCTTCTTGGTAGATATCTTCTGCAATGCCTTTACCGGTCAGCAAGGTAACGGCCTCGACCCATTTGAACGCGACTTTTTCACGTTGGCTGAAAAGGGGCGAGTCGTGCCAGAGGGCCAGATGATGCAGGCGCAATTCGCTTTCACCTTCAGCCCGTGCCATTTTGATATGCATATCTAGGCAGAAGGCACAGCCGTTGATCTGGGAAACGCGGGCATCAATGAGATGTAATAACGAGGTTTCAAGAGCGCTATTCGCCCGTGTTGCTTCGGAAAGGGCCGCCATCTTTTCATATTGTGCGGCTGAGAACTGGGCGGGTTTTAGACGTTGTGACATAGGTTCAAGCTCCTGTGAATTAATTAAGGATAAAAAATATCCTTAATTAAAGGCAAGCTGTCAAGTGACTTAAATTTCCGAAGTTTTTTAGGGGCTGTCAGGGCAGAGAGAAGCTAGATAATCTCGTCTTCATCAAACAGGGGATCGGCTTCGATATCTTCTTCCATTTGGGAGAGTTTTTCTTCTGCGACCCGAATCTTTTTGAGAAGGGCGATATGGAAGAGGGCATCCCCCGGATTAACGAGGGGGAGATTGGTGCGCCCGATGATCACCCCTTCTAGGGCCGATGTCAGGGTTTCTTCATTCGCGCCAAACGGATCGGAGATATAGCCGAGAACGTCACCTTTTTTGACCACGTCCCCAATGGTTTTAACCGCGCGGAAAATGCCGCCGATGGGGGAACGCGCCCATTTGCTGCGATGGGCAGTGACGGATTTTGCGGCACTCGAGGTGAGTTTGCGTTTGTTGATCATGCCCAGATGCCCCATGACGTTGAGGATCCCGCGCACGCCAATACGCACCGCATATTCATCAAAGCGCAAAGCCTCGCCCGATTCGTAGAGGAGGACGTTGACACCGAGGTTGGCGGCTTCTGCGCGCAAGGAATTTTCCCGTAAGGGCGCTTCAAGGGCGACGGGGGCGCCAAAGACGGTCGCCATTTCCGCCATTTCGGGCGTATCTGAATTGTAGCGTACTTGCGGCAGGTTAACGCGATGTGTTGCCGCAGAATGCAGGTCGATACCGTAGTCACATTTTGCGACAATATCGCGCATGAACACATGGGCGAGCTGACCAGCCAGCGAGCCATCGGGCGCGCCGGGGAAAGATCGGTTGAGGTCACGCCGGTCCGGCAGGTAGCGACTATGACTGATGAAACCGAATGTATTGACCACTGGAATACAGATCAAGGTACCTTTCAGGCGCGTCCAAGACCGGGTTGCCAGCAGTCGGCGCACAATTTCCACGCCGATGATTTCATCCCCGTGGACCACGGCGCTGACAAACAGCGTTGGGCCTTCAGTGCGCCCGTGGATCACATGAACAGGGATATTCGCGGGCATATGGTTGCTGAAAGACCCGACTGAAAGATCAATGGTTTTCCGCGTCCCCGCGGGAATTTCGACATCACGCAAGATAAAGGGAGCACGGGGCATGATTTTAACCTTTGCCTTTGGTTTTTGTTTTGCCGTATTCGGCCTTTTTCTCAATAAGCTCGATAATTTTGCTGGCCACATCAATGCCTGTTGCGGTTTCCACACCTTCGAGACCCGGTGACGAGTTCACTTCCATCACCACAGGACCGTGGTTGGACCGCAGCATATCCACACCACAGACATTCAGCCCCATGGTTTTTGCCGCGCGAATGGCAGTGCTGCGTTCTTCCGGTGTGATCCGGATTTTGCAGGCGGACCCACCGCGATGCAGGTTAGAACGAAAATCACCTTCAGCGCCGGTGCGTTGCATGGTGGCAACGACTTTACCGCCCACAACAAGGGCACGGATATCGGTTGCACCGGCTTCGCGGATAAATTCTTGCACCAGAATGTTGACGTTTGCCCCACGAAACGCTTCGATCACGGATTTGGCGGCTTTATGTGTTTCACCAAGGACAACACCGACGCCTTGCGTTCCTTCCAGAAGTTTGATCACCACCGGGGCACCGCCTGCGCGCTGGATCACTTCTTCCGTCATTTTGGTGTCATGGGCAAAGACGGTGACGGGCAGGCCAATGCCATCGCGCGCCAGCAACTGCATGGAGCGCAGCTTGTCGCGCGATCGTTCAATGGCGACGGACTCGTTGACGGGAAACATGCCCATAGTTTCCAACTGGCGCAACACAGCCAGACCATAGAAGGTGACGGACGCCCCAATGCGGGGAATAACCGCGTCATACCCTTTAATCTCGGTTGAGCCGAAAAACAGTTTCGGACGATGGGACGCAATATCCATATAGCATTTCAGCGGGTCATACATATTCAACTCATGCCCGCGCTCCTCCGCAGCCTCTTTCAGGCGCTTGTGGGAGTAAAGGTTTTGGTTCCTTGCAAGCATAAGGATTTTCATAAGTGGCTCCTAGAAGCGTGTATGGTTATTCTGCGTGAGATTGTAAGAAAGAATGGGCGCAATCGACAAGGAACCTCCCCTTGATCGCTTTACGGCCCAATAGCATCCTAAAACCCATTTCATCGCGGTTTGTGAGGGTTAAGTCAATATGATATTTGTGCGGCCCTATTTTCGCTGGTGTGCGAATGGTAAAGCGCGACTCGATCTGACCGTTTGAGCTTTTAATATCTTTTTTGGCCAATACAGGGGCTTCGCACATTTTTTTGCCCTCTGTGGTTTTTTGTTTGGGGTGGATTTCAAAGCGCACCCATTCCTGACCATTTTTTTCGAATGGCTTTATTTTCCAGGCATGTAACGCGGATGTATCTGCGCCGGTGTCAATTTTCGCTTTGATGTCGCATCCTTCCAGTTCAGAAAAATGAACCCATTCACAGCGACCGATAATACCAAAAGGGGAAGTCACGCCTCTTGTCCTTATATGATGAAATATCTGTGTATTTTTTCATACTTAGGCGCGAAGGGCAATTCTCTTAATTGACGGTATGTGCTTCAAAGGGGCTATCGAGAGAAAAAGTTGGCACAGTTACGTGGATGCGCTCGCCTACAGAGCTGATCATTTCATAGGCGCCGCCCATAAAGCCGGACGGGGTTTGCAAAGGGACACCGCTGGTATATTCATACGAATCCCCCGGTTGTAACAGAGGTTGGTCGCCCACGACACCTTCGCCGCGCACTTCCTGAACGCGGCCCAAACCATCGGTGATTTTCCAATAGCGCGAGATCAGCTGGACAGCCTCGTTGCCTTCGTTGTTGATGCGGATGTGATAGGCCCACATGAAGCTGTTTTTCTGCGGGTCTGACTCATCCTCTAAAAAAAACGGATTAACGGTGACGGTGACCATTCGGGTGGTTTCTGAAAACTGCATGTTATCCATGTCCTTACATTCTTCTGCGATCTCTAGGGCCTTTATAAATGGGTCTTCGGGACAATTTACGCAATAAGGAAATGTGCATTTGCGCAGGCAACGGGTCTGTTTTCATCTTCCTGCCACGCGCTGACGCGCACGTTGGCAACGCGTTTGCCCTGTTTGACGATATAGCCACGGGCGTATGTATCCTTCAAGAGGGCGGGGCGCAGGTAATCAAAAGACACATTGATAATGCGTGGGATGGTGTCGCGATCCAGCAGTTCGTGTAAAAGATGGAAAGAAGCCGCATGTTCTAAAAGCCCGCCGACCACCCCGCCATGGATGGCACCGATGACCTCGTTGCCGATATTATCCGGGTGGGCAAGAAGCTTGGTGAGGAGCCCTTTGTCGTCACGTGCAATCTCAAGCCCGACCATTTGCGCGTAGGGGATCAGGCGGTTCAGGTCTTGCAGGTGCGTGAGTTTCTGGCTCATGACGGGGCCTTTGGTTGGAGTTGGAATTTACCATTGGTCATAAAGGTGCCGGTCGCTTTGGCAACGGGTTTGTCCGGCGTGTCCTGCCACGCCCAACCTTGAATGTAGGCAACGTCCTCATTGCGGTGAAAGCACTCCGCCTCGGCAAAAAGGGGTTTGCTGCCATCCAGCGGCGTCAGGTGATCAATGCGCAGATCAAGGGTCGCAACCGTGCGCCCGCCATCATAAACTGATGAGGCAACACCGCCGCACAAGGTATCCAGCAAGGTTGTGGCGATTGCGCTGTGCATAAACTGGCGCTTGGTATTGCCGATAAAGTCAGCTTGTGGCGGGAGTTCCATCGCCCCGCTGCCTTGATCAAGGCGGGTGATTTTCAAGCCGAGTCTTTTGCAGTGGGGAAGGTCCACAATAATGGTGGCAATTTCAGTGAGGTAATCTTGCACGGTTGTTTCCTTTTCGATACGCAAACAATGTAGGGGATGCGAACAATAAAAGCAAACGCCAAGCTTTATGATTTATTTACCTTTCGTATGGTAGCGTACAATACAACTTTAAATCAAGGCGGAGGCCACTGTGGCACAGCTTCTTATTGTCGATGACGACATGGCAATTTTGTTGGTGATGAAATCGGCTTTGGCTGAGGCTGGTTTTCAGGTGCAAAGTGCCGAAAACGGTAAAGAAGCGTTACACATGCTTAAGCATGGTCGCTACGATCTGTTGATCACGGACATTCTGATGCCTGATATTGACGGACTTGCGGTCATCGACAAAGCGATTGCGGCGAACCCCAATATCGCCATCCTTGCCATTTCCGGCGGGGGCGCCTTAAAAGATGGCGGTGATTTGCTGGATGCTGCCCTTGTGAGTGGTGCGGATGCTGTTTTGCAAAAACCGTTTCGGTCCGACGAGTTGGTGCGCACCGTCAATGCGTTATTGAACTGAGGGTTCAAGGCGGTACAGCTTGCCGTCACTTTCATCTGTAAGAATGTAGAGATACCCATCCGGTGCGTTGCGCACATCGCGGATCCGGGCAAGCTCGTCGAGCAGGACCTCTTGGTCCACGACCTGATCACCTTCCATTTCCAGACGGCGCAAATGTTGTCCGGCAAGGGCACCGACAAACAGATCATCCTGCCAGTTGGGGAATTTGTCGCCCTTGTAAAAAGCCATGCCGCTGGGCGCGATGGAGGGATCCCAATATACAACGGGCTGTTCCATACCCGCCGCGTGGGTTTTGTCCGAAATTGTCCGTCCCGAATAATCAATGCCGTAGGTGATGGCGGGCCAGCCGTAATTTGCACCGGCTTTTAGCTTGTTCACCTCGTCCCCGCCACGCGGGCCATGTTCATGGGCCCAAAGGGATCCATCTGTATGGCGAACGGTCAGGCCTTGTGGGTTGCGATGACCGAAAGTGTAAATTTCAGGTTTTTTGCCGACAGTATCGCTGAACGGATTATCTTTGAAGGCTTTTCCTTCATCCGTCAGGCGCAGGATGCTGCCCAGATGATTGGCGGGGTTTTGCGCTTCGTTCATGTAACTGTAGCGATCGCCAACTGTGACATAAAGTTCACCCTCCGCCCCAAATTGCAGGCGGGAGCCATAATGGGCGCTGCCGCCCGTCTTCGGGAACACTTGAAAGACAGTCTCGACGTCCGTCAAGTGATGACCGACCAGTCTGGCGCGCAGGACTTCCGTACCGACACCGTCGTCGCCTTTCCCCGCATAGGAGAGATAGAGCACTTGGTTGGTGGCAAAATTGGGATGCAGTGTGATATCCAGCAAGCCGCCTTGACCGGATGTTGAAATATTGTCCGGCAGGCCCGCAATCGGGCTGGGATGTAACACACCGTCTTCGACGAGGCGTAGGGCCGGAGTGTCCCGTTCGGTGATCAGGATGCGTCCGTCAGGCAGAAAAGCCATGCCCCACGGATGGTCCAGCCCGTTGGTAACTTCCACCAGTTTAAAATCATGTTGTTGGGAGGTGTGGTTGTCTTGCGCCAGACTTGGCTGTGCAGCAAGTAAAAACAAAGAAGCGACAAGACCTGTTCTCAACATAAAAACACCCTACATTTTAGAAACATTGTCTTAATGTAGGGTGTTGTTTGACGATGGGAAGGGGTTAGTCTTCCTCTTTTGTATCTTGTTTGCCGTAGGTCTTGAATTTTTCCAGCACTTCTTCCATTTCTGCATCGCTTAGGGTATGCGGCTCACCGACTTGCAGGGCGTTGAGATATTGTTCACACAACAGTTCGATCTCATGGGCGATGGCGAGGGCTTTTTTCAAGTTCTCCGCCGCGACGATCATGCCGTGGTTGGCAAGCAGGCAGGCTTTACGATCTTGTAAGGCTTCAATCGCGTGATCGGATAGGTCCTGGCTGCCGAAGGTCGCGTACGGCGCACACCGGATATCTTTGCCCCCCGCCACTGCGATCATATAATGAAAGGGCGGTAAGTCTTGGCGCAGGCAGGCCAAGGTGGTGGCGAATTTGGAATGGGTGTGGATGATGGCATTTACATCGTCGCGCACCTGATAAATATCATGATGGAAGCGCCATTCACTCGACGGTTTCAACGGCCCTTTATAGCTGCCGTCCTGTTTGACCTTGACGATGTCCTTTGCCTTTAAACTGTCGTAGTCCAGACCGGAGGGGGTAATGAGAAAACCGCTGCCCTTGCGTGCAGACACATTGCCGCTGGTGCCTTGATTGATCCCCAGATCATTCATTTTCAGGGCGGTTTTAATGACGTCTTTTGCCAACATTAGTTTTTATCCGGAAACAGGGCGGCCAGACCGTCTTTGGTCGCCGGCGCAATGCCGCGTTCGGTAATCAGGCCGGTGACATATTTGGCAGGGGTGACATCAAAGGCAAAGTTACCTGCCTTACAGCCTTCTGGCGTGATGGTAACCGTGGCAACGCTGCCATCAGGCAGGCGGCCCGTCATTTGCGTGACTTCGGTTTGATCGCGTTCTTCAATCGGGATTTCTTTGACGCCGTCATCGACGGTCCAGTCGATGGTCGGGGACGGCAGGCCGACATAAAACGGCACGCCATTATCATGGGCAGCAAGGGCTTTTAGATAGGTGCCGATTTTGTTGCACACATCACCGCTGGCGGTGGTACGATCTGTGCCGACAATGCAAAGATCGACCAGACCATGCTGCATCAAATGTCCACCTGCGTTATCGACAATTAAGGTGTGTGGGATGCCGTGATTGCCCAGTTCCCACGCCGTCAGCGAGGCCCCTTGGTTGCGCGGGCGTGTCTCATCGACCCAGACATGGATGGGGATACCGGCTTCAAAGGCTTTATACATCGGCGCGGTGGCTGTACCCCAGTCCACGGTCGCAAGCCAGCCCGCATTACAGTGAGCCAGGATATTGATGACGCCTTGTTTGCCCTTCTTCTCCCAGAGCTGTTCAATGATTTTCAGGCCATGATCTCCAATGGCGGAGTTTTGCGCCACGTCATCATCGCAAATCTCTGCCGCCAGCTTGTAAGCTGCGGCTTCCCGCTCAGCTTCGGGCAAGGGGAAGACTTTCGCCTTCATCTCATCCAACGCCCAACGCAGGTTTACGGCTGTCGGGCGGGTGGCATAGAGCGCCTCATAAGCCGCATCGCAAGCATTGGTGCTGGCGTCGTTGCGCAGGGCAAGCGCCATCCCGTAAGCCGCAGTCGCCCCGATCAAAGGTGCACCGCGCACCAACATGTCTTTAATGGCAACGCACGCATCGTCCAGCGTTTCCATGGTTACGATTTCGTAAGCGTGAGGCATTTTGGTCTGGTCGATAATATCAACCGCCCAGCCATTGTTGTTGAGCCAGATGGTGCGTGTCGGGGTGCCGTTTACGTTCATGGAGTCATGCCTTAATTTTCAATGCGGTGGTCTACAAAATCATAGGAAGTGTAGGGGCTGGAAAATATAATTTGGTCGCCTTGTATCTCAAAAGAATAGACATCGGGTAGCGAAATCATCCGATGGTCCTGCAATTCGTGAAACAACTCGTTTTCGATCCACCAAAAGCCGTTGGTTTGATACAGGGTCATCTCTTCAGAATAGCTGTCATCTTGATAAAAGGTGACATGAAATAAGCCCTGATCAGAGCGAAGGACGCGCCATGTGTAGTCCACGGATCCGTCAGGTTTTGTGCGTACCCCTTGCCAGGTGCCGACAAAAGGCTGTTCCCCCTCGTTCAGGGACCGTTCACCGATAGAATCTTCGATTTTCGCACGTAGGTAGGAGTTGGGTAAGGACGAGATGGCGCGGCGACATTCCGGCGCGCTGGGGTCGCCATCAACGGTTTTGGCGTAGACCCACTTTTGCAATTCTTCAAATAGCGCGCGGTCATCATTGCTGATGACACAGTTTAAGCGCAGGACATGATAGCCTTCTTCCTCGCTTGCGGTTTGGGGCTGTAATAGGGCACCCAGACTTTCCGGGTCATGGACGACCCCTTTATATTGATATTTCAACCCTTCATGAATGAAGATGTCATGGACGGTTTCGTCTTCTGTGGCCTGCGCATGCCCCGTCCAAAAAGACAGGGCAATAAGGCAGAGGCTGAAAAATGTCAGGGGTCGTGACATGTGGGGTTAGCCTTTCAAGACGCGTCCGGCAACCGCATCAAGTTTTGCCATAACCTCTGGGTCGCGGGCATCCGGCGCGGTGATCAACGCATGTTCAAGGGCAGTGTGACATCCGCTTGGGCAAGGTAAAGGGGCAGCAGCAATTTTTGGGGCAACGGCTTTCACCAGTGTACGGCCTTTTTCAGCGTTGCCGATCAGCACCTGAATAACCTGTTCGACGGTAACATCGTCATGGTCTTCGTGCCAGCAGTCATAATCGGTGACCATGGCAACGGTGGCATATCCCATCTCGGCTTCGCGCGCGAGCTTCGCTTCCGGCATATTTGTCATGCCGATGACAGAACAGCCCCAGCTGCGATACAGGTTCGATTCCGCCTTTGTTGAAAATTGCGGGCCTTCCATCGCAAGATAGGTGCCGCCGCGGGTGTACTCGATCCCGGTTTCTTTCAGGGCTTCTTCCAGACAATCAACAAGGCGCTTGGAAACAGGTTCCCCAAACGCAACGTGGGCAACGCAGCCGGTGGTGAAGAACGATTTTTCGCGTGCAAATGTGCGGTCAATATAATCGTCAGCCAAGACAAAATGCCCCGGTGGTAGCTCTTCTTTTAAAGACCCGCAGGCAGAGACGGAGATAATATCGGTGACGCCTGTGCGTTTTAAGGCATCGATATTGGCGCGATAGTTGACTTCGCTGGGGGAGATTTTATGTCCACGGGCGTGGCGCGGTAAAAAGCGCATTAGCACGCCGTCCAGTTCACCAAACAGAATATCGTCGGAGACCTTACCAAAGGGGGAGGAGACGGTTTCCCAACGGACATTTTCCAGTCCGTCGATTTCGTAAATGCCACTGCCGCCGATGACACCGATAATGGTTTCAGACATAATTTTAGATTCTCCACATAACGAAAAAGTTGGGTTTGTTTATTTTTTGCCACGCTTTGGCGAAGAAATCCAAAAGATTTAAAAAAAAATATTAAAGTCCTTGATCTGGCTAAAATGTAATCATGCAGCGCACAAAAAATAACCGATTCCTTACGCTGCAGCGCACGCAAGCGCCTTATTTATATTCATGGGCAATGATGTATACCCATTACTACGCATAAATTTTAATTTGACCGCCAGAAAAATGGAATTTATCCCGATTTTGGTCTTGCTAAACGACTAAATACGGGTAAAGCTGAAGTCATGAACAAGCCGAGCCGATGTCAGGTTTTGTTTGTTACACGGGTTCGAAAGCGGGCTTTTGTCCGCAAAAAAAGTTTTAAGCCAAAGAATAAATGAACAAAAAAATGTTAGGGATTTTTTGGTGACGAAGGACGCGATGGGTGAAGCCGGTTTTCTGGCGGTTGCTTGTTCCGTCTATTGTACAAATTACGGGAGATTTCAAAAATGAAGAAAACAATGTCTGTCCTGACAGGTGCGCTTGTTGCAACAGCCGTTTCAGCAGGTGCAGCCTCTGCAGCAGATACCCTCGAAACTGTGAAGGCGCGCGGCGAATTGATTTGTGGTGTTTCCACAGGTCTGCCGGGCTTCTCTATTCCGGATGAAAAAGGGAACTGGACAGGTATCGATGTGGATGTGTGCCGTGGCGTTGCCGCTGCCGTCCTTGGCGATGCGATGAAAGTGAAGTTCATCCCGTTGACTGCGAAAGAACGTTTTACAGCGTTGCAGTCTGGCGAGATCGACATCCTTTCTCGTAACACGACTTGGACACATACACGTGATACCTCTCTGGGCCTGAACTTCGCCGGGGTAAACTATTATGACGGTCAGGGCTTCCTGGTTCAAAAAGAGTTGGGCGTTAAGTCTGCTCTCGAACTGGATGGCGCCTCCGTTTGTATCCAGTCCGGTAC
>NZ_JHYO01000007.1 GCF_000688235.1 Terasakiella pusilla DSM 6293 | reverse complement strand
TCTGAGAGGCCTGACTAAAGTGAAAGAGCAATGCTTGATGGCAGCCACCGCCCAAAACATCAAGAAAATCGCCCTCATCTTAGCCCGTCTCAGGTTTTTATGGCGATATTTACCCACTGGAACGCCCACATATGCCTGAAAATGAAGCAGTGGAGCAACCTGCTTAAAGAAATGTCCAACAGAACAAAAAAACACAACCTTATAGAAAATAACAAACCCCGCCAAAATTGACGGGGTTTGTCAGAGATCTGAGGCCTTACGCGTTATACGTAAGGCCCTTTTTGTATCAGGATGTGGGTCTAGGCTTTTTCTTCCGCTTCATCGGGGTCATGCCGCCTTTGTCGTCCCCGCCACCTTTGGGTTTGTATGACTTTTTCCCTTTGGGTTTAAAGTCTTTCTTTTTGCGGGGACTATCGTCTTGGAAAGAGCGTTTTTCTTCGCTTCTTTCCTCAAAGTTTTTCTGGTCCGCGCCTTTTCCTCGGTGCGTTGGTTTTTTAGGGCGTGGGTCTCTGTCGTCGCGATCTCTTTTGCGACCAAAGGCTGGTTTGTCGCCTCGTCCGCCGCCGCCGCCGCGTCTGCGGGGGCCGGAAGATTCAAATGCGGGCTTTTCTTTCAGCAGGTCAATAGTGACGCCACTTTCCACTTTGCGGCTTGGACCAACGGCTGCCAGGAATTTTTCTACACTGTCGGGGTGAAATTCGACATAGGTGACGTCTTCCTGAATTTTGATGGATCCGATCTCGCTTTTTGCCAAATGACCGGCACGCAGCAACATGGGCAGAACCCATCTTGGCTCTGCGTTATGTTTACGACCGATGGACAGGCTGACCCAGGCGCCATTTTCAAAATCGACACGGTCGGCTTTGTTGGCACGGTCGCTCCGCTCTCCACGTTCCCCGCGCTCTCTTGGTGCGGGGGCGTCCAGCAATTCTTCCGGTGCGGGTTGACTGGTGTTTTGCAGGCGAATAAGCGCCAGTGCAATCTGTTCCGGGCTGTATTTCGCCATGACCGTTTGCAGGAAGTCTTTTTCCGTTTCCTGTACAGCTTCTTCAAAGGCAGGGTTATTGAGAAAACGTTCCTGATCCTGTTTCAAAACCTCTTCCAGAGAAGGTGGATTTGTCCAGGCAGCAGCAATCTCTGCATGTTCCAGCAAACGTTCTGTGCGGCGACGCTGGTTGTATGGCACAACAAGGGCGCTTACCCCTTTTTGCCCTGCACGCCCTGTACGGCCACTGCGGTGAAGCAAGGCTTCGCTGTTTCTTGGCACATCGGCGTGAATGACCAGTTCCAGACCGGGCAGATCGATCCCGCGTGCAGCCACATCCGTTGCAACACAGACGCGCGCACGGCCATCACGCATGGCTTGCAGTGCGTGTGAACGTTCGTTCTGGCTTAGTTCACCGGACAGTGCGACAACCGAAAAACCACGGTTGTTCAGGCGACTGTGCAAATGGTTAACAGTTGCGCGGGTGGAACAGAAAATGATGGTATTGCGGGCTTCGTGGAAGCGCAGGATATTGATGATGGCATTTTCCCGATCGCTTGGCGCAACGGTAAAGGCTTTATAATCAATATCTTTGTGCTGTTTTTCCGGTGCTTTTGTTTCCAGACGCACCGCATCGCGTTGATAGCGTTTAGCAAGGCTGGCAATGCCGCGCCCAACGGTGGCAGAAAACATCAGAGTCTGGCGTTCTGCTGGCGTGGTATCAAGGATACATTCCAGTTCATCACGAAACCCCAGATCCAGCATTTCATCTGCTTCATCCAAAACAACGCAGCGCAGTTCACTTGTATTCAGGGAGCCACGTTCAATATGGTCGCGCAAACGCCCCGGCGTGCCGACCACGATGTGGGAGCCGCGTGAGAGGTTGTTGCGTTCTGTGCGCATATCCATCCCGCCAACGCAGGAGGCGATTTTAGCACCGGTAAATTCGTAGAGCCATTCCAACTCGCGTTTGACCTGCAAAGCCAGTTCGCGCGTAGGGGCGATGATCAGAGCCAAAGGGTTGCTTGCGCCAGAAAAGTGGCTGGCGTCACCCAAGATGGTGGGGGCGAAGTTCAGGCCGAAAGCAACTGTTTTACCAGAGCCGGTCTGGGCGGATACAAGCGCATCCACCTGGCGCATTTCAGGGGCTGTCACAGCTTCCTGAACGGGTGTTAGTGTTTCGTACCCTCGTTTGATCAAAGCTTGTTCAAGGGAGGAAACAACACCGTTAAATTTTGTCATATTCTATCTTTTTTCCGAAAATGAGGGATTATCAACCACTCCTCATTGCAGTGGGTTGGCTGTCTTATAGAGCATATATGGGGAACGTCACCATGAAAAATAGCCCCCCATACGAAAGAACCGTGCTTTTTTAAAGCTATCGGTCTTCTTTTTGAATAAATGTCCAAGCGATAAAGCGACTGATCTTCTGTCCTTGCGCCATGTCGATGACTTTATAGTCCATAACGTTGGTCTTGTGCAATTGTCGTTCAAGGTGTGGCAGATTTTCTTTTTTAGAAACAAGCGTTGTAAACCATCGGCATTGATCGGCAAAGTCAGCGCTTTCCTCAATCATGCGGGTGATGAAGCGGCGTTCACCACCGGGACACCAAAGTTCGGCTTTTTGTCCGCCAAAATTCAATTTGGTTGATTGACCTTTACCCAGATTTTTCCATTTGCGCTGCGTGCCTTTGTTGGCTTCGGCTTCAGACGCATGAAAAGGCGGGTTGCACATGGTCAGGTGAAAATAGTCTTTTGATCCGATGATGCCCTTAAAGATATTGTTTTTATTTTTCTGATGCTTAAGGGCTATCTTTAATTTGTTGGATTGACAGATTTCTTTGGCGGCCTTGAGGGAAACCACATCAATATCACTGCCGCTAAACTGCCAGCCATATTCCGCCTGTCCGGTTAAGGGATAGACCAAATTGGCCCCTGTCCCGATGTCGAGCACATGAACGTCCCGCCCGCACGGGATGTCCCCGTTATTATCGTCAGCTAACAGGTCAGCGAGATGATGGATATAATCCACACGGCCGGGTATGGGGGGGCACAGGTAATTTGGGGGGATGTTCCAAAATTCAATCCCGTAATAGGCTTTTAGCAAGGCTTGGTTCAGGGTGCGCACGGCCTTGTCATCCTGAAAGTCGATGGTGCTTTGCCCGGATGGGTTTTTCTTTGTAAAGCTTTTGAGCGCAGGCAAGCTTGCATGTAATTTGGTAAAGTCGTACCCGTCTTTATGACGGTTGCGTGGATGAAGTTTGGATTTACGATCCATAGAAAACCTGTTGTCAGCGGTGTGGGTCCGCATGGATATCACATTCCATCGGGTTTGTGGCGAGCCTTGATAAAAAAACTTTTCTTTTAGGCTTGAATATAAGGGGTGATATCGGAGTATAAAATGTCTAAAAACAGCCTCTCTCAGATCAACAAAAAATCGGCGCCGTTGTGAAGACCATCATTATCACCGAAAAAACGTCCCAGAAGAAAGACCTTGCTGCGGCAATTGGCAATAAGTACGGCGAAATCCTTGCCGCCGAAGGCCATTTATTGAGCCTGCAAGAACCGCAAAAGGTCAATGGGAAGTGGGGGAAATGGTCGTTTGATCTGTTGAAACCTGACGATTTTTATCCAACCTGCCCCGCCCCCGATGCATCGCCCTCGGCACGTAACAAGCTGATGGCGATTGAAGCGGGGTTGAAGACAGCAGATAGAGTGATCCTCGCGACTGACTGTGACCGTGAGGGACAGTTGATTGGGGAAGAACTGCTGCGCCATTACCGCTTCAAAGGACCGGTGGAGCGCGCAATCTTTACTGCGCAGGACGAAAAGACGCTTCGCCAAGCCTTTGAGAAGTTGGAGCCAAACGACAAATATCAAAACCTGGGCCAAGCGGCAGTTGCGCGCCAACAGGCAGATCAGGTCTATAATTTGTCTTTGACGCGTGCGGCAACGGTTGCCCTAAAGGAACCGGGGCAATATGGCGCGATTGGGATCGGGCGGGTCAAGACCCCCACCCTTGCCATTGTCTGTATCCGGGAACTGGAAATCCAGAAGTTTAGCGAGAGCGATTATTATCATATTGTCGCAACTGCCCAGACAGAGGCCGGCACGCTGACGCTGAAACATGCGCCTAAGGACAAGATCACCGATAAAGCACGTGCTGATGAATTACGTGGCCATGCCGATGGGTTTAACGGCCCGTTAAAAGCAACAAAGACTGTCAAGACGAAGAAACCGCCCAGGCTGTTGGATTTGCCGGAGCTACAGAAAATCTGTTCGCGCAAATGGGGCTGGAATGCGGATAAAACACTGGAAATCGCCCAAGAGCTCTATGACGGTGATGGCAAGAAAATCCAGACTTATCCGCGTGCGGAATCACGTTACCTGTCTGAAAACCAAATCGAAGATATCGGCGAGATCGTGCGCGGCCTGCAACGACTGCCCCAGTATCAGGAACTGGATTTGAGCCAGCCGCAGGTGCGCAAAGGCAAAGCGGGCCACTTTAGTGACGAGGCCTTAAAAGGCGTGTCTCACCACGCGATTGTGCCCAACAAAAACACCATGGATCGCATCTCGCAGATTTATCCGCGCTTGAGCGAGGACGAGCGCAAGATGTTTGATCTGGTTGCAAGTTCCTATCTCGCGATCCTGATGCCAGATTACACCTATGAATCGACCTCTATTTCCATGGATGTTTTGATCCCTGAGGATAAAACGATCGAGTTTAAGATCACGGGGAACATCCCGCTAAATCAAGGCTGGAAGTCTGTCTACACCGACGTGATGGAGAAGAAAGAGGAAGACGCAGGCGAGCTGCCCCCCGTCAAGGATGGGGATATGGCGACCCTGTCCCCTGTTGAGGTGGATCTCAAAAAGACCAAGCCGCCCAAGCGTTTTTCTGAAGGGACCTTGATTGATGCCATGCAGAACGCATGGAAGTTTGTGGAAGATAAAGACCTGCAAAGCCGCCTGAAAGAGGCTAAGGGCATCGGCACGCCTGCAACGCGGGCCTCCATCATCTCCGGCCTTAAACTACAAAAGTTCCTGATGCAAAAAGGCAAGAACATCGTCCCCAGCGAAGCCGGTTTGACCTTGTTTAAAACCCTAAAAGCCGCCGCCCCTGAACTTGTGGACCCGGGTGTGACGGCCTTGTGGGAGATGAAGCTGGATGATGTCTTGTTGGGGGAACGATCCGCGCGCGATGTCTGGGATGAAATTGGCAACGCAACGGCACGCCTGATCAGTGTGATCCGTCAAAATGCCGCCCAAGCCCCCAAGATCGTAACAGGGATCAAGGCCCCGAAAGGACTTAAGGGTGGCAAGCCGACACCCAAGATGTTGGAAGTCACCAAAAAGATCGCGACGGAAAAAGGCTTGAGCCTGCCCAAAGGTTACACATCGGATTTTCAGGTGTGCAAGGAATTTCTGGATGAACATCTGGGCGGTAAGGTTGACCCGTTAAAAGCCGCAGAACGGCAGTTGACCAGTGGGATGTTTGGCGACATCACCGAAAAAATGGCGCAGGAGATTATCGCGAGCTTTGGCGCTGAAAGTGTTAAAATCGTTGAAGAAACACCCGAACGCCTTGCCGATGTCAAAGGCATTAGTGCGGCTAAGGTCAAAGCGATCTCGGAGCATCTGGAGGCCAAGAAAGCCTGTAAGGTGATTGGCAATGCTTTGGGGGAATGTCGCATCCCCCCCATCTATGCCTTGCGCCTTTATAAGGTCTACGGGGATAAGACGCTGGAAACCCTGCAAAAAAGCCCCTATCAGGTCATCCGGGACGTGAAGACATTTGGCTTTGAAAATGCAGATAAACTGGCCCAAAAAGCCGGATTATCACCGGAAAGTGTGGTGCGTGCGGGGGCGGCACTCTATCACGCGCTCAACCAATCGCGTAGCCCCCGCCCCAAAGATGGCTTGTTTGCCATGTTGGAAAAGCGTTTGTCCCTGACGACGCAAGTTCTAGCACAAGCGTTGGAGGTGGAGCTGGAGGCAAAAGAGATCATCACGTCTCAAGGTGATCTTTCTTTAGCTGTTTGGCACAAGCAGGATCAGGATATTGCTAAACGCTTGAAGGCGCTGAATCAAGGGGCTGTGCCCTGGCCTGAATTTGATGGCGCACGGGCCCTGACGTGGGCGATCCAAAAGTTTAAGCTGCAACTTCCCCCACCCGTGCAGGAGGTCGCACGACGTCTGTTAACCTGCAAAGTGTCTGCCCTTGATGTGGCGGCAGGGGCACAAGTTGGCCCTGTCCTGAAAGCAGTGGCAGAGATTTTACTGGCGAAGGGACAAAAGGTCACTGTGGTTGCGCCGACCCGTGGGCAGGCGAAAGAGTTGGCGGCCCTATCTGATCTGGATGCGAAATCTGTGGTCAAAGCCTTAGGTTGGACCGCGAAGACGCAAAAGTATAAGCACACCGCGCGCAAACGTCTGGACTGTACTCTGATGATTGTGCAAGACGCCCATGTGATTGATCGCGCCATGTTAGGTCCGTTGCTGGATGCCTTGGACCCGGAGGCAGCGTGTTTGTTTGTCGGTGATTTCCAAAAAAGTCCGGCCCTGACCTCTGCCCAAATGCTGGAGGGAATGAAAGCACATCCGATCGCCCTGCCCGTCTTGAGCGCCCCAGAGAGCCAGCGTGTGCAAGCCTTGACGGCCTTGCGACACAATAAACCACTTGAGGTACGTGCGGATGCCAGTGACTTTTTTAAACTTGATGTGGCTAATCCAGACGATGGGGTGCGTAAACTGAGCGAGATCGTTCAAAACCGCTTGCCCAAACGGTTTAAATTTAATGCGATCAAGGACATTCAGGTTGTCTGTGCGGGACAAGGTGGCCCGTTGGGGACCATGGCGCTCAACCGTCATTTACAACATCTGCTGAACGGGGAGCAAGCATCGTCGCAAGTTGAACGTTTCGGGGTGCGCTATCGTGTGGGCGATAAGGTGATCGCGTGCGAAAACAATCTGGATCAGGATGTGTTGGCTGGCGAGATTGGTGTGGTGAAAGCGATTGATAAGACAGCGCAGATCATCAACATGACGTTTTCCGGCAAGACTGTTGCGCTTGCGTTTGATGAGCTTGACCATTTTACCCTCGCCTATGCGGTGTTGAGCAGCCAGCTTCAGCACATGAACACCAAAGCTGTTGTGGCATGTTTGCCTGAAAATGGTGGGCTTTATGATGCGCTCTCTGCGGCAAGTGAATTGGCGGTGTGGTTAAAGCTATAGCGGACTGCGCTTGACATTATAGCGTCTGCGCTTATTGTGACTTTTATGACAGGGGTGCCCGTTGGGGCTGAGACTTACCCTTAGGACCTGAACCGGATAATGCTGGCGTGGGAAGTCACTTTGTAGATTGCGATCTCATCGTTTTTCCTGATACGTATTTTTATTATCCGACAATCTGGGTGGGTTTTATCCTGACTAAGCGTTTTGTTGTGTCTGCGTGCAGGCACGTCACCGAATGAAAGATAAAACGAATGAGAAAGTTTCTTCTCGCGGCGTCTGTCGCAATGACCTCCCTTATGACTGTTTCGATGGCGCAAGCCGCGGATGAGGTTAAAGTCCTGCTCGATTGGTTCGTCAACCCGGATCATGGGCCGCTGATCATCGCGCAGGAAAAGGGCTATTTTGCAGATGCCGGGCTGGATGTGGAAATCATCGCCCCGGCTGATCCATCTGCCCCGCCGAAACTTGTTGCCGCGGGTCAGGCTGATCTTGCGGTGAGCTATCAGCCGCAACTTCATTTGCAGGTCAGTGAAGGTTTGCCGTTGGCACGTGTAGGCACGTTGGTGGCAACGCCGCTGAGTTGTTTGTTGGTCCTTAAAGATGGCCCGATCAAAACGCCTGCGGACCTGAAAGGCAAAAAGATCGGCTATTCCGTCGCGGGTGTGGAAGAAGCTTTGTTAGGGACCGTGCTGAACACCCATGGCGTCAAGCTGGATGATGTGGAACTGATTAATGTCAACTTCTCTCTTTCTCCGGCGTTGATGTCTGGTCAGGTGGATGCGGTGATCGGCGCGTTCCGTAACTTTGAGCTGAACCAGATGGATATCGAAAATGAACCGGGCCGTTGCTTCTACCTTGAAGAAGAAGGCGTGCCTGCTTATGACGAGCTGATCTATGTGGCAAATGCGGAGACGATGGACAAAGCCATGCTCGCGAAGTTTATGAAAGCGACTGAACTGGCAACCCAGTACATCATCAACAATCCGAAAGAAAGCTGGGAACTCTTTAGCGGCACGTCTAAAGAGCTGCAAAACGAGCTGAACCGCCGTGCTTGGCTGGATACCATCCCACGCTTTGCGCTGCGTCCGGCTGCGTTTGATGCGGGTCGTTATCAGGCGTTCCAATCCTTCTTGATGAAGTCAGGTTTGGTGAAGGAAGAACAACCGGTTTCCAAACTTGCTGTTGATGTATCGGCGAAATAACATGGCATACGGTAAGGTATTTGAGGCGTTGCGGGCATCTTGTCCGCACGTCTGGAGTGAATATACAGAGCATGGCTTCGTCAAAGGTTTGGGCGATGGCACTTTGTCGAAGGAAGCCTTTCTGACTTATCTGCGTCAGGACTATGTTTTCCTGATCCATTTCTCCCGCGCCTGGGCGCTGGCGGTCACAAAAGCGGGTAACCTTGCGGAGATGAAGGCGGCCTCTAGTGTCGTGCACGCCCTATTGCATGAAGAAATGCAGCTCCATATCGGCATTTGTGCGGAGGCTGGCATTAGTCTGGAGGAGCTGGAAAATACAGCAGAACTGCCGCAGAACATGCTCTACACCCGCTATGTGCTGGAAGCCGGATATTCCGGTGACTTTTTGGATATGATGGCAGCCTTGGCCCCATGCGTGATGGGGTACGGAGAAATCGGTGTTAATCTGGATAAAGCAGCCACGTCGAAAACCTATCGGGAATGGATCGATACCTACGCAGCCGCTGACTATCAGGCGCTTTGCGCTGATTTGGGCGCGTTGATTGACCAAGCTGTCCTCAGCCGTCTGGGCGATGCGTATCAACAGACCGGACGTTGGCAGACCTTACAGAAACATTTCGAGACAGCAACCCGTCTGGAACGTGATTTCTGGGGGATGGCGTTTGAGGCGAAAGACGAAGCATGAGTGTATTCGGTCCGGCAATTGAGATTGAAGGCAAAGCTTTTGACGCAAAAGGGTTGTTGTTTGATACCCTAAAGGTGGAGATCATAGCGGGGCAATGGACTTGCTTGCTCGGTCCTTCCGGTGTGGGGAAATCAACTTTGCTGCGCGTCCTTGCCGGACTGGACACCCATGTGACGTTTGAAGGAACGATTACGGCGAGTGATCATCTAGACGTCGCCTCGCGTGTGTCCTATATGGCGCAAAGTGATCTGCTGCTGCCGTGGGCAACCATATCGGAAAATATTTCTCTGGGCGCAAAGCTGCGCGGCACGGCGGCTGATCAGGCAAAAAAAGCCCAGATCATTGAACAGGTGGGCTTGCAGGATCATCAGGATAAATATCCCTCTGAACTGTCAGGCGGCCAGCGTCAACGCGCTGCCCTTGCCCGGACCTTGATGGAAGATACGCCGATTGTCTTGCTGGATGAGCCGTTTTCCGCGCTGGATGCGAAAACAAAATTCCAGATGCAGGAGCTGGTAGCTGAGACCTTAAAAGGCAGAACGATTTTGCTGGTTACTCACGACCCGGGCGAAGCCGTGCGCCTGTGCAGTCAGATTTATATCCTGAATAGCCATGACCTGCATGTGGCCCCAAGTTTACAGCCCCCCTTCCCCAAAGATTATCGTGACGAGGCCGTCTTTACTTTACAAAACGAGTTACTGGCCCAAATTAGGGGGAATGAGCAATGAGAGGCTGGCGCTACAGTGCAGCGGCGGTCCTGTCCGTCTTGTTAATTTGGCAGACGATTATCTGGTTTGCCGAACCACCGCGCTATATTCTCCCCGCCCCGGTGGCCGTTTTTCTATCATTTATTGATAATGTTGATCTGATCTTTGAACATGCGCTGGTCACGTTGACCGAAGTGTTCCTCGGTTTGTTGATCGGCATTTCGTTTGGTGTGGCAACTGCCTTGCATCTGGAGACCTCAAAGTCTGCGCGCCTGTTTGTGCGCCCGCTTTTGGTGTTCAGCCAAGCCCTACCCGTTTTTGCGCTGGCCCCTGTGCTGACGCTGTGGCTAGGATATGGCATGACGTCCAAGGTGGTGATGGCGATCCTGATTATCTATTTCCCCGTGACCTCGGCTTTTCATGATGGCCTGTCGAGAACACCTAAGCGGCTTCTGGACCTTGCCAAAGTGATGCAGGCTTCAACTCGCAGAACACTCTTTTTCATTAAAGTCCCCGCTGCTATGCCATCGCTGTTTTCCGGTATCCGCTTGGCGGCTGTCTATGCCCCTATTGGGGCGACGATTGGGGAATGGGTCGGATCGTCCCAAGGGTTGGGTTATCTGATGTTGCTGGCAAACGGACGGGTCAAAACAGACCTAATGTTCGCCGCCCTCCTCACTCTCGGCTTTATCTCTATGAGCTTATACGGGCTGACCGGGTTGGCGTTGACGCGGTTGTCTAAGCGATATGGGGGGGATTAAGACGTTTTATGGGCTAAACTTTTTATGCGCCGAGATAGATTTTCGATGATCTGTTCTGCGCCGGGAAAGTTATGGCAGATGATACGTGTTCCTGTTCTCGTAATTTCGAGAGATGGATTGAATGAAATGTGTTGGTAGTCCGGCATTTTCAAATGTTTTTCGGCGATTGTATCGTATAACAAAGCACCATCAATTCGGTTTGAGGCCAACATGGAAAACAATTGTTTTTCTGAAGTGGCTTTAGTGACACTCGCGCCAAATTTGTTGGCGAAAGTTTCCAGAGTAGATCCGCGAATGACACCTATTTTTCTGTTTTTCAGGTCTTGTTTGTTTTTAAAATCGCTTTTCTTTCGATTTGTATAGACTCTGGCAATTGCAGTTCTGATTTTGATGGTTTCGAGCAAAGGGGTGTCGCTTTTTTCCGGCCATTTTTCGCGAATTGCAGAGAGTGATGCTGGGAATAAGCAAGAATGCTTATCATGCCAAAAGTCGCGAAGTGTTCGTTTGACCGGACTGAAATTGGCTTTGAAAGCAGGAGTGTGTTGAGCTGTAATGCTTTGAATTATATTATTGAGTTTAAAGTTTGCGCCTTCTTCCAATTCGTTCTCGATAGAAATTAGATACAAGTTGATTTCAGTATCGGCTGCATAACTAGAGAAGGATGCTGTCATCAAGGTGAGGAAGAGGGTGAGCTTTTTGTACATTTCGATCACAGCGGACTTATTTTTGGAGGGGAGTTTTGGATTGTAATGATTGAATAATTTTGTTAAGAAATCAATCTTTAATGCCTTTTTTGCTTTGAGCCTCCAAACCTATGACTGGTGTTGTTCGGGCAATGAGGTGTGATCTTACTCTCCTTTTCTTTACTCTATAGCTGATTTCACCTATATACAGCCCTTCCCCACCCACATAGGAAGGTAGGCCCATGCGGTATATCGTAACGGTTCTGGTTTTGTTATTGGTCGCGGCGTGTGATGGTTCCCCGCAGGCGAGTACGGAGACATCTTTTTCCGGCTCCACCATGGGCACGACATTTATGGTCAAGGTGATTGACCTGCCTGACGATTTGCCCGCTGAAACGGTGCGCAATGACTTGAGCGCGTTGCTCAAAGATGTGAACGATAAAATGTCTCTTTGGGTGAAGGATTCAGAGTTGGTGCGCTTTAACTCTTCTGCCTCGACCGATTGGATTTCGGTTTCACAGGACTTGTATCATGTGACAGAAGCGGCGCAAAAAATCAGCGTGTTGACCGACGGGCGATTCGATGTGACCATGGAACCTTTGATTAAGCTATGGGGGTTTTCAACGCGGGAAAAGAGTAACGAGCCGCCTTCGGATGACGATATTGCGCAGGCCTTGTCTGTTGTCGGATATCAAAAAGTGGAAACCCGTGCCGAGCCCATGGCAATGCGTAAAAGCATGCCCGGTGTGACAGTTAACCTGTCTGCAATTGCGAAGGGCTACGGCATTGACCAATTGGCGCGCTACCTTGAAAGTCAGGGTATTGAGAATTACATGGTTGAAATTGGCGGAGACTTGCGGGTAAAAGGCCTCAACGCCCGTCAGGAAGCGTGGCAGATTGCGATTGAGAAACCGGATGTCACCAGCCGTTCTGTTTATCGGGTGTTTCCCGTACATGGAACAGGGATGGCAACATCGGGGGATTATCGCAATTTCTTTGAAGCGAATGGGAAGCGATATACCCATATTATCGACCCCAGAACCGGACGACCTGTTGCGCATCAGCTTGCATCCGTGACGGTGCTGAGTGAGACGGCGATGCAAGCTGATGGTTTGGCAACCGCCCTTCTGGCAATGGGGGAAGTTGATGGTCCCGCCTTGGCGGAAAAAAATGGAATTGCTGCTTTTTTCCTGATCCGCGAGGGTCAGGGGTTTGTTGAAAAACAAACGTCTCATTTCGAGGCATATGAAAATGGCGTACAATAGACGGGCATGGCAGTGTCTGGATTGGGAGAATAAGTAATGCAAACTTTTCTAGTGGCTTTCTGCGTGGTCATTCTGGTCATTGTCGGCATGGCTGTGGGGGTGATGTTTAAACGCAAACCCATTCAGGGAAGCTGCGGCGGCTTAAATGCGATTAGTGACGCCGATCACTGTGTGGTCTGCAAGCGTCCGAACGATCCGAATAGTTGCTATCAAAAAAAGCTGCGGGCGCGCTTAAAAGATAGCTAACCGAACAATCCCGCGTTGTCTTTTGTGCAATGCGGGATTTTAGTACCTTTTTCGTTTATGAGTAAAATGTGGGCCAAGTTCTTTTAACCCCTTCATTTATAAGTACAACTCATTGAAATTGCGAAAAAGGTAGTACCAAAATAAGTGAAGGTCACAATTGTATCAGCATTTAATTTGTGGTACTTGCGTGCAGTTTTTGCGTTTTTTAAACGTGTGTCCCTTCGTGTCAAACGAAGCTAGAAGAGGGATAGTTTTTTGGGATGAAGATTAAAAAAGGTTTGGATGTGCCGATTATCGGTGCGCCAGAGCAGAAAATCTACGATGGCAACCCGGTTAAGACCGTTGCCTTGTTAGGTCCGAACTTTGGTTGGATTAAACCTTCTATGAAAGTGGAAGTCGGCGATAGCGTAAAGCGCGGGCAAGCATTGTTTGTTGATAAACAATGCCCGGACATTACCTATGCTGCACCGGGTGGTGGTAAAGTTGTTGCCATTAACCGTGGGCATCGCCGTGTCTTGGAATCAGTTGTTATTGAACTGGACGAAAACGAAGAGGCTGTACAGTTTAATAAGTACAAGCCTGAAGAACTTGCGGGCCTATCGCGCGAGGTTGTCCGTGATCAATTGACAACGTCTGGCGGTTGGACCTGTTTTCTGACCCGTCCGTACAGCAAGGTGCCACATTCTCAGGATACACCACGTTCTATTTTTGTCACCGCGATGGATACCAATCCGCTGGCGGCTGATGCGAACGTGATCATCGAAGAGTCAAAAGAAGACTTCTATAACGGTCTTGTGCTGATCTCTAAACTGACGGATGGTCCGACATTTGTTTGTCAGGCACCGGGCAATACGCTTCCGGGCGCAGATATTGCAAATGTCCGTTTTGAAGAGTTTGAAGGCCCCCACCCTGCGGGTAACGCGGGCACGCACATTCACTTCCTTGATCCGGTCAGTGCCACGAAAACGGTCTGGACCATCAATTATCAGGATGTGATCGCAATCGGTAAACTGTTTGTCACTGGCGAACGTTCCCCGAACCGCGTTGTGTCTCTGGCTGGTCCGGGGGTGACCAAGCCGCGTCTGGTGCGTACCCGTATCGGTGCAAACCTTGATGATTTGACGGCAAACGAGTTGAACTACGATGACTGTCGTGTCATTTCCGGTTCTCTCCTGTCCGGTGATACCGCAGAAGATACGTTTGCGTATCTGGGGCGTTATCATACGCAGGTCACTGTCCTTCATGAAGGGCGTGAGCGCGAAATCTTGGGCTGGTTGATCCCGAAATTCAGCAAATATTCCTTCTCCCGCGTGAACCTGTCTGCGTTGACGCCGAGTAAGCTGTTTAACCTGACCACCAACCGCAACGGTAGCTACCGTGCAATGGTGCCGACCGGGTCTTATGAAGCAGTTGTACCGCTGGATATTTTGCCGACGCAATTGTTGCGCGCCCTGTTGGTGAAAGATACCGACGCCGCACAAGCGCTTGGCGCATTGGAATTGGCAGAGGAAGATCTCTCGCTTTGCAGTTTTGTTTGTCATAGTAAATATAACTACGGTGAAGCACTGCGCGAGAACCTCACACAGATCGAGAAGGAGGGCTGATCGTTGGGACTCCGTAAATTCTTCGACAGCATTCACCATCACTTCGATGTGGGTGGAAAGTACGAAAAATACTACGCTCTTTACGAGATGGTGGATACTTTCCTCTATTCATTGAAAGATGTAACCTATAAAGCACCGCACGCCCGCGATCATATGGACCTTAAACGTATGATGAGCTACGTGGTGGTTGCGGCTATCCCCTGTATCCTGTTTGCCCTTTATAATACAGGTTACCAAGCCAACACAGCTTTGCAGACCATGGGCAAGACAGGTGCGGACGGTTATGCCGGCTTTATCCTGAACCTGCTGGGGATCGGTTTTGATCCGAACAGCATTTTTGCGAACATGGTTCACGGCCTTATGTACTTCCTGCCGATTTACATCGTCACACTTGCTGTCGGTGGTATCTGGGAAGTTATTTTTGCCGTTGTCCGTAAGCACGAAGTGAACGAGGGTTTCCTTGTAACTTCTATGCTTTACACACTGATCCTGCCGCCGACAACGCCACTGTGGCAAGTCGCGCTTGGTATCTCATTTGGTGTGGTTATCGGTAAAGAAGTCTTTGGTGGTACAGGTAAAAACTTCCTGAACCCTGCCCTTGTTGGTCGTGCATTCTTGTACTTTGCTTATCCGGCAAGTCAGTCTGGTGCCAATGTTTGGGTTGCCGTTGATGGCTATTCCGGTGCAACAGCCTTGAGCTTGGCGAATGAAAGCGGTTTTGCAAGTCTGCCACAAGCTGGCATCACTTGGATGGACGCCTTCCTTGGCTTTATTCCGGGGTCTTTGGGTGAAACATCTGCTTTGGCTTGTTTCATCGGTGGTGCGTTCCTGATCTTTACCAAGATCGCCAACTATCGCCTGATTGCAGGCTGCCTGATCGGCATGATCGCGACAAGCTACCTGTTTAATACAATCGGCAGTGACACCAACCAGATGTTCTCTATGCCTTGGTACTGGCATTTGGTCATCGGTGGTTATGCCTTTGGTTTGGTCTTCATGGTGACGGAACCTGTGTCCGGTGCGATGACAAACCAGGGCCGTTGGGTCTACGGTGCTTTGATCGGTGTAATGGTTGTTTTGATCCGCGTTGTGAACCCGGCCTTCCCGGAAGGGATGATGCTGGCGATCCTGTTCGGTAACATCTTCGCACCGCTTATTGACCACTTTGTTGTGAAAGCTAACATTAAACGGAGGTTGCGTCGTAATGTCTGATAACGAACAAAAATCAGCAGCTTCTTCTGATACACCGGTACGCACAATTATTGTGGCGGTTGCGTTGAGCCTTATTGCGTCTATCGCAGTATCGGCCGCGGCAGTTATGCTAAAACCGACACAAGAGCTGAATAAAAGTCTGGCGAAGAAGAAAATCATTCTTCAGGTTGCAGGCCTTTATGAAGAAGGCATTAACATCGAAGACGCTTTCACAAGCAAGATCGAGCCGCGTCTGGTAGACCTGGCAACAGGGCAATATAGCGACGCTGCTGATCCGGTAACGTATGACCAGCGTAAAGCTGCCAAAGACCCTGCGATGAGCGAGGTTCTAGACAAGTCTGACGATATCGCCAGCATTAAGCGTCAAGCCAACCTCGCCAGCGTTTATCTGGTTAAAGAAGGCGACGAGCTGAAAAAGATGATCCTGCCGATCCATGGGTACGGCTTGTGGTCGACACTTTACGGTTTTGTCGCTTTGAAACCTGACCTGAACACCGTTTCCGGCCTGCAGTTTTATGAACATGCGGAAACACCGGGTCTGGGTGGCGAAGTTGATAACCCGAAATGGCGTAGCCTGTGGCCAGATAAAAAACTTTATGACGACGAAGGGAACGTAAAAATCTCTGTCGTTAAAGGTGGGGCTTCTGGTGAGTATCAGGTCGATGCTTTGGCAGGGGCAACCCTGACAAGTAACGGCGTGAATAATCTTGTTCAATTTTGGGTCGGTGAGAAGGGTTTTGGTCCTTTCCTCCGCAACATGCAGAAATAGGAGGGTACAGTGGCTAAAAACAATGTCCTGACGGACCCGTTGATTGACAACAACCCCATTATGCTACAGGTGTTGGGCGTGTGTTCCGCACTTGCTGTAACATCATCGTTGCAAGTTTCATTGATCATGTGTGTGGCCCTGACGTCTGTTGTCGCATGCTCTAACTTTTTGATCAGTGCTATTCGTAACCAAATCCCGAGCAGTATTCGTATTATTGCTCAAATGGTTATCATCGCGTCTTTGGTGATCGTCGTTGACCAGATTTTGAAAGCTTATGCTTATGAAGTCAGCAAGACTTTGTCTGTCTTCGTTGGTCTGATCATTACAAACTGTATTGTAATGGGTCGTGCCGAAGCTTACGCAATGTCTAACCCTCCGGTCGCCAGCTTCCTTGACGGTGTTGGTAACGGTCTGGGCTACAGTGTGGTTTTGGTATCTGTTGCTGTGATCCGCGAACTTTTTGGTGCCGGTAAACTTCTGGGCATTACAATCTTGCCAACTGTCAATGATGGCGGATGGTATGTCCCGAATGGTTTGCTTCTGTTGCCACCAAGTGCGTTCTTTATCATCGGTCTTCTTATTTGGGCGGTTCGTTCTTATAAGCCGGAACAGGTTGAAGAACGTGATTACAAGATTTCATTCCCGGTGAGGTACTAAGACATGGAAGCTCATATTAGCCTTTTTGTTAAATCGATTTTTATCGAAAACATGGCGCTCTCCTTTTTCCTTGGTATGTGTACTTTTCTTGCCGTATCAAAGAAAATTGAAACAGCTCTGGGTCTTGGTATTGCCGTTGTGGTCGTGCAAGCGATTACCGTTCCTGCAAACAACCTCGTTCTTTCGTTATTCCTGAAGGAAGGTGCGTTGTCTTGGGCGGGGGCACCAGATCTTGATCTGCGCTTTCTTGGTTTGATCTGTTACATCGGTGTTATTGCCGCGATCGTGCAGATCCTTGAGATGGTTTTGGATAAGTTCTTTCCGGCTCTTTATAACGCGCTTGGGGTGTTCTTGCCGTTGATCACAGTTAACTGTGCGATCATGGGCGGTTCCCTGTTTATGGTGGAACGTGACTATGGTTTCGGTGAGTCTGTGACTTACGGTATCGGTTCAGGTTTAGGCTGGGCATTGGCGATTACTGCTATGGCCGGTGTTCGTGAGAAGCTGAAATATAGTGATGTACCTGAAGGCCTGCGTGGCCTTGGGATTACCTTCATCACGGCTGGTTTGATGTCCATGGGTTTCATGGCCTTCTCCGGCGTGAAGCTTTAGGCTGAAGAAAGAAACGAGTAGGAAAAACCATGCAAGAATTTACAGCAGGTGTCGTTGTTTTCACAGCCATCGTTCTGGCGTTGGTGATCATCATTCTGGTTTTCAGAAAGATGCTGGTGCCTTCGGGCAACATCTCCATCCTGATTAACAACGAAAAAACTATCGAAGTCGCTCCCGGCGGCAAGCTTCTGACCACGTTGGCGGATAATGGTCTGTTCATTCCGTCTGCCTGTGGCGGTGGCGGCTCTTGCGGTCAGTGCACCGTAAAAGTTCATGAAGGTGGCGGAACATTGCTGCCGACTGAAGAATCTCATGTCAACAAACGCCAAGCCCGCGAAGGCTGCCGTTTGTCCTGTCAGGTTGCTGTGAAGCAAGACATGAAGATCGACATCCCTGAAGAAGTCTTTGGTGTGAAGAAATGGGAATGTGAAGTTGTCTCCAACGAAAACGTGGCGACCTTCATTAAATGCCCGATCTTTAAATTGCCGGACGGTGAAGAAGTACCGTTCCGCGCCGGTGGTTACATTCAGATCGAATGCCCGCCTTATGATATCTCTTTCAAAGACTTTGATGTTGAAGAAGAGTATCGCGCAGATTGGGATCATTTCAATCTTTGGGATATCAGCCATAAGCAGGAGGAAGATTGCCTGCGTGCCTATTCCATGGCGAACTATCCGGACGAAAAAGGTCAGATCATGCTGAACGTGCGGATCGCGACCCCGCCTCCGGGTTCTGAAGGGATTCCTCCGGGGATCATGTCTACTTACATCTGGAACCTGAAACCGGGTGATAAAGTGACAATTTCTGGTCCGTATGGTGAGTTCTTTGCCCGCGAAACTGACAACGAGATGATCTTTGTCGGGGGTGGTGCTGGTATGGCGCCGATGCGTTCTCACATCTTTGATCAGCTGAAACGTCTGGAATCTAAACGTAAGATTTCCTTCTGGTACGGTGCCCGTTCTGTGAAAGAAATGTTCTTCGTTGAAGACTTCGACGGTCTGGCTGCCGAGAATGAGAACTTCGAATGGCATGTGGCTCTATCCGATCCGCAGCCGGAAGACGATTGGGACGGTTACACTGGGTTCATTCACAACGTCCTGTTTGAACAATACCTGAAAGACCACCCGGCCCCAGAAGATTGTGAATACTATCTTTGTGGCCCGCCCATCATGAACTCATCTGTTATTCAGATGTTGCTCGACCTTGGTGTTGAACGTGAGAATATTCTCCTCGACGACTTCGGTTAATCGGCATATATAAACAACATAGCCACGGATGCAGTATTGCACCGTGGCTATGTTACTTTTAGGGCCCCTGTTTTGGGGGAATATGAAGGAAAGACCGCAGTGAGTGACGACGAACAAGCCGAGAAAACCAGTATAAAGGCCGTGTCCTTAGGCTCGGTGGCACCGGTTAAACAGTCTGGTTTGTTGTTATCTGTTTTTCGTAAATTTGGTCAACTTGATACCGCGATCCTTGCGGGTAGCTGGCTGTCGATCCTCATTGCCTGTACGGGCTTTGCTCTTGATTATCTTCTCAACCTCGCAATCTCCCAGTGGTTGGCCCCTGCAGATCTTGGGGATTATTCGGTTGCGGTGTCGATGGCTGTGTTTGGCGGCATGATTGCCTTGCTTGGTACGGACCAGATGCTCATGCAGTTTCTACCCCAGTATCTTGAGAAACGCGATTGGGCGCGTAGCAAAGGGGTGTTGCTCTTTTGCTTTTCGATTGTCTTGGCAACGAGTTTTCTGATTGCACTTGGGGCGTTTAGCTTTTTTCATTTCGGGTTCGACGATTGGGCCAGCCACCCGGCAGTCTTGGCGTTTGCCATGTTGCCGGTGGTGTCTATGGCGATGTTGGCGTCGAAGGCGCTCAGGGGCTTTAAGATCATCGTTTTGGCCTCGGCACCGATCAGTGTCGCCCTGCCCTTGATGGTGATGGTTGGCGGCTATTTGTTGGCTCTGGACGGCTACATCAGCGACTGGGACCTTGTGGGTGTCTTTGGCGTCGGTTTTATGGCGATCCTGCTTTTGCAGTCTGTGGTGTTGGTGCGCAAAATTACCGGTACCATGTCTGGTGCGATCTCCCGTTTTGAATATAAAGAATGGGGAACCGCATCCGTTTCCATGATGATGGCAGCGGTTTTGTTTTTGGGCATGGAGCAAGTGGGCCTGTACGTTTGTGAAATTTTGGGCAGTGAAGAAGACGTGGCGATTTATGCGGTGTTGGTCAAACATGCGCGCTTTTTGCTGATGATCTTTATGGCGGTCAACTTAATTGCCCTGCCCTATATTGGTCCGGCGTTGCAGCGCAAGGACCAAAAGGGCCTACAACGTCTCTATGGCACCTGTATGCATTTGGTGATGTGGGGCGGTTTGTTGCCGTTGATTGTATTCATTTTTAAAGGTGAGGCCTTGCTGGCAGCCTTTGGTAAGGAATACGAGGTGGGATATTCAAGCTTTCTGATTCTCATGGGTGCTTATTATCTCAACTTCATTGCAGGCTTTTCTGTGCCTTTCTTGCAATTCTCTGGGAACCGGAAAATTGTCATTTTTTCGATTTCCATCGCGTTGTCAGTTGAAATTTTACTATTCATTTTGCTTGTACCCGCTTATGGTTTTAATGGAGCTGCTTGGTCTATGGCGGCAACCCTGTGTAGTCTGTCGGTTTGGATGACCATACAATGTAGGCTGCGTCTGGGATTGCACCCTTTGCGGCTTTCCTGAGGGGGACTTGGGGCGTACTCCTGACCTCTAAAAACTAAAAATGATTTAAGGGAGAGTAAAATGTTACATACCGTTCGTGTTCAAGACTTTATGGTTACAGACTTTGTGAAGCTTAGCCCTGAGGAAGATATGTATCATGCGGTTAAGGTCCTGACGCATAAGGAGGTGCCTGCCGCTGTCGTGGTGGACAAAAAAGATAAGTTGGTTGGTGTCCTGTCGGAAACGGACTGTATGCGCGTTGTGCTGGATGCATCCTATAACGAACGCCCGCCGGGTAAAGTGGAACAATATATGACCACAAAAATGGATACGGTTGATGTGGATGCGACCTTGATTGATGTGGCCGCAATTTTCCGCGATAAGACCCACCGTTTGTACCCTGTCATGGATCATGGGCGTCTTGTCGGCATTATCACGCGTCGTCGTGTCCTGCGCGCAACAGAACCTTTCTTTGAGCGCTTTAAGAATACCCAACGCAGTGCCTAATGGAAAACCTGCCTGAAATTGTCGGCCTAATTGCCTTTTTGTTGTTTGGGCGTTTGTTTTTAAGGACGTTTAAAACAAAGCCGGATCATTGGCAGTTAAAATGCACCGGTTATCTTTGCCTCTCTGTACTGGCTTTCGTGGTTTTGGTGCTGGGTGTGGGGTTGAGTTAAAATAAATTATTTTTTGAGTTATTCAGAACGGAGCCAGTTGGCTCCGTTTTGTTGTTTATACGGGGGATCTAGTCGAGTGTTCTGCGGTATCTCAAGATTGCAATACAGGTAATAGCGACCATAAAGACTAATAGAGGCCACAGATGAGGCCAGATATCGATAAAGGTGCTGCCTTTCAGCAAAATACCTCTGGAAATGATGATGAAATGGGTTGCCGGAATGAGGTTGCCCAAATATTGCGCCCAAATAGGCATCCCTAAAAAGGGAAACATAAAGCCGGACAGCAAAATGGAGGGCAGCAGGATCATGATAGACAGCTGTAGGGCTTGGGTCTGGTTTTTCGCAGCAGCAGAGATCGTAAAGCCCAGCGCCATGTTACACACGATGAAGATACTGAGGGCTGCGAAAAAAAGCCAAAGCGACCCGATTATAGGCACACCAAACAGCAGGCTTGCGGCGATAATGATCAAGGCGGATTGAAAAAAGCCGATCAGCACATAGGGCGTGATTTTACCCATCATGACTTCTAACGGCGAAATCGGCATGGCCAGCAGGTTTTCCATGGTGCCGCGTTCTCGCTCCCGTGTCATTGCCAAGGCAGTCATCATGATACCTGTCATGGTTAGGATAATGGCCACCAAGCCGGGGACGATGTTATAGCGGGTGAACCCTTCTGGGTTATAGAGGCGATGGGTCAGGATTTTAAAGGCAGGGGGGGATTGCTGAAGCTTGGCGAGCGGGCCTGTCAGTTCTTGGTTTAAGATCCGTTGCAACATGCCATTTGCGGCCGAAAGGGCACCGGCGGCCGCGACCGGATCGCTGCCATCGGCTTCGATTAAAAGATCTGGTGACTGACCGCGGATCATATCGCGCTCAAAACCCGCCGGGATTGTCACAACAAACAAAACCTCGCCGCGTCGAAGCAAGTCTTGCCCTTGCTGCTCTGAATGTATGTCTTGCTCAATCGAGAAGTATTCGGTGTTTTTAAGGCCTGCGATGACGGTATGTGCCGTTGGACTATTGTCATAAGATAAAACGGCCGTTGGCAGATGTTTGGGGTCTGTGTTGAGTGCGTAGCCAAAAAGCAACAGCTGAATGACGGGGATCATGATGATCATACGCAAGGTGACGGTATCTCGGCGCAGTTGGATAAATTCTTTAACCAGTACGGCAGCAGACCGACGAAAAGAAAAGAACATTAGCCTGCCTCCTTCTTCGCAAGAAAGTTATCTTCGGCATCTGCCATATAGCGGATAAAGACATCTTCAAATGACGGGCTTTCTTGATGCCAGTCATAGGCCGGATTGTCGAAGTATGGGGTCAAGGCGGCCTTTAAACTGTCAGCATCTGTCCCACTGACGTGCAAGCTATCGCCGAAGGGTGCCACGGTTTTGACAGCATCCAGTTTTTCCAATGTGGCGGCAAGGGACATGAGGTTTTCGCCTTGAACAACCCATGTGTACAGCCCTGCCCCTTGGATGACGTCCTGAACACTGCCTTGGGTTACCAATTTGCCATAGGACATATAGATAATGGCATGGCAACGTTCGGCCTCGTCCATATAGTGAGTACTGACCAACACGGTTAGGCCATTGGCGGCGAGCTTGTGGATTTCATCCCAAAATTCCCGCCGTGCTTTTGGGTCAACCCCAGCGGTGGGTTCATCGAGCAATAGAAGCTGCGGGTCATGGAGGATGCAGGCAGCGAGCGCAAGCCGCTGTTTCCAGCCACCGGATAAGGAGCCTGCGAGTTGTTTTTGGCGGGTGGCGAGATTAAGCTTGGTCAAAGCCTCATCGACACGCTGCTTTTTGTGATCCAGCCCATAGACGGTGGCGACAAATTCCAGATTTTCACGGATGGTGAGGTCTTCCCAGAAGCTGAATTTTTGGGTCATATAGCCAATGCGTTTTTTGATCTCTAAGGCTTCTGTGCGGATATCAAGGCCAAGGGCGGTGCCTTCGCCTTCATCCGGGGTCAAGAGCCCGCAAATCATGCGCAAGGTAGTTGTCTTGCCCGATCCATTCGGTCCCAAAAAGCCATAGATTTTTCCTTTGGGGACTTTGACATCAAAATGGTCCACGACCAGCTTGTCACCAAATCGTTTGGTCAGGTTTTTGACGTCAATGGCATAGGCTTGTATGGTCACGACCCTGCCTCCAACGATACTGAGATCGGCAATCCAAGGCGAAGGGCTTCATGGTATGCTGTTGGCTGAGATTCAATCATAAAGACCAGTTTGTCACGGGATTCAACGCTAAAAATGACGGGGGGTGTATATTCACTTTCAGATGCAATGTGGGTGATACGTGCGGGATACGAAGTTGGACAGCCATCACAGGATACGAGGACTGTTTGTCCCATTTTTATGGTGGTGACTTGATCAACAGGGATAAAAAATTTGATTTTGATGTTTTCTGGCGGAAGAAGTTTCACCACCGTTTGCCCTGCCCCAACATATTCACCGGGTTGAAAGAAGGTGTCTAGAACTAGGGATTTCTTGGGGGACGTGGGGGCGGCTTCTTTCAGCTTTTGGACAATTTGTTTGTGCTGTGCCTTTTCAATTTCGATGTTGGCGCGGGCAGCCTCAACCTTGTCACTGCGTGCGCCAAGGTTGGCGGCGACGATCTGGGCGTTGACTTCTTCCGCACGGGCCTTGGCGCTGTCTAGGTTGGTGATGACCTCATCGCGCCGTGATAAGCTGACCGCGCCGGTTTTACTGAGCGGCATAATGCGGTCATATTCTTTCTGGGCATTTTCCAGATTGGCTTTTGCTTGCGCTGCCTGTTTAAAAAGGACTTCTAATTCTTCCGGTCGCTCCCCTTTCAACAGGTCTTTCAACTCAGCTTCGGCTCGGCGTGTGGCGGCGGCTGCGCTATCAGCCTTTGCTTGCAGGTCTGCGAGGTCTAGGGAAAAGAGGGGCGTGCCGCCAGAGATGATCTGCCCTTCCCTCACGGTAAGGCTGGCAAGGACACCGCTGCTGGTTGGGGCAAGGGAAAGTGTGTCGCCATCGACATAACCGGGGATGGTTGCTTTTTCCGGTGTGCAGGATGCGAGGGTTAGGCCACACAGAAAAACGAGTAAGCTTTTTTTCATGACTTCTCTTTCTTATTTGCGTCAATGACAGAGTCGATATTGTGTAGGACCATACGTTTAATGGTGTTCAGCTCTGATGCCCCATAGTGTTTCCACCCTGTCCGGCGCAGCAGGAGTTCTTGGTGGGTTTTAAAAATGGTGAACTGACCGAGGATAGTCTGGGTGCATAAAATGGCATCTATTGACTCGGCATCCTTCCCGATTAAAAAAGCCGTAAGTCGGGTTAAGGTTTCGTGCGTCGGTTTTAACATCTCAATGTAAAAACGCTCAAAGACGCAGGACGGATGAATTTGTTCCCGAATGAAAATTTCGACCATGCTGGGCGACATCTGCTGGCTCAAAAGGATATCAATAAAACTGGCAACAAAGTCGTGTAACAGCTCATGAGCTTCTGCCTGCGTTAAATCCGGCTTGTTGAGCGCTTGTTGGATCTGGTGTGCTTTTGGCCCTTGTTTGGACTTAACTGTAGAAATGATATGTTCGATCACCGCCTCATAGAGCCCGTCCTTACTGCCGAAGTAATAAGGAATTGCGGAGATGTTTACACCGGCTTTGTTGACGAGCATCCGGGTTGATGCCCCATTAAAGCCATGCTCTGCGAACACGGACATTGCAGCCTCTAAAAGACGTTGGGCAGTTTCTTTTGATTTTTTGTCAGACATAGAGTCCTCACGTTTAGGAATTCAACAAGGATGCCTTCAAAAGCAGATTTAAGTCAATCGATTGATTTATTTTTTGATAGGGCTTTATGTCCTTGGCCTCTAATCCCTTTATAATTTGTGGGCATATTGTAACTTAGAATACTTCTCATTTTTAAATTATCCTCTATATTTCATTTAAGTTTTGGCTCCCTCTTCTCAGAGGGAGTGAGCAACAATGTAACTGTTAGGCAATGGGATTATGAGTAGCTGCGACACTTTGGGTTTGAATATTGAAAATAGTTATCTGAGCCTTCCGGAACATTGCTATGCCAAAGCACAGCCGGCCCCCATCGAGTCCCCTTTTCTGGTGATCAAGAATGTGTCTCTGGCTGAGGAATTATCGCTCAGTTTTGATCAAATCAATGACACGGATTTGGCACAGGTCTTCTGCGGCAATGTGGTGCCGACAGGCGCAACGCCAATTTCGCAGGCTTATGCGGGGCATCAGTTTGGCAATTTCACGATGCTGGGTGATGGTCGGGCGCATTTGATCGGCGAACATGTCCTGCCGGATGGGCGCAAGGTCGATATCCAGTTAAAAGGATCCGGGCGCACGCCGTTTAGCCGTGGTGGCGATGGCAAAGGCGCCATGGGGCCGATGCTGCGCGAATATATCATCAGCGAAGCCATGTATGGTCTTGGTATTCCCACCACACGCAGTCTGGCTGTGGTTGCGACAGGCGAGCCGGTCTATCGCAAAACCGTTTTGCCCGGTGCGATCCTGACGCGGGTTGCTGCAAGCCATGTGCGTGTGGGGACGTTCCAGTATGCCGCGGCCCAAGGTGACACTGACACTCTAAAAAAACTAGCGGACTTTGCCATTGCGCGCCATTACCCAGAGGTACAGCAATCCGAGACACCTTATTTTGACTTCCTGACAGCAGTGATGCAGCGTCAAATTGATTTGATTGTTGATTGGATGCGGGTTGGCTTTATTCATGGGGTAATGAACACGGATAATATGGCGATATCCGGGGAAACCATCGATTATGGCCCATGTGCCTTTATGGATGCGTATGATCCGCAAACGGTCTTTAGCTCCATCGATGTCAACGGTCGTTACGCGTTTGCCAATCAAGCCCCGCTTGCAAACTGGAACCTCGCCCGCCTTGCAGAAGCCATGTTACCTTTGCTGGATACAGATTCAAAAGTTGCGGTCAAAAAAGCAGAACAGATCATCTATGGCTTTGATGACCTGTTCCAGAAAGCTTGGCTGGACATGATGTGCAAAAAATTCGGTCTGTTTGGGGAAGAGGATCAGGATCGTGATCTTGTCGACGGTTTGTTGTCTGTGATGACAAAGCAAAAGATGGACTATACCAACACGTTTCGCGCCCTTTCGACCCTGCATTTTGGGAAGGAAGAAGGGTATAGCACTGAAGATTTTGTTGCGTGGCTGGAAATTTGGCAGGCACGCCAAGCCCTGAACCAGCCTTCCCCTGAGGCTTCAAAGACCTTGATGGATAGCCACAACCCATGGATCATTCCAAGAAACCATCAAGTCGAGGAAGCACTGGAACTGGCGGAAGAGGAAGCTGATCTCAGCAAGCTTCATAGATTGCTGGATGCACTGGCTTCCCCCTACCAAGAAAAAGAAATGTATTTGGACCTGACCTTGCCGCCTGCCCCCAGTGATCGGGTTTATAAAACCTTCTGTGGGACGTGACGTCGCGGTCTTATTTCATCAGTTTCCGCGCGCTTTCCGGCCCTAAGGGATGGTCTGCGTGCGGATAGATGGGGTGATGATGATGGTGGTGATGGTCGTGGTCGTCCCCTTCATCGTGGTGATGGTGATGATCCATATCTAAACGACAAACGCCTGTGCAGAAGGTGTCACAGAGTTTACAGTCTGCAACTGTGGCACCGGGGGCTTGGGCGCCCTGCCCTTCCACGTGATGGTGATGGCTTTCTTGCGGCATACCGATTTCAGCTTCAAACCCAAGAATTTTTTCACGATATTTGCACATGTTACAGTCCATGGCGTTATCGCCTTCCAGGATGCCGGTTACACGTTTTGCCATGGTTGTAAGGACCAGTGGGTGATCATTCAGATAGTCGGCTTTGACAAACTGAATGTCTGGATTATCAGCAGCAACGAGATCGGTAAACCCATAAATACGATCAATCAGCACGCCGGAAAATAAGAAGTACGGGAAGACAATAATACGTTTGTAGCCCAGTTTGACCACCTGTTCCAGACACGGTTGAACCAGCGGAAAGGTCACGCCGGAATAGCCTGTTTCGGACCAGCCAAGACCAGTCTGATCCTTCACCATGCGAGTGATCTTCGCCACATTTCCGTTGGCATCAGGATCACTTGACCCACGCCCGATGACAACAAGGCAAGTGTCTTCGCGTGAGACTTTGGGGCCTTTTTCGTCAGCGCGTTTGATGGCTTCTTCAATGCGGGCGGTTGAGGCGGCAATCATATCTGTATCGACCCCTAGGTCGCGCCCGTATTCAATGGTGATTCCATGCTTCTGTGCATAGGCATTCAGGACGGAGGGAATGTCATTTTTCGCATGCATGGCGGCAAAGAGCATGCCGGGGACAGCAAGAATATGATCACAGCCCTGTTCGCGCAGGCGGTCCAGTCCATCACGAATAACCGGATTTGCAAATTCCAAATAGCCATACTCTAAAGGCCAATCTGGCAGATAATCGGGTAATTTTGCAACAAAATCTGAAAATTGATCAACGGCATCCTGACTGCGTGAGCCATGACCACAAACCATCACACCGATCTTTTTTGACATATTCTTGTTTTCCCAAAGTTCAAATTCTAATTTTCACGGACTGTATGATAATTGAACCCTAAAATCTAGGCCCGAGCCTTATTTATTCTATGTCGCATGGGGACGCTTACGTTTGACTAACTTTTGCAATGAGTTCCTCAAAGGCTTCGTGAACGGGAAGATTTGGGTCCGTCATAGACTGAAGAAGAAGTCCCTCAATTCCTGAAACGATCAGTGTTGCATGAACTTTTGCTTTAAAGGGGGCAAGTCCGTCACGGATAAAGCTTTCCGTCATTGTATCTATCCAATCGTTTGCAACTCTTTTTAAAAAGGGTTGGTAGATAGCACTTCTGGTTGCGAGACCTGTTGCCCACATTTGAAAACTCAGACGGTGCAGATTTAATGCCTTTTTGGTTGATAAGGTATGATGCCATATCTCTCTAATCTGTTGTTCTGTTGATGTGGTTTCATTGAGCTTGAAGCCGGTCATCCATTGATCTGCGATTTCACTTAGGGCTTCCACCAAAAGCTTATCACGGGTCCCGAAGTGGTAGACAAGCATTCGGGCAGACGTATTAATGTCGCTCGCAACCCGTCTTAGGGAAAATTCATCAGCAGAATTTTCAATCAACCATTGAACCGTTTTATCAAGCAAAATCTGTTTTTTATTCACGGTCTACCTTTCTGAATGCGATCTACCAAGGAAATCTTGTTTAGGTGTGTAACACATGTTACGTGTAACGTGTGTTACATTTATGGAGTTTTCAAAATGAGTATTCGTCAAATTTATCTATTGATGGCCGTTCTTGGCACAGTTGTGCCAATGAGCGCGTTTATTCCTTGGTTAATTGAGAATGGTTTCGCCCCCTTGGAGTTTGTCCAAGCTATGTTTGCAAATCGAATCAGTGCGTTTTTTAGTTTTGATGTATTGATTTCAGGCGTTGTTGTTTTACTCGCCCTTTGCTTTGCGAAAAGCTTGCAATGGCGCAGCAAAGTATTGGTGGCATTAGCAACATGTTTGATTGGTGTATCTGCGGGGTTACCCCTATTCTTTTTCTTCCGAGAAACGAAATCTGACGAGGTTTTTAGGTGATCTTTTCAGTTTTAGGCTGAATGATTTGAAGAAAAAACCTAACGATTGTCCTGTTTAACGCAGTTTTTCTATCAGAAGATTAATCGCGTGATTGACAAATCTCACATTTGAGCGCAAAGTGTATATTCATTATTCAGTCGCGATCGCGCAATTCCGCTGTCCATCAGCGTGACAAAATCTCGAAATTGAAAATAGCTTATTGAATGCCTCTGCTGCGCTCCGAGGTGTTAAAAAAATGCCGGAGCTCATCCCTGTCTTGAAAAGGGGATGTAATGCGCGGCCGAAAGAATCTTTATGAAATTAAATAACTTTGAGGCACTTGGCTTGTGTGAGCCATTGCTGCGTGCACTGCGAGAACAACAGTTTGACACGCCGACGCCCATCCAAGAACAATCAATTCCTTCTCTTTTAGAAAAATGTGATTTGTTGGGTATCGCTCAGACCGGGACGGGCAAGACGGCTGCGTTCAGCCTTCCCATTTTGCATGAACTCGCCCAAGGCTGGGAACCCCCCGTGCCTAAATCTCCGTTGAGTGTTATTCTCGCCCCTACCCGTGAGTTAGCTATTCAAATTGGTGAATCTATTGAAAGCTTGGGGCGACACCTGCCTGTCCGACATACGGTTATTTTTGGGGGTGTCAGCCAAAAGCCTCAGGTGAGTGCACTGCAACGCGGTGTTGATATTGTCGTGGCGACACCGGGACGCCTTTTAGACCTGATGAACCAAAGGCATATTTCACTTAACCATATTTGGCATTTTGTACTGGATGAAGCTGACCGTATGTTGGATATGGGCTTCATACATGATGTTAAAAAAATTATTGCCGCTTTGCCTAAAGAGCGTCAAACCCTGTTTTTTTCCGCCACCATGCCTAAAACGGTTGCAGGTCTTGCCAGCACCATCCTGCATGACCCTGTGCGTATCGAGGTAACACCTCAATCAACACCAGTTGAACGCATTGCTCAAAGTGTCTACTACGTGCCGGCTGCGGAAAAAGGCGTGTTACTGACCAATATCCTAGATGATACCTCCATTAATAAAACCATTGTTTTTACACGGACGAAACACCGCGCCAACCGTGTGGCACAACAGCTTGATAAACTGGGTATTAGTGCAGCTGCTATTCATGGTAACAAATCGCAAGGCGCACGTCAAAAGGCACTTAAAAACTTCAGTAATGGGGATGTGCGTGTTTTGGTGGCGACCGATATCGCTGCACGAGGCATTGACATTAATGATGTTAGTCATGTCATTAACTTCGAGTTGCCTAATATTGCCGAAGATTACGTCCATCGTATTGGTCGTACAGCACGAGCTGGTGCGTCAGGGACTGCAATTTCTATGTGTGATCCCAGTGAACAGGCCTATCTTCGTGATATTGAAAAATTGATGCAGCACGAACTTGATGTTCTGGGCGGCCATCCCGCTGCGCATGAGCCTAAACCGACAAAACCAGGTTCCCGACAAGCGCCTAGCCGTCGAGCACAGTCAAAACGTTATAGAGGCAAGCCTAAGAAACGCGCAGCGTAGCTTAATCGGAACATATGACGGTATTGAACCTTGTTGGTCTAAAAGCGATGCAAGGACTGGCAAGGTCGGTATTTTTTTGCGGCGCGCAAAGGGTACTTTAATCATTAAGAGAGGGAAAAGTTATGGGCTCTGGATCAACACGGCCAAACACTGCAGACGATAGAATGATCGCAGCCATTGAGCGCGGCGATCAGAGTAAATTCCAAGACAGTAAGCCACCAAAGATTAAGGACAATACCCTCATCAAATCCAAAGAGGCGCAAAAGAAAAAGACCCTTGATAAAACCAAGGCTTTGAAAGCATTGAGGCTGGCGGCTGAGAAGCAAGGAAACAGCTAAACCATACTAGCTGCGATTTGATCTGACACCTATCCATTTGACAAGTTGGTTGTCATATCTGGATGTAAAAGAAAAAGGCCTTGTGATCTAGGGTCAGGACTCATTGATTGAGATAAAAGATCACAAATGCGGCGATACAGATTGTTGAGAAGAATGTATGAGCACAGCGATCATATCGGGTCGCTACACGTCGCCAATCCTTGAGTTTCCCAAACATGTTCTCGACTTTGTGAGGTTGCTTATAAAGCTTACCGTTGAACTTGATTTTCTGTTTGCGGTTTTTCTTCGCTGGAATGCAAGGCTTGATGCCTTTCTCACGTAGAGCGTCACGAAACCAATCTGCATCGTAGTCGCGATCAGCCAACAGCCATTTGACAGGCGGGAGAACGTCAACGATTAAGCGAGCCCCTTTGTAGTCACTCATTTGACTTTCCGATAAAAGCAGGGCGACTGGTCGCCCCTGACCATCGCAAACCGCATGAAGTTTGGAGTTCAATCCGCCTTTTGTTCGCCCGATACGACGGGGAACATCCCCTTTCATCGTCTCTTCGAACGAAGTGAGGGAGATTGAGCAGGCTCGCAGCAGTACTGAGGTGTGTGGCATCAATTTGCAGCTGTTCAGGAACGCCCTGATCAGCTGCAAGCCCTGCAAATATCTTGTCGAAGACACCCATTTTTCTCCAGCGGACAAAACGGTTATAAAGCGTTTTGTGAGGTCCATATTCCTTGGGAGCATCCCGCCACAGAAGGCCGCGTTTCAAAACATGAATGATCCCTGAAACCACACGCTGATCATCCACGCGAGGAACACCGTGGGATAAAGGGAAATAGGGTTCAATACGTTTGAGCTGTTCGTCGCTCAGCCAGAAATGATCATTCATCAACAGGTCCTCCTGAGAGGAATGAAACACAATGCCCACAATGATGCCAGAAAATTAATAGGTCCTGAGCCTAGATAACAGTCATAACCTGCACAAACTGGCAAATGTGATCACGTCTATGGACAAGGCCGTCAAAACCCGCATCCAAGAAATTCACATGATCAACCCGTCCTCAACGGCACTTCGCTATCCGGGGGCATCGGGTAAGGATATTAAGGGGGGGGGTATTGCGACATTCGCCAGTAGCAGCAGGTGATCACCGCGATCCGCGAATATTTGCTGGATTTGAAGGGCGAGCCTTCCTCGCTCGGTTAATAACGTCCGCCATTTCTTTACTGTAATCAACCGTAATACCTCTGGCCTTGAGCGTCTTGACCGCCCGTGCGTAAGCCGGAAACATCCAGAGGCCCCGCATCATCACGCCCAGTCCCTTAAGTAACCACCAGCCAAGCTTGACCAACTGCGTGCCGTAAAAAATCACGGCAATCAGGATGAACAGCCCCCCGAATGCGGACGGGATCGCAACGGACCAAAACATACTAAAATCTATTATCCTTTTAAATGATGCATCGTATCACGCTTGGCATGCGGTATGGCGATGATCAACACGGCATCATTTGCTATCTTATAAAAAATGAGATGCTCACCGATGGGAAGGCTACGATAGCCTTCACGAATATCATCACGGGGGCGTCCCATATGCGGCATGGTGGTTAATTGGGTCAAAGCTGATTTGAGTTGCTGTCGATAAGTTTTTAACTGTGTCTCACCCCAAGTTTTACGGGTGTGGACTGCCATGGCAGCAAGGTCTTGCTTGGCTTTTGCTGAGAGTTTTAATGCCAGCATGAGTTAGAAACCGGCCTCATCCAGAAGTTCGTCGATCTGGTCGGCTTTATATACAGTGAACTCACCGCCTGCGAGCTGACGTTCCCCTGCATCCAGCATAGCCCGAAGTTGTTCCAGTTTGACTTTTTCAAAATCCTGCATCAATCGCAGGGCATCACGGACTACTTCGCTATTGTTGTTATATGACCCACTGGCAACTTTCGCTCGGACGAATTCTTCCATCTTATCAGAAAGAGAAATATTCATATCATCACCTGCCTTTCGTCGCTATTTTGACCAGAACAAACGATGATGTCAATATTTGCTATACTTGACTATTTAGAATGGTTAATTGTGCGATTTATGTTTGCTATTCGCTATTTTAAAGAAAATAAGAAAGTTGAAAATAGGGGGAGCGATTCTGCTATTTTGCTATTTCAAAAGCTGGAACCATCATATTCCAGCTTTTGTCCTTTTTGCACCATCATGGAACCGTGATTTGAAACCATAAGGGATTCCAAGGTTCCTGCTTAAAACCTCGTCCAATCCATCGTTGGACACATTATTTTTGTAAAGAGGAATCTGGTATTTTGAACCTATTTCGAAATGAAAAAGGCGGTCCGAAGACCGCCTTTTTGCTATGCCACTTCATGCCACCTACCTATGCCACCTTGGTGGACCGGTGCTGGCTGAAAACCGCAGAAATACTGATGTTTTCAAGTGTTGGTCGGGACAGCGGGATTCGAACCCACGACCCCTACACCCCCAGTGTAGTGCGCTACCAGACTGCGCTATGTCCCGTCGTGTTGTGTGGGCGGAATATATAGAGGGTTTTTGGGTTGTGCAATGGTTTGTTTGCAAAAAGTTAGGCGGCGGTGTCGATTTTTTCTTTCAGGGATTTCAGCTCGCCCAAAACATCTTGTAACAAGGCGCGTTGTTGTTCGCTTAATCCTTGTTTGATGATTACTGTTTCTGCCTTCTCTTCCTTCTCCCAAGGAGAGAGAACAGGTTCCGGCTCTGGCGCTTCTGGCAGAAGATCTGGGCGATAGGTGACCGTTATGTCTTCCGGCTCCAGCGGCTCGGCAGGAGTGTGATCCTGTGTAGCTTGTTCTGGTGCGAGGACCGGTGAAACTGGCGTAGCTTGGTGTGCGAACAGAGGTGTCGGTGCCGGTTCGTCAAACAGGCTGGCTTGAGGTGTCGCTGCGACGGGCGTTTCCACCGGCTGTTGCTGCAGTGTAGGTTCTTTAGCGTCAGCACCGTCATTAATCAGGGTACGTACGCCTTCTTCGCGCAGTAGTTTTTGGACACCTTTAATGGTGTAGCCTTCGTCATGCAGTAGGACTTGCAGCTTGCGTAATAAAGCAACATCGTCGGGGCGGTAGTAGCGGCGCCCCCCTGCCCGTTTTAAAGGTTTGATCTGAGGGAATTTACTTTCCCAAAAACGCAGCACGTGAGTTGCCAACCCTAGTTCGTTAGCAACTTCACTGATGGTGCGAAAGGCATCTGCCGATTTATCGCTGCCGGAACTCATTGTCAGTTATTTTCGTTGATGCGAGCTTTTAAGACTTGTGAAGGACGGAAAACAAGGACTTTACGCGGTAGGATGGGAACTTCTTCCCCTGTTTTAGGGTTTCGCCCGATGCGTTGGCCTTTTTTACGAACAGAGAAGCTGCCGAAGGAAGAGATTTTTACGGTTTCTTCTTTCGTCAGTGTATCAGCGATCATATCGAGAACAGATTCAAGCAAATCAGCCGATTCATTGCGGGACAAACCAACTTCCTGATAAACTGCCTCAGTCAATTGGGCGCGGGTAATGGTTTTTTCACTCATGGGTTGATCCTTACAGCTGAATTATACAGACTTATAAAGAACGGTACCTGAGCTGTATTAATCAGTCAATATCAAAGGTTTGGCAAGTTTTATAAAATGGGAACAAACCGCCTACCAGCGTACCAGTGCGGAACCCCAAGTCAGCCCGCCGCCCATGGCTTCGAGAATGAGGAGGTCGCCCCGTTTGACCCGACCATCTCGCACTGCAACATCAAGGGCTAGCGGAATTGAGGCGGCGGAGGTGTTTGCATGTTGGTCAACGGTTACAACGACTTTATCTGTGCTGACTTTGAGCTTTTTTGCAGTGCCGTCCAAAATGCGCTTGTTGGCCTGATGCGGGACGATCCAGTCGATATCATCCGAGGTCAAGTCGTTGGCTTCCAGAGCTTCTTTGACAACTTCGGCTAGGTTCACAACAGCATGGCGAAAGACCTCTTTCCCTGCCATATGAACGTGGCCTGTTGTTTGTGTGCTGCTGGGGCCGCCGTCGACCATCAGGATGTCCTGATAGCGCCCATCGGAGTGTAAATGAGTTGAAAGAATCCCGGAAGAATCGCCTTCAGCTTCCTCTGCCTGCAAGATCACTGCACCAGCGCCATCGCCAAACAGGACGCACGTTGTGCGGTCTTCCCAGTTTAGCAAGCGGGTAAATGTCTCTGCACCAATCACAAGAGCGGTTTTTGCCTGCCCTGCTTTCAGGAAGTTATCTGCGGTCGCTAAAGCATACATAAAGCCGGAGCAAACGGCCTGCACGTCCATTGCAAATCCGTGTGTCAGGCCAAGCTGTGCCTGTACTTTGGTGGCTGTAGAGGGGAATGTGTTGTCCGGTGTTGTGGTTCCCAAGACGATCAGGTCGATGTCTTGCACGTCAATGCCGGCATGTTCGATGGCTTTCAGGGCGGCTTTACGAGCCAGGTCAGAGGTCAGCTCACCGTCCGTTGCGACATAACGCTGTTTGATGCCGGTGCGTGCCTGAATCCATTCATCAGACGTATCAACCGTCTTCGCCAGTTCATCGTTAGTGACGCAATTTTCAGGCAGGTAAGAACCACACCCGAGGATTTTAGAACGTAAAGCCATTTAAAGCCGCCATTAAAAGTTAAGAGCCATTGCCACTGTGGGCGTCCATCAGACGTTCAAGGTCTTCTTTTATCAGGTCGTTGAAGCCATGAGCCACAAGGTCATGAGCGACAGTAACCGCATTTGCAAAACCTAAAGCGTCTGTCCCGCCATGGCTTTTAACGCATATTCCGTTCAAACCCAAGAACATAGCGCCATTATATAGGCGCGGGTCCATTTTTTTCTTGAAGTTCATCAGCGCAGGTTTGGCAATCAGAGCACCGAGCTTACCGAGGAGGCTGCTGGTGAGCGCTTCTTTCAGCACGTACCCTAAAAGATGGGCGGTACCTTCGATGGTTTTGAGAGCCACGTTGCCAGTAAAGCCATCGGTCACGATCACGTCCACAGTCCCTTTCCCAATATCATCCCCTTCGACAAAGCCATAGAAGTCGATATCAAGATTAGTGGTCCGCAGGATTGAATGGGCCTGTTTGACCGAGTCGTTGCCCTTAAGGTCTTCTTCCCCGATGTTGAGGATTCCGACTTTTGGTTTGGGTAGGCCCAGCACGTTGCGGGCGTAGACTTCCCCCATGACAGCGAATTGGGTCAGATTGTCTGCATCGCATTCAACATTCGCACCCAAATCAAGCATGACACTGCCACCGCTTTTGTGTGGCAGGTAGGTTGCGATTGCGGGACGGTCAATACCAGGAAGTGTGCGTAGGGCAAATTTAGCCATTGCCATAAGCGCACCGGTATTGCCTGCTGAGACAATGCCAGCAGCCTCACCGTTTTTGACGGCATTGATAGCAAGACGCATGGATGAACCACGACGGTTGCGCAAGGCAACAGCCGGTTTGTCGTCGTTGGTGACGACTTCATCCGTATGCAGGATGGTGCAGATATCCTTCAAGTCAGGATATTGAAGCAACAAAGGCTCCAGCTGACGCTCATCACCTACCAAAAGGAAACGAGTGCCAGGGAGCTTTGTCTTGCAGATGCTTAAGCCTTCGATAACCATATGCGGGGCATCATCCCCACCCATAGCATCAATGGCAAGCGTCATATCGTTTGACAAGAGGCAACCCTTTCTTCGAAGGCGTAATTATACGGCTTCGACGTCAGTAACCTCACGGTCATCATAGTGACCGCACTCAGAACAAACGTGGTGAGGACGCTTCAGTTCGCCACAGTTGGAGCATTCGTTGTAAACAGACGCCTTCAAGGAGTCATGAGAACGACGCATGTTGCGACGAGATGTGGATACTTTTTTCTTAGGAACAGCCATTATTCTGTACTCTTAAAATTAATCAGCTCGAAAACGAGGGAGGCGGTTATTTAAACGAAAGTGTCACATAGGGCAAGCCTATTATGACGCTTTATTCACTTTTATTTTTCAGCTCAGCCAGAACGGAAAAAGGATTGTTCTGTTTAACTTCCTCTTCCGTGATCTCCGGACCGATGCCGAATTCGGTGTAATCTGTGCCATCGGCACGCGGGAATGGATCTATCTCAAGTCCCAGCTCCTCACTTACAGCCGCGCCGAGGTCTATCACACCATCCACAATGGGATCAAGCTCTTCGGTGGCTTCTATGTCGATTTCGATCTCTTTTTCAAAATGATCGCCTTTTAAGTTCTCGTCATAGATGCGCGTAAACTCAAGGTTTATCTGGGATGAAATGGGTTTAAAGGTGACAACGCATTGCTGTGTAATTTTTGCAGAAGCTTTAAACCGGCACTCAATTTTTTTGCCGGAAAGGCGCTGCATCATCACCTCTCCTTTGAGAAAATCCATGGATTGCAGGCCAAAACGGTGACTGAGGGCTGCCAGTTCGTCGGCGGTAGCTTCCAGATGTATGCGTTTTGGGTTAGGCCCAAGCTTGTCAGCTTGAAACGGGACGTTGAATTCTGTCTCGGTCATTTTTTGAACTTTCAAACGGGCGCAGGGCCAAAGTCGAGCTTGCCTTGCTGTAGGTCCGCGAAGGGCGTTTTTTGAACTTTATCGGCTTCGTTGCGTAAATACTCTGCCATTTTGTTTAGCGATTCGTCAGAAACCGGTGTTTTTCTGTAGAGGTTTCGATCCAAGGCTTCTTTCAAAGCCGCGTTGTTATCATTTTGGCTTAAGGCTTCCTCGTAAACGGTGATGCGGCCATAAAAAGCTTCCGCCATTTTGGGGACGCGACGAGCCAGCCCCATATCACCCACGCCGAGTTCGCGCAAATTCAGGTCAAAGTCGGCAAACATTAGATCATAGAGGGCTTGTGCGAAGACTGCGACATCCGCGTCGCCATCTTTTAAACGGCGCATGACACAGAAGGCGTGAAGGATAATCATATCAAAGCGACCTTCAACCGTATCGGCAACCTCAAGGTCGGTATAGAACGCCGGAAGGCGCGCCTGTTGAACGATGGACTTGTAAAGCGCCTGCACCTCTTCAGAGTAGGCAGGCTTGGATTTAAACAGTTTGGAAAAGATCATGGGCCATTTGCATTTCAATAAAACTTGATCAATAGGACTTATAAGATATTGTAGGGGCTCTTTTCAAAGTGAAAATCAGGTTTGTGGGTATAGATGTTTAAATCGCTTCGTTCAAAATCCTTTATTGGTTTGGGTCTGGTCGTAGGGGCTGCCTTGATGGTAAGCGCCTGTAGCTCTCAGTTTGCAACGCGGGGGAACCTTCCCGATCCCGACCGTTTGGCGGAGTTAGTCCCCGGTGAAGTTCATGCACGTGATGTCGCTGAAATTTTGGGAACACCGACGGCTCACTCCACTTTTGGCGGCGAATCTTGGTATTATATCAGCGAGCGCGTTGAGTATTACGCGTTCCTTGCCCCTGAAATTCTGGATCGCACCGTTGTGCAGGTTAAATTCAACAAGGAAGGTTTTGTTGAATGGGTCAAGAAGGAAGATAATCAACAAGGACGTAATGTCGCGTTCGTTGACCGCACGACACCGACAGCGGGGAACGAGATCACGTTCTTTGAGCAGATCTTCGGGAACTTGGGCCGCTTTAACAAAGGCAAATAACCAACAAAAAAGGAAGGTCCAATCGGCCTTCCTTTTTTTATGAACTCCGGTGATAAAAGCCTTCTGCTTAACCGGGATTATCGGCAACGGACTGGATCAGCACGTCTGAGACAATTTGTGCATCTTCCCCCATGACCTTGGCGGTAACGCGCAGAAGGCGCTTTTTAAGGGCGATAATATCCAGTTTTTCGCGGTTACGCAGTAGGCGGGGCATAAAGACGTAGAGGTCGCGCAGATAGGCATCTTCCAGCCGTACCATCTTGCCCTTAATGATTTCTTCCTGACCTTTTTGGATTTCTAGTTCAAATTGGACCTGAATGCTGCCGGCGACCCGTTCCCCTTGAAACATGGGAATGGTAAAAGGTTTGATTTTAATTGTCGTTTTATTATCTACGCGTTCAAGCTCAAGTTCTTCCTGTGTTTTTTCGATAACCTTGTCCCGACCTTCAAACGGCCCTAGCTTTAAAAAATATAGCGTGCCGATGACAGCTCCGATGACAACAAGTGCCAGAACGAAAATGAGAATCGCTTTTTTCATTATATATGTGCCTATTACCCTCGATTAAGTCGTATTATTATCGGTTGTGTCGTTGATGAATGCAATGTGAGACTTCAAAAATGACGATAGCCGGCTGTTTCTACAGGGACTTGGTTGTTGTCCTGATCCAACAAGCGGACGCCTTCGCCAGTTGTAATCCTGCCGATTACAGTAATTGGCGTTGCTGTCTTTTGCGCTATGGTTTTAAGGACGTTTTCATTTTCGGGGGCTACACAAAAAAGTAATTCATAGTCATCCCCGCCGTTTAGGATCGTAGCAAACAACTCAGAATCCTGTTCCAGCAAGTGCTGTGCTGGCTTGGACAAGGGGATGGACGAAAGGTAAATCTCCCCTGCCTTTTTCATATGAGTGAAGTCCGTCAGTAAGCCGTCAGAAATATCAAGGCAAGCCGTAGCAAGTGAGCTGAGGGCTACGCCTAGGGCCGTTCTTGGTTGGGGGCAGCGATATCGCCCTAACAAATGTCCGCTCTGGTCCTCAAGCCGCCCTTGAGCGACCAAGAGGCCGAGGGCGCCATCTCCAATGGTGCCGCTGGTGCAGATTAAATCCCCTACCCGCGCGGTTGTGCGTCGAATGGCCTGTCCTTTCGGGACTGTGCCGAAAGCGGTTAAGCTGAGGCAAAGGGGACCTGGCGTTGAAGTGGTATCTCCGCCAAGCAAGATAATGCCATATGTGTCCTGCATGGCTTTTAAGCCTGCTGCAAAGCTTTTGAGCCAATCCAGCTTGATATCACGAGGGTATGAAGCGTTGAGCGTATAGTGAAGCGGCTGAGCACCCATTGCAGCCAGATCAGATAAGTTTACCCCCAAGAGTTTGCGGGCAATCGTTTCCGGTGGGTCGGCGGCAAAAAAATGCACGCCTGCAATCAGAGTGTCGGTCGTGACGACGATTTCTTGATCTGGTGCATGCTGAAAGACAGCGGCATCATCTGTTAAACCAAAAGCTCCTCTAGCCTTTTGAGCTAAAGGAGCCATAATTTTAGCGATCTGTTCGAATTCACCCAACATGATTAGCGTTTTTGGAAGTCATCCGGACGCAGTGTTTTTGCCATGCGATCCAGAACACCGTTTACAAAACCAGGTTCCGGTCCTTCAAAGAAGGCATGGGCCACATCCACATACTGTGTGATAACCACACGTGCAGGGACGTCTTTACGGTTATAAAGCTCGTAAATACCGGCGAGCAGGATAATGCGTACGATGGTTTCCAAACGATCCGGCGACCATTCTTGGGACAAGGCACCCGCCAGCATTTCTTCCAGCTGATCACGTTGCTTATGAACGCCACGGATCAGGTCAGTGAACAGGTTTTTATCAGGTGCTGTCAGCGGGCTGCTTTCCTGATTTTCGTCCCCGACTTCTTGCGGTGTGTCCCAACGGGTTTTTAGAAAGTTGATCAGAACGTCATCCACATTGCTGTCAGACAGTTCAACTTCATAAATTGCCTGCACGGCAGCCAGACGTGCAGAGCTGCGTTTTACGGACTTGTTTGGTTTAATTTTATCGCTCATGGCACTTATCTCGGCAACAGGTGAAGTTCTTTTTTCAACTCGATCATGTCGAGACAGGCACGTGCGGCTTTACCCCCGACGTCTTTCTGGTCACGATCAGCGCGCACAAGCGCCTGGTCCCGGTTTTCGCAAGTGATCATTCCGAAGCCATGGGCAAGGTTGTGTTTAACTGTCAGGTCCATCAAAGCGCGTGAGGTTTCGTTGACCACCACGTCATAATGGGTTGTTTCCCCACGGATGACACAGCCCAAGCTGATAAAACCGGCATAACGCGAGCCCATCGCGCCCACTTTCATGGATTGAATGGCATAGGAAAAGGCCGGCGCCAGTTCAAAGACACCGGGTACCTGAAAGCGCTTTAGTTCATACCCTTTGCCTTCAAACTCTTTTTCGACAGAGGCATAGAGCTGGTCTGCGATATCATCATAGAAACGGGCTTCCGCAACAAAAATACGTGGGGCTTCCATCATTCATTCTCCAATGTCGGGATCGGTTGCTGGTCTACAATAGCAAGACCATAGCCTTCCAGACCAATAATATTTTTACGCTCAGAATTGCTGAGCAGGATCATATCGCTGATGCCGAGATCAAGCAGGATTTGTGCCCCAGTTCCATAATCGCGCAGCTGACCAGCCCCTTTTTTGCCGTCTGCATGTGCTTTCACACGCTCCGACAGGCTGGAACGTTGTGGCTCGCGGATCAGGACAATCACGCCGCGACCAACGTCTGCAATATGACGCATGGCGTTGTGGAGTTCTTTTTGCTTACCGGCACTATGATCGCCCAGTACATCATCCAGAACGTTCAGTGCATGCATACGCACCAGCACAGGTTCGTTGGTTGTAATGTCACCTTTGATCAGGGCCACGTGCTCTGCATATTCAACATTATTTGTGTAAACGCGCATGTTGAACTCACCGCCGTAAAGGCTGTTCAACGTTGTCTCTGTCTTCACTTCAATGATGCGGTCATGTTTACGACGGTATGCGATCAGGTCTGCGATGGTTGCAATTTTCAAATCGTGTTTTTGAGCGTAGCCGACCAGATCGGGCAAACGCGCCATGGTGCCATCGTCGTTCATGATTTCACAAATCACACCAGACGGGTTGAGGCCTGCTAGACGCGCAACGTCCACAGATGCTTCGGTATGACCGGCGCGGACCAGAACACCACCGTCACGGGCGCGCAACGGGAAGATATGACCCGGTGTTGCGATATCGGCGCGGGATGACTGTTCAGCAATTGCTGTGCCGATTGTCAGCGCACGGTCTGCCGCAGAAATACCGGTGGAAACCCCTTCGCGGGCTTCAATGGAAATTGTAAAGGCGGTTTCATGGCGTGAGGCGTTATGCGTGGTCATCAAAGGCAGGCCCAGATGATCGATCCGCTCCCCAGTCATGGCAAGGCAAATCAAGCCACGACCATGTGTTGCCATAAAGTTGATGGCATCAGCGTCGCATTTTTCCGCAGGGATGATCAAATCCCCTTCATTCTCACGATCTTCGTCATCAACAAGGATGAACATACGACCTTGTTTGGCATCTTCGATAATCTCTTCGATGCTGGACAGATATTGGCTGTAATCAGTCACTGTTATTTTTCGTCCTTTTCCAGAAGGCGCGCTACGTATCGCGCCAACATGTCGATTTCTAAATTCACCTTGTCGCCAACCTTTGTTTGACCAAGATTGGTGACGTCCATGGTATGAGGAATGATATTGATACCGAAGATATCATCTTCAACCTCATTTACCGTCAGGGAAATGCCGTTTAGCGTAACTGACCCCTTTGGCGCAATGAAATTTTTCAAATTCGCAGGTGCTTTAAATTTAAAGCGGTGGGAATCCCCTTCCGGCGTGATGGATACAACTTCCGCGACCCCATCGACGTGGCCGGAGACAATATGCCCCCCCAGTTCGTCACCGACGCGGCAGGCGCGTTCAAAGTTGATGTCGTCGCCTTCTTTCCAGTCGCCCATTGTGGTTTTGGACAGGCTCTCCGCTGAGGCGGTAATGGCAAACCAGCCGTTGCCTTTTTCAATGACGGTCATACATGCGCCATTGCAGGCGATAGAGGCGCCGATGTCTACGGTTGACATATCGTATGAAGTTACGAAGTCAAAGCGAGTGTCGCCTGCTTTTTCAATGGATTTGATTTTACCCAAATCTGTGATGATACCTGTAAACATAGGGTGCGGCCTTTCTTAGCTTTTTTATTGTTAAATATCAAAATCACGACGACGATAGATTTCGACTAAGTCGTCACCGGAATTAAACATGGAGGTACGGTCAAAAAACGGCGTTTCTTCAAGATGGTCAACCCCGAAGGCCTGCACAACCGGTATCCCGTCATGCCCCATAATCCGTGGGGCACGCATCCAGCAAAGGCGATCCACCAACTTGCGACGAAGCAGGGCGGCGGCCAGATGGCTGCCCCCTTCTACAAGGATGCGGGTTAAGTCGCGTTTCGCCAGTTCCTGAGCCACCCAGTCCAATGTAATTCCAGCTTCGGATTGAGAACTGCTATCCGGGATAATCAGTTCAACACCAGCTTCGCGGTAAGCTTCTGCGCGAATGGCATCCTGATCCCCCAAGGTAATCATCCAGGTCGGGATTTTGTGTGCTTGGGTGACGAGCTTACTTGTTAGTGGCAGGCGCATACGGCGATCAACGACAATGCGCACCGGTGAATGATGTTCAAGGCCCGGCAGACGACAGGTAAGCTCTGGGTTATCTTCAGAGGCCGTCCCGATCCCGACCATGATGGCATCATGGTTAGCGCGTAGCAGGTGGCCTTGCTGACGTGTTGGCTGTTCTGTGATCCACTGGCTTTCCCCGGTATGAACGGCAATTTTACCGTCCAGTGTGGTCGCCATTTTCATGGTGAAGAGGGGGCGGTTTTTCAAAACTTTCAGGAAGAAGCCTTCGTTAACTTCAATCCCCTCCTCACGACAGACATTCATGGTCACGTCAATGCCCGCGTCTTTGAGGATTTTAACCCCTTGCCCCGATACGCGCGGGTCTGGATCTTCAACAGCGATAACAACGCGTTTGATGCCAGCCTCTACAAGGGCATTTGCACAGGGTGGTGTTTTACCGTAATGGGCACAAGGTTCTAGAGTGACGTAAGCTGTCGCACCCTTTGCCGCTTCCCCTGCCCGCGTTAAGGCTTCGACTTCGGCATGAGGGCGACCACCGGGCTGGGTCCAGCCGCGTGCGATAATGGTGTTTTCTTTTACAAGAACGCAGCCGACGGCAGGGTTCGGCCAAACGTTGCCAAGCCCGCGTTTGGCGAGCTTGAGGGCAATTTTCATATAAGCGTCGTCGTCACAGGCTGGTGACGGGGCTTTATTCTTTATGTGTTCCCAAATTTTCGACAAAGTCCTCGAAGTCCTTTGCTTCACGGAAGTCTTTATAAACAGAGGCAAATCTTACATAGGCAACTTTATCGATATCCAGCAAGACTTCCATCACTTTTTCACCAATAGCGGCAGACTGGATTTCCGTTTCGCCCGATGTTTCGAGCTGACGTTGGATAGAGCTGACAATGCGTTCGATCTTTTCTTCGTCCACCGGACGCTTGCGAAGCGCAATGCGAATGGAGCTTAGAAGTTTTTCACGATCAAAGGCTTTTTTTGTACCGTCGCGCTTTACAACAGTCAGTTCGCGCAGTTGTACGCGCTCGAACGTTGTGAAGCGTGAAGAACAGGCCGGACAATACCGGCGACGGCGAATAGAGGCGCTGTCCTCTGCAGGACGAGAATCCTTAACTTGGGTATCATGGTCGCCACAGAATGGACAGCGCATCTTCGTCGTTCCTTACAGGTCTTTGTAGATCGGGAATTTAGCGCACAAGTCAGCGACTTTTGCACGAACTTCCTGTTCAACAGCCTGGTTGTTGTCTTCACCGTTGGCAGAAAGGCCGTCCAGTACGTCACTGATTAGGTTTCCGATCAGTTTGAACTCTTCTTCCTTAAAGCCACGTGTGGTGCCTGCCGGTGTACCCACACGAATACCGGATGTGACCATCGGCTTTTCCGGATCAAACGGGATACCGTTTTTATTACATGTGATGCCCGCACGTTCTAGGGCGGCGTCAGCCATTTTACCGGTCACTTTTTTGGGGCGCAAGTCAACCAGCATCAAGTGAGTATCTGTACCGCCGGTGACGATGTCACAGCCACGTTCCACCAAAACAGCGGCCAAAGCTTGGGCATTCTTCACAATTTGTGCCGCATAGTCTTTAAACTCTGGGCGGAGAGCTTCACCGAAGGCAACGGCTTTGGCTGCGATGACGTGCATCAGCGGCCCACCTTGCAGCCCTGGGAAGACAGCAGAATTGATTTTTTTGCCCAGATCAACATTGTTGGAGAGGATCATGCCGCCACGCGGACCGCGCAGTGTTTTGTGTGTGGTTGTTGTCACAACGTCAGCGTAAGGCAGCGGGCTTGGGTGCGCACCACCAGCGACCAGACCGGCAAAGTGTGCCATATCAACCATCAGCAAGGCGCCAACTTTGTCCGCGATTTCACGGAAGCGTTTAAAGTCGAGCTGACGTGGGATGGCAGACCCCCCAGCGATGATGAGTTTCGGCTTGCTTTCAACTGCAATTGCTTCGACTTCATCATAATCGATCTGTTGAGTTTCGCGAGAAACATCGTATTGAACCGCGTTAAACCATTTGCCAGATTGTGCAGGTGGCGCACCGTGTGTCAAGTGACCGCCGGAAGCCAGTGTCATGCCAAGGATGGTATCGCCTGGCTGCAACAGGGCCATAAAGACAGCGCCGTTCGCTTGTGCGCCAGAGTGTGGCTGTACGTTGACATACTCGCAGTTAAACAGTTTTTTAGCACGTTCGATCGCAAGACCTTCAGATACGTCTACATACTCGCAACCACCGTAATAACGGCGGCCCGGATAGCCTTCGGCGTATTTGTTTGTCAGGACTGTACCCTGTGCTTCGATAACAGCGCGTGATACGATGTTTTCAGAAGCGATCAGTTCGATCTGGTTCTGTTGACGGCCCAGTTCTTCACGGGTAGACGCATAGATTTCAGGGTCTGAGTCCGCTAAGGAAGCTGTAAAAAAATTTTCAAAAGACATTTATGTGAGCCTTTCCATTGAGGAGATAAAAGAAGTTTGCTTTTAAGACCTATGCTTCAAAGCGGCGGGTTAGAAAGCTTTTCAACACGGCGTTCGTGACGGCCGCCTTCGAATTCGGTATTTAAAAAAGCGTCTAGTGCATCAAGGGCCGTTGCGACCCCTGTTGTACGTTCACCGAATGCGATGACGTTTGCATTGTTGTGTTCGCGCGACAGGCTTGCGCCCAAGCGATCATGGACGAGCGCGCAGCGAATTTCAGGGAAGCGGTTGACCGCAATTGAAATGCCGATACCAGATCCGCACACGACAACACCGCGTGCAACAGTTCCGCTTTTAATGGCTTCTGCTAGTTTATAGCCGTAATCGGGGTAATCCACAGAGGCAGACCCATCGCAGCCAAGATCAAGGACGTCAAAGCCTTTAGAGCTTAACTCATCAATGATGGCTTGTTTCAAATTTGTGCCACCGTGGTCAGAGGCAATGGCAATTTTCTCAGCAGCCATGATCCTAAATCCTTATGAATGGTCGTTTGATTGTGGATTATGTAGCACAGCGTTTGAGAGGCGACAATGAAAAAGCCCGACGAAAATTTCTTTCGTCGGGCTCTTGGTTCTAACAGTAAGATTTAGAGTTATCTTTCTGCGTAGTTACCGTCTTTCCACTCGTACCAAACGTACGCACGGCCATCAGTGTCACCCTTTGCATCGAAAGCGAATTCACCGATCACAGTTTTGAAACGTGTTTTGTGCAGCTGGGAAGCAACAGCGTCAACGTCAGCTGAGCCAGCTTCTGTTGCAGCTTGTGCCCAAGCTTGGATCGTTGCGTAAGTGTAAAGTGTGTAGCCTTCCGGATCGTAGCCAGTTGCTTTAAACGCGTTTACAGCTTCTTGTGCTTCCGGGAAGTTACGCGGCTCAGGACCAAATATGAAGATTGTGCCGTCGCCAGCTTGACCTGCGATAGAACCGAACTCAAGGCTGTTCAGCGCATTACCAGAGATCAGCTGCATGTCGAGGCCTTGCTCTTTTGCTTGACGAACGATCAAGCCGCCTTCTGGGTGATACCCGCCGAGGTAAACAACAGATACTTTGTTTTGTTTCAGTTTAGAAATCAAAGCAGAGTAATCTTTTTCACCAGCCGTGATCGGCTCGTACATTGCTTCTTGTTTACCAGCAGCGTTCAGAGCTTTTTTCATCTCGTCAGCCAGACCTTTACCGTAAGCGGTTTTGTCGTGGATGATCGCGATGTTTGCGTCAGCGTATTCCTTGGCAACATAAGCACCAGCTACGCTACCTTGTTGGTCGTCACGACCACAAACTCGATAAACGCGATCATAGCCTTTTTCCGTCAGCGTCGGGTTTGTAGACGCAGGCGTGATCATCGGGATGCCTTCTTCGTTATAGACGTCAGAAGCCGGGATGGAGCTGGAAGAGCAGAAGTGACCAGCAACAAACTGTACACCTTGGTTTACAAGGTTGTTTGCAACAGACACAGCCTGTTTCGGATCGCATTGGTCATCCCCGTAGATCAGCTCTACTTTTTCGCCGTTGACGCCGCCTTTGGCATTGAGGTGTTCAACAGCCATTTCAGCGCCACGCTTAAGCTGCTCACCAAAAGAAGCCAGTTGGCCTGTGAAAGGACCAGCGACAGCGATTTTGATGTCAGCTTGGGCAACGTTTGCACTCAAGGCAATTGCTGCTGCAGCGGCAAAAAGTGAAGTTTTGAAAGTTTTGGTCATATTTGATTGTCTCCCTAATCAAAAACGGAGTTATTAAATCCGTCAAAAAACCTGCTAAATAAATTAACAGGAAAAACTATGATCTTTCTATTGGTTGAATTCAATAGAGAAAATCACAATTATTCATTTATTTCTTTCCAGCTGAACAAGCCTGCACGTTGGTACTGCCACGGGTACTGAGCCACCATTTTGGAGGCTCTTGTCGCCATGAAAGACAGGACGGCAATGAGGACGAGAACGGCTGTGTCAACGATGTAGGCCTGTAATGACAGCAAAGGCCCGTCAAACAGTGCAAAGCTTAAAAAGCGATCGGCTAATCCCAACAAAACCATGTAGGGGAAAAGCTGCCACATCGGGCGCCACGTTGAAGCCAGTGCTTGACCTGTCATGTAGGCGCAAAAGCCTGCAATAAAACAAGTTAAGCCTAGAAAGACACCAAGTGATACACCTGTAATGGATTCCATTTTTTATCTCCTTAATGTCCACCTTCGAGGTAGGCCGCGCGAACTTCAGGACTTGCCAGAAGTTCTTGGCCCGTCCCACTCATGGTGACTTCACCATTGACCAGAACGTAGCCGCGGTGGGCCAGTTTCAGGGCATGGTAGGCGTTTTGTTCAACAAGAAAGACGGTCATTTTTTCTTTCTCGTTAATCTCTTTGATGATTTCGAAAATTTGACGCACGACCAGTGGGGCCAGCCCCAGTGAGGGTTCGTCGAGCAAGAGCAGACGCGGACGGGCCATCAAGGCGCGTGCAATCGCCAGCATTTGCTGTTCCCCACCGGATAAGGTGCCGCCACGTTGGGTTAAACGTTCCTGCAAGCGCGGGAACAGTTTGTAAACACGTGCTAAATCTTCTTCGAAATATTTTGGGTCTGTTGTAATCGCGCCCATTTGCAGGTTTTCAAAAACCGTCATGCGCGGAAAGATACGGCGTCCTTCAGGCGATACCGCAATACCGTTGGATACGATTTTATCCGTTGGTTTTTTGGTAATGTCTTCACCTTCAAAAGTAACCGTCCCAGAGGAGGCCTGAGGAAGGCCGCACATTGTCATCAAGGTGGTCGTCTTGCCGGCACCGTTGGCCCCGATCAGGGTTACGATTTCCCCTTCATTGATTTCAATGTTGATCCCTTTGAGTGCTTGAATGCTGCCGTAGTGGGTATGAACATCTGTGAACTTAAGCATTAGGCGTTCTCCCCTTCAAAATCCTGGGCAACTTCTGGCGGTAGCTCTTCATCTTCTTCTTCACCGAGGTAGGCACGGATAACCGCCGGATCATTTTTAACATGATCTGGTGTCCCGTCAGAGATTTTGCGCCCGTAATCGATAACGACAACATGGTCGGAAACTTCCATAACCATGGACATATCGTGTTCAATCAACAGCAGACCGATCTTTTCTTCTTCCTTAATGAAGTGGAAAAGCTCGTTCATCTCTAATGTTTCTTTGGGGTTTAGACCGGCGGCCGGTTCGTCGAGGCACAAGGCCTGTGGACGTGTGCACATCGCGCGTGCAATTTCCAGACGACGTTGGTCACCGTATGGCAGGTTGGATGAGTTCCAGTCCGCCTTGTCATATAGACCCACGCGATCCAGCCAGTATTTTGCCAGTTCAATCGCTTCAGCTTCGGCTTTGCGGTATTTTTTCAACCCCAACAGACCGAAGACAGAGAAACCGGACTCGACCATCAGTTTGTTGTGCTGGGCAACCAGCAGGTTTTCCAGAACGGTCATGTTGCCAAACAGGCGGATGTTTTGGAAGGTCCGTGCAACGCCCGCAACTTGCGGAATGCGGAACCCATCCATTTGTTCCAGATAATACTGTTCCTGCTTGACTGGATGATGAAGCGTCAGGCGCCCTTCGGTTGGTTTGTAAAAACCTGTCAGACAGTTAAAAACAGTGGTTTTCCCTGCCCCGTTTGGCCCGATGAGAGCCGTGATTTGTTCGCGCATCGCAGTGAAAGAAAGATCACCAATGGCAACAAGGCCACCGAAGCGCATAGTTAGATGTTCTACTTCCAGCAGCGGAACGCCGGAAACTTCATGTGATTGATCACTCATTTCGCAGCTCCCTGTTTGGCGTTGGTGTCGTTGTGCATTAGGACGGTTGGATTACGTTTGGACATCAGCCCTTTGGGTTTCCACACCATAACGAGAACCATCAAGCCACCAAACGCAAGCATGCGGTATTCTGCAAGTTCACGGAAGATTTCTGGGCCAAGGACCAGCACGATGGAGGCGAGAACAACACCGACCTGAGAGCCCATTCCCCCCAGAACAACGATGGCAAGAATAATCGCAGATTCAATGAAGGTGAAGGATTCTGGACTGATGAAGCCTTGTCGTGTCGCAAAGAATGAACCTGCAAAACCAGCAAACATCGCGCCAATCGCAAAAGCAGAAAGTTTGGTGTTTGTCGGGTTGATGCCAAGGGAGCGACAAGCGGTTTCATCTTCACGCAATGCTTCCCACGCACGGCCAACAGGCAGTTTACGAATGCGGAGTGTAAACAGGTTGGTGACCAACGCGAGTGCTAAAATGAGGAAGTAGAAGAACATGAACTTGTGTAGGGAGGAATATTCAATCCCGAACAATTCATGGAATGGCGGCAGACCGTCCGAACCACTGCGAGAGAATTCAGCCAAGCCGAAGAAAGTTGGTTTCGGAATGGAGGAAATGCCGTCTGGACCACCCGTAAATTCATACCAGTTTAACAGGACAACGCGGATAATTTCCCCGAAGCCAAGGGTCACAATGGCAAGATAATCCCCACGTAAGCGAAGGACCGGGAAGCCGAGGATAATCCCGAAGCTTGCCGCAAAGATCCCTGCCAGTGGCAGACAGATCCAGAAGGACAGGTCATAAGTAGTGGCCAACAAAGCGTAGGAATAGGCACCAACGGCATAAAAAGCCACATAGCCAAGGTCAAGTAGACCCGCAAGCCCAACTACAATGTTGAGGCCCCAACCGAGCATCACGTAAATCAAGACGTAGACGGCAAGGTCAAGGGAATGGCGGTTTGCCATGGGGGTGAACGGAAAGATGATGACAGCTGCCAACAACAGGCAGAGTAACAGCGTCCGGTTTTGATTGATGACATCCCCAATGGAACCCGCAGCACCTCCCGCCGCCTGCCCCATACTTGGGAAAAATGTCTTTTGACCGATGGAAATTGCCATGCGTCCAAAAAAGACGACAACAGCAGCAACTAAAACCCAGTTGAAACGAGTTTCAGCTGTCAAGGTGCCGTTGACGTCGAAAGTTTTAAAGCCTGCCAGTGGCAGGGCCAGTGCTGCGGCAATGAGTGCAGCAAGCCCAGATTCCTTTAATAAGGATAACATATCTAGTTTTTGGTTTTGAACTGACATACGACGTTACACCTTCTCGATTTCGGGTTTACCAAGAAGACCGGTCGGACGGAAAATCAACACCAGAACGAGAATAGAGAATGCTGCAACATCCTTGTATTCAATGGTGAAGTAACCGGACCAGAAGGCTTCGATCAGGCCGATCAACAACCCACCGAGCATCGCACCCGGAATAGAGCCGATGCCGCCCAATACGGCTGCTGTAAAGGCTTTCATACCGGCAAGGAAGCCGATGTAAAAGTCGATCACACCATAGTAAAGGGTAACCATCAAGCCTGCAACGGCTGCAAGCGCAGCGCCCATGACAAAGGTTGTGGAGATCGTACGGTCAACGTTGACGCCGATAAGGGCAGCCATTGTACGGTCTTGTTCTGTTGCGCGTTGTGCGCGGCCCAGTGATGTTTTGTTGATCAGCAACGTGAAAATTGTCATCAGGACGATTGTCAGGACGATGATGAAAATTTGCAGATAGCTGATGGTAACGGTGAAGCCGTCTTTTTCCATAATCTCAAAACCGCCTGAAATGAGCGGTTGGAGCGGCTTAACGCGTGCGCCTTGTAGTACCTGCACCAGGTTTTGCAGAAAAATCGACATACCAATGGCTGAGATCAGCGGTGCGAGACGGAATGAACCGCGAAGCGGGCGATAGGCCATACGTTCAACCGTCCATCCCCAGATGGAGGTGAAGAGCATCGCCATAATTAATGCGGCGAGAAGTGCCAGTGGAAGCCAGATCCCACCCACGAGGGTGAGAACAAGAAACGTGATCATCGAAACAAACGCACCGATCATATAGATTTCGCCGTGTGCGAAGTTGATCATACCGATGATCCCGTAAACCATGGTGTAACCGATTGCGATCAATCCGTAGATTGAGCCCAATGTGACACCATTGATTAACTGTTGGGTGAAATATTCCATTTTTGCCTTTAAAAGTCTCTCACTAGTGGCGCAGCAACAAATGGTCCCGCAAACGAGACGATAAAGTAATTGCGAGGTGAAATGTTTTCAGACAAAACAATTTCCCACCAGATGTAGCCTAACCAAGTTTTCTAGATCCCAAGCCTATGGGGACCCGAAAGTTTAATTTATAGGGCGTGTTTTTTTGCCCTTATGTATTGATTTTGACTCTATCGGAGCCGGGAAGGTTGTCAAGAAAAATGGTTTTTTCAACGCAGAGATTGAGCGTTGTTTGAGTTGAAAACGTCAAAAATGTAAAAAAATTATAATATTAGGCCCCTTGCGGAATTATTATTCCGTAAGTTTTGGATTTGATTTGTATTAATTTTTCCTTTGATAGCGCTTCAGAACGATTCTGAGTAGCTTAATCAGGGAGCTTTTTTGTCAGGATATATTCCAGCTTACGGTGTGCGGCACGTTTAAGCACTTCTTCGCCCATAGTCACCGGGCCGGTGGAATGGGCCTCGGTGCCACTGTTTGGATCAATAGCGGCAACGCGCAGGTATTTGCCATACTGCCTGATTTCGAAATAGACGTTTGAAAGCTGTACTCTGCGTTTCATTGTTCACGATCACGTTGTCAATTTTTCCCTAATTTAGTCCCAATTTTTAGGAAGTCCAGAGCTATTCTCATGAAAGAGAGGCCGTCGAGTGAGGTGGAAGAATTGACGTGCTGATTGCATGCGGTGTGGTGTTTTGTGGGAAGCACTGGAGCAAAAGTTGGTAGAGGGATGTAATTTTTTGCAAACAAGGGGATGAGAGTGCCTGTTTAAGTTTGTGACAAATTTTTCGCGCCTCGTCAAAACGGCTAGCTTGTGTCCGTAGGATGAGGTCGTTGATTGCCTGTTCAATCTGATCGAACAGATAGTGCATATCATGTGGAGGGCAATCGGTGGAACCAAGCTGTTTGAGTAACCAATCGATTTGCACAAGGTGGCGTTCAATTTTCATCTCGTTGAATTGGAGAGAAGCTTTTTGGATGGCTTCATCTACGACCTTGCAGTCAACACGATTGACCATTTTAGCGACAAGGCTGTTTGGGGGGCGAAAGCGCGGGGCGTCTTGCGCCGTGTGGTCTTTGTAATTGGGGCGGTCGGGGCCAGCATAGTCACGGGTCACAATAAAAGTACGTGCATTATTTTGGATCATATTGTCAATGAAGCCGATGATATCCATCATAGAGAGTGGTTTGGTGAGAATTTCATCACACCCGCTATGGCGCAGAGGATCATGGAGTTCAGTCTGGTGTTTCTCTGTAATCACCAGAATAGTCGCAAATGGTTTTTTGCTGGATTTTGCATGTCTGATTTCTTGGATGAGAGTGGTGAGCTCGTAGATACCAAAGGCGGCATCAAGGATAATCAGATCAAAGTTCTTATGGCGGGTCTGTTCAGTAATTTGTTGGTAGATGCTGGTGTCACAGATATCGCGAAAACCGTGGCTAAAGAGACCGCTTCGTAATCCGTGCCGAGTTTGCCGGTTTGGATCAGCCAACAACAGGTTTACGCGTGAGATGCCTTCTTTTGTTACTTCTTTTTTCTTGCTGGGTTGCACCGTGATTAGGCTGTTTTTCTCCTGTTCGCGCACTTTATCATAGAGAGCGACGGTGTGATCTGACGTTTTGCGTAGGCGCTTAATGACTGTTGAAATCAGCGAGTGAAGAAAGGGATCGGCTGACTTTAGCTTTGTGTCAAAGGATGTTTTGTTGATCGCAATTGCCTCGACTGTGTCGATGGCGACGACAGTTGCCGAGCGCGGACTGTCAGCAATAATCGCCATTTCACCAACGATATTGCCCTGCCCGGCTTTTGCGATTGAGATTTTTTTACCGCTTGGCCCGCGTTTGGAAATGCGCACGTTTCCCTTTTTGATGATATAGGCGAAGTCAGGCTTTTCCCCTTCTTTGAACAGGACGGATTTGGGCTTGAAGTGGACGTATTGGAGCGCTTGATTTGACACGACATATCTCTCTTTAAAATGTGTTTTTCTTTTTTTAAGGAAATAGACGAATAATCAACCTAACGATGTGATCGGTATCACTGGGGGTATTTTTTGACTGGAATAAAAAAAAAGGAGCTTTCCGATTGGAAAGCTCCTGAGAAGTGAATGAACTTGGTGATTTTACATGTTTCTGCGGTATTGGCCGCCAACTTCAAACAGAGCGTCAGAAATTTGGCCCATAGAGCAGGAACGAACAGCTTCCATGAGAACGTCAAACATGTTGCCGCCAGCTCTTGCGGTATCTTTCAACTTCTGAAGTGCTTTTTCACCTTCTTCTGCGTTGCGTGTTTGGAATTCGCGCAAGCGGTTGATTTGGCTTTCTTTTTCTTCAGTTGTGGAGCGGGCCAAGTCGGGCGTGATTGGTTCTGCTTCTTTCGGGTTGAGGAAGGTGTTCACCCCGATGATTGGCAGGGAACCATCATGTTTTTTCATTTCATAGTAAAGCGACTCGTCTTGAATTTTGCCGCGCTGGTAACCTGTTTCCATGGCACCTAGCACACCCCCACGTTCGGAGATACGTTCAAATTCGCGAAGGACGGCCTCTTCAACAAGGTCGGTGAGTTCTTCGACAATAAACGCCCCTTGGTTCGGGTTTTCGTTTTTCGCCAGTCCGAATTCCTGGTTGATGACCATTTGGATAGCCAAGGCACGGCGCACAGACTCTTCTGTCGGCGTTGTAAAGGCTTCGTCATAAGCATTTGTGTGCAAGCTGTTACAGTTGTCGTATGTCGCCAGTAAGGCCTGTAAGGTCGTGCGGATATCGTTGAAATCCATTTCTTGCGCGTGCAGTGAACGGCCAGATGTCTGAATATGGTATTTCAGTTTCTGGGAGCGTTCGTTTGCACCATATTTAAAGCGCATTGCAGTTGACCAGATACGACGGGCGACACGACCAAGGACAGTATATTCCGGGTCCATCCCGTTAGAGAAGAAGTAGGACAGGTTCGGGGCAAAATCATCAATTTGCATGCCACGTGCCAGATAGCTTTCTGCGAAAGTGAAGCCATTGGACAAGGTAAAGGCCAATTGGGAAATCGGGTTGGCGCCTGCCTCCGCAATATGGTAGCCGGAGATGGAGACAGAGTAGAAGTTACGGACATTGTGATCCACGAAGTACTGCTGAATATCCCCCATCATTTTCAGGGCGAATTCTGTAGAGAAAATACAGGTGTTTTGGCCCTGATCTTCTTTCAGAATATCAGCCTGTACGGTCCCGCGTGTGTTCGCCAATGCCCATGCTTTGATTTTTTCGATCTCTTCATCAGTCGGGATACGACCGTTGTCTTTCTCGAATTTGTCAAGCTGCTGATCGATAGCTGTGTTGAGGAACATGGCAAGGATCATCGGAGCCGGACCGTTGATGGTCATGGACACAGAGGTGCTGGGTGCTGTCAGGTCGAAGCCGTCATATAGCACTTTCATGTCATCCAGTGTGGCGACCGAGACGCCGGAGTTACCGATTTTACCATAGATATCGGGGCGGTGATCCGGGTCCTGACCATAAAGTGTCACGGAGTCAAATGCAGTTGAAAGACGTTTGGCATCAGAATGTTGTGACAGATACTTAAAGCGACGGTTGGTGCGGAAAGGATCGCCCTCCCCTGCAAACATACGTGTCGGGTCTTCCCCTTCGCGTTTAAAGGCGAAGACACCAGCTGTGTAAGGGAAGCTGCCGGGGACGTTTTCTTTCAGCAACCATTTGAGGATTTCGCCTTCGTCTTCAAACTGTGGCAGAGAGACCTTCGGGATTTTCAGACCAGAAAGGCTTTCATACTTCAGTGACGTGCGGATTTCGCGGTCACGAATTTTGACCACATATTCGTCACCGGAATAGTTTTCTTTCACTGTCGGCCAGATATCAAGAAGCTTGTGGCAACGACCATCCAGCTCCTGATCACGTTCTTTTAACAGTTTGCGAATGGCTTTCTTGCCCTTTTCGCCAGCTTCTTCCAGCATGCGGATAGTTTCGCGCAATTGTTGGCGCTCACGGGCAATTTTGCTTTGCTTGGCGATTTCTGCGTGGTAGCCGCGAACCGTGTCCGCAATCTCAGCCAAATAGCGACGACGCTCTGGTGGAACGATCGCTGTTTTGGGGGAAGAATGACGGATGCCCGGTGCTTCTTTCAAAGTTGTTTTCAGCTTACCGAGCTTTTTGTCCTTAAGCTTTGTCACCAGTTCATAATAAAGCGCAGTCACGCCTTCGTCATTGAAACGCGACGCGATGGTGCCGATGACAGGCATGTCTTCGGGTTTAGAATGGAACTGTTCGCGGTTGCGCATGACTTGTTTGGCAACATCACGCAAGGCGTCCATCGCGCCGTTCCGATCAAATTTGTTGATCGCGACGATCTCTGCGAAATCGAGCATATCGATTTTTTCAAGTTGGGAAGCGGCCCCGAATTCAGGTGTCATGACATACATGGGGAAGTCAACATAAGGGACGATGCCTGCGTCACCCTGCCCGATCCCCGGCGTTTCAACGATGACAAGATCAAAGCCTGCAGCCTTACAAGCATTGATGATGGAGGTCATACTTGCCGGAACTTCGGCTTTATTGTCACGTGTCGCAATAGAGCGCACATAAATATTGTCGGCCTTATTCGCGTTCATGCGGATACGGTCACCGAGTAACGCGCCGCCTGTTTTACGGCGTGTCGGGTCGATGGCGAGAACAGCGATATTCGGCTCATTTGAATACATGCGGAAGCGGCGGATCAATTCATCTGTCAGGGAAGATTTACCCGCACCACCTGTACCGGTAATCCCGACAACCGGAATTTTACCATTTTGTTTTTCACCCGCTTCATCGATTTCGCTTTTCAGCTTGTCGCTCAGCTGATCATTTTCAAGTGCTGTGATGAGGCGTGCGAGATCTAGTTTGTCGCCTTTTTTCAGTTTGGCGAGGCTTTTGGGGCAGGAAATGTCTTTTGCCGGCGCATAGTCCGAACGTTTGACCATATCTTGAATCATGCCTTCAAGGCCCATTTTGCGACCATCTTCGGGAGAGTAAATTTTCTCAACACCATGGCTCATCAGATCTTGAATTTCGTCAGTGACGATTACGCCGCCACCGCCACCAAATACCTTGATATGGCCTGCGCCACGTTCTTTCAGCAGGTCGATCATGTACTTAAAGTACTCGACATGCCCGCCCTGATAAGAGCTAACAGCGATGCCTTGCACGTCTTCTTGGATTGCAGCGGTAACGATCTCGTCCACAGAACGGTTGTGACCAAGGTGGATCACCTCAGCCCCATTGGACTGTAGGATGCGGCGCATGATATTGATGGAAGCATCATGCCCGTCAAACAGGCTGGCAGCTGTTACAAAACGTACCGGGTTTTTAAGCGTGAAAGCCTTTTGATTTGTATTCTTGCTTGTGTTTCCGTCAGGCATGTGTACCTCCCAAAGTATGATGGCAATAAATCGGTACAGGAATACCGATTTATGCTTCTTGAAAACGCCCTACCTTAGATAAAGGAAGGACGCTGCAAAATGCCAACCCGAATTTTCAGGTTGCCATGAATCTATTAATTACGTTTACGTAAACGTAAAGCAAGGAATTTGGAAGGTAAAGTAAAAAAATGTTAAAAAACGAAGACCTTCTAAGATTCTGCGAGAAACATTGAGCTTTGGGCTTTTTGAGGCGATAATTTTAGCGAAGTGAAAAACGTCTGTATGGTATCTTTTTCGGCTTTATCCCCTATTTTTCTATGTACATAAACTTCTTCTAAATCAAAAAAGCGGCTACCAGTGCACGCTGAACGTCATCGAACTTGACGCAAACTTGTTGAAATGGTCTTTATGTATCCTCTTTTACACCTTGGATAAATTAAGGATAGGCTCATGTCTGATAAGCAACTACATCCAGAAACGCTGGCGCTTCACGCTGGTTATCGTAACGACCCTACGGCAAAATCGGTTGCTGTTCCTATTCATCAGACGACGTCTTATCAGTTTGACAGCGCAGAACATGCGGCAAACCTTTTTGCGCTCAAAGAATTTGGCAATATCTACACCCGTATTATGAACCCGACCAACGATGTGTTGGAACAACGCTTGGCAGCCCTTGAAGGTGGCGTTGCGGCTTTATGCGTGTCTTCTGGTCAATCTGCGGCGACATTGGCGATTCTGAACCTATGTAGCGCAGGTGACAACTTTGTGACTTCCACGGACCTTTATGGTGGGACATGGAACTTGTTTGCCAATACCTTTAAACAAATGGGTATTGAAGCTCGCTTTGTTGATCCGACTGACCCGGAATCTTTCCGTGCAGCAACGGACGAGAAAACACGTCTTTATTTTGCAGAGACGTTGCCGAACCCGAAACTGAATGTCTTCCCGATTAAAGAAGTTGCCGACATTGGGCGCGAATTGGGTGTACCGCTGATCGTGGATAATACAGCTGCCCCGTTGATTTGCCGTCCGTTTGACCATGGCGCGGCTGTGGTAATGTATTCCACAACCAAATATATTGCGGGTCACGGCACGTCGGTTGGTGGTGTGATTATTGATGGCGGTAATTTTGATTGGGAAGCACAAGGTGATCGTTTCCCGACATTAAATAAGCCGGATGCGTCTTACCATGGGGCGGTTTGGACAGAAGCGGTTAAGCCGTTGGGTCCGATTGCCTACATCATTCGCGCACGTGTGACATTGTTGCGTGATATCGGTTCTGCAAGCAGCCCGTTCAATGCATGGCAGATTATTCAGGGACTGGAAACATTGCCGCTACGTATGCGCCAACATTGCGAGAATGCGGAGAAAGTTGTTGCTTTCCTTCAGTCACATGACAAGGTCGCGAGCGTAACCTACCCTAGCGTTCAAGAAGGTGAAGCCAAACGCCGCGCCGAAACATACCTTAAAGGCGGCAACGGCGGTTTGGTTGGCGTTGAGCTTGCGGGGGGGCTGGAAGCCGGTCGTACGTTTATCGACTCACTGGAATTGCTGTACCATGTAGCGAATATTGGGGATGCACGTTCCTTGGCAATTCACCCAGCTAGCACGACACATTCTCAAATGACACCGGAAGAACAGGCGGCAGCTGGCGTGAGTGCCGGCTATGTCCGTTTGTCCATCGGGATTGAACATGCTGACGATATCATCGCTGATATCGAACAGGCTTTGGCAAAAGTATAATCTTTGCCATAATTTAAGCATAAACGCCGGGCATAACCTGTCCGGCGTTTTTTTTGATGAAGGGGGACTACTGTGTCACGACCGCATTTTCTAACCAACGCATCCTTTCCGCGCACGCGTATGCGCCGGACACGACAAACAGAATGGTCGCGCCGTATGGTCCGCGAAAATCATTTAAGTGTGGATGACCTTGTCTGGCCAGTCTTTGTGCTGGAAGGCGAAAACCGTCGTGCACCTGTGGCATCAATGCCTGAGGTGGAGCGATATTCGGTTGATCTATTAGTTGACGCTGTTGGGGAAGCTTATGAGCTTGGCATTCCCGCAGTGGAGCTGTTCCCCTACACAGATCCGGCGTTGAAGACGTCTTGTGCAAAAGAAGCGTACAATAAAGATAATCTTGTTTGTCGTGCGACACGTGCGATTAAAGACAAATACCCTGACATGGGCGTGATAACGGATATTGCGCTGGACCCCTATAACAGTGATGGTCATGACGGGCTGGTCGTTGATGGTGTGGTCTTGAATGATGAAACCATTGAGGTTTTGTGCAAGCAAGCGATTAATCAGGCAGAGGCTGGCTGTGATATTGTCGCTCCGTCCGATATGATGGATGGACGCATGGGCGCTATCCGTGATGCATTGGACGCAGCGGGCTATCAGAATGTCCAAACCATGTCTTATGCGGCAAAATATGCGTCAGCCTTTTATGGTCCGTTTCGTGACGCGGTTGGTTCTAGCACTGCGCTGGGCCAAGGCGATAAGAAAACCTATCAGATGGATCCCGCCAATACGGATGAGGCCTTGCGTGAAGTGTCGCTGGATGTAGCAGAAGGTGCGGATATGTTTATGATAAAGCCGGGTATGCCTTATCTGGATATTGTCCATCGCATCAAGGAATCGTTTGGGGCACCTGTTGCTGTGTACCATGTCAGTGGCGAATATTCGATGTTGAAGGCGGCTGTACAAAATGGTTGGCTAGACAATGACCGTGCAGTACTGGAAAGCCTGATGTGCTTTAAACGTGCGGGCGCGGATATCATCTTTACCTATTGTGCTGTGGAAGCTGCAAAGTTGCTTCAGCAGTAAAGCGAAGGTGAAGACGCAATAAAAAGGGCTGCACCTCAAAAGAGGGCGGCCCTTTTTATATCTCTATTTTTTGACTTAGGAAACAGCAGCTGATTTGCCGTCGCCTGTTTGAATGTCCAGCATACGGTCAACATCCAGAACAACCATCAATTGACCATCAAGGCGGTAAACGCCTGAGGCAAACTCACGCCAGATTGGGTCAAGCGTGCTTGGGTTGCGTTCGTAGTTTTTCTCATCAAGGCTAAGAACTTCGCCGACAGTATCGACCAGCAAGCTATAGAGTTCATTCACATGCTCAACAGTTACGCCCATGCTTTGTCCGCCGTCTTTACGTTTTGGCAGACCAAGGCGAACACGTACATCAATAACGGTGACGATACGACCACGCAGGTTGATGGAACCAGCGACTTCTTTTGGTGCCAGCGGAATAAAGGCAATGTGGTCAGGCATCAGAATGTCCTGAACTTTGAGGACAGGAATACCAAACAGCTGGTCCGCAATTTTGAAAGTTACATAATCTTCCAGACCATCCCCTTTGATAAGGTCTGTTGATTGTCCTTCAGTTGTCACAAGCTGATTCATAGTTTTTTCTCCGGCCATTCACATTTGGCATATTATCTTGAGCTTCGATAAAGCGTTTCCCAAAAGATTTAAAAACAAATTAGCAAGAAAATCCACTCAAGAGTGAATCAATTTTATGTTTTCATCTTATGAACATTCAAATTAACTGTTCAACCATTGTTTTACAAGGGCGATTTGTTCTGGATCCATTAAAGCTGGGGCATGCCCGGTTTTTGGGATCTCGATAAGCTCTGCATCCGGTCCTCGTCGTAACATTTCTTCAGCGGTTTTTTTGCTTAGAAGCTCGGACGTCTCCCCTCGAAGGATCAGGACAGGACATTTTATCATCTCCCACAGTGCCCAAAGGTCCACGTCTTGCGGATCGGTTTCCTTGATGGGAACCGCCAATGCGGGGTCGTAATGCAGGTTAAACCGCCCATCGGCTGTGCGTTTGGCGCTATGTTCTGCCAGATGACGCCATTGGTCGTCTGTAAGGTCGCCAAAAGGTGCGTGGACCAGTCGCAAGTGTTGTTCAAGGTCTGAAAGTGTGTCGAATGTCGGGTTTAAACCAAGGTAATCTGCGATGAACCCCAAAGATTCCTTTGAGATAAACGGGCCCACATCATTTAAGATCAGGCGCTGGATGGGGGAATTGGGTTGTGCGGCGAGCATCATACCGATGAGGCCTCCCATTGATGTACCTAGCCAGTCAACTTTTTCTCCCTGGATTTTGGCAAGTAAGGCGGCCATATCGTTGACGTAGACGGGAAAGCCGTAATCATGTGGGTTTATCAGCCAGTCGCTATATCCCCTGCCCGCCACATCTGGGCAAATGACCTGATACTGATCAGCCACACTACTGGCAAAAATATCAAAATCTCGACTGTTGCGGGTTAGGCCGTGTACGCAGACCAGTTTATGTTCGTTTTGCGTATCGCCCCATTGAGTGTAGGCGATACGATGAAAACCGTGGGGACCAAGGCTGAGATAACTATTTTGCTTCATGTCGGGTGGTATGCCTTTCAAACAGATTGCCTTATTGTGGGAAATTGATAGTTTGGAAGTCAAACAATTATTTTGCGGAGATGATAAAGATATGACCGACCCGATTTTAGTTGAGCGTGATGGTGCCATTGTAACGATTGTCTTGAACAACCCGGATAAAAGAAATGCACTGACAAAACCAGCGTGGCAAAAACTTGGGGACGTGGTGGAAGACTTATCCGCAGATAACGACCTGCGTTGTATCATTATCCGGGGCGCCGGTGAGGCGGCCTTTGCGGCTGGTGCAGATATCTCGGAATTTCCATCTGATCGCTCTACGGCAGCCCAAGCCAGGGCGTATGGGGATGTGGTCACTCGCGCGGTTAAAGCGATTGAGGAATGTCAGCATCCGACGATTGCGTTGATTAAAGGCGCTTGTACAGGTGGCGGGCTTGAAATCGCCTGTGCCTGTGATATCCGCATCGCCGGAGAAAGTGCCCGTTTTGGCGTGCCGATCAACAAATTGGGCCATACGCTTGCCTATCCGGAACTAGAAGCGATTTTGCGTCTGGTTAGTCCCGCTGTTATGCTGGAGCTCTTGTTGGAAGGACGTGTTGTGGATGCCGAGTTTGCCAAACAGGTGGGGCTGATCAACCGGATTGTTGAAGATTGGGAGGTTGAAGAAGAAGTGCGCCTGTGTGCGGACAGAATTGCCAAAGGGGCTCCGCTTGCGGCACGGCTGCACAAGAAAATGGTCCGCCGTTTAAAACAGCCTGCCCCTCTGAGCCAAGCCGAATTGGACGAAGCCTTTTCGACGTGTGACTCAGAAGATTATCAGGTTGGCTATAAGGCCTTTATGGCGAAAGAAGCGCCTGAATTTAAGGCCCGATAGTTACAGGGTTTTATAGCCGCCTTTAAAGTAAAGCAGGGCATCCTCTTGATCGGACTGATGTAACATGGTGACTTCACCCACAAAGATGGTGTGGTCACCACCCAGATAAGCTGCGGCACGTTTACATTCCAGATTAGCCAGTGTACCTGCAAGCACAGGCACACCATTCTTGCCTTCCGACCAGTTCACCTGATCGAACTTATTGTCGGTCGGGCCGGCAAACAGGTTGGACAGGTCTTGCTGTTCTGAAGACAGGATGCCGATATTAAAGTTGTCGGTTGTTGCGAAGATATCGCAGAGGGGGCTTTCATTTTTCAATGAGAACAGCACCATGGGGGGCTCAAGAGAGACAGACGCAAAGGAATTGATCGTCACGCCGATCAAGCCGCTATTGATATCTTTGGCGGTGACAACAGTGATACCTGTTGCAAACTTCCCTAATGCATTTCTGAATTCCCGTTGATCGATGCTCATATGTATATCCGTATTTTCTGATTGATAGCAGTTGAATAGAGATTGTGCACCACTGCGTCAATAGCTTGTTAATTCAACTCAATCGGCTTACCTTATGATATATATGAAGTCAATTGTATGATTACGAAGGAAAAATCATGGCTGGAGACCATTCCAAAATGCCGACAGAACAATGGCAACCGCATGTGGAGAGAAAGATCGCATCAGGTCCAGACCCGGTTGAAAATCCGGAATATTACGATGGTGTTTCTGTTAAACGGATCATTGCTTATGTAATTGATTTTCTAATTTGTGGCTTTGTGGGTATTATTGGGACGATTATTGCCAGCATTGTTGGCGTGATGAGTTTTGGTCTTCTTTTTGGTCCGTTGATGGCGTTGCTTGCCTTGATCCCTCTGGTCTACCACACTTTTTTCATCTCGTCTGATCAAGCCGCTACGATTGGCATGCGGATGATGGGGGTGCGCGTCTACCGTCTTGATGGGGGACGGCCGGAGATTTTGCAGGCGTTTATTCAGACGGCGGTTTTCTTTTTGACCGTTGCGCCGACATCATTTTTAATTTTGATCGTTTGCCTGTTTAATTCACAGCGCCGATGCTTACATGATATACTTGCAGGTACATTGATCCTGAACAAGATCGACTAAAGATGTAGAAAATAAATCCATGAAGCACGACCGAATTAAGTCAAAAGTCTTTTTTTATACAACGTCGCCTTTGTCCTGTCCTTACCTTGAAGGACAGGTTGAACGCCGTATTGTGACAGAATTAACGGGTACTGATTCGGATGATTTACACAACGCTTTATCTAAAAGCGGTTTTCGCCGTAGTCATTATATGGCCTACGCGCCGGTTTGCCCCAATTGCAATGCCTGCATTCCGGTGCGGGTCGATGTTGCGAACTTTAATCTGAGCAAAAGCTGGAAAAGGATCAGGAATAAATTTGCACATTTGGATGTGACCCTTTGTCCTGCCCGCGCCACACAAGAACAGTTTTCTTTGTTTGAAGCCTATCAGAAGAGCCGCCATTTTGATGGGGATATGGCGTTGATGGACTTTTTTGACTACCGATCCATGGTGGAAGAAACACCGATTCCAACGTCTGTTGTTGAGTTTCGTGAGGGGGGCAAGTTGGTCTCTGCCTTGTTGATGGATCATCTTGATGACGGGGTGTCGGCGGTCTATAGTTTCTTTGATCACGCGAAAGACTATCAGGGCTTGGGGAACTATATGGTTTTGTGGGCGATTAATGAGTGTGCAAACAATAATCTGCCTTACGTTTATCTTGGTTATCTCATTAAAGACTGTCGCAAAATGTCTTATAAGTCCCGCTATTCTCCGCTTGAAGGCTGTGTGGATGGTGTGTGGACAGCGCTTGATCCCCTATAAAATACCTAAATATTGCAATCAACTACGCATTTATAGGTAGTCGATAGCAATTGCATCCTTTGGCGAATAGTCGTAATCTAGCAAAATATTGGTAATTTTATTACCCGTTCGATTGGGAGATCGAACAATCTTTATTTTGTATGTGATTAGGGAGGTTTTTCACATGAAGCGTCGTGATTTTCTAGCCGGAACAGCAACGGGTGTTGCGTTGGGTGCAGGTGCACTGGCCCTTTCGGCTTGTGGCGAAGATAAGAAAGAAGAGAAAAAAGCAGCACCGGCTGTTTTAAAAAAGAAACGTGAACTTAAAATGGTCACAACATGGCCGAAGAACTTCCCAGGTCTGGGAACGGGTGCGGCACGTGCGGCGCAACGTATCACGGATATGTCTGATGGCGAACTGACTGTAAAGTTGTTCTCTGCTGGTGAACTGGTTCCTGCCTTGGAATCTTTTGATGCTGTTTCTAACGGCACAGCAGATATGTACCATGGTGCAGAATATTACTGGCAGGGTAAGCACAAAGCGTTCAACTTCTTCACAGCTGTACCGTTTGGTCTGACAGCGGGTGAAATGGATGCGTGGATCCACCATGGTGGCGGTCAGGCATTGTGGGACGAACTGGCTTCTGGTTTTAACGTGAAACCTTTTGCTTGTGGTAACACTGGCGTTCAAATGGGCGGTTGGTTCAACAAAGAAATCAACAGCGTAGAAGACCTTAAAGGTCTTAAAATCCGTATGCCGGGTCTGGGTGGCGAAGTACTGCGTAAGCTTGGTGCTGCAGCGATCACGCTGCCGGGTGGTGAAATCTTCCCGTCTTTGCAATCTGGTGCGATTGATGCGACAGAGTGGGTTGGCCCATGGAACGATCTGGCCTTTGGCTTCTACAAAGTTACTAAATTCTACTACTACCCAGGTTTCCATGAGCCGGGCTCTACCCTGTCTTGTGGCGTAAACCTTGATGTCTGGAAATCTCTGACACCGTCACAGCAAGCGATCGTTGAAAACGCGACAATGGCTGAAAACAACTACATGATGGCTGAATTCAACGCTCGTAACGGCGATAGCCTTGAGGTGTTGTTGAAAGAACATGGCGTTCAGTTGCGCAAGTTCTCTGACGAAATCATGCAGCAAATCGGTGAAGCTTCCGGTGAAGTCATGCGCGAAGTAGCGGCTGCTGACGAAATGACTGGGAAAGTCTTCAAGAGCTTCGCAGACTTCCGTAAGAAAGCCATGGGTTGGTCAGATCTGTCTGAAAAATCCTATTGGGAATCACGTGGCTTGTCTTACAAGTACGACTAACTTTCTTGCTAAGGCGGCATCCGTATGGATAGCCGCCTTTTCTCTTTAAAATAACGGAGACTTACTTTGGGATTTCTCGTGGGGCTTATGCGCACGATTGATGGTTTCAACAGAGGTATTGGCAAGACGTTCGCGTGGTTGGCCGTCATTATGGTTTTGACCCAGTTCGCAGTTGTTTTGATGCGCTATATCTTTGGGATCGGATCCATCATGATGCAGGAATCGGTCGTTTATATGCACTCTTTGTTGTTTATGATCGGTGCCGGTTATACGTTGCTTACAAACGGACATGTCCGTGTTGATGTTTTTTATCGTGAAGCCAGTATTCGTAAAAAAGCGATGATCGATTTATTCGGTGTCGTATTTTTACTGCTGCCGGTTTGTATTCTGATTGGTGAAAGCTCTTGGGCCTATGTCGCGCAGTCTTGGTCCATTTTCGAAGGATCCAAGGAGACAAGCGGTATTCATGGTGTTTTCCTGTTGAAATCAGTCATTCTGGTTTTCTGCATTCTGCTTGGATTGCAAGGGATTGCGATGGCATTACGTTCCTATCTTATTCTGAAAGGCGTTGTGGTGCCTGAAGAAGATCAAGAAATTCATGAGGTGCCTTAACCATGCTTATTGCTGAAATTTTGTGCATCACCATGTTTGCGGTGACTTGTGGCTTCTTGATGTTTGGCTTCCCTGTGGCCTTTACGCTGGCGGGGACAAGTATCTTTTTTGCAGCCCTTGGCGTTGCACTAGATGTCTTTAACTGGGGTTTGTTTGGCGCCTTGCCATCCCGTATTTTCGGGAACGCGATGACGAATGAAGTCTTGATCGCCGTCCCCCTCTTTATCTTTATGGGCGTGATGCTTGAGCGCTCTAAAGTGGCAGAAGAATTGCTGGATAGTATGGGCATGCTGTTTGGCTCCATGCGCGGTGGTTTGGGTATTTCCGTTTCCATCGTTGGTGCTTTGCTTGCGGCCTCTACCGGTATCGTTGGTGCTACGGTTGTTACCATGGGGCTGTTATCGCTTCCAACAATGTTGAAACGTGGCTACAACCCTTCCCTTGCTTGTGGTTCCATTTGTGCGGCGGGGACGTTGGGGCAGATCATACCGCCATCCATCGTTCTTGTTTTACTGGGTGACCAGATTTCAAACGCTTATTCTGATGCACAGCGTGCGTTGGGCAATTTCTCGCCGGAACCTGTTTCTGTCGGTGATTTGTTTGCGGGCGCCTTGATCCCGGGGCTGGGGTTGGTTGGGATGTATATCCTTTATCAGCTTTTAGTCGCGTGGTTGAAGCCGGAAACATCTCCTCCCATCCCTGAGGAAGAGCTGAATGTTGAAGGTCTTGGTAAGCGGATTGCCCATGCTTTGATCCCGCCGATCGTATTGATTGTTGCGGTGTTGGGGTCAATCTTGGCTGGTGTTGCCACACCGACTGAGGCGGCTGCTGTTGGTTCTATTGGTGCGATCTTGCTAGCGGGCTTGCGTCAGGATGAGAGCCATGGTGTTCCGTTCTATGCTGCCGGCTTGGCCCTTGTTGTCATGTTGATTTTGACAAACACAATGGACCTGCGCGTCAATATGGATGAAACAACACTCTCCAATATGATCGGGATCGGTGCTGTTTCTGCCTGTGGGTTGGTTTTGGCCTATGGTGTTTTTGTCGCGTTGAAGCGTGTATATGACGTAGAAATTCTTCAGAATGTATGTCGCTCAACGATGGATATTACGTCCATGGTATTCGTTATCCTGATCGGTGCATCTGTCTTTTCCCTCGTTTTCCGTGGGCTTGGCGGTGACGATATGGTTCACGAAATGCTCTCGGATCTGCCGGGTGGCGTTGTTGGTGCCATGATCGTGGTGATGCTGGTGATGTTTTTCCTGGGGTTCTTCCTCGACTTTATCGAGATCACTTTTGTGGTCGTGCCGATTGTGGCGCCAGTCTTGTTGATGATGGACCTGAACCCGGTCTGGTTGGGCGTGATGATGGCGATGAACTTGCAAACATCCTTCCTGACACCACCGTTTGGTTTCGCCTTGTTCTATTTGCGTGGTGTTGCACCGAAGTCGGTGTCGACGATGCAGATTTACAAAGGGGTATTGCCTTTCATTGTTATTCAGATGATTGGTTTGCTTCTTCTGGCGATCTTCCCCGGTTTGGCAACATGGTTGCCGACGGTAATCTTTGGATAAGACAGGTTTTATCCAGATACATAAAAGGCCGGACGATGAAACGTCCGGCCTTTTTTTGTTGAGTGACTCGTCCTGAAACAAATTGACAGAGTATAGACTTATTCTGGCACGGATTAGAGTTAAGCAATCCGTATATTGTCAAGGAAGGTGTGAACCTTTTCCTTCAGTTCTTCGGTTTGTTTGTTAACTTCATCAGCAGCCCGATTGACTTCAACCGCTGTCTGTTCGGTCAGGGACGCACCTTCATTGACGTTTTCAACGTTGGCAGAAACTTCTCTGGTCCCATCTGCGGCAGTATGGACGCTACGGGCAATCTCGTCAGTTGCCGCCTGTTGTTGTTCCATGGCAGCTGCAATGGAAGCGGACGCTTGACTAATCTGATTGATGACGTTGGAGATGTTTTGAATCGCATCCACAGCATCGGTGGTCTTGTCCTGAATTTGGTTAATTTGAACAGAAATCTGACTGGTTGCTTCGCCCGTTTGTACGGCTAGATTTTTCACTTCGCCGGCGACAACGGCAAAGCCTTTCCCCGCTTCCCCTGCCCGCGCAGCCTCAATCGTGGCATTGAGGGCCAGCATGTTTGTTTGATCGGCAATGTCGTTGATCAAATCAACAACCTTTCCAATTTCTTCAACGGATTGAGACAGGCCGAGAATAAGGTCATTTGTTATACTGGCTTGTTCGACAGCCGTTTGACCGATTTCTGTAGACTGGTTGATTTGCTCATGGATAGAGGCGGCAGAGGCGGAGAGCTCGTTGGTGGCCGCAGAGACGGTTTCTACGTTCTGGGACGTCTTGTCGGTTGCCAGTGCCGCTTGTTCGACTTCCTGCGTGGTCTTGCGGGCAATGTTGGACAGTTCTTGTGAGCTGCTGGACATCATTTTGGCAGAGGTGCTCACAATATCTAGCGACTTTGTCGACTCTTCATTGAAAATTTTCAGCAGTTTATCAATCGTCTGTGCGCGTTTTTCTTTAATCGCATCTTCTTCTTTCTGTTCATCTTGTAGTTTTTTCACCTGAATGGCATTTTCTTTAAAGATGTTGATCGCATTTGCCATTTCACCAATGACGTTTTTGTAATCAAGACCATAAACATGTGCATCCAGATTGCCGTTGGTGAGTTCGCCCATTGTGTCTTTGAGGCTGGAGATCGGTAAGTTGATCATACGGGTGATGTATAGAGAGAGAAGAATGGTAATGATCAAGGCAGCAACAATCGTTCCAATTACAATCGCCCCAACTTGAGCTTCCGCTGTTTCTGCCCGATCCGTTACAAGCTGAATTTCTGTATGCATGCGATCTTCCAATTTTTGCTTTAGGGGAAGGGCTTGGCGATACAGTTCATCCATTGCAGAAATTTCATCAATGTTCGTTAGCCGTAGAATGGCGAGTTCATTGAATGTTTGAGTGTAAAGGTCTATTGCCTCAAGAAGTTGCTCCAGTTCAGCGGGGTCAGCGGCTGTTACAAGCTTTTTGAGGTTCTTGCCGAGATAAGATACGCGTTTGATCACACGTTTATTGTTTTCCAAAAGAAACTGGCTGGTCTTAAGTTGCATATCGGTCAGAACGCTAATAACTTCCTGACTGTTGATGCCGGCCATTACGCCGTTGATCAATATACTATGATTTCGCATATCACCGCGCAGCCCACTCTTGGGGTCTAGTCCGATTTTGATCGCATTTTCAGCAACCTTATCGAATTTCATCGCATAATATTCATATGTCTTGGTGAAATTCTGAAGTTCTGCTGTCGCTTCTTCATTATTTTGGAAGAGAGGGTTTTCTAATAGCGCTTTTTGTTGTTCGTTGATCTTTGTTTGAAGCGCTTTATGGGCTTCTACACCTTCAATATCGAGATTATATAAAAATTGTTTTTCAACGATGCGTGATTGCATGAAAGTTGAACTGATAAGGTCGACCGCTAAGGCCGTCTGCTGAATTTTCTCTTTTTGTACTTCGGCATCTTTGATGATGTGGCCTTGATAGCTGTTGATCCCTTGTACGATAACTAAAGCAACCAGTGAGATAAGTGAAATAACCCCTATCTGCCAGCTAATTGGGACGTTTTTAAAGATATGTTTCATAAGTCTCTCAGTCTTTGCCTTATTATTTTATCGGCAAATAGTCTAGGGTTGATACGGTCTCTCTGTTTTCCCAAAACACAGTACCTTTGACGGTGCATCATGCCGTCACTGATATCGGATCCTATTTACTATAGGTGAATACACGTATCCTTTTGTGAAAAAAAACTAAGAGATATATTGTTGCATTTTTTTTAAATCATAGATTTTTTTAAGACTAAAATTTCTTTAGTTTTGAAATATTGTAATTATTAAAAACATCAGATTGTAAAAAATAGTAAAGAATCGCAGGCAAACAAAAAAGGCCGGTGATATTACACACCGGCCTTTTGGGAATTTTTGGTCGTTTGCCCTATACTGCTTGGAGCATAGGTTTACCTTCCCGATGTTCTTCAGGTGTAATCCCTAATTTAGCGAACATGTTCTGGTCATCAGATACGCCTTGGTTACCAGCGGTGAGCAACTTGTCACCGTAGAACATTGAGTTTGCCCCGGCAAAGAAGCAGAGGGATTGCAACTCTTCGCTCATTTCTTCGCGGCCCGCAGACAGACGGACATAAGATGCAGGCATTACGATACGGGCAACTGCGATGGTGCGGACAAAATCGAAATGGTCAATTTTTGCTTTTGCTTCAAATGGTGTTCCCTCAATCGGGATCAGCATGTTGATCGGAATACTTTCCGGGTGCTTCGGCAGGTTTGCCAACGTGACCATCATGGAGGCACGGTCTTTTTGTGTTTCACCCATGCCAATGATGCCGCCTGTGCATAGTTTGATGCCTTTGTCACGGCAGCGGTCCAGTGTGGCAAGACGATCATCATAGGTACGTGTCGTGACAACTTTGTCGTAATATTCCCGTGACGTGTCGAGGTTGTGGTTGTAATAGTCCAGACCAGCCTCTTTCAATTGTGCGGTTTGTTCGTCGGACAACATGCCCAATGTCATGCAGGTATCCATCCCCAAAGACTTGACGGATTTCACCATGTTGATGATTTCCGGCATGTCACGGTCTTTAGGGGAGCTCCAAGCTGCCCCCATACAGAAACGGGTCGCACCGCCGTCTTTAGCAGCCTTAGCTGCCTCGATGACCTCATTTGTCGGGATCATCTTTGATGCCTTCAGGTCAGCGCCATTGTGGGCACTTTGTGAACAGTAGTTACAATCTTCTGCACAACCACCTGTTTTAATGTTTAACAGGGTGCTGAGTTGAACTTTGTTCGGATCAAAATTTTGACGGTGAACCGACTGTGCATGGAAAAGCAGGTCGTTAAAGGGCAAAGCAAACAGGGCTTCGACTTCTTCAACAGTCCAGTCATTTCTTGGTGTAGCTGAAATTTGAGAGGTCATTGGTTCTATCTTCATTCTATAATACCTGAGTGGCGCACCACGTTATTTAACAAAATAAATACGCGAGCTTCAGGAAAGATTCAAGATAAATCGGCATTTGAATACCGATTTATCTTTTAGGGTTTTATAAGTCGTTGTTTTTATGAAAACTTGTTATTTCTCGGGAAACCGTTTGGCGCCAGACGTCCTGCCCCTGCCCGTTTTCCAATCCATGGCAACAGGTCTGTAACCGTGCGTGTACGGTCACTGCCGCCGCCCATTTGCCAGGAAATACCGTCTTCCAGATTAAAGCTCATGACGTCAGACATGCCGCCATCGCGGTATTTCTGCAAGATTACGCCACGGCCACGGTTCATGTCCGGCAATTCTTCGACCTTAAAGATCAGGAGTTTGCGGTTGTCACCAACCACGGCAACGGCATCCCCTGTCAGTGGAATACAGGTCTTTGCTTTCTCTTTATCTTGTAGGTTTAGAACCTGTTTGCCGTTTTTAGTCTGGGCAACAACACTTTCTTCCTCAATCGCAAAACCACGACCTGCGCTTGAGGCAACAAGCAGTTTTCGTTCAGGGACATGAACGAACATGTCTATGATGTCGTTTTCATTGCCGATATCGACCATGAGACGGACTGGCTCACCATGTCCCCGCCCCGGTGGCAGTTTGTCACAGCCAATGGTGAAGAAGCGCCCGTTACTGGTAAAGGCTAACAGTTTGTCTGTGGTATAGCCTTTGAGGACGAAACGTGCTTCGTCGCCATCTTTGTATTTGATTGCACTTTCATCGTTGTTGTGACCTTTGAACGCTCTGATCCAGCCCATTTTGGAACAAACAACAGTGACAGGTTCGCGTTCGATAAAGGATTCAAAGTTAACGATATCTGCACTCGGGGCATCACCGAAGCTTGTCCGTCGTGCGCCCAGCTCGGTTTTCTGACCAAATTGCTTTTTGGTTTCGCGGATTTCGTTTGCAATGTTGGTCCATTGCAGCCCTTCGTCAGCCAACAGTTGTTGCAGGCCCTCGCGCTCTTTACTCAGTTCGTCGTGCTCGGATTTCAGTTCCATTTCTTCGAGCTTACGCAAAGAGCGCAAGCGCATGTTGAGAATGGCTTCTGCCTGTACTTCTGTCAGGTTAAACGTCTTCATCAATTCCTGACGGGGGTGATCTTCTTCGCGGATGATGCGAATGACTTCATCTAGATTGAGGAAGGCAATTAGATAGCCTTCGAGAATTTCCAGACGGCGGTCAATCTTCTCAAGACGGAACTTGGATCGGCGAACCAAAACGTTACGACGGTGATCAAGGAAGGCTTGTAAAACTTCCCGCAAATCCATAACACGCGGGGTTTGGTCCGCATCCAGAACGTTTAGGTTCAGGTTAAACCGGATTTCCAGTTCTGTGAGTTTGAAAAGTTGCTCCATCAAGACTTCCGGCTCGACCGTGCGGTTGCGCGGTTCGATAACGATGCGGACTTCTTCAGCTGACTCGTCACGGATATCTGCGAGCAGGGGCAATTTTTTCGCAATGAGAAGTTCCGCGACCTTTTCAATCAGCTTGGACTTTTGAACCTGATACGGAATATCACTGACAACGATCTGATACATGCCATGGGAAAGTTCTTCCTTTTCCCATTTTGCCCGCAGCCGGAAAGCACCCTTCCCTTTGCTGTAGGTGTTGATGATGCTTGCGCGATCTTCAACAAGCACACCGCCTGTGGGGAAGTCAGGACCGGGGATCAGTTCGACGAGTTTATCGATACTTGCATTCGGGTGCTTAATCAGATGGAGTAAGCCGTCACACAGCTCGCCTGCGTTGTGTGGTGGAATGTTGGTGGCCATCCCCACCGCAATCCCGCTGGATCCATTTGCGAGCAGATTTGGAAAGGCTGCAGGCAGGACGATGGGTTCTTGCTCTTCACCGTCATAGGTTTCGCGAAAGTCTACGGCGTCTTCATCAATATTACGCAGCAATGCCATGGCGACTTCTGTGAGGCGCGCCTCGGTATAACGCATGGCAGCCGCATTATCGCCATCAATGTTACCGAAATTCCCCTGTCCATCTACAAGGGGATATCGTACTGCAAATTCTTGTGCCAGTCGGACCATGGCTTCGTAAACAGAACTGTCACCATGCGGGTGATACTTACCGATCACGTCCCCGACCACACGGGCACATTTTTTAAAGCCTTTTTGAGGGTCCAGTTTCAACTGTCGCATGGCAAATAAAAGGCGGCGGTGAACCGGTTTTAGACCGTCTCGCACATCTGGTAGTGCACGTGATTTAATGGTTGAAACAGAATAGGCGAGATAACGCTCACCCAGTGCATCGGCTAGTCGTGTTTCGCGGATATCGCCCGCGTGAATGTTTTCTGACATGTAGGTCGTAAACTCAATAAAATGAACGTTAACGTTTGCGCGCTAGTTTAGCGATCTATTTCAATCGGTCAATAAAACGCTTTCGTACCATTGGAATCTTCTTTCCAACAGGTGCCAAAACATGACGGGTGAGGAAGTGCTCTGTGATCTCAAAAACGCATAAAAGGTCACTTTTAGTGGGCTTAACCTCGTCTACTAGCAGATGGTATGGCAAAGGGAACAGCTTGTTTTTAAAAGGTTCCCCCGCATGACGGCTGACCGCCCGCCCGGTTTTGGGGGAAATATAAATTAAATCACCGTTCTGTCCTGTTGCAGCACAGGAGGAAAGGTCCAGTCCATAGCCAAGTTCATTTAAAAGACCTAATTCCCATTTTTGATATATTTCGGGCCAAAGGCGTGTTTCATCCAACATCGTGAGCAGGATCAGGCTGGCCCCAAAAATACCTTCAACAGGCTGTCGTTCTGGAAGGCAGGCTTCTGCCATCGCACAAAGGGTGTTTAGGTTTGCGAGTTTATCGCGGTTGGTCATGGCGTTGGCGCTGAAGCTTTCTTCGGGTTCAATCAGGATTGTCCCGAGGTGTTCTTCTAATCGTCCTCTCCATTCCAGGCGCAGAAGGTTGCCGGGTTGGAGGTGTGCGGATAGCTTTTTCCCTGCCCCGCCACGGATCAGCCCGCTGGTCCGCCCGTGTTCGCGTGTTAAAAACGTTGCAATAACAGCGCTTTCCCCATGTTTGCGGGTCGTGAGAACAATACCAAGGTCGGTCCAGATCATGAAAAGCCAAATTAAATCAAAAAACTCTTGGGAAGATGGCCTATGATTTCATATGATGGAAGCTAATTTTTAAGAAACACAAAAATGAGGGTGTCGGCGTGTCAGCATTTTCCAGCTTGGGTGAACAAGCGCAAGAAAATGAACGATCTGTTGAAGGGATTGATTCTGAAGAGAATAAATCGCCCTCTCCGCCTGCCCCGATTAGTGTTTCCCTATCCCTTGCCGCGGCCATTCGCGCTCATAAAAAAGGCAAGATGGAAAAGGCTGTTCAGATTTACAGTGGTATTTTGCGCAAATATCCAGATCATGCGGATGCGAATTACCTGCTAGGTGTTGCGGCTTTTGAACGTGGGCTTAAAGACGATGCGATCGCAATGATTGAACGCGCGATTTTGTCGGAGCCAGATAATGCGGCCTATTATGGAAAGCTGGGAGAAATTCTCACACTTGTTGGGTATGTAGATCGTGCAGATGAAGCCTATGAAAAAGCGGCGCAATTGGCTCCCGGCGATGTGAGGTTCCATATCGGGCGCGCACAAATATTAGAACGTAGCGGCGATGTTAAAAAGGCTCTGAAACAGTATCTGGACATCATTGAACGATGGGCAGAGTCGTATGAAGCCTATTATCGAGCCGCCGCGATAGAGGCAAGACTCGGGGATCGTGATATCGCCCGAAAGCATGTCCGACAAGCGCTGAGTTTGAAAAGCGATTTTGCCGATGCGCATTTTCTGTATGCGCTTTTGGTTGCAGCGTCCGGCAAGGTGCAGGAGGCGACACAACATTTTGAGGCAGCATCGCGCTTTAGTGCGGACCGTGCAGACTTCCATGTAAAGGTCGCAAATAAACTCATTCAGTTGAATGACTATGATGGGGCCATGTCTGCGCTTTATCGTGAAGCTAAGTTACATCCGAACAATGCGGACACCTATTTCCTGATGGGCGATTGTTTAAGTCAACGTGGTGAGTTTGATGGCGCCGTCTTGAGTTACGATCGAGCTATTGAAAACAACCCTTCTTTTGCCCTTGCCTATGCCCAGCGTGGTCTGGCCTTGCTGGCTTTGGGGCGTTTGACGGATGCCCATGAAAGTTGCCAAAAAGCTGTACAAATAGACGGGACGGATTGGCAATGTCTTTGTGCACTCGGGGTGTTGTTGCGTGAAGATGATCACTTAAATGATGCAATTGATGTTCTTTTGAAAGCTGTTCGCCTTGCGCCAACTGAATGGAAACCTCTGTTGGAAATTGCCTTAGCTTATCAGGATAATCTGGAACTGGATCATGCTGTTCACTATATCCGGGAAGCGCAAAGCCTTAACCTTAAAGACAAGGGAATTGAATTTAGATTAGGGCAGATTTTGTTGCAGGCGGGGCGTTGGGAAGAAGGCTGGCCGGCCTATGAGGCCCGAAAGAAGCTTGCGACTTACAAGCCGTTATTATCTAAGGCTCAATGTAATGCCGCCGTTTGGTCAGGGCAAAACCTGTCCGATAAACGTCTTGTTCTCTTTGCTGAAGGCAGTGTCAGCGAGGCTATTCAATTTATCCGCTTTGTCCCCATGGTGCTTGAGCGTGCTAAAGATGTTTATATCTATTGTCAAAAAGACCTCGCGCGATTGTTTTCGTCAATCAAAGGTGTCTCTGGGGTTATCCACGAGGGAACGAACCCGCCGCGTTGTGAGTTTATGGCCTCGTTAAACAGCCTTCCTTTGATTTTGGGGGTTAACTCCCGAAAAGAACTCCCGTTCTTTAGGCCCTATTTGAGCGCGGATAAGAGAGATGTGCAGCAATGGCAGCAACGGGTTTCTGCGGATAGCAAGGGCTTAAGTGTTGGGCTCGTTTGGCAGGGCTCTCGAAGTTATCGTAAAGATACGCGGCGCTCCCCGGGGATTTGGCCGTTTTCCCGCTTGTTCTATATGCGTGGGTTGGATTTTTTCGGTTTGCAAGTTGGGGATGGTAGCGATGTTTTGAATGATCCTCAATTATCAAAGGTCGTTAAAAATTATGGGGCGGATCTTGTAGATTTTGCGGATACGGCAGCTTTAATTCAATGTCTTGATCTTGTTATTACATGTGACAGTGCGGTCGCTCATCTTGCGGGTGCGATGGGGAAGCGCGTGTGGATGGTTTTGCCCTATGCCGTCGATTGGCGTTGGGGGACCCCCAAGGGGGGCGCAGGTGTTGCTTGTCATTGGTATCCGTCTATGACTATATATCGTCAGTCAGAACCGGGCGAATGGGCAGATGTGTTTGCGCGTCTAGGCCAAGAGCTGGAAGAACTTAAACTGAAAAACAAAGGATAAGATTGTGGGACGTCAGACGCCTGTAGATTTTGTGATCAAAAAGCTACGTAAGAAGCTCGGTGAAGAAGGGCTGCTGTGCACCGAGGAGCATCGCATTCAGGTCACGGACGAGGATAACGGGAATCTTTTTGTCAGCGTTGAGCATAATCTTGAGCCGCATATCACGTGGCTGGCTTTGTTTTCTGACGAGCTGGATATGGACTTCGATGTGACATACAACGAAAAAAGCGGCAAAATCTTGAAAGATAAAAAAATCAAAGCGGTAAATGAGATGATCAAATTTACTGGCGATGATGTGTTTGCTGAAACGATTGCTGAAAAGGTGCTTGAGTTTAACGACGAGCTCAAGAAAAATAGCTAAATAAAAAAGGCCATATCATCTGATATGGCCTTAACTTTATGCGTTGTAATCCAGTCCCCAGTAGCTGAAGCGCTCTGGGTCATCGCCCCATTTGTCACGGACTTTCACGAAGAGGAACAGGTGGACACGACAGTCCATAATCTCTTCCAATTCTCTACGGGCATTGGCACCAATCGCCTTGATCTGTTGACCGCCTTTGCCGAGAATGATTTTCTTTTGGCCATCGCGGGCCACATAGACCACTTGTTCGATCTTAATGGACCCGTCCTGTTTTTCTTCCCAGGTCTCCGTTTCAACCGTGGTTGAGTACGGCAGTTCTTGGCGAAGTTTTAGGTATAGCTGCTCGCGAGTGATCTCAGCTGCGAGCAAACGTTCCGGCATATCGGACACCTGATCTTCAGGGAAAAGCCATGGCCCCTGTGGTAACTTGCCTGCGATGAAATCAACAAAGTGATCCAGACCATCGCCTTTTTTGGCAGAGACCATGAAGGTATCGGTGAAGATTTCTTCTTCATTTAGGGTGTGGGCTAGTTCCAGCAAGGCACCTTTTTCGACAAGATCAATTTTATTAAGGATCAGAATGGCTTTGCGCTTTTGGTCCTTAAGTGTATCGATAATGTTGCGAGTTTCCTTGCAGATCCCGCGTTTGGCATCTACCAAAACAACGATAAAATCGGCATCGGCAGCCCCGCCCCATGCCGCGGCAACCATCGCTCGATCAAGGCGGCGTTTTGGCGCAAAAATACCAGGGGTATCGACAAAGATGATTTGGCTGTGGTCTTTCATCATAATCCCTAGAACACGTGTTCGTGTCGTTTGTACTTTAGGGGAGACAATGGAGACTTTGGTGCCGACCATATAGTTGATGGCAGTTGATTTACCGGCATTTGGAGCACCAACAAAAGCAACAAAGCCGGCGCGTTGTGTCGATAGGTCGTTTAGGTCGTTCATAGTTTCATTTCCAAGACGGTTTTAAGCAAGGCCCCTGCCGCGGCTTGTTCAGCCTGTCTCTTGGAGGTACCTTGTGCGCGATGAGGCGTATGATTTTTTACCATAACTTCGATCTCAAAGACAGGCGCATGTGCGGGGCCTTCCTGTGAGACGATTTTGTAAAGTGGTAAGGGTAAGCCCCTGCCCTGTGCCCATTCTTGCAGGGCGGTCTTATTATCTTGTGGTGGTGTCGGGTCTTCTGCGACCATGTCATGCCAAAAAGTATGGATAAATTTTTGTGCTGTTTCCAGCCCGCCATCAAGATAGAGGGCAGCAATCACGGCTTCACAGGCATTTGACAGAATGGCAGGGTTTTCACGCCCGCCTGCCACAGCTTCTGCCTCCAGCATGTCGATATAGCTTCCAAGGTTGATCTGTTTGGCGACACGGGCCAAAGCTTCTTTTCTGACCAAGGCTGTATGACGGCGGGCCAAATCACCTTCCTTATCCTTTGGAAAGCGTCGGAGAAGCAGATCTGCAATGACAAGGCCAAGGACACGATCACCTAAAAATTCAAGGCGTTCGTTGTCGATGGCCTGACCGTCTTTTTTGCGTTTGTGGGTGCTGGCATGGACAAGGGCCAGCTTCAGCCGGTCCTTGTCTTTAAAGCGATAGCCAAGTGTTTCTTCCAGCTTTGAAGGGTTAGCTGCACTCATCTATTATTCAATACCTGTAAAGAGGCGATCAAAGCGAATAGAAGACAAATCCCAGATCGGCTCTAAAGTGTCTTTGGAGTAGAACAGGAATTCCGCGCGTCCAACAAGGTTTTTAGCAGGTACAAAGCCGACTTCGTTCAGGTAGCGACTATCGCGGGAGTTATCGCGGTTGTCACCCATCATGAAGTAATGTCCCGGGGGCACGTTATAGACTTGCGTATTGTCCATCGGGTTTAAGTTGTCGGAGTTTTCAAGGATATAGTGTTTCAGGCCTGACGGTAACGTTTCAACATACCGGTTGGAACGGTGAATGCTGCCATCACGGGTGCGGGTGACAAAATCACCGACCAGTTCGCGCTCTACGGCTTTACCGTTGATGTGAAGGATGCTGTCAATCACTTGAATTTTGTCGCCCGGTAGACCAACGATACGCTTGATATAGTCGACAGAGGGGTCACTGGGCAATTTAAAGACAGCGACATCACCACGCTTGGGTTCTGAAGACAGGATACGATCGTCAAACAGGTTGACGCCAAATGGCAGAGAATACGTGCTATACCCGTAAGAGAACTTGGATACGAAGAGGTAATCACCGATCAGGAGTGTCGGCTTCATTGAGCCTGAGGGAATATTGAAGGGTTCATATGCAACGGTGCGAATGCCCAAGGCCAGAATAATGGCCCAAAAAATAGTTTTAATCGTATCCATGGATAAGCTTTTGTTTTGAGTTAAATTTTAACGGACAAGATGAATCGAATCTTATCACCGGATTGTCAAGCTTCATCTGCCTTTGCGACGGCAGAAATGATGACGATTGCGTGTGCCATCGGGTATTCATCGGTCAGCGAAACATCGATTTGCGGCTGCATCCCCGTTGGCGTTAAGTCTTGAAGGCGCTTAAGTGCACCACCATGAAAGGTCATGGTAGGTTTACCAGACTCTAAATTATCATTAACAAGATCACGCCAATAGACACCATCGGCAAATCCTGTTCCCAGTGCTTTAGCCGCAGCTTCTTTGGCTGCGTATCGCATGGCATACCCGTTTGCGACATGAGCGCGTTTTTCTGATCTTGCTTGTTCTTCAAGGGTATAGACGCGATTTATAAAGCGATCCTTGAACTTTTCAAGGGTTTTCTCAATGCGTCTAATATCGATCAGGTCTGTTCCGACGCCGATAATCATTTTGTCCCCATTCGGGCTTCATCCATTAGGGAGCGCATTTTTTCCATGGCTTCAGCCAAGCCGCAGAAGACGGCTTCCCCGATCAGGAAGTGCCCGATATTGAGTTCCTGAATGGTGGGAATTTCAGCAATTGGTTTTACGGTATCATAAGTTAGACCGTGTCCGGCGTGACATTCCAGCCCGAGTTCGTCTGCATAGGCGGCGGCTTCGACTATGCGTTTGAGTTCCCGATCGCGTTTTTCCCCAACTTCTTCACAATAAGCGCCAGTGTGTAGTTCAATGACAGGCGCGCCAAGTGCTTTGGCGGCGTCCAGTTGGGCAAGATTTGCTTCGATAAACAGGGAAACACGGATGCCTGCAACACTCAGGCGCTCGACAAAGGGTTTAAGCTTGTCAAAGTTACCTTTGGCATCCAAGCCCCCTTCCGTCGTGCGTTCTTCGCGCTTCTCAGGGACGATGCAGGCGGCGTGTGGGCGGTGGCGCAAGGCGATGTCCAGCATCTCCTGTGTGGCTGCCATTTCGAAGTTCAGAGGCAGGTTTACTTCATTCGTCAGACGTGTGATATCTGAATCAGAGATGTGGCGACGGTCTTCGCGCAAATGCGCCGTGATGCCGTCAGCCCCTGCCCGTGCAGCAAGACGAGCAGCGCGAATAGGGTCAGGAAAACTTCCCCCTCGTGCATTACGGATAGTGGCAACGTGGTCAATGTTAACACCAAGCCTCAGTTTGTTTTGCATCATGTGCCTGCAGATCCTGTAAATGTTGATTTCTTTGCCATTGCGTGTCGTTTCACACGGCGACTATGGTAGCGTTTAACAAGGATTTTAATGGGAAAAAAGAACAAAATCCACGATAGGACAAAGCATGGAGCGCCGCCAACAATCATAGGCCACAGGACAGGCCATGCGATTTCACCGATATATGAGACATCAAAGCTGTGAAGGGCGTCCAAAAACTGCTCGAAGAAAGTAATGAAGTCTAGATTTTCAGATGAATTCTCGACCCCGGCTCCCATTAAAAGACCAAGTTTATAAATACCAATCCAGATAAACGGGAATGTCCAAGGGTTCCCGACCAATGTGCCAATCCAAGACGCAAGGAGGTTGCCGCGAATAAGCCAAGCAAGCAAAGCGCCGCCTGCAAGATGAAGCCCAATAAAAGGCGTAAACGAGATAGCTGCGCCACAGGCAAAACCGGCTGCAATGCTATAGGGCGTTCCGGGTAAGCGGGCAACACGGTGTCCTACATAGCGTGAGGATCGCTTCCAGCCGATTTTGGGCCAGAAAAAACCAAATATTCTCTCAAGTAAGGGAGATTTTTGACGCCGTCTGAACATGCTAGCTCTTTGCTCTCTCAACTGAATTGACTTCAGGGGTGGCTCTTAAGGCTGCAATAATGTTGGTTAAATGCCGGACATCATCTACCTCCACATCGACGATAATTTCGAAAAATTCCTGCGTGCGATGGGTGATTTTCAGGTTGTGAATATTGCCACGGTTTTTCGCGATAATCATTGACAAAGATCCCAATGCTCCGGGTTCGTTCAAGACCGTCAGTTTGATGCGTCCGACGTGTTTTGAATTCTCATTTTGCTGGGTCATATCCCATGACACATCCAACCAGCGTTCCGGTTCATTCTGGAACTGCATGAGCGTATCACAGTCAATTGTATGAATTGTGACACCGCGGCCGGTTGTAACGATCCCGACGATGCGATCCCCCGGCAAGGGGTGACAGCATCCGGCAAAGTGCATGGCCATGCCGGGAATAAGACCGCGGATAGGCACCGAGTCGGTTTTATCTTTGTCTTTATTTGATTTTGTCGGAATTTTGGTTGAAGTAACCGTCTTCTTCGCTTTAATGCCGGGGAAAACAGCTTCGAGAATATCGCGGGCGTGTAGGTGTCCGCTGCCGACCTCGGCCATGATATCTTCCGAATCATGGGCGTTGAATTTTTTGAGTATGCCTTGCAGGGCTTTTTCCGAAAATTCGTAGTCTTCCTGTCTAAAGGCACGTTGTAGCATGATCCGGCCTAAGGCCAGATATTCATCACGCTGTTGCAAGCGGATATAGCGGCGAATGCAGGCGCGCGCTTTACCTGTGACCACAAATCGCTCCCAAGTGGGGCTGGGTTGTGGCACTTTGGATGTGATAATATCAACTTGATCGCCGTTTTGAAGCTCTGTGCGCAAAGGCACAATGCGGCGATTGATCTTAGCGCCGACACAGCGGTTGCCGATTTCAGTATGGACGGCATAGGCAAAGTCAACGGGTGTGGCACCACGTGGCAGGTTGATCAAATCCCCTTTTGGGGAGAAACAGAAGACCTGATCCTGGAACATATTTAGTTTTGTATGTTCGAGAAACTCTTCCGGGTCGTCCGCGCTATCCAGAATGTCCAGAAGTTCGCGTAACCAGCGGTACTGACGCCCTTCTGTCAATTGGGTGTCGGACCCGCCTTTTGCTTTGTAGTGCCAGTGAGCAGCAACCCCATATTCTGCAATTTCATGCATTTGGCGGGTTCTGATCTGAATTTCAATACGATGATGGTCAGGGCCAAACACGCCTGTATGGAGGGACTGGTATCCATTCGGCTTTGGGGTGCTAAGATAATCTTTAAAACGGCCGGGGACGGTTGGGTATTTACCGTGAATGATCCCGAGGACGCGGTAGCAATCTTCAACGCTATCGACAATGACGCGAAAGGCCATGATATCACAAAGCTGCTCAAATCCGACGTCTTGACGCTGCATTTTGCGCCAAATGGAGTATGGTGCTTTTTCCCGTCCGCTCACTTCTGCGTCAATGTCGTTTTCTTTGACGGTTGTACGCAGTTCTTTCAGGATCCGCCCAACAAGGTCGCCGCCCTGTTCGCGCAGAAATTCGAGACGCGTAATGATGGAATCACGGGCTTCTGGATTGAGTTGCGCAAAAGAGAGATCTTGGAGCTCGTCTTTTATTTCATGCATGCCGATACGTTCTGCCAAGGGAGCGTAAATCTCCATTGTTTCGGCAGCGATACGACGGCGTTTTTCTTCCTTTTTGATAAAGTGAAGCGTGCGCATGTTGTGAAGACGGTCGGCCAGCTTTACCAGAAGGACACGAATGTCATCGGACATGGCGATAACCAGCTTGCGCAGGTTTTCAGCTTGTTTGGTATGGCTGGATTGCAGTTCGATCTGCGTTAGTTTGGTGACGCCGCCAACAAGCCGCGAGACACGTTCCCCAAAAGCATTTTCAATATCTTTGGAGGTAACTTCTGTATCTTCAATCGTATCGTGAAGAAGCGCTGTGATAATGGTATCCGTATCCAGACGATAATCGGTCAGGATGCCTGCCACTTCCAGCGGATGCATGAAATAAGGATCGCCAGAGGCTCGTTTTTGAGAGCCGTGCGCTTTCATTGCAAAAACATAAGCGCGGTTGAGGGAATCCTCATCCGCGCTTGGATCATAGGCTCTGACCCGTTCAACCAGTTCGTATTGACGGATCATCGTGTACCTACTTAGTCTTCGTCGTCGATTTCAACTTCGTCTTGGAAAGCCAAAGCGCCAGCAGCATCTAAAGACGCACTGTCGTCTTGAACGTTCAAGGCATCAGCAAGGGCGTCTGCACTTTCTTCTGCGGAAGCCGTTTGTGCATCTTCTGCACCTTCCGCGTCATCGTCATCATCGCGTGACGGTGCCATGCGCTGAGATCCGCGGATCAGGGACTCTTTAAGATTGTCAATGGAGACTGTCTCATCGGCGATTTCACGAAGGGCAACCACCGGGTTTTTATCGTTATCACGATCAACGGTGATTTCAGCACCGGCTGAAATATCACGCGTGCGCTGAGCAGCAGACATAACCAGCTCAAAGCGGTTCGGTATTTTAACGATACAATCTTCTACGGTAACGCGAGCCATAAAGACGTCACTCCAATATATATAAATGCGAAGGGCGCAAAATATAGCGCTCCTCTGTGTTAAATCAAGAGGAAACTTGTTCGATTACTTCGATAATTTGATCTTGCGGCAATTTTGCAATTAAATCAAGTAGCTGACTATCTAATTTTGGATGTTTCCAGTTCTTGTCAAGATCTTGGAGCGGGAGGAGGACAAAGCTGCGCTCGTGCATACGTGGATGCGGCACGCAAAAAGGCTTGTCTTCGATCTTCCCCTCGTCTTCAAGGATCAAGTCGCGAAAGGCGATCAGGTCAAGGTCCAGAACGCGCGGGGCATTCGCCTCTGAACGGACACGACCAAAGGAGTTCTCGATTTCAAGCAACGTTTTGAGGGTGTCTCGCGGGGATTTGTCTGTTGAGACGGCGACAACGCCGTTAATGTACCAAGGCTGGTCCGACATCGGAACGGGGGCGCTTTTATACCAACGGGAGCGTTTTATGATCGTAAGTCCATGATCTTTGAATGTTTCAAGGCAGGCTTCCAAGGTTTCGACAGGTGTGCCAAAGCGCGGGGATGGAAGGTTTGCGCCCAATCCAACGAGGATCATGATAACTCCTTGCGAAAACAGTGCTTTTAAGGTAATAATTGAGTGTTTTTATACGGTTGCTATCCTATTTTGGCAATGATGATTTGGCGCAAATGTATTTTTTTAAACGTTAGGGTTTTAAAATGATTTTCTATCCTCAGGAACGTATGGGTTTGTTTATTGATGGGTCAAACCTTTATGCGGCAGCGCGTTCCTTAAATTTCGATATCGATTATAAGCGTTTGCTCGAAGTGTTTGCCAGTAAAGGCCACCTTATTCGGGCTTTCTATTATACAGCATTGGTTGAGGATCAGGAATATTCCCCGATTCGTCCTTTGGTGGATTGGTTGGACTATAACGGCTACACGATGGTGACAAAGCCGACTAAGGAATTTACCGATGCGCAGGGACGTCGCAAGATCAAAGGTAATATGGATATTGAGCTCGCCATTGATGTTATGGAAATGGCCGAGCATCTGGATCATATCGTTATTTTCTCTGGTGACGGTGACTTTAGACGGCTTGTGGATGCGGTACAGCGCAAAGGGGTGCGTGTGACGGTTGTCAGCACAACCAAGTCAAACCCGCCGATGGTCGCTGATGAATTGCGTCGACAGGCCGACAATTTTATTGATTTGACGGACTTGGAAGACACCGTGACCCGCCCGAGTAATGCGCCAGCTTCCTCTCAGCCTGCATATGATGATGAGTATGTGGATGAGGAAGACGATGTTGAATTTATTGACTAATGATGATTGAACCACGTTTTCCCGAGAAAGATTGTCCTTTATGTCCGCGTCTTGTCGCGTTTCGTGAGGATAATCAGGCGAAATTCCCTGACTTTTTTAATGGCCCGGTCCCGTCTTTTGGCGGGATTGACGCTGAGGTGTTGGTCGTGGGGTTGGCTCCCGGCCTAAAAGGGGCGAATTGCACAGGGCGTCCCTTTACCGGCGATTATGCAGGGGATTTACTTTACCCTACCCTTAAGACATTTGGGTTTGCGCGTGGGACTTATGGCGCTTCCATTGATGATGGATTTGAGTTGGTGAATTGTCGTATCACCAATGCGGTGCGATGTGTGCCCCCACAAAATAAGACCACGGCTGCCGAAGAAAAGAACTGTCGGCCTTTCTTGATCGATGAATTTAAGGCGATGAAGAATTTAAAGGTGATCGTTGCGTTGGGGAGTGTCGGGCATAATGCCGTCATTCAGACTTTGGGGTTTAAGAAATCTCAGTGGAAGTTTGGTCACAATGTACGCCATGATTTGCCGGAGGGGCCTGTCCTTTTCGATAGCTATCACTGTTCACGATATAATACGAATACCGGGCGCTTGACCGAAGAGATGTTCCATGATGTCTTTCGTTCGGTTTGTCAGGAAATTGCCTAAGTCTTTATATTTGAGGGGCGTGTTGTGGAAATCGTTTGTCTTGACCTTGAAGGTGTGTTGGTCCCGGAAATTTGGATTGCCTTTGCCGAAAAAACGGGAATTGAAGCGCTAAAACGAACAACCCGTGATGAGCCGGATTATGATGCGTTGATGCAATATCGGCTGGACCTCCTTAGGGAGAATAATCTGAAAATGAGCGATATTCAGGATGTCATTTCTCAGATGGCACCGCTGGAGGGGGCGCGAGACTTTTTGGGGCAACTGCGGGAAGACTTTCAGGTCGTTATTTTGTCGGATACATTCTATGAATTTGCCAAACCGTTGATGCGTCAGTTGGATTTGCCGACTTTGTTTTGTCATCGTTTGCTGGTGGATGAAACGGATGCTGTTGTGGGGTATCAATTAAGACTAGCTGATCATAAGCGGAAAGCTGTTGAGGCTTTTGCACAACTGAATTTTTATACCATTGCGGCGGGTGACAGCTATAACGATACATCCATGCTGTCGCGAGCGGATGTGGGGGTTTTATTTAATGCCCCTGAAAATGTGCGAACTGCATTCCCACAGTTTAGAACGACGACTGAGTATGATGGCTTGATGGCGCTGATCAAGGAAGGGAGCCCTCGTTTTGGCTGATATTATCAATCTTCGGCAGCACCGAAAGCAAAAGGGCCGAGAAGAAAAAGAGAAGCAGGCCGAGCAAAATCGGATCAAGTTCGGCCGGACGAAAGATCAAAAAAAACGAGACGCTTTTGAAAAGAAGAAAGCGTTAAGTGAACTGGAATTGAAGAGGCTTGAGAAAAAGCTGGAAGAATAAAAAAGGCGCCCGGATTACAGGGCGCCTTTTTCATTTGATTAATCGGCACTGCTGGGGTCGAGCATTTTGTGCATATGGACGATGACATACTTGGTGTGCGCTTCATCCACATGCGCTTGACTTGCGCCACGCCAGGCATTGAGGGCAGCTTCATAACTGGGGAAAATGCCGATAATGTCCAGGTTGTCAGGGTCTACAAAGTCGTTGGTTTGCGGGTCAGCAACTTCACCGCCGAACACCAGGTGAAGTAAAGGTTTTTCCATAAAATTATATCCTTCTGTAAGACAGCGATTTCGTTGAATATACGGGTTTAATTGTTTGTTTTCAATTCAATAATAACGCTATTGGCGGTAACATCAACTCTTAGGTTGGTGAAAAAATAGTCTTTCAATATGGAACTTTCAGTCTTTTTAATCGTGTTTAAGTAAAGACATAATTTTGTTTTTGGTTCTTTTTTAGGTGAAGGAATACTGAGGAAATGAATATTACAAAAACATCATTTAATTGGATTTTATTTTTATTTTTTAAATGTTTTTGATGTTTTTACTTTTTGATTTCAGTGGGTTTCAACGGTTTCCGCCGCGGTGTAGAGAGGGGGTGTTTTCTTTAAGGTGAAAAAAACATTGAATATAACTAAAGATTGCTTAGCTGATTGAGATAAATATATAGAAAAACATGACGCCTGAAGCTGAGAAAATTTTATGGAATCTCTTTAGTTGTCTTTCTAGCGGGGTCGACGATGTCTTTTTACGACAATTTGAAAATTTCGACAAAAGTGTTTAGCGGGTTCTTTACGGTTTTAGTCCTTCTTTTGGTGGTTGCTTCCGTCGGTTTTGTTGAGCTTTCGTCTATTGGCGACAATTTTTCCCGCTATCGGGGACTTGCGCTGCAGACGAATCAATCCGGTCGTGTTCAAGCCAATCTTTTGGAAACCCGTTTAGAGGTGAAAAATTTCCTTATTCAAGCAAACGACCAGAGCATTTTAAACGTCGAGGAAAGATCGGCGGCGACCTTAAGCTTGATTGAAGGGTTGAAGGGGATGGCGGATGACGAGCAACGTCGAAGTGTTGCCTCTGGCTCTGAACGTGCCATGAAGGAATATTTAGCGACCTTTGAAGAGGTGGTGCAAAAGCAGCGTCAGAGTGATGAGATATTGACCCAAAAGCTGAATGTGCTGGGACCAAAGATGGAAGAAGCTTTATCGGCTGTAATGCAGAGTGCGTATTTTGATGGAGATACCGAAGCGGCCTATCGTGCTGGGGAAATGCTGCGTTCGTTTCTTTTAGGGCGTCTGTATTTAGTGAAGTATCTGGTTGAAAACGATACTCTTTCTTATCAGCGTGCGCTTAAAGAGTTTGCGGTGATGGAGGATAAAGCAAAGTTACTCTTGGAGAATTTGGATAACCCAAACCGCAAGGAATTGGCTGCGGGTGTTTTAGAAGAGTATGGTGTTTATAAAGAGGCCGTGCAGAATATCTTCAAGGCGATTTCTGAACGAAATGAAATTGTAATGAACCGGCTGGATAAGTTGGGGCCAAAGATTGCCGAAGATATTGAGGGCCTTAAGCTGCTGGTGAAAAGTGAACAGGATACACTGGGGCCTCAAGCGACTGCGGCAGTAAAGTCAGCTAAAAATGTAACGTTAGCTGTATCCATTGTTGGGATTGTCGTCGCTTTAATAGCTGGTGTTGTTATCGGCAGAGGTGTGTCGAACCCGATCAAGGCAATGACATTGGCGATGTCACGGCTCGCACAGGGAGATAAGTCGGTTGAAATTCCCGCGACAGAATTGAAGAATGAGATTGGTCATATGGCCAACGCGGTGACTGTTTTTAAAGACAATATGATCCAGAATGAACTGTTAACCGAGGAACAGCGAAAGGCTGACATTGAAAAGCAGCAGGAAGCAGAAAGAGTGCGCGAGCTGATCAGTGGCTTCGAGCTAACTATTGTCAGTGTTTTAGATAATCTATCTAAAGCTGACAGCACTATGAAAAAATCCTCACAAGACGTGCGTAAAAGTGCTGAGAGTACAAAAGAACGTTCCACCACAGTGGCTGGCGCGTCGGAGGAAGCGTCAAACAATGTGCAGACCGTAGCGAGTGCGGCTGAGGAGTTGGCGGCGTCGATCAACGAAATTGGGCGGCAGGTCGCGCAAGCCAATATCGTTTCTAAGAATGCGGTTTCTGAATCTGAAAATACATCGTCCGCGATCTATGTGTTGGAAAATAATGTGAACGCGATCAGTCAAATTGTGTCGTTGATCAATGATATTGCGGAACAGACGAATTTATTAGCGTTGAATGCGACCATAGAAGCTGCGCGTGCCGGTGAAGCCGGTAAAGGTTTTGCGGTGGTGGCCAGTGAAGTCAAAAATTTGGCCAATCAAACGTCTAAGGCGACTGAAGAAATCGCATCACAGATTGGTCAAGTGCAGTCCTCAACGCAGCAAGCGGTCATGTCCATTAACGGCATTTCGAAAGTCATCGGTGAGGTCAGCAATATTTCCGCCTCGATTTCAGCAGCAGTTGAAGAACAGAGCGCGGCTACACAGGAAATTGCGAGGAATGTTGAAGAGGCGTCAATCGGGACGGCAAGTGTCTCGACGTCGATTGTCGAAGTGTTGCACGCTGCACAGGATGCGAATAATGCAGCCCATATGATTGCGCAGGCATCTGCGTCTTTGTCAGAAGAGGCAACAAGTTTGCGTTCAGAAGTCACCAAGTTTTTGCGGGGAGTTCAGAACACGAGCGGAGGCGATGCCGAGTTGTTGAGTTGGGAAGATGAACATGAGGGGGAACTATCAGAATCTGATCGAGAGCATAGAGAGATGGTGGAAATGATTAATAAAATCTACCAAAACCTGAAATCTGGGCAGATGGACGAGGTGTCCTTGGCGACGGTGGATGAGCTCATTCATACCTACTCACACCATTTCAGTGGTGAGGAGACCTTTATGTTCACAGAAAACTACGAGGATATGGATGATCATCAGCTTGAGCATTTTTATTTTCTCTCAAGGCTGAACGAGCTCAAAGATGATATTGAGCAAGGCAAGAAAACAGAAGGGATAGCGCTCGTCAGCATGCTTGCAAAATGGTGGCAAGAGCACCATTCTGATCAAGATGGAAAGCTGGCAGACTTTGCACGGACTGTGCAGCAGTAGTCTGTTCTCTTAGGATTTTTCTCGCATGAGTCTGGCTTTATCGCGTTTCCAGTCTCTGTCTTTGATGCTGTCGCGTTTGTCGTGGCTCTGTTTCCCCTTCCCGACCCCGATGGCGACTTTTGCAATGCCGCGGTCGTTGAAGTGAATATGGAGAGGAACGAGTGTATAGCCTTTCTGGGTGGTCATCCCCAGCATTTTGGCGAGTTCTTTTTTGTGCGCAAGCAGTTTACGCATGCGTTTAGGTTCGTGGTTGAATCTGTTGCCGCCTTCATAGACAGGGATGTTGGCGTTGATCAAGTACAGTTCACCATCTTTTTCAGTGGCATAGGCTTCGGTGATGCTGGCACGACCGCTTCTTAAGGATTTGACTTCGGTGCCAGTCAAAACCATGCCGCATTCTATCGTATCTTCGATAAAATAGTTATGACGCGCCTTGCGGTTTTGAGCCGCAATGCGCGTCGAAAAGTCGTCTTTTTTGTTCTTGCTAGCCATTGATCTTTAAATCATGCCAAGAGAGGTTAGGGCCGCTTTTACGCGCTCTTTACTGCTTTCAGCGATTTCAACCAGCGGCAAGCGTGTTTCTGAAGAGCAAAGCCCCAGAAGTTCCGCTGCATATTTAACCGGCCCTGGGCTGCTTTCACAGAACATGGCGTTGTGAAGCGGCATCAGTTTAAACTGAATGTCCATGGCGGTTTTGATATCGCCTTCACGCCACGCACGTTGCATATCAGCGCAAAGTTTAGGGGCGACGTTTGCTGTCACTGAAATGCAACCGCGTCCACCAGCCGACAAGAATTGAACAGCTGTCGCGTCTTCACCAGAAAGCTGGCAGAAGTCAGGACCACAGGCCAAATAGGTGTCGAGTGGGCGGCACAAGTCACCTGTCGCATCTTTGACGCCGACAATATTGGGCAGCTTGGACAGTTCAGCCATTGTTTCGACATTCATGTCGATAACGGAACGGCCCGGAATGTTGTAAATAATGATCGGTAAATCACAGGAATCGTGAATTGCTTTAAAGTGAGCAAGCAAACCGGCTTGTGTCGGTTTGTTATAATAAGGAGTCACGACCAGACCCGCATCCGCGCCTGCATCCTTGGCATGTTTATGCAGGCTGACGGCTTCGGCTGTGTTGTTAGAACCGGTTCCGGCAATCACCGGAACACGTCCCTTCGCAGCCTCAAGACACAGTTCCACAACGCGGTGGTGTTCTTCATGGCTGAGGGTCGGTGATTCACCTGTGGTGCCGACCGGGACGAGAGCATCAGACCCTTGCTCGATCTGCCATTCAACATGGTCTTGGAAAGCCTGTTCATCGACTTGACCATTTTTGAACGGTGTGATCAGGGCAGGAATGGATCCCTGAAACATGACTATCTCCTTGGTATGTGGGCAATATTGCGCCACATTTATAGTAATAAGATTTAGAAGAAGCCGAACATAGCTCTTTCAATCGGTCACGGCAAGTTTTTGTATAATAAAAAAATAGTATTCCTTCCTTGCGATCATCAGGTAGGACTCTTACAGTGTTTGTTTAAACGGTAATGGGAATAGAATTAACCGTAAATAACAAGGGATGAAAGACAGTTGTTTAAAGGTCTTCACGGTGTAAAACAGCTCGGTTCTGCCGGGGTTTGCATGTTAATCGCGCTCACACTTTCAAATCCGCTGGATGCGGCGGATTTGTCACAAAGTGATTTTAAAGTTGCTGAAAAAGCCTTTAAGGAAGCGAAGAAACAACGCTGGGGCAATGCGTTGTCTGCGGCTGGCAAAGCGGATAGCGGGTTGCCCGGAAAGCTCATCCGTTGGATGCAGATTACGGACCCGAAAAAGGATGTTCCGTTTCAGGAAATTGCGGCTTTTATTGCGCATAACCCGGATTGGCCACGTCAATCCGTTTTACAACGCCGTGCTGAAGAAGCCATGAATATGGCCATCCCCGCAGCGTCTGTGTTGAAATGGTTCGCGGGTCGTCAGCCGGTCAGTTCAAACGGACATATCATGCTAGCTGCCGCTTTGGAGCAAATGGGGCGGACGGAAGAGCTGCGTTTACAAGTTAAAAAGTCTTGGTTGAATGTTAACTTTGGGCGTGATCAGCAGTCACAGTTTTATAAAAGGTATAAGTCTTACCTGAGCGATCAGGACCATATTGATCGATTGGATCGCTTGTTATGGGAAGGTCGTTACTACCCTGCCCGTCGTATGCTTGATTATGTAAATAAAGATTGGAAGTTGCTGGCTGATGCACGGCTCAAGCTGCGCAAGATGCGAAAAGGCGTGGATCGCGCGGTTGCCAGTGTCCCCAAGAATTTGGAAGATCATCCTGGGTTGCTTTTTGAACGTATGAGATGGCGTCGTATCAAAGGTCGGGATGCGGATGCACGTCAATTATTGTTTGATGCACCTGAAGCCGTTCCCTATCCGCATGTTTGGTGGAGGCAAAGGGCGATTATGGCCCGTCAGGCTGTCCGCGACGGCTATTATACGGAAGCTTATCGGATGGCGGAGAACCATGGCCTGACAGAAGGTGCTGATTATGCGGACGCTGAATGGCTCTTAGGTTGGATTAAGCTGCGTTTTTTGGCCGAGCCGGAAGTCGCGTTAAAGCATTTCAGCAATTTATATGAGGCGGTTAGTTATCCGATTAGTCGATCCCGTGGCGCTTATTGGATTGCGCGTGCTCTAACTGACCTTGGGCGTAACGACGAAGCGCAAAACTGGTACAAAACAGCATCGGACTATCAAACAACATACTATGGTCAATTGGCGGCTGAACGATTAGGTCAAAAATCTGACTTGATTATTAATGTCAAGGCACGCCCGAACCGTCAGGAACGGATCGTTTTTCAACAAAGCGAGCTTGTGGATGTTGTCAACCTGCTTCAACGTATGCAGGAACGTGACTTGATGCGCCATTTTATCTATCAGTTAAACACGATGAGTACGACGGCAGGCTGGCGAACGCTGGTTGCTGAACTGGCGATTGAGGCCGGTCGGCCGGATTTGGCAATTTATGTCGGCAAGCGCGCCTTGCGTGAAGGTCATGGGGTAATTGAAGCCGCCTACCCTGTCCTTGATGCCGGCTTAATGCGGGAAAAACCGGAAGCTGCTTTGGTCCACGGGATCATCCGTCAAGAAAGTGCTTTTTATGACAAGGCTATTAGTCGGGCTGGGGCGCGCGGCCTTATGCAGTTGATGCCACGTACAGCACATAGTCTGGCGAAAGAAAATAATTACAAATATTCTCGGGATAAGTTGATCTCAAACCCCAAACTTAATGTTTGGTTGGGGAGCGAATATCTTGAAGATTTGCTGGATACTTTTAAGGGCTCGTATGTGCTGACGCTTGCGTCTTATAATGCGGGGCCGTATCGGACGCGCCAATGGATCAAGGAATTTGGTGATCCGCGCACAGATGATCATGATTATGTTATTGACTGGGTGGAGCAAATTCCCTTTAGTGAGACACGGAATTATGTTCAACGCGTTTTGGAGAATATTCAAGTTTATCGTCATCGTTTGAAGACGGCTGAAATTGCTTCGTCACTTGAAGCGGACTTGAAACGTGCAAAATAGAGGTAACCTATGGCTGATCAGTTAAAGAATATTGATGCCTGTGTGTTTGATGCCTATGGAACTTTATTTGATGTGGCTGCTTCCGCAAGGCGTTGCGCTCAAGACATTGGGGAAAGGTGGCTTGATTTTTCTGCGATGTGGCGCAAAAAGCAGTTGGAGTATACATGGCTGCGTTCCTTGATGGGGGATTTCAAGGACTTTTGGCATGTAACTGGCGATGCATTGGATTTCACCATGGAGACATATAACATCCATGATCCGGTTTTGCGCAGCCGCTTGATGGAACTTTATCTTAAGCTGGATGCCTATCCTGAAGTGCCGAAGATGCTGGAAAACCTGAAGGCGCGAGGGGTGAAAACAGCTATTTTGTCAAATGGATCGCGGACTATGCTGACGTCTGCTGTTCGCAAAGCAGGCATTGAAAAGTTGTTGGATCATGTCATTTCTGTGGATGACATCCAAATGTTTAAAATCCATCCGAGTGTGTACCAATATGGCTGCGATTGCTTAGGTATTGCGGCGGATAGAATTGCTTTTCAATCTGCAAATGCGTGGGATGTTGCCGGTGCAGCCTCTTTCGGGATGCAGGTGGTCTGGGTCAATCGTTTTGGGCAAAAACCGGAAAAGTTGGGCGCAGCGAATAAACCAACGTTTGAAATTAGATCGTTGGATCGATTTAGTCAGTTATTAGGTGAGTAAAGCCATGGGGCGCTATCAGGAAAAGTTGATTACCGCTGGCGACGGACTGAAGTTGTACGTGAGGGACTATCGCCCCGTTGCTGGAGGACAAGGGAAAAGGCCTGTGGTTTGCTTGTCGGGCTTAACTCGAAATTCTCAGGACTTTGAAGAGATTGCAGAAACGCTCTCAGGACTGGGCCACCGGGTTGTGTGTCTTGACTATCGCGGGCGAGGTCGTTCGCAGTACGATGAAAATTGGATGAATTATCATCCGAGAACTTACGTTAGTGACATTTTCAATGTTTGTACGGCCTTGAATTTACATGGATGTACTTTTATCGGCACGTCTTTGGGCGGGCTGTTGGCAATGGCAATGTGTGTGGTTGCGCCCGGACTTGTTCATTCAGCGATCCTCAATGATGTAGGACCTGATTTGAATGAAGAGGGGTTGTCTAAAATTATTGCTTATACAGAAGATGATGAAGCGGTTCCCGATTTGGATGGCGCTGTCCGTAAGTTGAAAAAGCACTATAAGGATGAAGAGGGTTTCGTCGATAAAGACTGGCAGGCTATTGCACAGAAAACCTACAAACTTGAGCAAGGCAGTTATGTGCCGAGCTGGGATGTAAAAATTGCTCAGAACTTAAAAGCCGAGTCTGCTTTGGAGGAGCGCAAAGATTTATGGCCTTATTTCTATGCACTTGCGGATCGACCGGTGTTGGTTGTTCGTGGTGGGGCGTCTCAGGTTTTTGATAAAACGACGTTTGATAAAATGTGCGTAGGGTTAACGTCTATTTCCGGTGTTGAGGTGCCAAATGTTGGGCATGCCCCTACTCTTTCCGAGGCGGTGGCGGAAAAGGCAATCTTGGATTTCATGAGCAATATTTCTTAAATAAAAAAGCCCGCGATATGCGGGCTTTTGTCATTAGGCGGTTGCTTTTTTACCGCCGTCAATTTTGTCGCTTGCCGAGGCCTGTGATTTAGGTAGCTCAGCTGTCACTTTCAAAGTGGGCTTTTGGCTGTTTTTAAACTCGCCATCTGCCAGACGTTTGCAATGCCCTTCAAGGAAGGCACCTGTTTCAATAGACAGGTTATCATGCAGGATATCGCCGACAACATTGGCGCTTTTTGCAAGACTAACGTTTAAGGCTTTGATTTGACCGACGACTTTACCGTGGACGCGAATGGATTCAGCAACAATCTGGCCTTCGATAAGCGCCGTTTCCCCAACCAATAGGTCTTTGCTGTTGATGTCACCCTTGACGGTACCATCGATTTGGATTTCGCCTTCACTAACCAGATTGCCTGTGACGGTTAGGTCTTCGCTGATGATTGATGGCGGAACACGCTTTTTCGCAGCAACTGCTGGTGAGGTGTTTGCTTTATTTTTATTACCCTTGGAAAACATTACGTCCTGCCTTGATAAATTTGTACGGATCTACATTTTTCTCGTTAAAGCGCACTTCATAGTGCAAGTGAGCCCCTGTGCTTCTGCCAGTGTTGCCCACAAGGCCGATTTTGGTTCTAAAATCGACATGCTGCCCTTTTTTAACAAGGGTCTTGTGAAGGTGACCGTAACGGGTTTTGATACCGTTACCATGGTCAATAACAATAAAGCGACCATAATTCCCCTTCCAGCCTACAAACTCTACCGTACCAGGTGCAGTTACGTAAACAGGAGATTTTTTGGAAGCGGCCATATCTAGACCATAATGGACTGCCCAGCGTTTATTTACCGGGTCACGGCGCTTCCCGTAGCGGCTGCTAATGTAATAGTAGTCCAAAGGTTGCGCCAATGGCAATGATTGCTTGATATGTTGCAGGCCCTGCCAGCGAACGAGGTTCTTGTCGATCTCGCCCAATTTTTGGGTTTTGGCATTCTGTACTGTTTCACCATCGGCAGGAGATGCAGCGATAAATGGTCCGCCGGAGGCGGTGGCGTCATCATCCAGATTGTTCAACATTTCATCTGGGTCAAGACCTGCAAGGGTCAGAATTTCTTCAATATCTGCGATTTCTTCGTTGGCTTGCGTGCTCACGCGCTTGATGAGGTCTTCCTGCGTGTGATTGAGACGCGCCATTTCCACTTCGATGTTACGCAGCTTTTCTTCGAGGCGTTCTTTTTGGGAACGTGCGGCGTTGCGTTCTGCCAAGGCAGTTTGCAAGTCCATTTCTTTTAGGGATAAGTCCCCCTTAAGGGAGTAGTTGCGATTAGCAAGCTCACGCATGGACTCTTCAATGGAAACCAGCTGGCGGTTCAAGTGTTTACGTGCGATCTGTGCTTCTTTGCGTGCAGCTTCTGCAGAAACCAATTTGTCTTTGTTTTTTATTGCTTCTTGATCAATGCTGGCAATGAGCATGGAATGATTAGCTTCCAATTCGTCACTGATGTTTGTGAATTTGTTTTGATACTCGGTGACTTCACTAAGTAAGCTGCGATAGGCAACTTGGACGCTGAGGATCTCTTTATCTTTTTCGACGAGTTCCGCATCGTGAAGAAAGTGCGTTGTGCTGGTGAAAACAGTCCAGCTCAAGAGGGCGAAGGCGCACGCCGAGGCGGCCATCTGAAGACGCTTAGAGAGGCAAATATATTTAAGATCACCATCTGTACGCAGTACGATCTGGCGTTCTGGAAAATATTTGTCGGTTAGCTCAAGAGTTTTTTCTTTGAATGCTTTTACACGGTTTTGAAAATCGCTCATATGCCCCAAATGCCACTTAACTAAATACTTGGATTGAAATTTGTTATATTTCAATCTTTTAGGTTTTGCTTTGGACTTTGAGGAGTGTTTTTATGCATATAGCTTTCCCCAAAAACCCCGCCATTTATACAAGGGTTTGCATCTTAACGCTATGCTAATAATCAAAAAAATGTAAAAACTTGCCTACTGGTACGCATCGCAATTGTGTTAAGGCAAAGCCATGAAATGGGAGATTAAAAGTGTCGTCAAAAAATGCCAACATCAGCAAGTCTTTTTTGAGAAGCCCTGCAGGTGTTCTTGCAACTTGGTTTTGGTCGGGGCTTATGCCATTCGCGCCGGGGACGTGGGGATCGCTTGCTGCTTTGCCTTTTGCCTATTTCATTCAATATTATGGCGGCTGGATTGCTCTGTTAATCGCAAGCATCGTCGTATTTCTCATCGGCTGGTGGGCGTCTCACATTTTTGAAAAAGAAGCTGGCGTTGAAGATCCCGGGGCTGTTGTGATCGATGAAGTTGCAGGGCAGTGGCTGGTGCTGTTGCCAGCAGGGTTGGACCCCCTGCTCTATCTGGTCGGTTTTGTTTTATTCCGTCTGGTTGATATCTTTAAGCCGTGGCCTGCCTGTTGGTTTGATCGCAACGTTCATGGGGGCTTGGGGATTATGCTAGATGATGTGGTGGCGGCCCTGTATGGTCTGGGCGTGGTCTATTTTTTAAGTATTCAATTGGCGGGGTGAGCCTATGTTTGACGAGTTAGCAAGTGAAGTTCTTGAATTGTGTCGCAGCAAGAAGTTGACAGTCGCAACCGCAGAATCTTGCACGGGTGGTTTGATTGCAGGTGCCTTGACGGAAATTGCAGGGTCGTCTGATGTGGTCGACCGGGGGTTTGTCACATATTCCAACAAGGCAAAACATGAGGTTTTGGGTGTTTTGCGCGCTGACCTAGAGGCCTACGGTGCGGTAAGTGACGTGGTCGCCCAAGAGATGGCCGAAGGTGGGATGAAAGCGGCTGGTACGGATATTTGCGTGGCAGTTACCGGGATCGCCGGTCCGGGCGGGGGAACTGAGGATAAGCCGGTGGGACTGGTTTACCTGAGTTGTGCCAAAAAAGGCGTTTTAACGATTGTTGAAAAGCATATCTTTGATGGTGATCGCGCTGACGTGCGCTGCCAGACCGTTAAACGTGCCCTTGAATTGATTGCGGATCAGGCGTCGCGATAAAGCTCGTTGGCGCGCTTTTCAAAGGCGGACATCATAAGCTGGACGGCCTCATTGAAAACCGCGCCCATGACTTTTTGCAAGAGGGCTGAGCGAAATTCAAAATCGACGAAAAAGTCGATGTTGCACCCTCCATCGGATTCATCGTCAAATTTCCAGTGACTGTTCAGGTATTTAAACGGACCGTTTTTATAGACGATCTTGACCTCTTTACCGGGATCCATTGTCACTTCGGACGTATATTTTTCCCGGATCATTTTAAAGCCAATAACCATATCGGCAATCATATGATTGCCTTGGTGATCGCGCACACGTGTGGCTACACACCAGGGTAAAAAGTCCGGGTATGCATCAACATTTGCCACCAAATCGTACATTTGTTGTGCTGAATAGGGGCAATATTTTTTTTCTGCGTGCGTTGGCATTTTATTTCTTAGCTAGCTGTTCCTCACGGGCAGCACGCAAGCGGGCGAAATCTTGATCCGCATGATAGCTGGAACGCGTCAATGGAGAGGAAGATACCAGCAAGAAGCCTTTACGTTTGGCAATTCGAGCATATTCCGCAAATTCATCAGGCGTTACAAAGCGATCGACCGGCGCGTGCTTTGGCGTGGGTGCTAAGTACTGCCCAATGGTTAAAAAGTCAACATCGGCACAGCGCATATCGTCCATAACCTGAATGACTTCTTCTTTTGTTTCACCCAATCCAACCATAATGCCGGATTTGGTAAACATATGTGGGTCCAGTTCTTTGGCTTTTTGCAGGACGCGCAAAGAATAGAAATAACGTGAGCCAAGTTGTACGGATGGGAACAAGCGAGGCACGGTTTCTAGGTTGTGGTTGAACACGTCTGGCTTGGCAGCAATGACGTGTTCCAATGCCCCTTCTTTCCCGCGGAAATCCGGTGTCAGGATTTCAATGGTTGTTTCCGGTGACTTTTCGCGGATGCGCTCAATGCACTGGACAAACTGGTCCGCGCCACCATCATCCATATCGTCGCGATCAACTGAGGTGATCACCACATGTTTGGCGCCCATGGTCGCAACGGAGATGGAGACGTTTTCCGGCTCCATTGGGTCGGCAGCGTTTGGTTTGCCGGTAATAACGTTACAGAAGGTACAGGCACGGGTGCAGATTTCACCTAGAATCATAAAGGTTGCGTGTTTACGTTCCCAACATTCACCGATATTGGGGCAAGAGGCTTCCTCACAAACGGTGTGAAGCTTTTTTTCGCGCATGAGCTTGCGGGTTTCGTTGTAGCCTTTTGACGTCGGGGCTTTAACGCGAATCCAGTCCGGTTTGCGTTGGATTGGATTATCCGGGTTTTTCTGCTTCTCGGGGTGACGCAGTTTCGGTGCTTCACTCATGACCTTATGATCCTTTTTGTTTGCAAGTGTTCCTACCCGCAATAAGATATTTAGGCTGTTTTCGGTGTTTCTCAACCGAAGGGGAAATGTCTTTTACAGAAGCCAGACAATAAAAACAACCGCAGAGAAAGACGAGGAAGGGATAATTCTCCCCTCCCCGATTTTCTTGGATTGCTTAGGCGAGGCTAGAAGTGGATGGCTTTACCATAAGCATCCAGCACGCTTTCATGCATCATTTCAGACAGGGTTGGATGCGGGAAGACGGTGTGCATCAGGTCTTCTTCAGTTGTTTCCAATGTCTTGGCGATGCCGTAGCCCTGAATGAGTTCGGTCACTTCGGCACCGACCATATGGGCGCCTAAAAGCTCACCGGTTTTCTCATCAAAGACTGTTTTGATCAGGCCTTCTGGTTCACCAAGCGCGATGGCTTTACCGTTGCCCATGAAGGGGAAACGACCGACTTTGATTTTATAGCCTTTGTCTTTGGCAGCTTTTTCCGTCAGGCCGACAGAAGCCACTTGCGGCTGACAATATGTACAACCAGGGACCAAGGATTTATCAAGCGGATGAACGCCTTTTTGGCCTGCGATTTTTTCAATGCAGATGATGGCTTCGTGGGACGCTTTGTGGGCCAGACAAGGGGCACCAGCAACATCACCGATGGCATAAACGCCCTCAGCTGATGTTTTGCAGTACCCGTCAATCTGGATAAAGCCACGTTCATCCAGTTTAACGCCTGCTTTGTCGAGGCCAAGGTTTTCCACATTTGGCACAACACCGACAGCGGTAATGACTTTGTCCACCTTGATGGTCTCAGTCTTGCCATTTTTGTCGAGTGTTGCTGTTACGCCGTCCGCCGCTTTGTCCAGTTTCACAACTTTTGTTGCAGTTTTGAACTTCAAGCCACGTTTTTCCATGCTCTTTTGGGCAAAAGCTGAAATTTCGCTATCTTCAACGGGCATGATTTGATCCAACGCTTCGACAACTGTCACGTCAGAGCCAAAGGTGTGGAAGAAGTTGGCAAATTCGATACCAATTGCGCCAGAACCGATCACCAGCATGGATTTTGGCACTTCGGTCGGGACCAAAGCTTCCATGTAGGTCCAAACCTGTTTGCCATCAGGTTCCAGACCGGGGAAAGATTTCGCCCGTGCACCGGTTGCCATGATGATATGTTTGGAGGACAAGGTCGTGAAGACTTTGCCGTCTTTTTCAACAGACAATTTGCCGCCACCGAGAAGTTTGCCGTAACCGTCAAAGACTTTTACTTTATTCTTCTTCAGCAAATGGCCAACACCGCCGGACAGCTGTTTGGACACGCCGCGGGAGCGTTCAACGATTTTTGCGATATCGAATGAAATATCTTTCGCACCAAGCCCAAAGCTTGCTGCATGTTTCATATGTTCATAGATTTCCGCAGAGCGCAGCAAGGCTTTGGTCGGAATACAGCCCCAATTGAGGCAGATCCCACCAAGGTGATTGGCTTCCACCAAGGCTGTCTTCAGGCCAAGCTGTGCGGCGCGGATGGCCCCGACATATCCACCGGGGCCTGCACCTACGACAATAACGTCAAAATTTGTATCAGACATATTGTTTCCTATCCTTACAGCATGAGGGCAATCGGGTCTTCGATCAGGGCTTTCAATTCCTTGATGAAGGCCGCGCCAGTTGCGCCATCAATGCAGCGGTGATCAACAGCCAGTGTCAGCGTCACGACCGTCGCAACAGCCAAAGCACCATTTTTCACAACAGGGCGTTGTTCCCCTGCCCCGATGGACAGGATGCCGCCTTGCGGTGGATTGATGATGGAGTTGAAGCTTTTGATCCCGAACATACCCAAGTTGGAAATGGTAAATGTACCGCCTTGATATTCTTCCGGGGCGAGCTTGCCGTCACGTGCGCGTGCTGCCAAATCTTTGGCTTCATTTGCCAGTGTCGCCAATCCTTTAGACGCCGCATCTTTAATGATCGGCGTGATCAGGCCGCCTTCAACAGCGACCGCGATTGCCATATCAACACGTTTAAACTTGAGGATGGCGTTGTCTGTAAAGGCAACGTTGCAATCCGGTACACGTGTCAAGGCAAGGGATGTGGCTTTGACGAGGAAGTCGTTGACTGAGATTTTGTAGTCAGCGCCTTCCCGGCTGTTCAACTCTTTACGCAAGGCCATCAGCTTGTCGATTTCGACATCCACTTGCAGGTTAAAGTGCGGGATGTCACGGGCAGACTCTGTCAGGCGCTTGGCAATTGTTTTACGCATGTTGGAGTTCGGCACGGCTTCAAATTCAGGCAGAAGTTTGAAGATCGGATCATCTTGACTGATGGTTTTCGCATCAGGTGCAGCAGCTTTTGGTGCGGGCTTGTCGGCTGTTGGTGCAGCTGTTTTACCGGTGCCGGACGCAATGGCGGCTTCTACATCGCGTTTTACAACACGACCGCGTGGGCCACTACCTTTGATGTCTTTGATCTCTAGACCTTCATTGGCGGCAATACGGCGTGCCAAGGGGCTAGAGAAGATGCGATCACCACTCTCAGATACAGGTGCGGCAGGAGCCGGCGCTGCTTGTGGTGCTGCGGCTGGTGCCTCAGCCGGCTTGTCTTCAGCTTTGGCAGGCGCTGTAGATGCAGTCTCTGTTGCAGCTTCTAACGCACTTGCGTCTTCACCTTCTTCGAGCAACAGGGCGATCAGTTCATTGACTTTTACACCTTCGGTGCCTTCGGGTACGAGGATTTTACCGATCGTCCCTTCGTCAACGGCTTCAACTTCCATTGTTGCTTTGTCAGTTTCAATCTCAGCGATAACATCGCCGCTTTCCACAGTGTCGCCTTCTTTGACGCACCATTTTGCCAGATTACCTTCTTCCATTGTCGGTGAAAGTGCTGGCATTAGGATTTGAATAGGCATAATGCGATTTCCTTTCGACCGATTACTTGTAACAAACTGCTTTTGCGGCTGCGACGATATCCGGCACAGTTGGCAAAGCGAGTTTTTCAAGGTTGGCGGCATATGGCATCGGGACGTCTTTACCGGCAACGCGTGTCACGGGGGCGTCCAGATAATCAAAGGCATGTTCCATCACTTGTGAGGAAATCTCAGAACCGATGTTGGAGTATGCCCAACCTTCTTCGACAGTCACCAGACGGTTGGTCTTTTTAACAGACTCGATGATGGTGTGCGTATCAAGCGGACGCAGTGAACGAAGGTTGATGACTTCCGCAGAAATACCTTCTTCCGCGAGTTTTTCAGCCGCTTCCAGTGCCCAACCAACTGAGATGGAGTAGCCTACCAAGGTTACGTCAGTACCTGAGCGTTCGATTTTCGCTTTACCAAACGGAATGGTGAAGTCTTCGTCTGTCGGGCAATCGAATTTTTTGCCGTAGAGAACTTCGTTTTCCAACACCACAACCGGGTTTGGATCACGGATCGCTGCTTTCAAAAGACCTTTTGCATCTTCAGCAGAATAAGGTGCAACTACTTTCAGGCCCGGGCAATGCGCATACCAAGAGGCGTAGCACTGAGAGTGCTGAGCAGCAACGCGCGCCGCAGCGCCGTTACACCCACGGAACACGATTGGACAGGAAATTTCCCCACCAGACATATAAAGGGTCTTCGCTGCGGAGTTGATGATATGATCAATCGCCTGCATTGCAAAGTTGAAGGTCATAAATTCAACGATGGGCTTGAGGCCGGACCATGCAGCACCGACACCAACACCTGTAAAGCCGATTTCCGTAATCGGCGTATCAACAACGCGTTTGGCGCCGAACTCGTCTAACAGGCCTTGGGTGATTTTGTAAGCGCCCTGATATTCGGCAACTTCTTCCCCCATGATGAAGACTTTGTCATCTTTGCGGAATTCTTCGAACAAGGCTGTGTTCAACGCTTGGCGCACAGTCATTTCTTCTGTTGGGCCAGTGTAGGCATCTTCTTGGACAGCGACGGGTGCTGCAGATGCGGTTGGCGCAGTGCTTGCTTCTTCACTTGAGGAAGAAGCTGTTTCTGTTGCAGGTGCCGGGCTGGCACTATCCGTTGAGAAATTGTCAACAGCAGACGCGTCTTCACCTTCCTCAAGCAGCAGGGCGATGACTTCGTTTACTTTGACGTTTTCGGTCCCTTCGGGGATCACGATCTTACCGAGGATACCTTCATCCACGGCTTCGACTTCCATCGTGGCTTTGTCGGTTTCAATCTCAGCGATGACATCACCGCTTTCGACTTTGTCACCTTCGGCCTTGCACCATTTGGCGAGGTTACCCTCTTCCATTGTCGGTGAAAGCGCAGGCATAAGAATTTGAATTGGCATGTATTTTCTCTCTATCTCTATGCTTTATGCGTCTACCACCACATCGGTCCACAGTTCGCTTGGATCCGGTTCTGGGCTGGTTTGGGCAAAGTCGGCAGATTTTGTAACGACGGCTTTGATCTCTTTATCGATCTCTTTCAAAGCGGCTTCGTCGGCATGACCACCTTCGGTCAACAATGCGCGAACGTAATCAATCGGATCGCTTTCGGATCTGATTTTTTGAACTTCTTCTTTCGCGCGGTATTTTGCCGGGTCAGACATAGAGTGACCACGATAGCGATAGGTTTTCATCTCTAGGATGATGGGGCCTTCCCCACGGCGACATTTGTCAGCAGCTTCTTTTGCGGCTTCACGGACTTCAAGGACGCTCATGCCGTTCACTTGAATACCCGGAATGCCGTGTGCTGCGCCACGCTCATACAGGTTGGTGTTGCTGGAGGCGCGCTCTAGGGATGTCCCCATGCCATACTGGTTGTTTTCGATAACGTAAACAACAGGCAACTTCCAAAGCGCAGCCATGTTAAAGGCTTCGTAGACTTGGCCTTGGTTGACCGCGCCATCGCCCATATAGGCAAAGTTTACGCCGCCATCTTCATTATACTTGTGACCAAAGGCCAAACCTGTCCCCAATGGGATTTGGGCGCCAACGATCCCGTGGCCGCCATAAAACCCTTTGTCTTTGGAGAACATGTGCATGGAACCGCCCTTCCCTTTGGAATAGCCGCCGATGCGACCGGTCAGTTCTGCCATAACACCGTCTGGGTCCATACCGCAGGCCAGCATATGACCGTGATCGCGATAAGACGTGATCAGCGTGTCTTGCGGGTTTGCGATGGACTGAATACCAACAACAACGGCTTCCTGACCGATATACAGGTGACAGAAACCGCCAATAAGGCCCATACCATATAGTTGACCGGCTTTTTCTTCAAAGCGGCGGATCAAAAGCATTTCCTTATAGAACTTTAAGAGTTCTTCAGGTGTCGCTTCGGGTTGTTTGTTCTTACCCCGTGTCGTGCGTTTTGTTTGTGTTGCCATAGGACTCCCCTTGGCTAGGCGTGAAGCATGCTTTGATGCAAAATTATCTCTCTATGAAACGCAAAATCGGGGCAAATGCAAATGTTTCACATTCAACTAACTTACTGTGTTGCAATGCAAAATGAACAATTAACTACACTTTAGTTAATCTTGGTGCAGACCGCTAGATGCAAGGGGTTTACGAAAACCTGATTTTTTATGTGCGCCAACCCTTTGAAAGTCCAGTGTATAAACTTAATAATGGTTAATTTTGGTGACGGAATGCTTGTCAATTAAGGCAGGGAGGCTGTCATATAACTGAAACTGAGGTGTTTTGCGATGCAATATCACCTTGTTTGGTCACGAAGCGGTATTTGAATACCGGAACCTACAATGGATTCGTATCTTTAGTTTTTGATCCAGCGATAGCCATGTTCGACCTTGGCAATTTGCAGCTGATAGTCTTGATACCAATCTAACTTCCCTTTGGCGCGTGCATCTTGATGCTCGACGTCATTCTTCCAGTATTGGATAGCGTCCATGTCTTTCCAGTAGGAAACGGTGATGCCTTTGCCTGTGTCATCGCGAACGCTCTCAATGCCAAGGTAGCCATCTTGTTGTTGAGCGAGTTCAACCATTCGATCCGCGGTCATGCCATACCCTTCCGCGTCGTCTTCTGTTCGTTGATTGATAAAAATCACGGCATAGTACGGTGGATTGGGTAAGTTTTGTGCAGACATGATCTAACGCTTTACAATAATGGCAATTTCTTTTGGGTGAGCGAAGTTTAAAACAGCACGGGCGCGTTCTTCCAGAAGGTCCGGATCAAGACTGTCAGACCGTAGCAAGGAAACGCGATGTTCAAGACGCATGCGTTCTTCACGGATTTGCGCCAGTTGGATTTTTGTTTTTTCAATCCGGTGCTGATAATCCAGTAGCGCGCGGATACCGCGATCACCTTGGACGGCGTGATAGGCAAAATACAGCACAACGCACACGCCAATGACCGGAAGGAACACCCCCGGCTGAATCTTGGGTATATGTCTAAACCATGCTCTCATTTTGTGGATCGATGCCAGTTCTCGTGCTGTAGATACAGTATCGTTTATGAAGGCAATTGGTAAATAAATTCTATACTTTAGAAGTATAAACCGGGCGCGGCGTTAGAAAGTTTTTGATAGAATGGGTAGAAGCTTTAGGGGATTGGTAACACTCTCTTTGAGAGTCAAAGGGTTAGCAGAGGGCTGAACAGAAAAAAGGCTGCCTCAACTGAAGCAGCCTTTTAAAAGTTTTTACGAAAGAAAATTAACTTTAGCGCAGAACTTTGCGACCTGCATAAACAGCGCTTGAACCAAGCTCTTCTTCAATGCGAATCAGCTGGTTGTATTTAGCAACGCGGTCAGAACGGCTCAGGGAGCCTGTCTTGATTTGACCTGCGTTTGTGGCAACAGCGATGTCCGCGATTGTCGAATCTTCGGTTTCACCCGAACGGTGAGAGATCACGGCTGTGTAATTGGCTTTTTGTGCCATTTCGACAGCTTCCAGTGTTTCAGACAATGTGCCGATCTGGTTAACTTTTACCAGAATGGAGTTGGCAACTTGCTGATCAATACCGTCAGACAGACGCTTTGGATTAGTTACGAACAGGTCATCCCCAACCAATTGACATTTGTCGCCGATTTTTTCTGTCAGGATTTTCCAGCCTTCCCAGTCGTCCTCGTCCATGCCGTCTTCGATGGAAACGATCGGGAACTTCTCGACCAGATCAGCAAGGTAATCTGCCATTTCAGCAGAAGACAGGGATTTACCTTCGCCAGCCAGTTCATATTTGCCGTCTTTGTAGAATTCAGAAGAGGCAACGTCGAGGGCCAGTACGATATCGTCACCCGCTTTATAACCAGCGTTTTCAATTGCGGTCATGATGAAAGACAGGGCTTCTTCAGAAGATGCAACGCCCGGTGCGAAGCCACCTTCATCCCCAACGTTGGTGTTGTGACCGGCAGCTTTCAAAGCCGCTTTCAGCGCGTGGAAGACTTCAGCACCCATGCGGATGGCTTCGCGGATAGAAGAGGCGCCAACTGGCATGATCATGAATTCTTGAATATCAACCGGGTTGTCCGCGTGTGCGCCACCGTTGATGATATTCATCAAAGGAACCGGCAGTTCACGTGCGAAAACGCCGCCCAGATATTTATAAAGCGGCAGGCCTGCTTCTTCAGCAGCTGCGCGGGCAACAGCCATGGAAACGCCCAACATGGCGTTGGCGCCAAGGCGGCCTTTGTTTTCTGTGCCATCAAGGTCGATCATGGTTTGGTCGATCAACAGCTGTTCGTCAGCTTCCAGACCAACAAGAGCATCAAAAATCTCACCGTTTACAGCTTCTACAGCGTTTTCGACGCCTTTCCCGAGGTAACGGCCTTTGTCGCCATCGCGTAATTCAACGGCTTCATGTACACCTGTAGAGGCGCCAGAGGGAACGGCTGCGCGGCCAAACGCGCCACTTTCCAAAAGGACGTCAACTTCAACAGTAGGGTTACCACGGCTATCGAGAATTTCGCGACCGTGAATATCAATAATAGCGCTCATTTGAGATGCTCTCTTTTCTGAGATAAATGATGACAGAAGATGATAACAGGGCCCGTTACCCTGTCGGGGGTTGAATACTGTGTTAGGGCCAAAAATGCAAGAAAAGACTCTCGCTTAGTTGCGCTTTGGCCCTAAACAAAAAAGCCTGACGCAAAGGGCACGTCAGGCTTTGTTCTTAGTAAGTCGCCATACCGACCAGATCGACCGGATTGGCTTTTGCAACTTCGTCCAGTGCTTGTAGGGTCTGAAGGACGCCTTTTAATTTTTGCACCGGGATCATGTTCGGACCATCAGAAATGGCTTTGTCCGGATCTTCATGTGTTTCTGCAAACACACCTGCAATCCCAAGCGCGATAGCAGAACGCGCGACGACGGGGGCCAGTTCGCGACGACCGCCAGACGAATTGCCCTGCCCGCCCGGTTGCTGGACGGAATGGGTGCAATCGATGATGATCGGGTAGCCTGTATCCTGAGCCATCTGGGGCAGACCACGCATATCGGTAACAAGTGTATTGTAGCCGAAGCTGGAGCCACGTTCTGTGATGAGGATGTTCTCATTGCCTGTGGAGGCGACTTTTTTAACCACGTTGGCCATATCCCAAGGGGCAAGGAATTGACCTTTTTTAACGTTGACCGCTTTACCGGTTTGACCTGCAGCCAGCAACAAGTCTGTCTGACGACACAAAAACGCAGGGATTTGCATCATGTCACAAACTTCGCCGACAACAGCGCATTGCCCTTCGTTGTGAACGTCGGTGATCACAGGGCAGCCATAGGTGTCTTTCACTTCCTGAAAGATAGACATGGCGGGCATAATGCCGATGCCGCGGTTGCCTTCAACACTCGTGCGGTTGGCTTTATCAAAAGAGGACTTATAGATTAAGCCGATACCGAGTTCGTTACACATTTCTGTCAAGGCGTGCGCCATTTCAAGGGCGTGGTTGCGCCCTTCCATGGAGCAGGGACCAGCGATCAGGCAAAACGGTAAATCGTTACCAAAGGTGACGTTACCGACTTGAACATGCTTTTGTGCGACCATTATTAGACCAATCTGTTTTGTTCAATTGCTGCTTTGATAAAGGCGGTGAAAATTGGATGCGGGTCCGTCGGGCGGGATTTCAGTTCTGGGTGGAACTGTACGCCGATGAAGAATGGATGATCCGGCAGTTCTACAATCTCTGGCAGGATCCCATCGGGTGATAGGCCGGAGAATTTCATGCCAGCCGCTTCCAGTTTATCTTTGAAGTCGACATTTACTTCGTAACGGTGACGGTGACGTTCGGAAATCTCTTTTGCACCATTATAAATGTCATGTGCTAGCGTGCCGGGCACCAATTTACAAGGGTAAGCACCAAGACGCATGGTGCCGCCAAGATCGCCGTCTTCTGCGCGTGTCTCTTTGGAGCCGTCTTCCTTTTCCCATTCGGTCATCAGGCCAACGATTGGCGTTTTGCAGTTGCCGAATTCAGAAGAACCCGCCCCTTCAATGCCTGCCATATTGCGCGCTGTTTCAACAACAGCCATCTGCATACCAAGGCAAATTCCGAAGTAAGGAACTTTTTGTTCACGGGCATATTTAACGGCTGCGATTTTACCTTCCGCGCCACGTTCCCCAAAACCACCGGGGACGAGGATAGCGTCTTTGTCTTCTAACTGTTTCATGCCGTCTTCTGCCAGAAGTGTTTCAGCATCAATCCAGTGCTGGTTGACTTTGACATTGTTGGCAATGCCGCCATGCGTCAGCGCTTCACCCAAAGATTTATAGGCTTCCAAAAGTTCAACATATTTACCAACGATGGCAACGTTGACTTCCCCTTCCGGCTCAAGAACGCGGTGGACGATCTCTTCCCATTTGGACAGATCAGGTTCCGGGGCCGCCATGCCAAAGTGTTTCAACACAACCGTGTCCAGACCTTCTGCATGGTAAGACAGTGGCACGCGGTAGATTGTATCTACGTCAAGTGCCGGAATAACCGCATCGTCTGCAACATTACAGAACAGTGCGATTTTGCGACGTTCACTTGCGGGAATTTCACGGTCACAACGACAGAGCAAGGCATCCGGGCTGATGCCAAGGCCTAGCAATTCTTTTACAGAGTGCTGTGTCGGTTTGGTTTTAAGTTCACCTGCTGCCGGAATGTAAGGGACCAGTGTGGTGTGCAAATACATTGCGCGGCCACGACCCAATTCGTTCCCCATTTGGCGGATCGCTTCAAGGAACGGCAGAGATTCGATATCCCCTACTGTCCCGCCAACTTCCACGAGAATGAAGTCTTCGTCTGTGACGTTGGCTTTGGTAAAGTTTTTGATCGCTTCAGTAACATGCGGGATAACTTGTACTGTTGCACCAAGATATTCGCCGGCGCGTTCTTTTTGGATAACGCTGGAATAGATGCGACCGGAGGTGACGTTGTCACTTTGCATTGCATTTACACAAGTAAAACGCTCATAGTGACCAAGATCGAGGTCGGTTTCAGCACCATCATCTGTTACAAAAACTTCCCCATGTTGGTATGGGGACATGGTGCCGGGATCGACGTTTAGATACGGATCCAGTTTACGCAAACGAACCTTGAAACCACGTGCTTGCAGGCAGGCGCCCAAAGCTGCGGAACCCAAGCCTTTACCCAGTGAAGAAACAACGCCACCAGTAATGAAAATATAACGTGCTGCCATGTTTAAAAACCTAAACGTCTACTTTTTTAATCAAAGAAGAAGAGGCGGCCATTTGACCGCCTCTTCAATGTAATTTCAAGAACGCATTTCAAAAAAATGAAAGCGAACCCTATTGTGCCAGAGGCGCGCCTGGTTCAGTCGGCTTTTGCTCTGCCGGTGTTTGAATGACAGGCTTCAGTGAATTGTCATCCAGAATGGACCCTGAGTTACGCTCGGCATTTGCCAACAGAGACAAGACCAAGCTTGTCACCATAAAGCCAGCAGCAAGTAAAGCAGTTGTGCGCGTTAGCAGGTTAGACGCAGAACGACCTGTCATGAGGCCACTCATACCGCCGCCGCCACCGCCGCCACCAAGACCGCTTAAGGCGCCGCCTTCAGAGCGTTGGATCAAAACCAGAATGATCAGGCCGAGGCACAAGATCAAATGTATAGCGAGAAGAACGTTTGTCATCGCTGCTCTTCCATCCTTAAATTCAAATTTCCAGAAACTTGGGGCTTCTTTTAACGCGAAGAAAACTTAATTGCTAGGACAACTTTGCGCAATTGCCCAAAAATCTTCAGATTTTAAGGAAGCACCGCCGATCAAACCGCCGTCAACATCAGCCAAAGCCAGCAATTCCTTGGCGTTTGCAGGCTTCATGGAGCCGCCATATAAAATGCGCATGCCGTTGGCTGCATCTTCACCCAATTTGTCTTTTAAGGTGTTTCGGATGTCTGCATGCATTGTCTGGACATCATCAGGAGTCGCAACTTTGCCTGTGCCGATGGCCCAAACGGGCTCGTAGGCGATCACTGTATTTTGGGCTGAGGCCCCCGCGGGGACGGACCCGATGATTTGTTCTCGTACAACCTGCAGAGCGTTGCCGCTTTCTCTTTCACTTTCTGTTTCGCCAACGCAAATGACGGCGATCAGGTCGTTGGTGTGGGCTGCAATGGATTGCGCCTGAACATCAGCGTCGCTTTCACCATGGTCTGTACGACGTTCGGAGTGTCCAAGGATAACGTGCGTACAACCTGCATCTTTTAACATTACAGGGCTAATGTCACCTGTATGAGCACCGCTTTCTGCAGTATGGCAGGTCTGCGCCCCCAAAAAGACGCCTGATCCTTCAATGGCAGTGCCGACAGTTTCCATAACTGTGAAAGGAGGACAAACAAGAAGGTCACAGTTATCCGCGGTATCAGATTTTTTAAGGTTGGCGATTTCGCTTGCAAGCGCTTTGGCATCAGCGCGCAGGCCATTCATTTTCCAGTTACCAGCGATCAACGGGCGACGTGACATGAGAAACAGTCCTTTTGAAAGTCAGTGAATTTTGACTTTTTATTACACAAATAGTCTTTCAGGCACCAGTGATTTGTTCATTTTGTCACATTCTTGCTTCATTTACATAGTTTAAGCTGTTGCTAGGTTGGGTTTCCCCTCTTATGATGCGCACCGCAATTTATAACACTATTATCTTTGGAACACGTACATCATGCTCGATGGTTTTCGCAAACATTCAAATTCAATAATCGTCAAAGCCCTGCTTTTCCTCCTGATTGCAAGTTTCGCAGCTTGGGGTGTAGGCGACATGTTGCGTCCGGCAACGACTAGCAGCAGTGTAGGTACCGTTGGAGGTGTTGAAGTTTCCGCACAGGAAGTGTTCAACGACTTTCAACGTGAAATGAACCGCATGCGCCAGTTAACGGGGGGGCAAATTGATGGTCAATTGTCTTTGGTTATCGGCAACAGCGTGGTGGATCGCGCCATTAACCGCACCCTGCTTGAAGTCAACGCAGATGAAATGGACATCGCGGTTAGTGATGAACTGGTTGCTCAATCCATCAAAGAGACAGAGATGTTTCAGGATAATGGTCAATTCAACCGCCAACGTTTTGAACAGGTTCTGTTTTCGAATCAGCTGACGGAAGGTCAGTTTATTGAACTGGTTCGTGGTGACTTGCAGCGTGAACAACTGGTGAGTGCCCTGGTAAACGGGTCTGTTATGCCAATTTCTGCGGTTAAAGACCTTTATAAGCACCGTCAGGAAAAGCGTTCTGCTGATTTTGTCCAGATCACGACAGCTAATGTTGGTGATGTTGCGGCAGCAACGGACGAAGAAGTGCGCAAGTATTATGATGACAATATCGATAAATTCATGGCGCCGGAATATCGCAGTGTAAGCTTGCTTCATATCCAGCCGAGCGATGTTGCTAAAACCATCGAAGTTCCGTTGGAAAAGCTCGAAGATGCATTCACAGCCCGTCAGGCCGAGTTTAAGAAACCGGGGCGCCGTACGGTCGAGCAAATGGTCTTCGCAACTGAAGAAGAAGCGCAGGCCGCTGTTGACGCGATTGCAAGCGGTAAAAGCTTTGCCGATGTCGCAAATGAGACATTGGGTTTGGAAGCGGACTCTTTGGTCTTGGGCGATGTGACGAAAGAGGAGTTGCCGGAAGAACTGCGTGAAGATGTGTTTGCCCTTGCGAAAGATGGTGTGAGTGCGCCGATTCAATCCTTATTGGGCTGGCACATCGTACGGGTTACAGAAGTGGTTGCTGAACAAAACCCGACTTTTGATGAAGTGAAAGATCAATTGCGTGAAGGTGTGGCCATGGAAATGGCTTCTGATGAACTGTTTGCGATCTCCAACGATGTGGAAGATGCCCTTGGTGGTGGTGCAACCATCGAAGAAGCTGCGAAAGCATCTGGTTTCGAGCTTAAGCGTTTGTCGGCTGTAGATCGTCAAGGTCTGGATACAGAAGGTACTCAAACTGAGATCGCATCAAATACTGAAATCCTGAACGAAATCTTCACGGCAGAACTTAATGCTGAACCTACAATGAAAGATGATGGTTTCGGCGGATACTTCATGGTTCGTGTCGATGGGGTGACGGCATCACAGGCGCGTGACTTTGACAAAGTGAAGTCCGTTGCCGCTGAGATGCTGGAACAAGAGAAAAAGCAGACCCTTGCACAGGAAAAAGCGGATGCGTTGTTAGCTGCCGTTCAAGAAGGTAAGACCCTTCAAGCTGCCGCACAAGAATCTGGCTTTACTGTTGAAAGTCAGGAAGGCTTTACCCGTTTTGATGCACCGCTCCCGCAATCTGTTGTTGGGAAACTGTTTACAGCAAAAGTTGATGAAGCGGTCAATGGGGCGGCTTCGGATGGCTATGTGGTTGCTGTGTTGACAAACGTTCAAGCGATCGAAGGTGCGGATGATGAAAATGCGATTAATGCGATGCGTCGTCAGTTACAAGAAAGTGTGACAGGTGACCTGCAAGGGCAGTTTGTAAATGCGTTGCGTGACCGTTACACGGTTTCGATTGATCGTAATCTCGTAAATAGCCTGTTTGTACAAGAGCAACAGTGATGAAACTACTCCCCGACTACGACGTTTTTGAAACTCTATATAACGCGGGCAAGGCCCAAGTGGTATGGACAAAGTTGGTGGCAGATTTGGAAACACCCGTTTCTGCTATGATGAAACTCGCCAATGACAAGCCCGACAGTTTTCTTTTGGAATCTGTTGAGGGGGGTGCAAAGCGCGGTCGTTATTCCTTTCTGGGGATGAAGCCGGATTTGACGTGGCGTTGTTTCGGGGAGAAAGCTGAGATTAATCGTAAGGCCGGTGACGACCGTGCGGCCTATGAGCCGTGCGATAAGCCGTCGCTGGACTCGTTGCGCAGTCTAATCGCTGAAAGTGAAATCGACTTGCCGGACCACTTGCCACCCATGGCAGCCGGACTTGTCGGCTATATGGGATACGATACTGTTCGCTTGATGGAGAAGTTACCCGATAGCAACCCGGACCCCTTGGGGATACCGGATGGTATCTTTATGCGTCCGACCATTATCGCAGCTTTTGATAATATTGAAGATGTCGTGACCATCGTCACCCCTATTCGCCCGCAAGATGGCTTGTCCGCCAAAGACGCCTATGATCTGGCACAAGATCGTTTGCAGGATGTTGTTGAGGATTTGCAGGGTAGCTTGCGGGTGACGCATGACTTCAATGAGGCAATTGGCACCTTGCCGGAACCTGAAAGCAATATGACCCGTGAAGAATTTCATAATATGGTGCATAAGGCCAAAGAATATATTCTGGCAGGTGATATCTTTCAGGCGGTTTTGTCGCAGCGTTTTACCCTGCCCTTTGAATTACCGCATTTTGCCTTGTATCGCTCGCTACGCCGTTTAAACCCCTCGCCATTTTTGTTCTTTTTGAACTTTGGGGAGTTTACACTGGTTGGATCGAGCCCTGAAATTCTGGTGCGTCAGCGTGACGGTGAAGTCACAATTCGCCCGATTGCAGGGACGCGCAAGCGAGGTGCAGATGCAGCAGAAGATGAGGCCTTGAAAAAAGACCTTCTCTCAGACCCGAAGGAACTGGCTGAGCATTTGATGCTTTTGGATCTAGGACGAAACGATGTCGGTCGTGTTGCCAAGACTGGGACTGTGCGGGTGACTGACAAGTTTATTGTCGAGCTTTATTCCCATGTGATGCATATCGTCTCTAACGTGGTTGGGGAGCTTGATACGGACCGGTTTGACAATATGGATGCGTTGATTGGCGGCTTCCCCGCTGGCACGGTGTCCGGTGCCCCGAAAGTCCGTGCGATGGAAATCATTGACGAGCTGGAACCGGAACGACGCAGTTTCTATGCAGGCTGTATCGGGTATTTTGGTGCCAACGGTGATATGGATACGGCGATTGCCTTACGTACAGCATTGTTGAAAGATGGCAAAATGTATGTGCAAGCAGGTGGCGGTGTTGTTGCTGATAGTTCCGCAGAGGGGGAATATCAGGAAAGCATCAACAAGGCTCGCGCTTTGGTGAGAGCAGCCGAAGAAGCCTATAAATTTGCGGCAGATGACGGACCGCGAAATTAAGTGTTTTATAGAAACGAAAAAAGGCCGGGTTTCCCCAGCCTTTTTTTGTGCGTGACGTTTTAGGCTGCGCCCATAAAATCAAATCCGGCCTCTTCGATGGCATCCTTGATTTTAGCTTCATCATCCAGCCCGCTGACCGTGACTTTTTTGGCAGCAAGATCAACGTTGATTTCTGCATCTTCCTTAACGGATTTAAGGGCATTTGTGACTGCTTGGGCGCAGTGACCACAGGTCATGCCGTCGACGATATAGGTGTTTGACATTATTTTCTCCTTAACTGAGACCTTGGTTATGTAAGACAATTTGTGAAATGGGAACGAGGCTAAAGCCGTTGCGTTCAATAGAGGGGAGCCATTCTTTGAGCGCTGCGATTGTCCCGTCCCGGGGGTGGCCGATACCAACGGCGAAACCGGAACGTCGCGCGACTTTTTCAAGTAAGCTTAGTTGTTTGAGCACAGCGCCTTTTTCATTCACATTATCTAGAAAGACGTTTCGAACGGCAAAGGGGACCCCTTCCTTTCCTGCTAAATCGGTGGCGATAGATTTGGGGTTCGTGCGGGAGTCCAGAAACAGCATTTCCCTTTTTCTAAGCTCTGTCATCAGGGCGCTCATGACCTCAGGATCTGTGGTGGCAAGGCTTCCCATATGGTTGTTGACCCCGACATATCCCTCGAACCGTTCCAGGTTCCAATGAATACGATCCAGCAGGTCTTCGTGGGCCAGATGGGTGTGAAGGTGGTTGGGACCCGCATCAATTTTTTTATTTAAAGGCTCCATGGGCAAATGGACGAGCAATTCATGTCCGTTGGCTTTTGCTGCTGTCGTCTGTTTGTTTAAGTTTTTTGCATAAGGGATAAAAGCCATGGTTAGGGGCCCTTTAAGGGCAAGTGTCTGCGCTGTGCGTTTACGGTCCAGTCCCAAATCGTCAATGACCAGCGCGATCATAGGTTTGTTGATCGCGGGTGTCATTTTTACCGCATATTTCATCCAGCGCGGCTCAAAGCTTGATAGGGCGGCGGGTTGTTGTGTAGTCACGTTATTTGCGGGCTTGGATGGTTGTTCCGCTATAGCAATAACGGGCGCATAGACATCGTTTGGCAGTGCTTCTTCGTAAAAGACGGCTTGAGCAGGCGGGGTTGGCTTGCTCGATATGTCGACATTGGCAAGACGAGGCTGCGGCGCGGGTGTCTGCTTTGTTTTCAGCGGCTGTTTCGGGGTGAGTTCGGTGATTGTGTCATCAATTTCCGCTTCTGTCGCCGCAAGAAGGAGGGGGGCATCGGGCGCGCGTATCAGCTCAGGCTTTTTGACATGTTCTTTGTACCATGGTTTTGCGGATGTGGATGCAGGTGTGGGGTCAGGATCAAAAAGCTGATCCTGAAACAAAACACCGGCATAGGCCAGTAAGCTGAATATTAAAGCACCAAGAATAAAAAGGCTGGATTTACCTTTTTTCTTCTTTTTACGAACAGCCACAATCTTCGTCCTTTTCTGTGGTGAAGCTATTGAGGATCGGACAGTCTGGCCTGTCGTCCCCATGGCAGCACTCTACAAGGTTTTTCAGGGTGTCGCGAATATTTTGCAGTTCCTGAATACGTCCTTCAATTTCGACAATGTGGCTTTGTGCTAGCAGGCGTACGTCTCTGCTGGCGCGATTTTTATCCTGCCAGAGTTCCAACAGGTTTGAGACATCCTTTAAGGGGAATCCCATTTTGCGGGCGCTCTGGATAAACTTTAAGATTTCGACATCAGTGTTGGAATAATCCCGATATCCGTTTTCAGCCCGTGCCGGGGGTGGCATCAGGTTGATGCTTTCGTAATATCGGATGGTTTTACTGCTGACACCGGTAAGTTTGGAGACTTTGCTGATGTTCATGGTTTCCACCTTTTTAACAAAAGAGAGTTGGTGACGACGCAGACACTGCTAAGGGCCATAGCGGCCCCCGCAATAACGGGGTTGAGTAAGCCGAAAGCGGCGGCGGGCAAGCCGATGATATTGTAAATAAAGGCCCAAAACAGGTTTTGTTGAATCTTACGGTAGGTGGCTTTTGAAATGTTGATTGCTTGTTCTACTAATAAGGGGTCTGGCCTCATGAGGGTTACGCCTGCACTATGGATCGCAACATCGGACCCGGTTCCCATAGCAAAGCTGACATCAGCGCTTGCAAGTGCGGGCGCATCATTGACACCATCCCCGACCATGGCAACCACATGATTGTTTTGTTTCAAGCGTTCGATATGTCCTGCCTTTTCGTCTGGGAGAACTTGCGCGATGACGTCTTCAATGCCAATGGAACCCGCAACGGCGCGGGCGGTCACTTCGTTGTCACCACTTAAAATGATGGGCGTAATGCCATTGCTTTTAAGCTGCTTTATGGCTTGAGAAGAGCTTTCTTTTACTTTGTCGCCAATGCCGAAGAGGCTGAGAACTTTTGTTTCATTTTCTAGCCAGACGACGGTTAGGCCATTTTTCTCCATTTCGAGCGCCAAAGGCTCCAAGCTGGTGAGGTCATTGGTCATATGAGCACGGTTACCCAACCGATAGCGAGTGTTTGCAATGTCAGCTTCAATCCCCCGCCCGCTTGTCGCTTTGAAGTTTTTGATTGCGGTCAGGTTTTCGCTGACAAAAGCTTTGGCAAGCGGGTGTTCGCTACCTTGTTGCAGGTTGGCTGCAATATCGAGAAAGGCGCCCGTTTGTTCAATGAGTTGGGGTTTACCTTCTGTCAGGGTGCCTGTTTTATCAAACACGACGGTATCGATTTTATGGGCGAGTTCAAGGGATTGGGCATCTTTAATCAGGATGCCATGCTTAGCTGCAACGCCAGTCCCCGCCATGATGGCGGTTGGCGTTGCTAGGCCAAGGGCGCAGGGACATGCAATAACCAATACGGTGATTGCGTTGATCAAACCTTGTTCGTACGTGGCACCTGCTAAAACCCAACCTATGACAGTTACCAGAGCGATGACGCAAACAATGGGAACGAAGACGGCTGCGATTTTATCGACAAGCTTTTGCACGGGAGCTTTCGTGGCTTGTGCGCCTTGGATCATTTCGATGATTTTGGCCAGTGTGGTTTCTTTACCGATCGCGGTCGTTTCGATGGTTAGTAGCCCCGAGCCGTTGATGGAGCCGCCGGTTACGGTGTCGCGGGTGTTTTTTTTCACGGGCATGCTTTCTCCGGTCAGCATCGATTCATCAATTTGGCTGTGGCCTTCTAAAATGCGACCATCGACGGGGATGTGTTCCCCCGGTTTAACAAGGACATGATCGCCTTTTTTGATGAGATTGATTGCAACGGTTTCCTCTTTCCCGTTTACCACGCGGCGTGCGGTTTCCGGCCTGAGGTGCATAAGCGCCCGAATAGCTGCTGTAACACCATGTTTGGCACGGCTTTCAAGGAACTTACCCACCAGAACAAGGGTGGTAACTGCAGCGGATGCTTCAAAATAGATCATATTTGCATGTTCTGATGGGCTTAGAAGGTGATATAGGCTTAATCCATAGGCTGCTGTCGTGCCGATGGAGACGAGAAGGTCCATATTCCCTGTTAGAGCTTTGAACGCGCCCCAAGCGGATTTATAGAACCGCTGTGCGGCAATCAATTGAACAGGAGTTGCCAGTGCTAGCTGAAGCCAGCCGTTTAGGTGCCAATCCTGACCAACGAAGAGCCCGGCCATCGGTGCGACGAGTGGAATGGTCAGGAGTGCACAAAAAAGCACGGTCATTCTGTCGCGCTTAAGGTGGCGTTTGTTCTCTTCTTCCTGTTCGTCTTGATTGGTGTCATCTAAAAGCGTTGCACCAAATCCGGCATTTTCAATTTTGGCAATGATGTCATCGGCTGCGAGCTGATCGTTGCTCAAGCGCACGCTTGCTTGTTCTGTTGCGAGGTTGACGCTTGCGTGTTCAACTCCATCCAATCGATTGACAACTTTTTCAATGCGACTGGCACAGGAGGCGCAGGTCATGCCTGTGATGTTTAATTGATATTCAATCATCCTAATACCTTCCAGTTAGCTTGAATGTTATATGGTCCTTCCAGTAAGGGCAAGGTCAAGAGTGAGATTTAAAAACCAGCTTGACCTAGAGGCTGTCAGCTTGCATTCTGCGATAAATTAAGGCCTTTTTCTTCTGTGAGGCTGTTAATTTTTTACTTTTAAAGTAACTCGTAAAGTACTGATATGTTTTTATTAATTGATAATTATGATAGCTTCACTTACAACCTGGTTCATTATTTTGGTGAGCTTGGCGCAGACATAGAAGTTTATCGTAACGATGCGTTAACGGTTGAAGAAGCGCTCGCTTTAAAGCCGGAAGGTATAATTTTGTCCCCCGGTCCCTGTGATCCTGATCAGGCAGGGATTTGTCTTGATCTGATTGAAAAGGCCAGCGGGCAGTACCCTATTTTTGGGGTGTGTCTGGGGCACCAATCAATCGGTCAGGCGTTTGGGGCAAAGATTGTGAGAGCGCCGGAGCCAATGCATGGCAAAGTGTGCCCGATCACCCATACCAATAAGGGCATCTTTCAGGATATCCCCTCCCCTGTATCTGTGACGCGGTATCATTCTTTGACCATCGCGCCGGAGACATTGCCGGATTGTTTGGAAGTGACTTCTCAGACAGAAGATGGTGTTATCATGGGGGTTCAGCATAAAGAGTTACCGATCCACGGTGTGCAGTTCCACCCAGAGAGTATCGCCTCCGAACACGGGCACAAGATGCTGGAAAATTTCCTGACGCTGGCAAGAAAATAAGGATAATCCCAATGAGCGAAGCAATGAAGCAAATCATCGGCAAAGTCGGTGAAGGAAAAGGTCTGGAACAAGGCGATGCTAAAGTCGCTTTTGACTGTATTATGTCGGGCAATGCGACACCTGTGCAGATTGGCGCCTTTATGATGGGCTTGCGCCTGCGGGGGGAAACAGTGGATGAAATTACTGCTGGTGCCCAGACCATGCGCGAGAAGATGAAAAAAGTTCAGGCTCCGGCTGGTGCAATTGATATTGTCGGCACGGGCGGTGATTCTAGAAACACCTTGAATATTTCAACCGCCACAGCTTTGGTGGTCGCGGGTTGCGGGGTTAGCGTTGCAAAACATGGTAGCAAGGCGGTGTCTTCCAAGTCGGGGGCTTCGGATGTGCTCTCTTGCCTTGGGGTGAACCTGATGGCGGAGGTTGCAGAGGTGGAGCAATCAATCAAGGAGGCCGGGATCGGCTTTTTGATGGCACCGCTTTATCATTCTGCGATGAAGCATGTTGCTGGACCGCGTGCTGATATGGGGATCCGTACGATTTTTAATCTGTTGGGACCAATCTCAAATCCGGCCGGTGTGAAACGTCAAATGACGGGTGTTTTTGATAAGCACTGGGTACGTCCACTTGCAGAAGTTCTCGGGCGTCTTGGGAGTGATAAAGTCTGGGTTGTGCATGGTAGTGACGGCATGGATGAACTGACGACGACCGGCGTTTCTTATGTGGCGGAATATCAAAACGGTGCTGTACGTGAGTTTGAAGTCAATCCTTTGGATCTGGGTCTAAAAACAGTTGAATTAGCAGATTTGATCGGCGGCGACGGGGCTTACAATGCAGCTGCCATTAAGCGCTTGCTGGATGGTGAAGTTGGGCCTTATCGTGATGTTGTCCTGTTAAACGCGGCAGCGTCCTTAATTGTTGCGGATAAGGTTGAGACACTGGAAGACGGTATGCAAATGGCAGCGCAAGCGATTGATAATGGCAAAGCGAAAGCGGCCCTTGCCAAACTTGTCGAAATTACCAACGGAGCCTGAGGCAGATGAGCGATATTCTGGCAAAGATTTGTGATGATAAACGTGAATATGTGGCCCATTGCAAGAAACGTAAAGACCTTAGCATTTTGGAAGTGACGGCTAAACAAGCCTCTCCCGTACGTGGTTTTAAAAATGCGTTGCAGACAAAGGTGGATGCCGGCCAGTACGGTTTGATTGCAGAAGTCAAGAAAGCGTCTCCCTCCAAAGGGTTAATTCGGGCCGACTTTGGTCCGGTTTCAATCGCTAAATCTTATGAAGCGGGGGGCGCGGCCTGTATGTCTGTTTTGACAGATCAGCCGTATTTCCAAGGGGCGGATGAATATCTGGTGCTGGCCCGCGGTGCGGTATCTTTGCCGGCTTTACGTAAAGATTTTATGGTGGATACCTATCAGGTGACGGAAGCAAGGGCGTTGGGTGCGGATTGTATTCTGATTATTATGGCGGCACTTGATGATGCGCAAGCTAGCGAGATTGAGGACGCTGCTTTGTCCTATGGTATGGATTGCCTGATTGAGGTCCATGACGAAGACGAGATGGAACGGGCCTTGAAGCTGAAGTCCGATCTGATCGGCATCAATAACCGTAACCTCAAGACCATGGAAATCAGCCTGACAACGACAGAGCGATTGTCCGGTATGGTGCCGGAAGGTAAATTGCTTGTGTGTGAAAGTGGTATATTTACGCCGGATGACTTGGCGCGCATGTCCAAAGTCAATGCAAACTGCTTCTTGGTTGGGGAATCATTGATGCGTCAAGATGATGTCGAGGCGGCAACACGTGCTTTGTTGACCAAGTAAAGAAACAGGAAGGTATTGTTTTCATGGGTGATCAGTTTACGCATATCGATAAAGACGGTAACGCTGTCATGGTTGATGTGTCCGATAAAGATATTACGGAACGTACGGCGACGGCAAAAGCCAGTGTGATCATGCAGGAAGAAACCTTAAACCGCATTATGGCGGGAACGCTGAAAAAAGGTGATGTCCTTTCTGTCGCTCAGTTGGCAGGGATTATGGGGGCGAAAAAGACGGCGGACTTGATCCCGCTTTGTCATCCCCTCGCCCTGACGTCGGTGAAAGTTGAGCTGAGCTGTGATCCTGATCGGAATGCCGTTGATGTTGTCGGAACGTGCAAGCTTAAAGGCCGCACAGGTGTTGAAATGGAAGCACTGACGGCTGTGACCGTTGCGGCGTTGACTGTCTACGATATGTGCAAGGCCATTGATAAAGGGATGACGATTACGGATGTACGGCTAACCCTTAAAGAAGGTGGCAAGTCAGGGACGTTTGTAACGCCATGAGTTTACTCCCTCTGGAAGAGGCGTTTGCGAACGTCGAAAAAGGTATTTCAGTCTTAAGTGCTGAACAGGTAAGTGTCGCGGACTGTCTGGGGCGTGTGTTGGCAGAAAATGTCGCTGCCCGTTTAACGCAGCCGCCCGCGCCCGTTTCTTCGATGGATGGATACGCGGTACGCGCACAAGACGTTTTGTCCCAACCCGTTACCTTAACCCGCGTCGGTGAATCGCAAGCCGGTGGTCCCTATGACGGAACATTGGCTGATGGGGAATGCGTTCGCATCTTTACAGGTGCCCCCCTCCCCGCGGGTGCGGATGCTGTCATTATACAAGAAGATACAGATGTCTTCGGTGATCAGATCACCATGAAAGAAGTTGCTTTTGAGGGGAAGTTCGTTCGTAAAGCCGGACTGGATTTTTCTGAAGGGGATATCCTTCTTCATAAAGGCCGTGTGCTTTCGGCCCGCGATGTAGGCTTGCTCTGCGCCATGAACGTACCGTGGGTAAAAGTCTTTCGCCGTCCGCGCGTTGCGATTTTGGCAACAGGTGATGAGCTGGTCATGCCGGGGGAAGCGGTGCGTGAAAGCCAGATTATCAGTTCAAACAGCCTAATGGTTGCCGCTCTCGTCCAAGCGATGGGCGGGATTGCGGTTAACTTGGGGATTGCGGGGGATACAGAAGAATCGTTGCGCGAGACCTTGAGCGGCTTGGACTGTGCGGATTTGCTGGTAACCTCTGGCGGGGTTTCTGTTGGGGAATATGACCTGGTTCGCAAAGTTCTGGGGGAAGAAGGGCTGGATATTGATTTTTGGCGTATCGCCATGAAACCGGGGAAGCCCTTTATGTTTGGGCATATTGGTAATAAACCGGCGATGGGTTTACCGGGTAATCCTGTATCGTCCTATGTGACGGCCTTTTTGTTTTTGCGTCCGGCTTTACGTAAAATGCAAGGCGGCGCGTTTGAACAGGATAAACCCGTTCAGGTCATCCTAGGGGCCGCTGTGCCGGAAAATGGTGTTCGTCAGGAATATATGCGTGCTGTTTTCTCGCAAGATCCAGATGGTAACCTTGTGGCAACGCCATACAATAAACAAGATAGCTCTATGTTGGCTAACCTTGCACATTGTGAAGGTTTCATTATTCGTCCGGTGAATGCACCAGCCCTGTCTGCAGGCGAGAAAACGCAGGCAATTTACCTGAAAGACGCGATGGTGAGCGTCTAAGACGCTTTGTGCTTGACCAAGGTTCGGAACTAAAGTAGAACATCGGTAGTGTTTTACTTTTGTTCTAATCTTTGGAGGGTGTGAACATGCTGACCAAAAAACAGTATGACCTGCTTTTGTTTCTTGAAAAACGATTAAGAGAAACAGGTGTTTCCCCTTCTTATGATGAAATGAAAGAGGCGCTGGACTTGAAATCAAAGTCCGGTATTCATCGTCTGATCACAGGGTTGGAAGAACGTGGTTTTATCCGACGCCTTCCTCATCGGGCGCGTGCTGTTGAAGTTTTGCGGGTGCCGGAAAACAAGGATCAGTTGGAAACGCCGCTGCGCTCAGAAAACAATAAGCCGACAGACTTTGACAATGACATGCCGCAAGTAGGGCGCAAAAAGTCCCGTGGGAACAGCAATACAGATGTTTTACCAGACTCCGAAGCGGTGGAACTTCCGATGTTTGGGCGCATTGCGGCTGGTACGCCAATTGCGGCGCTCAGTGACCATTCCGCCAGCGTTGATGTCCCTGCAAGTATCTTGGGGCTTGGAGAACATTATGCGTTGGAGGTTGAGGGAGACTCCATGATCGAAGCGGGTATCAATGATGGTGATACGGTTATCATTCAGCGCTGTACCACGGCAGAAAATGGCGCGATCATCGTTGCGCTGGTGGATCAGGAAGAAGCAACCCTTAAAAAGCTACGTCGTAAAGGGGGCTCTATTGCGTTGGAACCTGCTAATAGTGCTTATGAAACTCGCATTTTCCCGCCGGAGCGGGTTAAGATCCAAGGGCGTTTAGTGGGCTTGATCCGCAAATATTAGGTCTAACGACCGTACTGCGTCCATGGGCGAAGACCACGATTATCGCGGACGGTTTCGATTTCGATTTTTCCGTTGCCTAAGTAGATCGCATGGGCACCGCTGCGTTTGAACGCTTTTTTATCGATGATATGTTTTGGGTTGTCACAGATCATGGGGCTATCCCATTGTGTGATTAGGATATCCGCCTTCTGGCAATCTTCTTCGAGGGCGATTGCTTGTTCATTGAAGCTGACCCATGTGCCGTTTTTGTGCTGAAACTGGCATCCTGTTTGATCACATGGTAGTTTCTTTTGAAAGGAGACGGGTTTGTGGTTTTCCAGTCCCCAGTTTTGCAGCCAGTTTTCACGGGTGAAGCTTGCATGTCGTAGGTTGGAGACGTAGGAGTTCCCCTCTTGGTCTTTTATAGCGCTTAATTTGCCCGTTTCGTTGATGACGATATCGGGGAGTGGATTAAGGCTTGCGAGTAAAAATCCTACGCCGATGAGAGCGACACCAGTTTTTCGATAGATTTTGGTCATTAGACAAATCATGAGCCCCGCGATGGTCAGGGCGATGATTGCAGGCACCCCCATTGAAGGGGTGGCAATTTGGGAAAACGGTACATTTGCCGTCTGGTATGCAACCGAAACCAAGAGCTCTATCCCCCACCCCATAATGTGCAGCGCCACCCCTTCAAGGCCAAATGGCATGAGGCAGAGTGCGAGTAATCCTGATGGCATGATCCAAAAGACCGTAATGGGGATGGCAACTAGGTTTGAAGCGACACCGTATAAGGCAATGTGGTTAAAATGATAGGCGGCAAAGGGCGTGGTGGCTGCGGTTGCAATTAAACTGGATGTGAAAATACTTTTGACGTATCGAATGTATGAGGGGCTTGAGAGATCAGGGCTGCGTTTCTCGTAATAGGCCACAAGCGCGGTGACTGCTGCAAAGGAAAGCTGAAAGCTTGGGCTGAGCAGGCTTTCTGGCAGGAGTATGAGGATGGCGATTGCTGCCCATGCAACAGTCCGTAAGGAAATGGCTTTGCGATCCAGTATGACACCAAGAAGGACAATGGATGTCATGAGAAAGGCGCGTACAGTTGGGGTGCTTGCCCCAGTTGTCAAAGTGAAGCAGAGCGCGGCTGCAATGGCAAGAAAAGCGGCCCATTTTTTTACGGGGTAGTTTAGCGAAACTGACGGGATGAGAGCAAGCAGGGAGCGTAGCCCAAAAAAGAAGATGGCTGAAACCAGACCAATATGCAGGCCAGAAATCGCAAGAAGGTGCGCAAGTCCGGCTGCGCGGACGGCCTCGTGGGTTTCCTCGTTAATCAGTTGCTTGTTTCCACTCAGCAGTGCAATCGCGAGCGCTTTTTTGTCTGCATCGTTTGTATTGGGGAAAATGTGCGTGATCTTTTCCTGAATGACATGACGCAGGTTTTCAAAGAATGAAAATGGACTTGTCTCTTCTGAAAGAACCTTGATTTGGCCATAGGTAAAGCCGATGGCGCCGATCCCTTGAAAATAGGCATGGCGTTGAAAGTCAAAAGACAGGGGGCTCGCCGGTTGTGGTGGTGGTTTCAACATCGCACGTGTTTCTATCCATTGACCGGGCTTTATTTGCGTTTTTAACGAGTTGGCATGTAATCGAACCCGTGTCGGGATATGATCTGCCCGTAGTCTAGATATTTGTAAGTCTTCGAGGATGATTTTGTAGCCTTTTTGAGAAGGCGTAACACTTGCGATTCGACCTTGAATTCCTGTGGGGCCAAAGCTATATGGCAGGAAGTTGGTATCTAGATAGTGCGTGCGAATTTGCGCCGAACTAAAACCGGTTAATACTATGGCAATTGATAAAGTACTTAAAAAGGCTATGTAATATTCGCGTAAATAATATGTGGTCAGACCACTTATAACTGCTCCAGTTAAGGCGACCCAAAGCGGTGTTTCATTGGTCATACCAAAATACAGGCCTATACCGATGGCAAGTAGTATGGGAATTAGGAGGAAAATATGATCTTTTTCTTGCGCTGCAAAATCGTCAAAAATCCTTCTCTTATAAAGAGTTAGGTAATTATGTCGTTTTTTTTGCAACATTTTTTATAAACCAACTAATGCACTTTGCTTTTTTATATGGTACACAACCGCCAACTAAATAACTAACTAAGATTATGGCTCTATGACTGTCGTTACACGTTTCGCACCTTCTCCAACCGGTTATCTCCACATTGGTGGGGCTCGTACCGCTTTGTTTAACTGGCTTTTTGCGCGCCACCATGGTGGCAAGTTTCTTCTTAGAATTGAAGATACAGACCGCGAACGTTCTACGGACGATGCTGTTCAAAAAATCTACGATGGGTTGAACTGGCTTGGTTTGGACTGGGATGGCGAAGCTGTTTCTCAGTTTAGCCGTGTTGCGCGTCATGCTGAAGTTGCAAAACAACTTTTGGATGAAGGCAAAGCCTATTACTGTTATTGCACACCGGAAGAATTAACCGAAATGCGCGAGAAAGCACGTGCAGAGGGTCGCACGGTTGCCTATGATCGCCGATGGCGCGATAGTGATGCTACGCCCCCCAGCGATGTAAAGCCTGTTATTCGCTTGAAAGCCCCGCTGGAAGGCGAAACGGTTATTTGTGATGCCGTTCAGGGTGAAGTGACCGTATCGAACGATAAAATCGATGATATGGTGTTGATGCGCGGTGATGGCACGCCGACTTATATGTTGGCTGTTGTGGTTGATGACCATGATATGGGGGTAACCCATGCTATTCGTGGGGATGACCATTTGACCAACGCGTTTCGTCAGAAAGTGATTTATGATGCGATGGGATGGGAAACGCCGCAGTTTGCCCATATTCCGTTGATTCATGGCTCGGACGGTAAAAAACTGTCTAAGCGTCATGGTGCTCTTGCGGCTGATAGCTATCGCGAGGATGGTTTCTTGCCGGAAGCGATGCGAAACTACCTGTTGCGTCTGGGCTGGGGCCATGGGGATGATGAGTTTATCCCGACAGAGAAGGCCATTGAATGGTTTAACCTAGAAGGTATCGGCCGCTCACCAGCGCGTTTCGATACGGCAAAGTTAACCGCTTTGAATTTTGAATATATTCGCCAAGCTGACAACCAGCGTCTTGCTGATCTGGTTTTGCCGTTGATTGAAAATGAGTTGGGCGAAAGCATGAATAAAGACGGTGTAGATTGGCTTGTTGCCGGTATGCCGGGCTTAAAAGATCGCGCAAAGACCTTGTTGGAACTGGCAGCGAGTGCAGGATTCTATCTGCGCGCCCTGCCCTTTACGTATGACGACAAGGCTTTGAAGCTTATTAATAAAGGTGATGCAAAGGAACTTCTTTCTAAGTTTGTTGCAAGCCTTGAAACTGTGTCTGATTGGACGCAGGAAAACCTTGAAAATGCAGCGAAACAACTCGCAGAAAGCGAAGAAGTTGGATTGGGTAAAATCGCCCAGCCCATTCGCGTGGCATTAACGGGATCGACTGTTTCACCTTCCGTGTTCGAAGTCATGGCTGTTATCGGTCGTGAGGAAACCACGAAAAGGTTGTCAACAGGTCCCGCCAATCAAGGAGAATAATTGTTTTTTTGACTAACAAGCAGTATTGTCTGCACAAAGAATAAAAATGTTATGTCAGTTCACCTTGCATCATGCAATTCAGTGTGGTGCGTATCTTTAAGGGGATGTCTCTATGAGTTCTAAGAAGTCCTTTACGCTTACAGACAATCAGTCTGGGAAGACTTATGAATTACCTGTTCTGGACGCTGCTGTAGGTCCAAACGTTGTTGACGTGCGTAAATTTTACGCTGAAACAGATCACTTCACGTTTGATCCTGGCTACACGTCCACCGGTTCCTGTGAATCCAAAATCTCTTTCATTGATGGGGATAAAGGTATTTTGCAACACCGCGGATATTCCATCGAAGACCTGGCAGATAACTGTGACTTTATGGAAGTTGCTTATCTCCTGCTTAAAGGCGAACTGCCGAATATGGCTGAGAAAGCGAAATTCGAAAATGACATCACCATGCACACGATGGTGCATGAGCAACTGCACAAATTCTTCGCTGGCTTCCGCCGCGATGCGCACCCGATGGCGATCCTCTGTGGTGTGACAGGTGCTTTGTCTGCTTTCTACCATGACTCTTTGGATATCAACGATCCGCACCAGCGCATGGTTGCGTCTTATCGTTTGATCGCTAAAATGCCGACTTTGGCAGCTTGGGCGTACAAATATTCCGTAGGTCAGCCGTTTATGTACCCGCGCAACGACCTGCGTTATGCTGAAAACTTCCTGCATATGATGTTTGCTGTGCCGTGTGAAGATTACAAGGTCAACCCGATCCTTGCTAAAGCGATGGACCGTATTTTGATCTTGCACGCTGACCACGAACAGAACGCGTCTACATCTACAGTGCGTTTGGCTGGTTCTTCTGGGGCTAACCCGTTTGCTTGTATCGCCGCTGGTATTGCTTCCCTGTGGGGCCCGGCGCATGGTGGTGCGAACGAAGCCGTATTGAACATGCTGCAAGAAATTGGCTCACCTGATCGTGTTGGTGAATTCGTTGCGAAAGCGAAAGACAAGAACGATCCGTTCCGTCTGATGGGCTTTGGTCACCGTGTTTACAAAAACTTCGATCCGCGCGCTAAAATCATGGCGAAGACGTGTCATGAAGTTTTGGGTGAGTTGGGTATTAAAGACGAGCCGCTTCTTGACATTGCAATGCAACTTGAGAAAATCGCTTTGGAAGACGAGTACTTCATCGAGAAGAAACTTTACCCGAACGTTGACTTCTATTCAGGCATCATCCTGAAAGCGATGGGTATTCCGACCTCTATGTTCACAGTACTGTTTGCATTGGCCCGTACAACAGGCTGGATTGCACAGTGGAACGAAATGATCGAAGACCCGAGCCAGCGTATCGGTCGTCCGCGTCAGCTTTACACAGGTGAAGTAGATCGCGACTTTGTTCCGATCCACGAGCGTTAAGATCTAAAGATCTTTGATCGATAAAGCCGCCTGAATATATCAGGCGGCTTTTTTTTGTTCAGTTATATAAGTTGATGAGCAGACTTGCCGCAACAACCCACATGACAACCCCCGTCAGAAAGTCGAGGATTTTCCAAGTGACGGGGCGTGCAAGGTACGGTGATAGCCATGCAGCCCCGACAGAAATGGTCGTAAACCACAAGAAACTAGATAAAATTGCGCCCATGCCGAAGAAAGGACGCTGTTCGTCTGAGTATTGGGCTGCAATGCCACCTAGTAAAACGATCGTATCTAAATAGACGTGCGGGTTAAGCAGGGTAAGCGCCAAGGTAATCATCAAGACTTCTTTCAAGCCTCTGTTTTTGGCCTTTTCGTGCTTCAGGCTGTGGTCTGAAAATAGAGCCCGAAAGCTAGAAAAACCATACCAGAATAGAAATCCAGCGCCGCCCCATGCCATAATACTGGACCATAAAGGGTTTTCGGAAACTAAGGCTCCTAACCCAGCAACACCTATGGTGATGAAGATCGCATCACATAGGGCGCAGACCAATGCAACGCTGATATGGTGGTGTTTACGTAAACCTTGGGCGAGGACAAAGGCGTTTTGGGCACCGATGGCAATGATCAGTCCCGCCCCAATACCCATTCCACTCAGGAAAGCGCTCATTCTTTTTATTCCTTAAAATTAACTGGCAAAGTTGGCGGATTATGCTAAAGATTTTTCATAAAGGGAACTGAATAGTTCTAAAGACAAATAAGGGTTTCTAATACATGCTGGATTACAAATTAGTTGAAGCGGTGTCCGCAGTCATTCGTTTGGGGTCGTTCGAAAAAGCGGCCTTGGAATTGGGGATGACCCAGTCAGCTGTTTCTCAACGGATCAAACTGCTAGAAGAGCGCGTGGCCCAGCCGCTTGTGGTCCGGTCCAAGCCCATTCGGGCAACGGACGCGGGGACCCGGCTATACCGACACTTTCAGCATGTAAATATGTTGGAACAGGAAATTCTGAACGATCTACCTGATGAGCAAGGGGATCGCTTTAGACGGGTGGCCTTGGCTGTAAATGCTGATAGTTTGGCAACATGGTTTGTGCGTGTCGCTGAGGTGCTCTTTTTAGATTATAATATGCTTGTTGATATTTCTACGGCGGATGAAACAAAGACGCTAGATCTGTTGAAACAGGGTACTGTAATGGCCGCAATTAGTACGCAGGACAAGCGCATTCAAGGCTGTAAAGTGTCGAAGCTTGGGGCTATGAGATATGTGCCGGTTGCGCGTCTTGATTTCATTTCCCGCTATTTCCCGGATGGCGTTTCACCTTCCGCACTCAAGAAAGCGCCGGCGGTGATTTTTGGGAGAGATGATGATCTGCATCAGCAATTTTTAAAACAGCACTATAGAATTTCAGCGGGTGAATTCCCCTGCCATGTGGTCCCCTCTTCTGAGGGATTTGTTAATGTAGCGAGAACGGGGATGGCCTACGCCCTTGTCCCAGAAAACCAAGTCAGACCATATTTGGAAGATGGGGAGTTGGTCAAAATATGTGATAAAGAGATCATTCGACCTCTTTATCTCCATTCGCATAATATTGACAGTACCATCCTTAAATCTGTTGTCGAAATGACAAGAGCAATTGCGCAGATGGAACTGGTTCAAACTAAATAGTTTTTTCTTCAATAAGCTCGATTTTATAGCCGTCAGGGTCTTCAATAAAGGCAATGACGGTTGTGCCGTGCTTCATGGGGCCCGGCTCGCGACAGATGGCAGCGCCAGCGGCACGCAGTTCATCACACGTCTTGTAGATATCCGGCACACCCAAGGCCAAATGACCAAAACCACTGCCGTGTGTATAAGGTGTTTCCGGGTCCCAGTTGTATGTTAGTTCGACGACAGTGTTGGCGTTTTCGTCACCATAGCCAACAAATACGTTGGTGAACTTGCCGTCTGGATAATCTGTGCGACGCAAAACTTTCATACCGAGGATTTCTGTGTAAAAGGAAATGGATTTTTCCAGATCAAAAACACGGATCATAGTGTGGAGAAAACGAAATTGTGACATTGTTATTCCTTTGTAATGAGGGACAGTACGCATTTGGCAGCGCGTTTGCTAGGTAGGTCAGCTTCCCCCTTCCCTAACATGACCATAGCACTTTCAAGGTCAGCTTGTTGCGCGCTGTTCAGACGGTCTTTTTTGAGAAGTCCAATCACCTCAGTCGCTATATTTTCGGGAGTGCAGTCATCCTGAAGAAGCTCAGGCATGACTTCGCGATCATGTAGCAAGTTAACGATACTAGCGTATTTAACCTTAATCAGCCGCTTCGCAAGCCAATGGGTTATTTTCTTCATACGATATGTAATGACGGTCGGTGTCTGTGCTAGGGCAAGTTCTAGACTGACAGTGCCCGATGCGGCTAGCGCAACATTCGCTGCTTTAAAGGTACCGAATTTTTCGTCGTTCCCCTCCACGATTAGGACAGGAATGTTCCAGCCTGCCGTGGTTTCTTTCACGATTGTTGCAACGGTGGAGACGGTCGGCAAGACAATCCGCAGGTTAGGTACTTGTTTGCGGATCAGGGCCAAAGCATCTTCAAAGACCGGCAGTAGTTGTGAAGTCTCGCTTTGACGACTACCAGGGAGAAGGCAAAGGAGAGGCACATCTTGCGGGATGCCGTGACGGGCTCTAAAGGCATCGCCATCGGCTTGTTCAACTTCACTTTCAATGACGCTATGACCGACAAATGTTGTTGCCAGACCTTCCCTTTCAAAATAGGGGGGCTCAAATGGGAGCAGCACCATCAGGTGATCGAGAAATTGTGCGACCTTTTTTGCACGTTTAGGCTTCCAGGCCCAAACGGAGGGGGCGACATAGTGGCACAGAGGAATGCCCTTCCCCTTCAGTTTCTTTGCAACACGAAAGGTAAAGCCGGGCGCATCAATGGTCACCAAGCAATCCGGTTTTAGGGTTTCGATATTTTGGATCGTTTGCTTGATCCGTTTGAGTATTTTCGGGATATGGGGGATGATCTCCGCTAAACCCATGATGCTGAGTTCTTTCATCGGGAACAGGCTGGTCATTCCCTCTGCTTCCATATTCGGACCACCAATGCCGAAGAATTCGATATTGTTGTTTGTTTGCTCTTTTAGGCCGCGCATGAGACGCGCCCCAAGCAAGTCACCGGACGGTTCCCCCGCAATCAAGTAAATTCTTTTTTTTGTCATGGTGTGATGCCTACAACGAAAAGGCCGAGTTTATTCGCTTCGGCAATAACAGCGTCTCGATCAACAATAATGGTTCCATTGGCTTCCACTGCAATCCCGCGTAAACCCGCCTCTTTGGCGTTTTGAACGGTCTTAATCCCGATGGTAGGCAGATCTGCCCGTTTTTCCTGTTCCGGCTTTTTTGCCTTTACCAAAACCCCACCAAGCCCTTCTCTGGCAATATCTTTGCAACGTGCAAGCATTTGGTCTGTACCTTCAATCGCCTCGACAGCGAGGACGAGACCATCTTGGACCACGACACCTTGCCCGATATCCAGCGCACCGATCTCGTGTGCGAGCTTGATCCCTTTTTCGATGTCTTTCTGCGCCTGCAGGTCTGGATGCACGTCACCGAGTATGCCCTTCGGGGCCAATAGGTCATCAAGAATTTCATGAGCGCCGATAACTTTAAAACCTTCAGTTTCCAACGCTGTGACAATTCGCGAGAGTAACCCGTCGTCACCAAAGGCCCCTGCCCCTGTTTTCGCTAAGAATTTAAGCCCCCAAGCATCAGGGCGAATTGACAGCATGGAGGGACGTTTTATTTGCCCTGCCATTAACAAGGTTGTTGCATTTTGTTCTTTCAGAAGGGAAATGGTTTTTCCCGCAGCCCCCAGCCTTACCCAATCATGTGGGTGGCCTTTGACGAGGGCCGGATCTGTTTGATCTTTAAAGGCTATAATATGAAAAGGGCGACCCTCTTTCACGCATTTATCGATAATGCGTTTCGGAAGATCGCCACGTCCAGCCAGAAGTCCGATTTTTTCAGCCATGTTATTTTGGCGTACACACGCCCCTTGATGATTCTTGGCGAATAAATTTGACAATTTCCATGACAGGTTCAACGTTGTTAAACATTTTCTGAACATCTTCCACACGTTCTGCCATCGTTCCTTCTTGTGCGAAGAGTAGACGGTAGGCCGTACGCATGGAATGAATGACTTCTCTGTCAAAGCTTCGACGTTTAAGACCGACGATGTTTAGGCCAGCCAATCGTGCGCGATTACCCGTGACAGACCCGTAAGGAATGACATCATTTTCAATGCCTGACATTCCACCGATCATGGCGTGCTTTCCAATTCGGCAGAACTGGTGAACCGCAGACAAGCCACCGATAATTGCCCAGTCTTCAATAGTCACATGTCCAGCAAGTGTGGCATTATTGACTAGAATAACATTGTTGCCAATTTGGCAATCATGCCCAACATGAGCCCCGACCATAATCAAGCAGTTGTTGCCGATTTTAGTCAACATGCCACCGCCTTCTGTACCCGGATTGATGGTTACATGTTCACGGATGGTGTTGTTTTCCCCAATTTCAAGACGGGATTGTTCGCCATTGTACTTTAAATCCTGAGGACAATGGCCAACGGAAGCAAATGGGAAGATTTTATTGTTGTTCCCGATGGTGGTCCATCCTTCTACAACAACGTGCGAGAGGAGCTCGACATTTTCACCCAATTTAACGTTGGGGCCAACAATGCAAAATGGGCCAACTTTCACGCTGTCGGCTAATTCAGCTTTGGGATCAACAAGCGCACTGGGATGGATTTCAGCCATTATTCTTTCACAATCATTGCAGTGATGACAGCTTCGGACATCAGGGAGTCACCACAATAGGCTTCACCCTTGAATTTCCAGATGTTGCCGCGTTGACGCTCTTTCTGTACTTTGATGTTCAAGGTATCGCCAGGGCCAACTGGTTTGCGGAAACGGCAGCCTTCGATAGACATAAAGTAAACCAGCTTGCCTTCAATTTCCTCGCCTTCTGTTTGCACCACAAGTACAGCAGCCGTTTGCGCCATGGCTTCAACAATCAGCACGCCCGGCATAACGGGCTTTGAGGGGAAATGACCTTGGAAGAAAGGCTCGTTAATTGTGACGTTTTTGATACCTGTGGCACTTTCCCCGACAACGATATCTTCAACGCGGTCGACTAGAAGAAAAGGATAACGATGTGGGATCATCTCCATGATCCGAATGATATCTACAGAAGTCACTTCTTGTTCAGACATGTTTTTGCCCTTTACTTTCGTTCTTTTATAATTTTATTGATGACGGCTTGTTTTTTAAGCCAATCTTTTTGAGGAATAGCTGGAAACCCGCCAATTGTTTGACCCGCGGGGACGTTCTTCATCACACCTGATTTTGCCGCAATGGTTACACCATCACCAACTTTTAGGTGACCGGCAAGCCCCGCTTGTCCCCCACATACGCAGAAATTACCAAGTTTTGTACTACCGGAAATACCTGATTGCGAAACCAGAACACAACCGAACCCGAGTTCCACATTATGCCCGATTTGAACTAAGTTATCGATCTGGGTACCAGCACCAATAATTGTATCAGGTCCCGCGCCACGGTCGATTGTGGAGTTCGCACCGATATTTACATGATCGTGAATAATGACGCGACCTAATTGTGGAATACGTAAATGGCCTTCCATACTGCTGGCAAAACCAAAACCGTCCTGACCAATTTGCACGCCAGCATGAATGGTAACAGCATTTCCAATCAAACTGTGTGAGATCGTGACATTGGCTGCAATGACGCAATCGTTACCAATAACGACACCGTCATGCAGTACGGCATTAGGTTTGATCCAAGATCTGGCACCTATCTTCACATTTGCGCCAATATATGCGCCGGGTTCAACCCTAGCCGTTTCGTCAACTTCCGCTGTGTCGTCTACATATGCATTTTTAGAAATGTAGCCTTCTACCTTTTCATTCGGGTAGAACAGGTTAGCAATTCGCGCGTAGGCCATGTAGGGCTGTGGCGTCACCAACAATGCCATTCCTTCTGGGGCAAGCCTTGCAAGATCCGGGTGAACGACGCATAAACCTGCTTCACTTACTTTGAAGCTTTCCAGATATTTTCGGTTATCTAGAAAAGTGACGTCAGATTGGCGGGCTTTATCAACGGATGCAACATCAGAATACAGGGATTCCGGCGAACCATGCAAGTCAGCCTGAGCGACTTCAGCTAATTTTTCCGCTGTAAAGGGTCCTTTACATGTAAAAAAACGAGTGTCCGCCATGACCTTAATTAAAGACCTTGATCGTTGGAAGTTGGGTGTTCAGGCGTTGAATAACTTCGTCTGAAATATCAAATTTGTCGGCGACAATGACTGTGTTTTCACGACGTAGAACCAACGTGTAGTTTTTCTCCGCAGAAATCTTCAAAATGATTTCACGCAGATTGTCGTTAATTTTCTTCTGAGCTTCGTTCTGTGCTTTTTGAAGGTTCAGGTTCTTTTCCTGAACTTTCTTTTGCACGTTACGGACTTTTTGTTCGAATTTACGACGCTCTTCTTTAAAAGCTTCCGGTGCCAACAGGGATTGTTTTTGTGCAAGAGATTGATTTGCTTGGAGCAGCTCACCTTCTTCCTTTTGAACTTCAGCGCGGTACTTCTCTCGGATAGCTTTTACTTGTTCGCGCACGTTTTTTGCAGCTGCGGCAACAGTCATGACTTTTTGGAAGTCTACAACAGCGATATTTAAAGGAACATCCTGTGCCTGCGAGGTTTGTGCGGATGCAAAAAACAGTGAAACAGCGACACCGATTGTTGGTAAAATTCGTTTTAAGCGCATAATTTGTCCTAGAAGCTTGTGCCTAAAGAAAAGCGGAAATATTCGGTTTTATCGTAATCCTCTTTCATAAGAGGGATCGCCCAATCAAGTCCGATCGGACCCATGGGGGAAATCCAAGAAATGCCAAAGCCAACAGAAGTTCGGATAGAGCTCGCGTCTTGGACATTCGAGTTACTCGGATTTACTTCTGTCACAGTCCCTACATCAGAGAAGAGGACACCGGAAATTTGATATTCGTTTGGAAGGCCTAATGGGAAACGCATATCGACTGTCGCGTTCATCACATACTCCCCCCCTAAAGCGTCAGATGTGAGTTTATCACGTGGACCTATACCGCTGGATTCAAAACCTCTAAGGTTGTCACCGCCCAAGAAGAATCGGTTTTGCATTTTGACATCTTCGCCAAGGCCAATGATATGCCCTAACCGGCCTTTAGCACTTAGAACCCATTGATCATCAAGAGGATAATAATAAGCGCCGTTTACTTGGTTTTGCAAATAAGCGACGGTCCCGCCAAGGCCAGCCAAAGTGTTTGAAACGCCGAGTCGATAACCCTCAGTTGGCATCAGCTGACTATCCCGTTTGTCATAGACCAGACTATGCGTAATAGATGAAGTGATTTCTTCACCTTTTTGCTCTTGAATAAGCGTGGAGGCGTTTGACTGAACATTCTCAACTGTGGTCTGGTCGAGTTTATAGTTCCAAGATTGTGTCATATTGTCGGAGAATGGATAACTTGCTCGAAGAACCATCCCTACTCGTGAGATATCGTAAGAGCTGGTATCCTGCAGGTCCTGAGTGACCTTATATACATCAAAGCCGGCAGCCAGCTCCCGATCAAGGAAGTAGGGTTCGGTAAAGCTGACATCGAATTTTGTTTTTTCTGCAGCGATACTGGCTTTAAAACCTAGCTTTTGGCCTTTACCTAACAGGTTCGATTCGGAAATACCAAATTCACCGATTGCACCAGATGTAGAGGAGTAGCCTGCACCAACAGATAGGGAGCCGGTGGATTTCTCAGCAACGGAGACGTCAATGACTGTTTGGTCTGGCGCACTACCCGCAACTTGATTAATTTCAACTTTTTCAAAGAAGTTGAGGTCATTGATGCGTTTTTTACTGCGTTTCAACTTGGCAGCGTTCAGCGCGTCACCTTCAACGAGTTGGAATTCGCGTCGTATAACTCTATCAAGCGTACGGAAGTTCCCGTTAATATTGATACGCTCGACAAAGACGCGCGGACCTTCTTCAATATTGAATGTCAGATCGATCTTTTGTTCTGCTGTGTCACGTTCGATTTGCGGTTCGATACGCACGAACGGGAACCCTTGATAGCCGATATTGTCAACGAGATCTTCAATAGACTCATCAACTTCATCTGCATTATACCAATCCCCTTGTTCTAGGGTAACGATGCCGTCCAAACTTTCTTCTTGTAAGCCACGTAATGAGTTATTGAGGGCGATATTACGAATTTCGTAACGGGGCCCTTCATCAATTGTATACGTAATGAAAAACTCTTCACGAGATGGGCTGAGTTCTGCGACAGCAGATGTCACTTTGAAATCGGCATAGCCTCGTGAAAGATAAAAACGACGCAAGAGTTCTTTGTCGTAGTTCAAACGATCAGGGTCATAGTTGTCATCAGCAGTGAGGATATTGTACCAGCGCGTCTCGCGAGTACGCACGATCTCACTTAACTTGCCGTCGCTATATTCCCGGTTACCGACAAAACGAATTTTTTCAACACCAGTTTGGGAGCCCTCTTTAATCTCAAATGCGAGGTCAACGCGGTTTTGGTCAAGTTGAATGACTTTTGGTTCCACTGTGGCAGCAAAACGACCACTACGTCGATACAGCGTTAAAATACGCTCCACATCTTGCTGCACACGAGTACGAGTATAGATGACACGTGGGCGCAGCGTGACTTCTGCTTCCAGCGTTTCATCATCAAGCTTTCTGTTCCCTTCGAAAGCGATACGGTTGATAACGGGGTTTTCAACAACATTTACAACGAGATTACCCCCTTCTTGTTTGAAGGTAACATCGGCAAATAGGCCTGTTGAGAAGAGTTTCTTCAGGGAACGGTTAACCTGTCGAGAACTAAATTCGTCTCCTTCCTGAAAAGTCAGATAGGTTCTGATCGTTTCAGGCTCGACTCGTTGAGATCCGACAATCGTAATCTGCTCAATAAGTCCGGCGCTCAACGCTGCGGTACTTGTCATTGTTGTTGTTACACCAAGAGCAAATGCTGCTCCGATTGATGCGAGGCGTTGACGTTTGTTCACCCTATTCCCCCGTAATTGGTTTTAGCTCAGGTGAAGAGCTGCGTAACAAAATCGAATACTTTCAACTGGACAAGGTCGTTCCATGTTGCAAAGACCATTAAACCCAATACCAGAGTTAACCCCAAACGGAAACCATATTCTTGTGCTTTTTCACTTAAAGGTTTTCCGCGAATGGCTTCTATAGCATAGAAAACCAAGTGTCCGCCGTCTAGCATCGGAATTGGGAACAAGTTTATCAAACCAAGGTTAACAGAAAGTACCGCCATCAAATAAATCAGATTATCAAAGCCGGATTTAGCAGCATCTCCAGAAACTTGGGCAATGCGAAGAGGTCCACCAAGATCTTTAACGCTCCCACCGCCAGTAACAAGTGTGCCTAAGTGAGAGAGGATCTGTGCAGAAAGTTGATACGTTCTTTCTACGCCCATCCATAGTGCGAGTGCCGGGTTGTATGTTACATATTCGGCTTGGTCCGGGTCTGGTCGTACGCCCAGAACACCAACTGTCTTATCCCCGGCTTCCTTGGCATGTGGTGTGATTGCGAGGCTAATTTCAGAACCGTCTCGTAAAACAGTAGCCTGTAGTTCTCGGGCGGGGTTTACCAAAACAATTTCACGCAGTTGATCAAATGTTTCGACTGTTTCACCGTTTAGCGACAGAATCCGGTCACCTTTTTGCAGCCCTGCTTGTTCTGCGGCACTTTCTGTTACCACATCGCCAATGCCTGCGTAGAATTTTTCAGGTACGCCGACAGCCATATAAAGTAAGGCGAACAGAACTGCAGCGAGAATGAAATTGGCAATAGGTCCAGCAGCAACAATGGCGGAGCGAGCTTTTAACGATTTATAGTGAAAAGAGACTGCCTTTTCTTCATCAGTAAACGGGCGCGTACCTTCATCAAGACCTGAGCTAGCGGCATCAGCGTCGCCAAACATTTTTACGTATCCGCCAAAAGGCAAAAGGCACACTTTCCAGCGTGTTTCTGCTTTGTCATTCCAGCCGAAAAGTTCAGGTCCGAACCCGATAGAAAAAACTTCGACTTTTACGCCGCTGCGACGGGCAACCCAATAGTGACCCAGTTCGTGAAAAAAGACCAAAACACTAAGTGCAAAGATGAATGCGACAACAGGATTGGCAAAAAGCAGATCGTACATAAATGAGAACCAATAGAGTTTAAAGTTTTGGTAAGGTAAGGCGATTAACGATTTTTTTCAATGGCATGAAGTGCCATCCGTCTCGCTTTTCTATCTACCGTCAGGACATCATCAATTGATGACATTGATTGATGGTCAAATTGTGACAAAGTTTCTTCCACAAGGGCAGGAATATCAAGAAAACCAATTTGACGTTTGAGAAAGGCGCTGACAGCTTCTTCATTAGCTGCGTTCAGTACGCAAGGGGCTGACTTTCCAGCTTGTAGAGCTTCTCGCGCAAGGCGTAAAGCGGGGAAACGTTCAGTGTCGGGGCGTTCGAAGTTGAGCTGCGAAATTTCAGCAAGGTCCAACTTCGGAGAAGGTGCCGCCATGCGTTCTGGCCAAGCTAAGGCATATGCAATCGGTGTTCGCATGTCAGGCGAGCCTAACTGAGCAAGGACAGAACCATCAACGTAAGAGACCATGGAATGAATGACGGACTGTGGGTGTACCAATATCTCGATATTTCGTTCTTCGACGGGGAAGAGGTGGTAGGCTTCAATCAGCTCTAGCCCTTTATTCATCATGCTGGCTGAGTCGACAGAAATTTTTGCCCCCATGCTCCAATTCGGATGGGCAACGGCTTGCTCCGGCGTTACGATTTGCATGTCGTCGAGCGAGAAAGTTCTAAAGGGCCCACCGGATGCTGTAAGGATGATTTTTTCGATACTGTCTGGTTTATTAAAGTCTAGAACCTGAAAGATCGCATTATGTTCAGAGTCTACAGGGAGAAGTGTCGCGCCATGCTGGGTCACGCACTCCATCATCAAATCGCCTGCACATACAAGACTTTCCTTGTTGGCAAGGCCGACAGTTGCGCCACGTTTCACCGCTTCGAGTGTCGGGGCGAGACCTGCGGCCCCCACGATAGAGGCCATGACCCATTCGGCATTGCGTTGTGCTGCTTCGATAACGGCAGATTCCCCTGCCCCGATCTCAATATTCAGGCCAGACAGCTCTTCTTTAAGAGCTGTATAATTCTTCGGGTCAGCGACGCAGACAAATTCGGGTTGAAGTAGACGCGCTTGTTCAGCCAACAGTTTGACATTTGAATTACCGGTTAATGCAACGACGTCAAACTTATTAGGGGTGCGTAAAAGCAGATCAACCGTACTGGTACCAATTGAACCAGTTGATCCAAGAATACTGACTTTTTTAGGTGCTGTTGAATGACTTAAAACCATGTCAGTAAGTGTCCATTGGTCGCAATAATGAGCGCGGCAAGTAAAACGGAGGCAGACATCATACCATCAAGACGGTCCAAAATTCCGCCATGTCCAGGAATAATCTGGCTCGAATCTTTGACACCAAAGCGGCGTTTAACGTGGGACTCAAATAGATCACCCATTTGGGCAACAACGGCCAATACTGTGCTCAAGATTGCAATAAGTAAGGATTTTTCCCATTCAAAGACCGTGGCAAAGATAAAACCTGTGAGGAAAGCAGATGTCATGCCACCAAGCAAGCCGGCCCACGTTTTTTTAGGGCTAATCCGCGGCGCTAGTTTTGGGCCACCAATCGTAATACCAGCAGCATAGGCGCCTGTGTCCGTCGCGACAACCAGGCATGCGAGCCAGAAGACAAAACTTAAGCCAATATCACCCGTAGATCTGAGAAACAGAAAAGCGCAGATTGGTAGGGCGAGGTAGAGACTGCCGATGGCAAACCAAATGCGCCCTTGTTTATGCAGGCTGAGGGCGAAGAGAACTGTACAGAGTATTGGCGCTATCAGCAGTGCTTCTTCTATCGGTATCCCGAGGAACGGTAGAACGGCAATGCCACCGCAAAAGGTCGATAACAGGATGCCAGGAAATTTAAATTCACCAAGGCACATCTTTGACCACTCCCACCCCATCAGGAGGCCAAAAAGAGCAATCATAAAATTGAAATACGGTGCACCATGGTAGATAGCCAGATATGCCGGACCGGCAATGATCAGTGCAGAAATGATTCTTAAAAACAGTCCGTTTGTTTTTTTAACAGTCACTGATCATTCCATATCGTCTGTCGCGACTTGAGAGCTCTTTTAGTGAGGTTTCAAGATGCTTTTTTTCAAAATCTGGCCAAAGTACGTCTAGGAATACAAATTCGGTGTAAGCCAATTGCCACAAAAGAAAATTACTGATCCGTTGTTCACCGCTGGTGCGGATCAATAAGTCTGGGTCCGGCATTCCTTTGGTGAACAACCTGTTCGCAAAGGAATTTTCGTTAATATCTTGTGGTGCGATGAGGCCAGCTTGCACATCATATGCTAGGTCGCGCGCGGCATTCACGATCTCAGCGCGCCCCCCATAACTCAGAGCTATGGTTAGTTGCAGAGCCGTGTTCTGGGCAGTAAGCTTTTCGGAGGCTTCAATATCCTGAATGATATCGTCAGATAGCTTATTGCGTTCGCCTATAAAGCGAACGGAGATATTTTCCTTATGAAGACGTATAACTTCATTTTTAAGATAATAGCGTAATAGCCCCATGAGGTCATTAACTTCATCTTGCGGGCGCTTCCAATTTTCGGATGAAAAACCGAAAAGGGTCAAATGGGTAACGCCGAGCTCAACAGCGCCTTCAATGCAACGACGCACTGCGTCTGCGCCCTTCTTGTGGCCGGCAGTGCGCGGTAGAAAGCGTTTTTTAGCCCAACGCCCGTTGCCATCCATAATGATGGCAACGTGCAAGGTATGTGGGGTGTTATTGTCTTGAGAAGTCATACTGTGCATGCGAGTTAGACTTGCATGATCTCTTCTTCTTTGTGGGCCAAAGTTTCATCAACTTTCTTGATGGCCGCATCAGTTTCTACTTGAATTTCTTTTGCAAAATCACGGTGTTCATCTTCGGTAATCGAACCGTCTTTCTCGAGTTTTTTCAGTTCATCATTGCCGGCACGACGCACGTTGCGGATGGCAATGCGTGTATCTTCGGCGTATTTCCCTGCAATCTTCACCAATTCCTTACGGCGTTCTTCATTAAGTGGCGGGATCGGAACGCGGATCAAGGTGCCATCAGACTGTGGGTTTAGGCCGAGACCTGATTCACGGATCGCTTTCTCAACCATTTTCACGTTGCCTTTGTCCCAGACTTGTACTGAGAGCATACGAGGTTCCGGAACACCAACGGTGCCGACTTGGTTCAGGGGCATCTTTGCACCATAAACATCGATCAGAATTGGGTCCAGCAAGCTTGTAGATGCGCGCCCTGTACGAAGGCCGGAAAATTCATTATGGAGAACCTCTACAGCTTTATCCATTTTGCTGTGGAGTTCTTTTTTGATGGAATTGAAATTTACGTCAGACACTTGTCTTCCCCTCTTTTAATTCTTGATAACCGTGAAGAGTCCTTGGCCATTGATAACATTGGCAAAAGAGTCCGGTTTGTGCATTGAAAATACGACGATCGGTAAGTTGTTTTCGCGCGCGAGTGTGATCGCGGCTGCGTCCATGACTTTGAGATCCTTGGTCAGAACATCTCGGTACGTCAATGTATCGTAGCGTTCTGCATTTGGGTCTTTTTTAGGATCGGCCGAGTATACACCGTCAACCTGTGTCCCTTTGAGGATGGCATCGCAATTCATTTCGACTGCGCGCAGGGCTGCGGCTGTATCTGTTGTAAAGAACGGGTTACCTGTACCGGCAGCAAAAATAACGATCCGGCCTTTTTCCATATGGCGGATTGCACGTCGGCGGATATAAGGCTCGCAAACGCTTTGCATTGGAATGGCCGACTGGACCCGGGTTTGGACGCCTTGACGTTCCAAAGCACTTTGCATGGCCAGAGCATTCATGACGGTTGCAAGCATACCCATATGGTCTGCACTGGTTCTATCAATACCCGCAGCAGCATCGGAAATGCCGCGAAAGATATTCCCGCCCCCAATGACGAGGCAGACTTGTGCGCCAAGGTCGTGAACTTTTTTAACTTCACTGGCGATTTGATCAACATATTCGGTATCTAAGCCGAATTGTTTTTTCCCCATAAGGCCTTCACCGGAAAGCTTTAAAAGGACGCGTTTAAATACGGGAGTATCAGACATAAGTTTGGGCCGTTCTTACCATGTTTGGATGGAGTGCTAGAAATACCCTGCCCCTGATGAAGAATCAACGGCTGTTTGTCTAACTGGTTAAAAAAAACAAACGGCGGCATGGATATAAACCATACCGCCGTTTGAATGTATCTTTAAAAAAGAACCGGCTTTGCTTATGCGCCTGCAGCAGCAGCTACTTCAGCAGCAAAATCGTCTTCTTTCTTTTCGATACCTTCGCCAAGTTCAAAGCGAACATAGCCAGTGACAGTGATGTCAGTGCCGAGTTCTTTACCAAGAGCTTCCGCAGCTTTACCAACTGTTGTGTCCGGATCGATTACGAACGCTTGTTCCAGCAGGCAGTTCTCTTCGTAGAACTTGCGCATACGGCCTTCAACCATCTTGATGGCGATCTCTTCCGGTTTGCCAGCTTCTTTAGCTTGTTCGATCAGAACTGTGCGCTCACGCTCTACATCTTCCGGGTTTACGCTGTTGCGGTCCAGAGAAAGCGGGTTAGTCGCAGCGATGTGCATAGCGATCTGCTTGCCAAGGCCGTTCAGCTTGTCTTTATCACCAGTAGATTCCAGTGCAACCAGAACGCCGATTTTACCAAGGCCTTCGCCTGTTGCGTTGTGGATGTAAGAGGCAACAACACCGTTGGAAACAGACAGTTTTTCCATACGACGCATGTTCATGTTTTCACCGATTGTACCAACCAGTTCAGTCAGGGTCTCTTCACAAGACTTTTCAGAACCCGGGTATTTCGCAGCTTTCAACGCATCAAAGTCAGCAACTTCGATTGCGACACCTGCAGTGTTTTTCACGTAAGTCTGGAATTGGTCGTTTTTGGCAACGAAGTCTGTTTCAGAGTTAACTTCGATAACGGCAGCAGAGTTTTCACCTGTGGAAACAGCAACAAGACCTTCAGCAGCAACACGGCCAGCTTTCTTAGCAGCAGAAGCCAAGCCTTTTTGGCGAAGCCAATCTTGTGCGGCTTGGATATCGCCGTCTGTTTCGTTCAATGCTTTTTTGCAGTCCATCATGCCTGCGCCGGATGTTTCGCGCAGTTCCTTTACGAGCGCAGCAGTAATCTGGGCCATAGGATCCTCATTTTCTCTAAAAAAACTATATGCTTTTACACATTTAGTGTGTCAAAGCGATGACAGTGGAGACAAAAAAGTCCCCACTGTCGCTAAATACTTATGCTTCTGCAGCAGCCGGTGCTTCGGCTTCAGCTTCCGGCAGGTTCTCTACCGGTGCTTCTTCTTGTGCACCTACGTCGATACCTGCAGCGGACATTTGGCTTTGGATGCCGTCAAGAACGGAACCAGCAAACAGGTCGCAGTACAGTTTCAGAGCGCGGATGGAATCATCGTTACCCGGCACCGGATGCGTGATGTTCAGCGGGCTGCTGTTGGAGTCGAGGATCGCAATAACGGGAATACCAAGGTTTTTGGCTTCGTTGATTGCAATCGCTTCTTTTTGTGTGTCGAAAACGACCATTACGTCAGGCAGGCCGCCCATTTCTTTGATCCCGCCAAGGGTGCGCTCAAGTTTTTCGCACTCACGTGTCAGGTTCAGCTGTTCTTTTTTAGTCAGACCAGCCATGTCGCCAGCAAGCTGAGCTTCCAGCTCTTTCAGGCGTTTGATGGAACCGGAAACAGTTTTCCAGTTTGTCAGCATGCCGCCCAACCAACGGTGGTTGACGTAGTACTGACCGCATTTGCCTGCAGATTCTGCAACAACTTCAGAAGCTTGACGTTTTGTACCAACGAACAGAACGCGACCACCAGCAGCAACTTTGTCACGGATTTGAACCATTGCTTGGTGAAGCAGCGGAACTGTTTGTGCAAGGTCGATGATGTGAATGCCATTGCGGACACCAAAGAGATATTGATCCATCTTTGGGTTCCAGCGGCGAGTGTTGTGTCCGAAGTGGACACCAGCTTCCAGAAGCTGGCGCATAGTAAAGGTTGGCAGTGCCATCTTATAAATCCTTTTCCGGTTGATCCTCCGTAGGGGGTGATGGTTCATTTAAGAACACCGGATCGAGTCATGGGATGTCTCCCCATGGGCCCGTAAATCCCTACGTGTGAAGTTAAGGCGCGCTTGATAAGCTTTATTGGCTCAAAAAGCAAGTGAAAAATAATAATCGCCGAGCAGACAGCGCATTAGACTTCCTGTACGTCTGCAATGCCGGGTACGGCTTTTACTGCTTGCAGCAGGCTTGGGGTGATTCTGTAGCCTTGATTAAGATGTACTTCCGCTTCGGTTGTCGCATCCACACGGGCCATAATGAGTACGTTCCCCCTGCCCTTGCCTTCGCGTTCCAGAAGCTCTTTCATTAGCGGGACGGCGCTTTGATCTTCGATGTAAACCTTTAGGCCAGCAGAGGCGCGTGCGGCTTTTACATCCAGCAGCTCGATGCCGTTTGCGATAAAGCGGACGCTTTCCTCTTCAAATTGCGCCGCCGCCATAATAAAGACCGACTGTCCGGGTTCCAGATAATCGCGCGAAACAGACAGGGCTTCAGAAAAGACCGCAATCTCAAAGGCTGCGGTGGCGTCTGACAATTGAACAAAGGCAAAGCGATTGCCTTTTTGTGAAATCTTTTCTCGTTTGCTGATGACGGTGCCGGCCATCTTAACGGGCCCGGAGATGCCGCCTTGGAAAATTTCCGTATAAGTCTTAACACCAATCCGTTTAAGTGTTGTCTTGTAGGCGTCCAACGGGTGGGCTGATAGGTAAAAGCCGATAGCGGAGGCTTCTTCGCGCAATCGGTCCATCAATGGCCAGTCTGGTACATTGGGGAGTTGAGCTGCTTTTTTTGCAGCCGTATCATCGGCCCCGAACATACCAATCTGGTCTGAGTTTCTTTCTTCCGCAGCAAGGTTGGAATGTTTGATCAGCGTCTCAATTCCGTCGAACACTTGTCGGCGGTTGCTGTTAATGTTGTCAAACGCGCCTGCGCGGACGAGGTTTTCCATGATCCGCTTGTTGATGCTTTTATTGTCTACGCGGTTTGCGAAATCAAACGGATCTTTGTAGGGGCCATTTTTATCACGCTCTGCAACCAGAGAGACCATGGCGGCGTCGCCCACATTTCGAATGGCAGATAAAGCGTATCGCACTGCTTTTATGGTGCCGCCGATCTCTTCGTTCGGATGTGGGATTTCTTCTACACTGAAGATGACTTGAGACTTGTTGATGTCCGGTTGCAGTAGTGGAATTTTAAGTTTGTCGAGTTCTTGTCTGAAGCTGTTCAGTTTATCTGTGTTGTTCAAGTCAAGCGACATGATGCCCGCCATAAATTCGGCAGGATAGTTGGCTTTTAGATAAGCCGTTTGATAAGCAACGTAAGCATAGGCCGCTGCGTGGGATTTGTTGAAGCCGTAGGATGCAAACTTTGCCATGATGTCGAAGACTTCGCTGGCTTTCTTTTGGGGAACGCCTCGTTCAACGGAACCGTCAACGAACAATTTTCGCTGTTTTTCCATTTCCTCAGCGATTTTTTTACCCATCGCACGACGTAGCAAATCCGCACCACCAAGGCTGTAGCCCGCCATGACCTGCGCGATCTGCATGACCTGTTCCTGATAGATCATAATCCCGTAGGTTTCTTTCAGGATGGGTTCGATCGTCGGGTAAAGGTAGTCTGGTTCTTCCTGACCGTGTTTCCGCTTAATGTAGCTGGGGATGTTATCCATCGGCCCCGGTCGGTACAGGGCCACGACCGCGATCAAGTCTTCAAGACGGTTAGGTTTCATGGAACGCAGGACGCCACGCATCCCTTCGGATTCCAACTGGAAGACGCCCCCGCCTTCCCCGCGACCCAACATTTCGTAAGTCGGTTTGTCATCTAGCGGGATTTGTGAGATATCAAGCGGTGTTTCACGCTTGGCATTAATGAATTTGAGGGCAGTAGAGATAACTGTCAGGGTTTTCAGGCCCAAAAAGTCAAATTTCACGAGGCCTGCTTGCTCAACAAATTTCATGTTGAACTGGGTGACGGGCATGTCGGATTTCGGGTCTCGGTATAGGGGAACCAGCTTATCAAGTGGTCGATCCCCGATCACAACCCCCGCCGCATGGGTGGAGGCATGACGGAACAAGCCTTCCAGCTTTTTCGCAATGCCAACCATGCGCTTGACGGTGTCGTCGTCTTCAACTTCCTGCTTAAATTCGGGGATGGCTTCTAACGCTTCGGAAACGGTCATGGCTTTGCCGGGATCGTTTGGCACATACTTACAGATACGGTCAACCTGACCAAAAGGCATCTGCAAGACGCGACCTGTATCGCGCAAAACCGCGCGGGCCTGTAATTTACCAAAGGTAATGATCTGGGCGACGTGATCGTAACCGTATTTATCCTGAACGTACTTGATGACTTCTTCGCGTCGATCCTGACAGAAATCGATATCGAAGTCAGGCATGGACACACGTTCCGGGTTGAGGAAGCGTTCGAAGAGGAGTTGATATTTAAGCGGGTCAAGGTCGGTAATCGTCAGAGCGTAGGCGACAAGTGAGCCCGCACCGGAACCACGGCCCGGCCCGACGGGAATGTCATGTTCTTTGCCCCACTGGATGAAGTCGGCAACGATGAGGAAGTAGCCGGGGAAACCCATCTGGTTGATGATCCCCAGTTCGTAATCCAGACGCTCCCAGTATGGTTTGGCAATGGCGTCGCGTTCTTCCGGTGTCATTCCCTCCTTGAATTCATCCTTTTCAAGGCGACGTTTAAGGCCGTCTTCAGACATTTTGCGAAGTTCGTCGGCCTCGTTTCGCCCTTCCCCACAGTCAAACGGCGGCAGGATCGGGTCAATGTTTTGGACCTTTTGAGCACAGCGTTGTGCAATAATCAGTGTGTTGTCGCACGCTTCGGGAATGTCTTTGAACAGCTCGCGCATTTCTGCGGGCGACTTTAGGTAATGTTCTGGCGTTAGCTTGCGTCGGTCCGTCTGATCCACGTAGCTTCCGGCTGCAATACAGATCAGGGCGTCGTGGGCCTCAAACATATCTTTTGTGGGGAAGAAGGCTTCGTTTGTCGCAACGAGTGGAATGTCCAGTTTGTAGGCTAGATCAATCATATCGGGTTCGATCTGATTTTGCTCAGGCATATTATGGCGCTGAAGTTCTACGTAAACTCTACCAGGTAGTGCGCTGTTAATTTTAGATAAAACTGATTCTGCTTTTTCTTTTTCGCCTTCCAGAAGCAGGTTCCCGATCGGCCCTTTGTGGCCGCCGGTTAGCAAGATCAGCCCTTCATTGTTATCTAGCACATCATCTAGTGGTACCTGTGGATCGAGGCCTTCGGGGGAGTTCAGGAAGGCGCGGCTGACGAGCTTCATCAGGTTGAGGTATCCGGCCTCATTTTGACTAAGGAGTACAATTTGATCTGGTTCTGCGGGGCCAACCTGACGGCCCTTCATCCCCTTGTTTTCTGTATTGCTTGCTTGAGCAACAATGGAAAGCTGGCAGCCGATAATAGGTTGAATACCTGCACCAGACATGGTTTGTGAAAATTCCAAACCGCCAAACATATTGTTGGTGTCGGTCATGGCGATCGCAGGCATATTCTCGCTCTCGACCCATTTGGGGAGCTCTTTTATTCGGATGGCACCTTCGGAGAGGGAGTAGGCAGTATGAATACGAAGATGAACAAAATCAGCGAGTTGCATTTTAGTTTTTCTTGTTAAGGGATGAAGTTTTGGTGCACACTGTACCTTAATCCTGTTTCTCGGTTCAAGGAAGCAGTTTATTTTTCATCAACATATGGCAGGCTTGGTCTAACTCTATGAATTTATGGAGAAAAATAACCTTTCCCCGGCAATCTATACAGAATGTCCTTTTTATCGGGTTTGGTGGATTGATTCTGTTGGCAGTCGCTGTTGTTTTATACTTGGGTCTAAGCTCAACGGCACGTTTAACCAAAGACTACCACCATATGCTGATCGAAACTGTTTTGGACAAGATGCAAAGCAAGGTCGAGAAACTGTTGGTGCCGGTTGAATATCAGGCATCATGGTTTAGTGATCAGGTCGAGAATGGAAAGCTGGATGTTGATAACTATGAACAGGTTGAGGTTTTTTTAAGAGGTATTTTGGGGGCGACGCCCAATGTGACGGGGGCCGGCATTCAATACCCTGATGGATATGCCCGTTTTATTCTCAGGAAAACGAATGAATGGCTTGTTGAAAAACAGGTAAGTGATGAAAACAATACCCGTTTGTTTGAGGTTATGAACGGAGTTAAGCCTTTTGTCTGGGGGGAGCTTTTTTATTATGAGGCTTTGGAACAAACCGTCATTGATGTCCGTGCCCCACTTTATCAGGATGGGGAGCTAAAAGCGGTCTTGTTTATCGGGGTGACCGTTGCGGAACTGTCAAAGCAGATTTTAGAAACCTCCAAAGACCGGTTTTTAACACCGTTTATCCTGTATGGGGATGATCATATCCTTGCCCACCCGTTATTGATTAGTGGACGCACGATCACACTGGAGCAATCAAAGAAAGCGGACTGGGTTGAGGGGAAAGGTGAAATTCCGTTACCTCGTGTAAGTGAGTTTTTTGATACCAAATTGATTAAACTGCGCAGTCGGGATGTGCAGCCTGCAAGATTGATTGCTCCCTTTGAAGATGTGGATGTTAATGTCGCGCGCATTGATGACGACATGCACCTTGTCGCAACGCGTAAGCTGACCCGGTTCGGGCGCATACCGTGGATCACAGGGGTTTATATCAATGCGGAAAAATCTGACGTTACGGCGACGACCCAATTGTTTGAAATGGCGGGTGCGGGTTTTGTTGTTCTGATTATCTCGGTGATTCTATCGGTTAAGGTGGGGCGTAAAATTGCGCGTCCCATTATTCGGCTTGCTGAAACGGCGATCTGGATTAGAAAAGGTTTGATGAATCCGATTAGCCCCCTTCCGCGTAGCCGTTTAAAAGAGCTAGATCAAGCGGCTTTGGCCGTCAATGATATGATTGAGGGACTGCGGGAACGGGACATGATCCGGGAAGTGTTCGGGCGATATGTCCCAGAGTCCATCGCTGCTTCTCTAATGCACGAAAATGGCGAGTTGAAACCGATTTCGACGCAGGCGACCATCTTGTTTTCTGATATTGCAGGATTTACAAAACTGACGGAAGAGGTCGGGCCGGAACGCATCGTCTCTGTCCTGAATTGTTATTTTAGCGAGGTGGTAGACATTCTGGAACGTCATGGTGGTGTGGTGACACAGTTTCAGGGGGATGCGGTCTTGGCGACCTTCAACGTCCCTATTCAATCCGAACATCATGCAGAGAATGCTTTGAATGCAGCAATTGAAATTCAGGACCTGTTGCATCATAAAAAATTCGATGGCATTTCCTTGAAAGGCCGGATCGGGTTGAACACGGGCAATGTTGTTGCTGGTGCTGTCGGGGCGAAAGGACGTCTGACCTATACAGTACATGGGGATACAGTAAATCTGGCGGCGCGTATTGAGAACCTAAACAAGCAATTTGGTACAGATATTTTGATTTCTGAAGACACGGCGAAATTGATTAAGCATATTGAGTTGGAGAGTATTGGTTCAACCGATGTGCGTGGACGCTCTGCCTCTGTTCATCTGTATGTCATTAAGCGTTAACTTGTAGTTTCGATCTAAATGCATTAATAGTAAGCATTAATTTTTTAAAGGTGCTTTTGTTAATGGCATTGAATTCGGGTATTAAACAGTTTCTCGGCTTATTTTTAGGGGCATTGCGAGATCTGGCACCCATTATTTTGGTTATCGCCTTTTTTCAGATTGTGGTGTTACAGCAACCCTTTCCTAACCTGGATAAAGTGATACCGGGTTTATTTTTGGTGGTGTTAGGCCTTGCCTTGTTTATCCAAGGGCTTGAAATGGGTCTTTTCCCGCTGGGGGAAAGCATGGCAAATGCCTTTGCCCGAAAAGGAAGCCTGATCGCTCTTTTCTCTTTTGCTTTTTGTTTGGGGTTTGGAACCACGGTTGCGGAACCTGCCTTGATCGCGGTCGCGGCAGAAGCTGCGGAAATTGCCGCAAAAGGAGGCCAAATCCCCGAAACAGTTGAGGCTCAAGGGGCCTATGCGTTCGAATTGCGTATGGTTGTTGCCCTGTCGGTGGGATTTGCCATTGTTTTGGGTGTCTTTCGTATTTTGAAGGGCTGGCCTATCCAGTATTTTATTATTGGGGGCTATGTCCTTGTGATCATCATTACAAATTTTGCACCGCCGGAGATCGTGGGGATTGCCTATGATAGTGGTGGGGTCACAACCTCTACAGTTACCGTGCCTTTGGTAACGGCGTTAGGGGTTGGCCTTGCGCATACCATCAAGGGACGTAACCCGATGATTGACGGGTTTGGTCTGATCGCCTTCGCCAGTTTGACGCCTATGATTTTTGTTCTGCTGTTCGGCATGGTGATGTGATGCTGGATTGGGTGTTCGATATTTTTCGTGCGGCAATCTCGACAGGTCGGGATGTTCTGCCAATTCTCGCCATTTTGTTGGGATTTCAGTTTCTGATCATTCGCAAGCGCGTGCCGAACTTTAAAAAAATCCTGATCGGGTTTGTTTATGTTCTGCTGGGGCTGACGTTATTTTTGGTCGGGTTGGAACAAGCCTTGTTCCCGCTTGGGGAAACGATGGCGACGCAACTGTCGGACCCAAAATTTCTGTCCGGTGGCGAAGAAGGTGTGATACTGGAATGGCATGACTATTATTGGGTTTACTTGTTTGCCGCTGCGATCGGTTTTTCAACAACGGTTGCAGAACCTTCCTTGATAGCGGTGGCGCTGAAGGCGGAAGAAATTTCAAGCGGTAAGATCAGTGCCAGGGGATTGCGGGCAGCTGTCGCGCTTGGTGTCGCAATTGGTGTGGCGCTTGGGGCATTCAGGATTGTGACCGGGACATCCCTGCCCGTTTATATTATGGTCGGGTATGTCATTGTGATCATACAAACTTTTTTTGCAGCCAAGACAATCATTCCGCTTGCATACGATAGCGGCGGCGTGACAACATCTACGGTGACCGTGCCAGTGGTTGCCGCGCTTGGGCTTGGGTTGGCATCCACCGTACCGGGGCGTAGCCCGTTGCTGGACGGCTTTGGCCTGATCGCTTTTGCGAGTGTGTTTCCAATTATGTCTGTTTTAGCTTACGCTTTACTTGCCGAGTGGATGGCAAAACGTGCAAAGGCGAAAACGGAACTCTCTTCATCTCGGAGGAAATCATGAATTTAAAACTGATCGTTGCCATGGTTGACGATAGCTTGACAGACGTTGTGACCGAAGCGGCGCGCGAAGCCGGTGCGACGGGGGCAACAACCATCAGTTCCGTTCGTGGCGAAGGCCTAACCCCTGAAAAAGGGTTTATGGGTCTAGAGCTGACGTCAAATCGCGATGTCATCTTGTTTTTGGTGGCAGGCACATCAGCGCGACGGATTTTGGAACATATTTGCGAAGCAGGTGGCTTTGATAAAAATCAGGGCGCCGGTCTGGCTTTCCAAATTGATATTGAAGATGCCGTGGGGCTGAACACTCAATTGCCTAAAATTATGGAAGAAATAGCAGGTGAAGTATGACTGAGAAAAAATTCGTGCGTGTAAGCGATGTGATGACGCCAGAGGTTAAAACAATCGGTCGCGTGGCATCGGTTGCTGAGGCTATTGAGGTGATCCGCAGTGCAAATGTGGCCTCGCTTGTCGTAGAACGAAATGACGAGAGTGATGAGTTTGGCGTCTTGACCATTCGCGATATCGCCCGCGAGGTTGTGGCGACGGATCGTGCGGCAGAACGCACCAGTGTTTATGAGATCATGACCAAGCCCGTTTTGACAGTCGCTGCGGAAATGAACATTAAATATGCTGTGCGTTTGTTGGTGCGCTACAGCCTGTCTCGTGCGCTAGTGGTTGATCATGAACGCAACCCCGTTGGGATCGTAACGTTGCGCGATATGGTTTTGGGCTATGAAGATAGTTGAACTACCTCGGATAATGTATAAAAAAAACGGCCCAGCATGTGCGGGCCGTTTCAGATTGCTGACAAAGGTCTCGCCTTGGCGAGGCCTTTGTGATTCAATGAGGAATGCTTAAAAAACGCGGTCCTCAACAAACGGAACTTGAGATGGTCAGTCTGGATAGTCTGGTTCCGTCCAACCATCTTTTGCGCAAAATTGATGCGCATATTGATTTCAGTTTCATTCACGACAAAGTGGCGCCTTTATATTGCGCCGATAATGGTCGACCTCCGCTTGATCCGACTATGTTGTTTAAGGCTTTACTGGTCGGTTATCTCTTTGGCATTCGCTCCGAGCGTCAGTTGGTGCGCGAGATTGAGGTCAATGTGGCCTATCGCTGGTTTCTGG